>NZ_BAUA01000080.1 GCF_000710915.1 Nocardia brasiliensis IFM 10847
GGTCGGCGGCGAAACCGCCACCGCCGGTGGATATCACGAGATCGGGCCGTTGGTTCAGCATGGCCTCCTTGGGAATGTCCTGCAGGCTGTTCGGGGTGATGTTCCCGGTGGGGAGCGCATCGATCGCGGCGGCTCGGCCCGGCACGTCGGAATTGCCGTAGGACTGGGCGTTGGCCACCACCCGGTCGGCCACGCCGAGTGCGAGCAGCGCCGACACCTCGCCGACCGAACCGCCGTTCATCACCACGACGCGTGTCGGGGCAGCGGTGAACGTGTAGCTCTTTCCGCAGTTCTCAAGGGACAGCGGGTATTTCGTGACGCCGTCGGTCGCCGCGGACGCGGGCCGGGTATCGGTGGCATCGGTCACCGACGTGGTGCAGGCGGTCGCGGCGAGCACACCCGCCGCGAGTACCGGCAGCAGTGCGTGTTTGATCAGCATGGGTGCCTCTTCGATGGTTGCGCGCCGACCGGGACCGGGGGCGGCGGGAGGAAACGGGTTCGAATCAGGTAGTCGACGCCGGCCCGCACTGCGGCCAGCGAATCCGGTTGCGGTACGGCGGCATCCGCCAGGGCGGCGTGAGTATTCGTGCGGCTGTAGGCGACGGCGGCGCCCGGCCGCGCCAGGTGTGCGGCGTGCGCGCGGGCGATGGTCAAGGTGTGATCGCCCTGCGCCGAAGCCTGATCCGCCAGTGCGGTCAAACGGTTGTGCCAGTCCGTCGCGGGGACGGTCGCGATCGGATATCCGGATTCGCGCAGCACCCCGACGATCGCCGCGAAGGGCAGCGGCTGCTCGCTGGTCAGATGGCACGTCCGACCGACGGCCCGGTGCGTGACCAGGTGGGCGATGGCAGCGGCCACCCAATCCACCGGGACCGTGTCCACCGTGCCCGTCCGGTACAGCTCGTCGGGGACCGCTTCGAGCACGACCATCGCGCGCAGCAGGCTCCAGAACGCGTCGTCCGGGCCGGACGCGCCGGTCCCGGAGTGCCCGCCGATCCGGCCCGGCCGGGTCACCGTCACCGGCACACCGCGCGCGGCGGCGGCATACAGCAGCCCCTCCGACACCCACTTGCTCGCGACATAACCGTTGGGCGGCAACGACGTCGCGGCCACCCGGCGATCCTCGCTCAGCACCGCCGGATTTCCGTCGACCGCGAAAGCGGTGTCGACGGAGGAGACGAAATGTACCGAGGTGGCATTGCCGGTGCAGGCCAGCCGCAGAATGCGCGCGGTCCCTTCGACATTCGCCGGACGCAGCCTGGCGTAAGGCTCGAAGTGATGGACCCGAGCGCCGTTGTGCACGATGGTGTCCACGGTGTCGGCGAGCTCCCGGTAGCGCTCGGGAGACAGTCCGAGCAGCGGCTCGGCGAGATCTCCGGCGAGCGGGATGATCCGGGATTCGCGCCGGGCAGATCCCGGGTGCGGTATATCCGCCTGGTCGCCAAGTCCGTAGCGTGCGAGGGTGTCCCGCAGCCGGGTCGTCGCGGCAGCGTCGTCCGGCGCTCGGACGAGGCAGTACACCCGTAGGTCGGTCCGTTCCAGCAGAGCCGTGAGCAGGAACGCACCGAGGAACCCGGTCGCACCGGTGAGCAGCGCGACCCGGGGCGGCGCCGACGCCTCGCCGATCGCGACGAGGTCGTCGACCAGGTGCACGTCTTCTTCTAGATCGGCTGTCCGCCAGGGTAATTCATCGGCGGATCGGCCCGACTCGAGCCGCTCGGCCATCCCGGCGACGGTCGGTGTGTCGAACATGGTGCGCAGATCCCAGCGCACACCGAAGGCGGCACGTATTCCGTTGAGCACCCGGGCCGCGCGCAGCGAATGCCCACCGCGCGCGAAGAAGTCGTCCTCGATGCCCACCGAATCGAGCTCGAGCGCCTCGGCGAACAACCGCACCAGCGTCCGCTCGGCGGGCGTGCGGGCGGGCCGTTCGGTGGCAACGGCGGTCGGCGGCGCGGGCAGCGCCGCCCGGTCCAGTTTGCCGTTGGCGGTGTGCGGCAGGCGCTTCAGCTCGAGATAGATCGACGGCACCATGTAGTCGGGCAGCCGTGCCGCTAGGTGCAGGCGCAGCGCGCGCGGGTCCGGCAGCGCCGCGCCCGCCGTGGGCACCACATAGGCGACGAGCACCTGCGCGTGTATCCGCACCGCCGCGCCGCCGACGTCGGGGTGGGCGGCCAATGCGGCTTCGACCTCACCGACCTCGATTCGATAGCCGCGCAGCGACATCTGGGTATCGCCGCGTCCGAGATAATCCAGAGCACCGCCCGGCTGCCTGCGCACCAGATCGCCGGTGCGATAGAGCCGCCCACCCTTCAGGTCGAACGGGTCGGCGACGAATCTCGTGGCGGTAGCGCCCGATTCGCCGAGATAGCCCTGCCCGACGGGTAGCCCGCCTACGTACAGTTCGCCCACCACCCCCGGCGGCACCGGCCGCAGCGCCCGGTCGAGCACGTGGCACTGCCCGTTGCTGACCGGCCGCCCGATGGACGGCGCGGCGTGTGCGGCCACCGTGGTCCAGGTGGCGTCGACGGTGCATTCGGTGGGCCCGTAGAGGTTGTAGACCGAGATCTCCGGCTCGGCGCGCAACGCGGACCACAGGGCCGCGTCGGTCGCCTCGCCGCCGAGCGCGAGCACCGCGGGCCGGTGCGGCCCGGCGAGCAATCCCGCCGCGAGCAGCTCGCGCGCGAAAGTCGGTGTGATATCGAGGAAGTCGATGCGCTGCGCGCGGATGTAGCGGACCAGCGCGTCGGGGTCGCGCCGCAGCTCGTCATCGATGACATGCAGTTCGTGGCCCGCCAGCAGCCAGAGCAGGCCCTCCCACGCGGTATCGAAGGTCATCGACGCGGTGAGCGCCGCCCGCATCCGCCTGCCACCGCACGCCGCCACCGCGGGTTCGATCAGCTGCTCGCGATGGTGGTGGTAAAGGTTCCGGACGGATCGGTGCGAGATCACCGTGGCTTTGGGTGTGCCGGTGGTGCCGGAGGTGTGGATCACCCACGCCGGATGATCGGGATGCACGGGCGGCGTGGCATCGTCCGCGGTGGCCGCAGCCAGGTCGTCGACCAGAACCGCTCGATCGGCGAGTGTGGTGGGAAGCAGCGGAGTCAGTGCGGTCGTGGTGATTATCGCGGCGAGTTCGGTTCGGCCACGAAGCCCGTCGAGCAGCAGGGCGGTGCGGGCGGCGGGCTGTCCCGGGTCCAACGGGACATAGATCGCACCGCAGGCCAGTACGGCGAAGACGGCGGCGATCGCATCGCCGGTGCGCGGGAGCAATACGGCCACGGCGCTTCCCGGACGCGTACCCGCCGCTGTCAGCGCGGCCTGCCATTGCTTTGTCCGCGTGGCGAGTTCGCCGTAGGACCACGATTCCCGCCGTCCGTCGCGACCGGTGGCGACGATCGCCGTCGCCGTTGTCGACCGCAGGGTCTGCGCTGCCAGCACCTCGTGCACCGGCTGCTCCGGCCACCGGCGATCAGGCCCGCGACTGGCGGCGTGCAGCGCCGCTCGTTCGCCCGGCAGGAACAGATCGATCGCGTTGAGCGGGCGATCGGGCTCGGTCAGCACGCGACGCAGGAACGTGGTGAACCGCCGCAGCTGAGTGGCGAGTTCGGCGGCGGTATAGGAGCTGGGATGACCGTCGAGGTACAGCGTGGGCGCGTTGCCGTCGCCGCGGTCGTAGAGGTTGAACACCAGATCGTCGATCATCCCGGCGGTGACGTTGTGCACCGTGCTGGTGCACGCGCCGAAACGCAGGTCGTAGTCGAACAGCATGATGTTGACCGAGGGCCCGTACATGCTGCGATCGGTGCCGACCAGACCCAGGTCGCGACGCACCTGCTCGCTCCGATACCGCTGGTGGCGCCGGCCGCGCACCAGATCGCGGGCGACCCGGCCGGTGAGCGTGGTCAGCGTCGGCTCGTCCGCGAATTCGGTCCACAGCGCGACGCCGTTGAGCGTCATGCACGGCACCCGCAGTGCGGGAGTGCCGGTGCGCAGCATGACCGGCAGCGCGAGGCATACCTCGGTCGCTCCGGTCATCCGGTGGACGTAGGCGGCGACGGCCGTGGTGAGCACGTCAGTCCAGTTCGCGCGGGCGGTCTCAGCGACCCGGCGCAACAGCGCGACCGTCTCGGCGTCCAGTGCGGTGAACTCCCGCAGGGTCCGGCCCGCGCGGCTCGGCGGGTGCGGTGTGGCGCCGGACAGCGTCACCGGGGCCGGGCGGTCGCCGAGGTAGTCGAGCCAGTACGCACGGTCGCGTTCGATCTCCGGTGATTCGGCATACGCCGCGTCCGCCGCGATCACCGCGTCCCAGGACCCGAAAGCGTAGGGCGGCGTGGGCGTTCCGGTGACGCGCGCGGTGTACAGCTCGGCGACGCGGCGCGCGATCAACGCCATGCCGTAGCCGTCGAGCAGGATGTGGTGCACGCGGTGATACCAGAGCGTGCGGTGTGGCGTGAGCCGGAAGATGATGTGCGCGAACAACTCGTCGCCGGTGAGATCGCGCGGCTCGGCGACGTCCCGGTCCATCAGTGCGCGGGCGGCCGCCAACGGATCCGGCGCGTCCGAGACGTCCACCACCTGCACCACCTGATCCGGCGTGTGCTCGAGTTGACGCGGACCTTCGGCAACGAACCGGGTTCGCAGTACTTCGGTCTCGGCTACCGCGGCGCGGACGGCGGCCACCAGCGCGTCCAGCTCGAGCGGGCCGGAAATATCCACGTACTCGGCGATATTGAACGCCGACGACGCCGGGTCCAGCTGCTGGCCGAGCCAGACGCCGAGCTGGGCGGCGGTGAGCGGCCGTCCCTGCGGCGAACTCACCGTGCCGGGCGCGGCGCGAGCAACGGCCACCACGCGGCGAGGGTGGGGTGCTCGGCCAGATCGACGAATGCCGGTGCGGCGCCACGCTTCTTCCACCGTTCGATGAGCCCCATCAGGCGCACCGAGTCCAACCCGGCGGCGAACAGATCCTCGGTGTCGGTGAGCTCGTCCGGTTCGAGATAGAGCACGTCGGCGATGTCCGCGCGCACCGCGGCATAGGTCAGCGGTTCCATTCAGTTCACCTGTCTTTCCCGCTCGGCCCAGAACCGCTCGCGCAATTGCCAGCGCATGATCTTGCCGCTGGGATTTCGGGGCACGGCGGCGATCAACTCGAAGCGGGCCGGTATCTTGAACCACGCCAAGTGTTCCCGGCAGAACGTCATCAGGTCACGCACCCGCACCTGCGCGTCCGGTCGGCACGCGACGAACGCGTGCACCGATTCGCCGAACACGTCGTCCGGCACGCCGATCACCGCCGAATCCGCGACGGCGGGATGTCTGGCGAGGACGTTCTCGATCTCGGCGGGGTAGATGTTCTCGCCACCCACGATGATCATGTCCTTCAACCGATCTCGGATATACAGGTAGCCGTCGGCGTCGACGTATCCGGCGTCGCCGGTGTGGATCCAGCCGTCGATCAGCGTCTGGCTCGTGGCCTCGGGCCGCTGCCAATAGCCGAGCATGGCGGCGGGGGAGCGCAGGCAGATCTCGCCGACCTCCCCAGGCGGCCGCGGCGTCCCGGCGGCATCGATGATCCGCACGGACACACCGGGATACGGTCGCCCCGCGGCGGCCAGCCGGGGATTGCCCGGCACATGATCCTGCGGCGGCAGGCAGATCGCGGTGTTCCCGGTTTCGGTCAGGCCGTAGATCTGGGCGAACTCGGCGTCGAAGAGCTCGAGCGCCTCTCGCAACAGGGTCTCCGAAATCGGTGAGCCCCCATAGACCACCTTGCGCACCGACTCGACCGCCGCCGGGCTGATCGCGGGCTCGGACATGATCAGCCGCAGCATCGACGGGACGACACACATGGTGGTGATCCCGGTTTGCGCGATCAGTGTCAGCGCGGTGCCGCTGTCGAACCGCGGCATCGCGACGTTGGTCACGCCCGCCGCGAAACCCTGCATGGCCCACCAGATTCCGCCGACGTGGAAGCCGGGGATGCCGATAAGGCTGCGCTCGCCCGGGCGGAAGTCGATCCAGTCCAGTCCCGCGTCGGCCAGCGCGTCGGCGATGGCGAAGAAGCTGCGCTGCGCCAGCACAACGCCTTTGGGCAAGCCGGTGGTGCCGCTGGTGTAGAGCTGGATCACCGCATCGTCGCCGCCGCCGACCGAGGTGTCCGGTGCGGGCTCGGCGGGACCGGCCAGCCAGCTCGCGAACTCGGCGCCACCCAGGTCGACGATGCGGGCGCGCGGCGCGGCGACCCGCGCGATTTCCGCGGATTCGGTGTCGACCAGCACGACCGTACTGCCCGAGTCGCCGATGATGTGTTCGACCTCCGGTGCGGTCAACCGGAAATTGATCGGGACCAGCACCGCCGCGAGTCGCGCGCAGGCGAAGAACAGCGCGTAGTAGTCGACGGATTCCTGGCCCAGATAGGCCACCCTGTCGTCTGCGGCTATGCCGGCGGCGCTCAGCGCGCGGGCGAGCCGGATACTGTCGGCACGCAGCTGTGCGTAGTCGAGTTCTCTTCCAGCACAGGAGATCGCGACCGTTTCAGGGCGGTGCGCCGCGTGCTCTTCGAGCATCGAAGTCACCGTGCGGGTACTCATCGCGCGGCTCCCACCGGACGGGCCGCGTCGACGACCGCCAATCGGACGACGCCGGCACAGTTTCCGCCGTGGTCGTCCCAGCAGCGGAACGAGGTGTCCAACCCGGTGAACGGCGTGCCGTCGAGCGAGCTCGTGCGCTCCCGGCTGCCGTCGAGGGTGAACTCGCCGGAGAAACGGCGTGGGTCGATCGGCCTGCGGAAGTCGCTGTGGAAGCGGGTGATCAGAATGTCCGGCAGCTGGCGGCGCCAGAAATCGTCCATCGTCCACCCGGTGAAGACCCCGAGTTGCTCGCGCACCATGACCGCGATGGTCTGATAGAGCATCTGGTTGTAGCAGATGTTCACCTCGACCGAGTTGAGGTGGCCGGTCGCGTCGATGTAGCAGGACTCGGGTATCTCGAAAGTCCCGGTGGCGGTGACCCTCTCGCCCGAGCGAACCTCGAGCGTACGCAGATAGCGGCAGTGCGGCTTGTAACAGTGCAGGACCTGCGCCAGCAGCAACGGATCGTCCGGGAACACCCGATCGGTCATGCCGGCACGCCCGGTTCGTCGTCGTAGACGGTGACCCGATGCGACACCGCGGGCTCGGCGGTGGCGTTGTGCAGCGCCCGGTGCACCATGGCGCGGTTGTCCCAGATCAGCAGATCACCCCGCTCGAAGGTCTGCAGCCGGATCGCCGGATGCGTGCACGTCTCGTCGAGTTGGCCGGTGACACTGAGCAATTCGCGCAGCAATTCGGGCCGGTCGGTCCCGTCCGCGCCGGTGATCGAGGTCGTGAAGCCTTCGCTGATATAGAGCACCGGCTCACCGGTATGGGGGTGCGGATGCACCGTGGGCAGGTGTACCGGCGGGGTTTTGGCCTCGATTTCGGCAAGCACCTCGGAAATGGGCCGATAGACATCGCTCGGCCGGATCTTGAAGTAGCGGGCCACGCTGTGGGTGGCGACCGTGTCGGTGAGTTCGCGCTGCAATTCGGGGCTCAGCCCGCGGTAGGCGGCGACCAGGTCGAGGAAGTAGGTGCCACGGCTGTGCTGGGGGACCACCTGGGGCAGGATGAAGGTCAGGTCGAACGGGCGGGGCATGAACCCGTAGTCCGAATGCCAGAACTTCCCGGTCTTGGGCACACCGACCCGCTGCGGACCGCTACCGACATTGGACGATACGAATACCTCGGGCACGTCGGGGTGATGGTAGATCGGCTCGTAGTACCGCACCGGTTCACCGAAACCGCGTGCCAGCGCGAGGAATTGGTGCGGATCGAGTTCGACGCCCTTGAGCACGGCGATGCGCTCGCGGTACACCGCCCGCTTGACCGCACGGACGTCTTCCTGCGATGCGGGGTCGAAGTCCTCGATCACCACACCGAAATCTCCCTGCGGGCTGATCCGCATGGCTGTTCGCTGCATGACCACTTAGTCGGCCCACTACAGCCGGTAGTTCCCCGCAATTTCGACCGATTCGCCCCGTCGCGTGCGGTTGCTGTGACCTGGCCGACACTCGGCGGTCGACGGTTGCGCGGCCCGGCGGCTGCCGCTAGCGTCCTTCCGCGGTGGACGGCCACCGCTCGCACGGCGAACCGGCAGGTTTCGGTTGAATCGCCAATATCGCTTCTCTGCAACATCTTTCGATTACGTAGGCGCGCCTCGGTCGCGCCGGATCCGCTGTCGGTGTGCACCGACGCGAGACGATGAGGGGACTTCCATGGGTAGAACGACATTCGCCGCGGTGGGTTTCTGTGTGATTGCCGCACTGACCGGTTCGGCCGCCACCACGCACGCGCAGGCGGAGCCGGCCGAAATGCACTACACGGCAAGCGCGGTCGGCGATTCGGTGGTGCTCAGCACCGATGTGGGCGCGCTGCGCGCGGTCGACGGCCGTTTCGAGGTGCGCGATCCGGCCGACCGTCTGGTAATTGCGATGCCGCTCAGCTATCAAAACGACAACAAAGTATGGCCGATCACAGTGCGGATCGACGGCCGCACCGCCACCCTCACGCCCGGTACCGACCCCGCGACCGCAAAGCCCGCTCCGGCCGAACTTCGCGACATCGCCATCGACCCACAGTCCACCGACTTCAATACCGCGGTGATGAACTTCGCCACGGTCGCGGGCCTCGGTGTGGCACTCGGCACGCTGATCGGCACGACCATCGGCGCCGCTCTCGGCTGTGTCGCGGGCGGGGCCTTGGTCGGTGCCGCGGCCGCGGTGCCGACGATCGGCGTGCTCGCGGTCCCCGGGTTCCTCGGTGGGTGCCTGGTGACCGGTGCCGCCGCCGCCCCGATCGGCGCGATCATCGGCACCATCGTGCTGGGCGTCCCTGCCGCGGTCATCGGCGGCTTGCTCTTCGCGGGCGCGCTCGGCAAGCAAGCCGCGAGCTGACGAGCGCGGTGTAGTTCGAAGCCGCTGGACTGTTCGAAGGGCGCGCGTTGTTCGAAGGGTGCTGCGTTGTTCGAAGGGCGCAGCGTTGTCGAAAGGCCGCTGTGCTGTACACGCCCGGATACGCCGTGCTTCACTTGGTAGACAGGCCCGCCCCGCCACCGGGACGGGCCGAGGAGTCGTCCAATGTCCAGCAACGACGATGCGCGCTACGCCGCTGTTTCGCCGGGCACGTCGGCCGAAGTCGCTGACCTGCTTCGTTTTTCGGTGTTCCGCCCACGGCACGATATCGCGATGATGATGGTGTACGGCCAAATTGATCTGTGGACCGCACCGAGCTTCCGCGATCAGCTGAGCCGAGTCATCGGCGCCCGATCCGCGGTGATCGTCATTGATCTCTCGCCGGTCACCTTCTTGTCCGCCGCCGGTCTGCGCGTGCTGTTCGACGCCCAGGCGCATCTCGAAAAGATGTGTCGGCGAATGGTTTTGATCACCAAGACGCGCAGCGTCGATCGTGCGATCGAAGTAACCGGCTTGGCGCCCAGCTTCCGCCGGGTGCGGTCGCTGGACGCCGTGCTGGTCGATCGTGGCGTGGGATACGAAGAGTCGGCTTAGTTCTCGATCTCAGTGCAGCCGCTGCTCCACCCGGTGCCGGGCCGTGTCCGCGAACCGGTTGCCCCGCTTGCGGGCGGTCTCGGCGAGTTCGGGTGCGCGGTCGCGAGCGGTGTCGGCGAGTTCGGCGCTGCGCTCGCGCGCGGTTTCGGCCAGCTCGGCGCCGCGTTCCTTGGCCACCTCGGCCCACTCGGCGCCGCGGTGCTTGGCGACATCGGCCAGCTCGGCGCCGCGTTCTTTGGCCAGCTCGGCGAGTTCGGCGCTGCGTTCCTTGGCCAGTTCGGCCCATTTGGGGCCGCGGGTCCTGGCGCGCTCGGCGAGTTCGGCGCCGCGATGCTTGGCCACATCGGCGAGTTCGGCGCCGCGTTCCTTCGCGGTCTCCACCAGCGGTGCCGCGTGTTCCTTTGCGGCGGCGGCCCATTCGGGGCCGTGCTGCTGCACGGTGTCGGCGAGTTCGGCGCCCTTGGTGGCCGCGGTGCTGCCGAGAGCGCCTGCCGCCGAAGCGACTTCGTGCGCCCGGCGGCGCAGCCCCTCGGTCGCGGCGCCCTCCGACGATCCGGTGAACGGCAGCGCGGCGCTGACCGTCGCGGCCGCACCACGGGCGGCGCGCCTGCCCCGCCAGCCCAGCGACGGCTTGCCCTCGGTATCGGCAGCCGCGATCATCAGCCCGCCGAGCAGTCCGAGATCCTTGAGGAAGGCGTTGCGCTTGGTCGCCTTCTGCGCGGGATCGGGTTCGTTCCAGAAGTCCTGTTCGGTGACCGTGGCCGGGACAACGGTCGCCGCGAGTACCAGCGCGGCCAGGCGTGGCGCTTTGCCGAGCGCAAGGAGCACACCGCCAGCAACCTGCGCGGCGGCGTTGACCTGGACGACGGTCCCCGGATCGTTCGGCAGTTTCGCGGCGTACTGCTCGGGCAGCTGACGCTGGCCGCGCTGCACCAGCTCGGTGGCCGCCTTCACGCGTGACTCCGGGTGCCGCAGCGTATCGACACCCTCCACGACGAAGACAGTGGCAAGTAGTGGGCGGGCAAGTCGGCGCAACAACATGACGGATCCCTTTCCTCGACGGCTCTATTCGACCGGGTTCCCGGAAGGTGTCTCATCAAACCCGGTGGAACGGGCAGTAGCGGACGTATCGGACGTCGAATCTACACCGCGTAACGGCAATTATTGAGCAAACGATCTGCCTGGTGTGGGTACGCACCGACCCACCGCGGTCTCCCGCTCTGTCCTGCCGGAAGGTACCACCGATGAACTCCGAAACGGTCCCAACGACTTTCGAGGCGATCGTCGCTCAGCTCCCAGCCGCACCGGCCTGCACCCTGCGCTTCGACACCGTCCCCTGCCGACATCGCGCCGAGTGGTTCATCCGCAAACGACCGTGCTGCCATCCCGAGGGGGTGGACTTCATGTGCGATACCTGTCACACCCGGATCACCTGGATGCTCACCCTCGGCATCGAATTCGAGTGCGCCGGTTGCGGTGTGCGCTCGGACAGCTTCGCCGAGCTGTACCCGACCTCGGCGCCGCTCTGAGCCGTCGACTCAGCGATCACCCGCGGCCTTGGGGACCGTGTCCCGGTGCGCCGTCGTGAGGAAGTCGGTGATGACCGCGCTGACCCTGGCCGGGTCCTCCACCATCGGCAGGTGACCGCAATCCGGCAGCTCCACGGCGGTATGCGCCCGCAGCGTACGGCTGAGCCGGGCGCCGGCGCGGGCCGACAGAATGCGGTTCTGCCGGCCCCAGATCGTGCAGATCGGCGCGAAGGCGGCGGGCGGGGTGAATTCGTCGAAGGCCGTGAAGGCGGGGAAGTCCTGCACCAAGCCGTGCAGGGCCTGCAGGCGGCCGCGATCGGACCAGTGCGCACGCAGCCTCGGCGAGTGCTGCAGCTGCTGAGCTCGGCCGCGGGCGCCGAGCTGGTTGCCGATGATCAGCGACACCGCCGGGCCGGGCAACGCCAGCCTGCGCGCCAGCGGGGCCAGCGGGAGTCGTGCGTCCGCCCAGGCCAGGCCCGCCGACTGACCGGAACGGACGGTGTCCCAGGTGAGCGGGTTGATCAGCACGAGCGCGCGCACGCGCTCCGGGTGGTCCATCGCGTAGCGCAGGGCGGTGGCGCTGCCGAGGCAATTGCCGACGAGCGCCACGCTGGCGAGCCGATGCGCGTCGAGGAAGGCGCCGAGCATCCGCACGTAGTCGGCGAGGCGATAGCCCGCGGCGGGCTGCTCGGATTGTCCGTAGCCGGGCAGATCGATCGCGAACACCTCGTGGTCGTCGCGCAGCGCCGCCACCTGGTCGTCCCAGATGTGGCGCTGAGTGCCCGCGTTGTGCAGGAAGACGACCGGCGTCCCGCTGCCCACCCGGTCATAGGCCACAGCCCTGCCCTGATGCTCGAAAACGTCCACGTCGACTCCTCGCGAGCGGCCCGGGCAACCAAGTCACCCGTTCCGTCGCAATTTTACGGTGCTGTCAACCGTGCCCGTCAGATTTCGATCCCCGTGCGCACCACTTTGCCGGTGGCGTTGCGCGGCAGCTCGGTGGTGGTGAGGCGCCAGCGCGCGGGCACCTTGTAGTAGGCGAGCCGTTCCGCGGCGAACGCGCGTAACTCCGCTTCGGTTGCCGCTGTGGGGTTTTCGAGCACGACCACGGCGGCGACCTGCTGGCCGAGATCCGGGTCCGGGATGCCGACGACAGCGCACTCGCGGACCGCGGGATGCTCATCGAGGCACTGTTCGATCTCGACGGGATAGACGTTCTCGCCGCCGCGCAGGATGAGATCCGAACGCCGCCCGGACAATCGCAGCCGGCCGTCGGTGAGTACCCCGATATCGCCGGTGCGCAGCCAGCGGTCGGCGGTGATCGCCGCCGCGGTGGCCGCGTCGTCGTTCCAGTACCCGAGCATCACATACGGGCTGCGCACGCAGATCTCACCTTCGGCGCCGTCCGCCACGACCTGCCCGGCACTGTCGCGGATCTGCACCTCGGCCCCGATCACGGGGCGGCCCACGGTATCCGGGAACGCGGCGAGTTCGGCCGGAGTGGCGATGGTGGCCGCCGTGCTGGATTCGGTGAGCCCGTAACTGGTGACCAGCGCGGTTCGCGCGACCGGAAGCCGTTCGCGCAGTTGATGTTGCAGTGCCGCCGAGGACGGCGCGGAGTTCAGCGAGAAGGACACCAGCGAGGACAGGTCGTACCCGGACAGGTCGCGTTCGAGCAGCCGGGTCGCCATGGTGGGCATGGCGCCCCAATTGGTGACGCGTTCGCGTTCGATGAGCCGCAGCACCCGGTCGGCGTCGAAGCCGCCCTGGTAGAGCACCGCGGTGTCACCGGTCACCAGCCGGGGCACCACGAGGTTGTGCAGGCTGGCGATGTGGAACAGCGGCGAGGTGAGCAGAAACCTGCGGCCGCTCGGTATCGCGCCGGCGCCCGCGAACTCGGCCGCGAGCGCGTCGTTGAACTGGTGATAACCGATGACCGCCACCAGGTTTCGATGCGAGTGCACCGCGCCTTTCGGCCGTCCGCTCGTACCGCTGGTGTAGAGGACGACGGCGGGGTCGTCCTCGTCCACCGGCGCGAGTGCCGGTATCGCACCGGCGAATTCGGCGAGCAACGCGGGCAGGTCGTGTTCCATGGTGAGCACGGGCACCCGGATATCCAGTTCCGCGACCAGGGCCGCGCGCTTCGCGTCGACGATGAGCACGGCGGGGGCGGTGTGTTCGACGCCGTAGGCGATCTCGCGCGGCGTCCACCAGGCGTTGTAACCCACCGCGATCGCGCCCAGCTGCTGCGCCGCCCAGAACGCGCAGACCCATTCCGGGGTGTTGGCGGCCAGGATGCCGATGCGGTCGCCCCGGCCGACGCCGTACCGGTCCCGCAGCGCCGCGGCCAGCGCGCCGACCGCGCCCGCGTGCTCGCTGAACGAGATCCGGCGGTCGTCGGTCACCAGGTAGTCGCGCGCGCCCCAGTCCGCCGCGGTGGCCAGGACCTCGCCCAGCGAGCGGGCGCGGTTGCGCAGCACCGGCATCGGCGCACCGAGCACCTCCTCGACCGCCATCTCGAAACGGCCACCGGGACCGGTCAACCGGGCCACGGCCGCCGCGGCGAACGCCTGTGCATCGAACGGCTTCGTCATCTACCGCACTCCCTCATTCATGGAACCACTACCGCGCGACCGGCGACCAGCCCACGCTCTAGCCGGTCGAGCGCCGCGCGCCCGTCGGCCAGTGCGTACTGCTCGACCGCGATCTCGAGCTTGCCCGAACGAGCCAGCGCGACGGACTCGATCAGATCGGATTTGGTGCCGCCGTAGGACTTTCGGATCGAGGCGCCCCACGGCCAGCCCGGACCGCCCGCGGGCGCCGCACTGATCTCCGGCGTGCCGCCGCCGAGGCCGATCATCCGGTAGGCGCCGTTCGGCGCGACCGTGGCGACGGCGAGCGCACAGGTCTGGTCGTTGCCGACGAAGTCGAATACCGCGTCGGCGCCCCGGCCGTCGGTGCGGTCGAGGATCTGCCGCGCGGTGCCCGGGCCGGCCCGCAGGCCCGCGGCCGCGCCGCCGCGCGTCGCCAATTCCAGTTTGTCCTCGGCCACGTCGACCGCGAGCACCTCGGTCGCACTGGTCGCGGCGAGGATCTGCACCGCCGCATGCCCCAGCCCGCCGACGCCGATCACCACCGCCACCGAGCCCGGCCGCAAATGCTCGCGCGCGCCGCGAATCGCGTGGTAGCTCGTCAGTGCCGCGTCCGCGAGGGGAGCGGCCTGCCGGAAATCGAGCTCGCCGATCGGCACGAACGCGTCGGCCGGCATGCGGAGGTACTCGGCCATGCCGCCGTCCGGACCGAGCCCCGGACACGGCGGCATCGCGGTGCGGCCCGCGGCCAGGCAGACGTTCTCGTTGCCGGACGCGCACTCCCGGCACCGGCCGCACGACCAGCACAGGTAGACGACGCCGCGTTCGCCGGCGCTGCGGCCCTCGACCGCGTCGCCGACCGCCTCGATGGTCCCCGCGACCTCGTGTCCGAGCGTCAGCGGCTCCGCGCGCAGCCGGAACGGCAGGTGCAGCACATGCAGATCGGAATGGCAGATACCGGCCGCGCCGACCCGCAGCAGCAGTTCGCCCGGCCCGATCTCAGGGACCGGCACCTCGCGCAGCTCGAGCACGCCGGGCCCGGTGAGCTGTAAGGCGCGCATCATGCCGATGCGCCTTGCTCGGCCCGTACCGCGTTGAACACCGCACGCAGGTAGGCGTCGGCGCGCGGGGAACCGATCAGGCCGGGCGCCATCTTGTTCATGGTGTACGCGACGGTGATGCGCCGGTCCAGGTCGTTGACCACCATCGCGCCGCCGTAGCCCGCCCACCAGCAGACCCGGCCGTCCGGTACCGCAGGCGCGGTCTGCGCCTGCGGTAGCCCGTAGCCGAGGCCGAAGCGCAGCGGCACCAGCAGTGCCAGATCGATACCGTCGGACTGCTGTTCGAAGATCAGCTCGATGGTCCGCTCCGACAGCAAGCGCCGGCCGTCGAGCACGCCGCCGCAGGACACCAGCGATTGCACCCGCGCCACCGAGCGGGCGTTGCCGTGCCCGTTCACCGCGCCGATCTCCGCCTCGCGCCACCCGGTGCTCGCGGTCTCGGCGAGGTCGAGCAGCGGGCTGGTGAGCGTTTTCACCAGCACGCTGTCCTGATCCAGTGCGGCCAGGTCGAATTCGAGCTGCGGCGGCGGCACGAGGGGCGCGATGCGGTCGTGATGTGTTGCGGGCGTGCCGATGTGGAAGTCCGCGCCGAGCGGCTCGGCGAGTTCGGCGGCGAAGAACCGGCCCAGCGTCTGTCCGGTGACGCGCCGCACCACCTCGCCGATCAGGTGCCCGTAGTTCAGCGCGTGATAGCCCGAGGCGGTGCCCGGCTCCCACCACGGCGGCTGGGCGGCGAGACGAGCGCAGGCGGCCTCGGCGTCGTAGATATCGCGCAACTCGATCGGCGGCGCCCAGCCCGAGACGCCGGAGGTGTGGCCGAGCAGGTGCCGAATCTCGATGTCGCCCTTGCCGTTCGCGGCGAATTCGGGCCAGTAGTGCGCCACCCGCTGGTGCACGTCGAGCTCGCCGCGGTCGACCAGCAGCAAAGCGCTCAGCGCGGTCATCGTCTTGCTGATCGAGAACACGTTGACCAGGGTGTCCGCCGTCCACGGCCGGGTGCGCTCGACATCGCGGTAGCCGCCCCACAGGTCGACCTCCGCGACGCCGTCCACCGTGACGCAGACGGCCGCGCCGAGCTCTTCGCCGGCGGCGAGGTGGTTCTCCAGTTCCGTGCGCACCTGCGCGAAACGGTCCGCGCAGTAACCCGCCGTCCGCGGCGCGCCGGTCACGCGCGCTCCAGCGCTCGGGCCGGCACCGGCAACGGGTTGCCCGCCGCAGCAGCGCGTTTCGCGCCCTCGGCCATTTCCCGCCGCATCGCCCGCACGTACGGTTCGAACTCCACCTGGATGGTGTGCCTGGGCGAGTCGTAGTAGCGGCCGGTCCGGGCGGCCTCGGCCGCCTGCATCGCCGCGTTCATCTCCGGTACCGAGGGCGGTAGATAGTTGCCGGTGAGATAGGCGGCGACGAACTTGCTCTGCTGCTCGGCGAAGTTCACCAGCGTCGGCAGCGGCTGCGCCAGCCCGAGGAA
The DNA here is from genome assembly GCF_000710915.1 of Nocardia brasiliensis IFM 10847. Lineage (GTDB taxonomy): Bacteria > Actinomycetota > Actinomycetes > Mycobacteriales > Mycobacteriaceae > Nocardia > Nocardia brasiliensis_A. The sequence goes on from NZ_BAUA01000080.1 coordinate 16,233, forward strand.
GAACAGGTCGGGCACACCGGGTTTCATCATGTGCTGGAACAGCGGGAACCGATTTCGGGCGTCCGGCAACAGGTCCGGATCGGCGAAGAACGGGAAGCTGATCCGATAGCCGGTGGCGCAGACGATCACGTCCACCTCCTCGGTGCTGCCGTCGGCGAAACGCACCCGCGGACCCTCCAGTGCGGTGATCGCGGGCTTGAAGGCGATATCGCCGCAGCCGGCTCGGTGCAGGAACTCCTCGCTGGCCGAGGGATGCGCCTCGAACGGGCGATGGTCCGGTTTGGGCAGGCCGTAGAACTCCATGTCGCCCCGGAACTTCCGGACGAACCGCTGCTTGAGCCGCAGCGACACCTTGCGCGGAATCCAGCTCGGCACCGACTGTTTGTCGCCGACCTTGCCGTGCACGTACTTCGGCAGCACCCAGACCCCGCGCCGGGCCGAGACGGTGAGTTTCGCGGCGAGGAAGCGCTGGGACAGTTCCGAGGCGATGTCGAGTCCGGAGTTGCCCATCCCGACCACCACGACCCGCTTGCCGCGCATGTCCACCGGATCGAACGGGTCGTTGTAGGCGTGGCTGTGCAGCAGCACGCCGTCGAATTCCCCGGGATAGTCGGGCAGATTCGGATCCCAGTGGTGTCCATTGCACACGATCAACGCGTCGTAGCGGCGGGTGTGGCCGTCATTGCTCGTCACCAGCCAGCTGCCGTCGGACGCCCGTTCGGCGGCGGTCACCACGGTGTCGAAAAGTATCTTCTCGCGCAACCCGAAATGATCGACGTAGTCCTTGAAGTACTGGAACAACTGCGAATGGTGCGGAAAGTCCGGCCAATCCGCGGGCACCGGGAAATCCTCGAAGGCGAGCCGGAATTTGCTCGTATCTATGTGCAGCGATTGATAACACGCCGACATGCCGTTCGGGTTCTTGAAATACCAATTGCCGCCGACCTCGTCGGAGGCCTCGAAGCAATCGAACGGGATGCCGTGGTCCTGCAATCGTTTGGCGGCGGTGATCCCGGACGGGCCCGCACCGATCACGCCGACGCGGGGGAGTTCGGTTGGAGTCATTCAGTGTCCTCGTGCTGAGCGGGACGTCACTCACCCGTGGCGACCGGAGTGACGTAGGCAACAAGGTAACACTCGCTAGACACAGCGTCTAGTGAATGACGTATTGTCTAGTGAGACGCGGTGAACCTTCGCTTCAGTACACTCGAGCAGCGAAAGTCGCACGTCGACACAGCATTCGACCGACATGGGGTAGCCGTTGCGCACCAACCCGAGCCCGGCGGGCAGCAACCTGCGGGACGAACAGAAGCAGCAGACCAGGGCTCGCCTGCTGGCCTGCGCCAAGGAGCTGTTCACCGACCGGGGTTATGCCGCGGTGCGGGTGGACGACATCGCCGCCGCCGTCGGTTGCAGTCGCGCCACCTTCTACCTGCACTTCAATTCCAAGCAAGAGGTGCTGCGCGCGATCGCCGAACAGGGCACAGCCCCGAGCGCGCTGCATTTCTACGAAGACCTGGACCGGGTGCTCGACACCGGTTCGCGGGCCGAGTTCGTCGCCTGGGTGACCCGGGCGATCGCCTGGTTCCACGAGCACAAGGACCTGCTGCCCGCCTGGGACGAGGCCACCGCGCTGGAGTCGGAGTTCCGCGAGATCGCGCGCAACGGGATCATGGCGCTGCCCAACGCGATGACCTCCTACCTCGCCCGCTGGCCCGCCGACCGCGCGGACGAGGCGCGGCTGCGGGTGGAACTGCTTGTCGCCCAACTCGAACGCTTCTTCACCCGCTGGGCCGTCCAGGGCACCATCAACGTGTCCGCGGAGCGGGCCGCGGAGGTGCTCGCCGATATCTGGTTCCCGGCGCTGCAGGCGCCGCCCGACCGGAACTGACGCCCGCCGAAAACACTGAGCGGTAAGGCGATCCCGACCGGCTCGCCGCGGCGTAGCTCCGGGTTCGCTGGCTCCGCGCTTCGTCGTGTTCTCGGCCTCGATTTCCCGGTGGCCTGCAAATCTGTCGGTGCGGTGCGGCATCATCTGTGCACGCAGCCATCCACGAATATTGCTCGGAGTCATCAATGCCGTCGACCAGAACCAAGCCCAAGCCATTGTCGGACAGCGAGATTCAGCGGATTGCCACCGAAATCGCCGGCGGCAAGCCGCCCATGGTGTGGTTCACCGCCGCCGCGGTGGGCGTGCCGGAAGGACGGTCGGGAAAGGTGATCGCGCTCGGCGATCCAGCCGACGGAGACTTCCTGCAGGTCCGGCCCACCGGCTCGAAGGATGTACTGTCCTTTTCTCCGACAGAAGTGACGTTGACCAAGCCGCAGCGAGGTGCGGCGCCTGTTTCCACCGCCCAGCCGAAGTCGACAACCAGGAAGGAAACACCCGTGACCCAGCCGTCGACCTTGACGAGCACTGCGACACCCACCCCCGCCAGTTCCGTCACCCCGCCCCCGGTGGTCCCGAAACCCGTTGCGAGCATGCCGGAATCGGCGGAACAGGACAGCGGCGCGAGCAAGGCGCCCGTGTCCAAGCCGAGCCCGGCCGGCGCGAAGCCCGCCAAGGCGGCGGCCCGGCCGAAGGCGAAGACGCCCGAGGTCACGGTCACGCTGACCGGTACCGCCGACGGCGAATGGTCCGTCGACGTGGTCAGCGGCAAGAAGCGCGCGGTGCGCGGCCTCGCGGTGCCCAGTTCCGCGGTGGCGCAGGCCGCCAAGATCCTGCACCCCGAGGTGGCCGACGTGGTGGCCGGCATTCTCGATGCCGCGCGGGAAGCCCAGGAGGCCAAGGTGCAAGCGCTGCAGGCCGAACTGGAAGCCGCCCGGCGATTGCTCGAAGAACTGGCCGACTAGGCCGCGGCCGTCCTGCTGTCGACGGTGTAGACCGTCAGACCGCGGTGCTGGTGGATCTGGTGCTCGCGTGCCAGATCCGCCGCCCGCTCTCGGCCCCGGCGTGCCGCACGGTATCGGGCCCAGGGTGCCGCACGGTATCGGGTGCATGCCGCGCGTCGTCGTGGAACGCGTAACCGAGCGAGTATTCCTTCGCGTGGTACATCGCCGAATCGGCGTCCCGGATGAGGTCGTAGATGGTGGAGTCGGTGCTGCGCGGCGAGCCGCAGGCGATGCCGATGCTCGCGGTGATCGGGATTTCGCCCGCGCTCAGCTCGAACGGCCGCACGAACGCGCCGAGCAGTCGTTCGGCCAGGGTCGCGGCCTCCTGCCGGCCGAGCGGGGAGAGCACCACGAATTCGTCGCCGCCGTAGCGGGCGACCACGTCGTCGCGCAGCACCACGCGCCGGATGCGCGAGGCGGCGTTCGCGATCAGCTCGTCACCCACCGCGTGTCCGTAGCTGTCGTTGACCATCTTGAAGCCGTCGAGATCGATGAAGAGCAGACAGAGCGGTTGTTCGGCCCACCGCTCGCTGTTTCGATTCAGCGCGCGTAACAGCGCGGAGCGGTTGAGCAGCCCGGTGAGCATGTCGTGATCGGCTTGGTGCTGGGCGCGCCGCTCACTGCGCGAGCTGCGCACGATGGCGCGCTCGCTGCGCACCAGCACCCCGATGAGCAGCAACGCGAACAGCGACGAGACCACCACGCGATCGAGCATGCCGAGCGAGGACCCGACCACCGGCACCAGTGACGCGACGATCAGGGCGACCGCGATGAAGCTGGCCCGCTGCCGGGAGTGGTGCGGGTGGATCCGGCGCGGGTTGCCCAGGCCGACCATCGTCGGGTGCAGCGCGGCGACGCCGCCGGTCGCGTACGCGGCCAGCAGCGGCGCCATCAGCATGTCGCGGCTGACCGCGATCGTGCCCGCGGCCTGCATGCTGTAGCCGAGGTCGCCGATGAGCGCGGCGATCAGCCCGATGTGCACCAGCCGCAGCGAGGTTTCCGAGCGGGTCGAGGTGGCCACCGAGTGTGCGATCAGCGTCAACAGCAAGGCGTCCAGCACCGGATAGGTGGCGGCCACCATGGTGTTCATGGTGTTGTCGTGGGTGCGCAGGATGGGGGAGATCAGGAAGGTCCAGGACGCGAGCAGCGCGCCGAGCCCGATCAGCCCGGAGTCGAGCACCAGGTCGTAGTTGCCGCGTACCTGACGGGGGCGCAACCAGATCAGGGCCGCGAGTCCGACGGTCAGATATCCGAGCAAGGTGAACGCGTCGTCGACCGGATGCAAGCCGTGCTCGGAGGTCTCGCGCAGCGCGCTGCCCGTGGCCGAGAGCACCGACGAGGCCGACAGCAGATACCAGGGCAGCGGCCGCGCCGGTCGGTGCATCCACAGGCCGATGCCGATCATCGCGAGCGTGCCCGCCAGGATGATCGCCATCGTCAGGTAGGTCAGCACCAGTGACTCGACCGCGACGTGCACCATGATCGCGGCCGCGCTTCCCCCGAGAAGCAGTGCGTACCACCGTGTTCGGAATTGCTGCCGCCCTGCTGACCGCGGCCCTTCGCTGACTGTCATCAGCCCCCCTTGGTCGCTCCGTCCCCGGTGAACCAGGCCGCGTAGTAGGTCTGCGTATCCTCCACCGCAACCTCGAGCTCCAACTCGTCGAGCACCGACTTGATGTGGCCGGTGAACCAGGGCCGAGTGTTGTTGTACGAGCACATGTCCCAACCGAACACAGCGCGTTCGGCTATCAAAACCTGGGCAACTGATTCGATCATGGCATGGAATGCGACCCCTTGCCGCGCTCTTGGCGTAACGAGGGTAAAACCGATGTAGAAGATCGCGTCCCGCGCCGCATGTTCAGGATACCGGGCCGCGAAGTATTCCGGACTGATCCACGGCACGGTGTCGAGATGTCTGGTCAGCGTGGTCACCCCGATCGGCTCGCCGAAAGCGGTTCTGGCCACGTGTTTCTGTACCCGGGCGTCGATCATTTCGGCGCGGAATTCCTCGCGGTGCAACACCTGTCTGGCGATGGCTCTGGTGCGCAGCGGGCCGAACGCGTCCTCGTACAGTTCGTAGAACTGGTCGATCTGGTCGTCGGGCACCTTGGTGTCGATGGTGATGTGCACGTCGTTCATCGCTGGAACCCCCACGGGGTGGTGTGGTACGCCGCGAGCACCAGCGCGCAGGTCGGCCCGCCGTCGGCGGTGGTCTCGGTCGTGCACAGCTGGATGGGGCCGAAGGTTTCCGGTCGATGCCGGGTCATGTCGTCGAGGCTGGACCGGATCAGCGCGGTGACCTCCGCGGTGGTCTCGGCCTCGTGCTCGACGAACAGGCCCGCGCCGGAACCGTCGTCGCGCAGCACCCAGCCGATGCCCGCCGCAGCCGTCTCGCCGGGCTCCTGCGCATGCTGCACGGCGTACACGCAATAGAGGCGATCGCCCCATGGAATCGGTTTACGCACGCGGCCGGTGCGCGCCAACGTCGCCCCGGGCGGAATGACCGACGACAGCCGGATCAAGTTGGCATCACCTACTCCCAGGTCGCGCAGTGCGGCGTCGAAGGCCGACATGGCTGTCGGGCCTGCCCCGGTCGCGGCACCGATCTCGATCGTCAACGGCGCCCCGGCGATCGGTCTGCCCAGGGGTGGACGGAGCCGATCTATCCATGGCAGTCCGACCAGGCGGCCGCGCCGCCCCACTGGACCGCTGCGCGGGGTGGTGTGAATCATAGTGCCCTCCCAAAAAGCCCGGCCCAATTTGCAGGCCGGTAATGCGACAAAATCGACTCTGCGTCACAAAGGGGAATCGCGCACCTCCGACGGCCGAAACCAGTGCTACGACGGCGTGTCTCGTAACGTGGGCGGACGGAACGGATAGGTGTGGACACGACAGACAGCGAGGGACCAGTGCAGACGTGGGCGGCGCCGGGACGGGTCAACATCATCGGCGAACACACCGACTACAACGACGGATTCGTATTGCCGATCGCATTGCCCCTGGTGGTCGAGTGCGCGGCCAGGGTGCGCTCGGACCAGTGGGTGCGGGTCACGTCCCGGCAGCGGCCGGGCGAGACCGTGCTGGTCGCGTCGGCGGAACTGGCCGCCCAGCGCGACCGGGTGCCGGGCTGGTCCCGGTATCCGCTCGGGGTGGTCGCCGAGTTCGTACGGCGCGGGCACGCCGTCGGCGGAGTCGACCTCGAACTGGACGGCGCGGTGCCGATCGGTGCGGGGCTGTCCTCCTCGGCCGCGCTGTCCTGCGCGGTGGCCATCGCGCTGCGCGACCTGTTCGCGCCCACCGTCACCGATCGTGCGCTGATCGAGCTGGCCCGCGCCGCGGAGAACGACTACGTCGGCGCGCCCACCGGTTTGCTGGATCAGTCCGCCTCCATCATGTGCACCGCCGGGCACGCGCTGTTCCTCGACATCCGCGGCTTCCTCGCCGATGACGATGCGAAAAGCATTGCCTACGAACAGATTCCATTCGATCTGGACCGATTCGGGTTGGAGCTGTTGGTGATCGACACCGGGCAGCCGCACGAGTTGGTCGACGGCGGCTACGCCGAGCGCCGCGCCCAATGCGAAGCCGCCGCCGCCGAACTCGGTGTGCCCGCGCTGCGGGATGTCGCGGCGGTGGCCGACGTGCAGCGGCTCGCCGATCCGGTGCTGCGCCGCCGCGCGCGACATGTCGTGACGGAGAACGCGCGCGTTCTGCGGGTTGCCGAAGAATTGCGCAGCGGTGCGGATCCGCGTGCGATCGGGCCGCTGCTCACCGCGGCGCACGCATCGCTGCGCGACGATTTCGAGGTGTCCACGCCCGCACTGGACACCGCCGTCGCCGCGGCGCGCGCGGCCGGGGCGCACGGCGCGCGCATGGTCGGCGGCGGATTCGGCGGCAGCGCGATCGCGCTCGTCGACCGCGCGCACACCGCCGCCGTGGTGGACGCCACCCGGAAACAGTTCGCGGACTCGGGTTTTGCCGAGCCGCGCACCTTCGTCGTCGGCCCGGCGGCCGGCGCACACCGGATCGACTGAGAGACCGACCGAGTTCTTTGTGCACGATTGTGGCCCGCGAGTGAGGCACAATCACGCAGAGTGGGTGTCGGCCGACACCATTCGGCCGGCGACGAGGGGACTCGCGCGCCACGCAGTACCCGTAGACGCACGATCTCGTACCACGAAGGATCCCGCTCGACGCCAGGTTTACCGCCAGGAGGGACGCTGTGCCGCTTGCCGATTCACCCGTTCTGACCTCCGTGCTGCTCGCCGCCGAGCCGCGGACGTCCACCCATTTCGAGGCCGCGACCACGCTGCGACTCGATGCGGACCCGGTCGACTACGCCTTGGTTGCGCTCTATTTCGTCTTCGTACTCGGCATCGGCTTACTGGCCAGACAGCGCGTCTCCTCCAGCATCGACTTCTTCCTGTCCGGGCGGTCGCTGCCCGCCTGGGTGACCGGCCTCGCGTTCATCTCCGCCAATCTCGGCGCGGTCGAGATCATGGGTATGTCGGCCAACGGCGCCCAGTACGGGTTCCCGACCTTCCACTACTTCTGGATCGGCGCGGTCCCGGCCATGCTGTTCCTCGGCGTGGTGATGATGCCGTTCTACTACGGCTCCAAGGTGCGCAGCGTCCCCGAGTTCATGCGCAGGCGCTTCGGCACCGGCGCGCACCTGGTGAACGCGCTCAGCTTCGCCATCGCCCAGGTGCTGATCGCGGGCGTCAACCTGTATCTGCTCGGCACCATCCTGAACGTGCTGCTCGGCTGGCCGCTGTGGCTGTCGGTGGTGATCGCGGCGGTGATCGTGCTGTCCTACATCACCCTCGGCGGCCTGTCCGCCGCGATCTACAACGAGGTGCTGCAGTTCTTCGTCATCGTGGCTGCGCTGCTGCCGCTCACGCTGGTCGGCCTGCACAAGGTCGGCGGCTGGGATGGGTTGCGGGACAAGGTGACCGCCTCGCCGGGTGGCGGCGCGCAGCTGGACTCCTGGCCCGGCAACGCGCTCAGCGGCTTCGGCAGCAACATCCTGTCGGTGATCGGCATCGTGTTCGGCCTCGGGTTCGTGCTCTCGTTCGGCTACTGGACCACCAACTTCGTCGAGGTGCAGCGGGCGCTGGCCACGCATTCCATCTCGGCGGCCCGGCGTACGCCGATCATCGGCGCCTACCCGAAGATGTTCATTCCGCTGATCGTGGTGATCCCCGGCATGATCAGCGCCGTGCTGGTGCCGCAGATGAGCGAATACAAGGCGGCCAAGGCGGCGGATCCGGACTTCAGCGGCGACACCACCTATAACCAGGCACTGCTGTATCTGATGAAAGACGTGTTGCCGAACGGACTGCTCGGCGTGGGTCTGGCCGGTCTGCTCGCCGCATTCATGGCCGGCATGGCCGCCAATATCTCCGCGTTCAATACCGTCTTCAGCTACGACCTGTGGCAGCAATATGTGCGCAAGGATCGGCCGGACGGGTACTACCTGAATATCGGGCGTTGGGCGACCGTCGGCGCCACCGTCGCGGCGATCTTCACCTCGTTCATCGCGTCGAGTTTCAGCAACATGATGGACTATCTGCAAACCCTGTTCAGTTTCTTCAACGCGCCGTTGTTCGCGACCTTCATTCTCGGCATGTTCTGGAAACGGATGACCCCGGCGGCGGGCTGGATGGGCCTGGTCTGCGGAACCGGTTCCGCCATCGTCGTTTTCATCCTGCACGAGACCAAGGTGTTCGAGTTGTCGGGCCAGGGCGCGAGTTTCGTGGCCGCGGGCGTCGCCTTCGTGGTCGATATCGTGGTGAGCGTGCTGGTCACCCAGGTGACCAGGCCGAAACCGGTCGCCGAACTCGTCGGCCTGGTCTATTCGGAGACGCCCAAGGAAGTGCGCACCGATCCGGACGAGGCATCGCTGCCCTGGTACCAGCGCCCGGTGCTGCTCGCGGGTATCGCCCTGGTGCTCGTCATCGTCCTCAACATCGTCGTCGGATAAGGAGCCGCAATGCTTTTCGACATCCGCACCATCGTCGGCGCCCTCCTCGGCAGTTACGGCGTCATCCTGGTCATCACCGGACTGGTGCACAACACCGCCGCCGAGCAGGCCAAGACCGGCGGCGTCAACGTCAACCTCTGGTCCGGGATCGGCATGGCCGTGGTGGCCGTGCTGTTCCTCGCGTGGGCGATGCTGCGCCCGGTCGCGGTGCCCGAGCAGGCGCCTGCGGCCGAAATCGAAGAAGAACCGTCGGACACGCCATAGCGGAAAGCCCCGCCGGACCAGAGTCGGCGGGGCTGCTCGGCGCTCGGTGACGATCTTCACAGCGGGCAGGTCAACGGGTATTTCCGGCGAAATACGTTTGTCGCCGGGCCGTTAGCGAACGTAACGTCTCCTCGGTTTCACACCAACGAGATGGAAACGGAGTGCCATGCCATGAAACCAGTGACCGAACGCGAGATCCGATCGTCGTTCATCAACTGTTCCAAGTCCGAAGCCAAGCGGCTACCGGTACCGCGCGAGCTCGACGAGCGTCCCTGGGACGACCTCGATTTCCTCGGCTGGTCGGATCCGTCGCTGCCGGGCCGGTGCTATCTGGTCGTACCGCTGGACGACGAGCTGGTCGGCGTCGCGCTGCGCTACGAAACCGGTGGGTCCGGCCGGGCACAGATGTGCTCGATCTGCCTGACCACGCACACCGGTAGCGGGGTTTCGCTGCTGACCGCGGCCAAGGCCGGTCCGTCCGGGCGCAACGGCAACACGATCGGCACCTACATGTGCACGGATCTGAACTGTTCGCTGTACGCGCGCGGCAAGAAGACCCCCGCGCTGGGCAACCGGTATCGGGAGAATCTGAACCCCGAGCAGAAGGTCGAGCGGCTGCTGATCAATCTGCAGGCGTTCATCGCCAGGCTCAAAGCCTGATCCCACCTGACTCTGCCATTCGATAAGAAATGGAGGTAGATGCCATGCGCCGACACTCGACGCTCGGCTCGCCGCACCCCGAGTCCCGCGACAACACCAGCCCACTCGGGGTGCAGCGGGTTTCCTCTCCAGTCGAGACGGCCCGACCGCGTGCGGCCGGACCGTGTCATCCGGGGAGGAAACCCGAGGCGAGCCGGTTACGCCGCGCGTAGCCGAGCCCGCAGGCCGACGAGCACGTCGACGACCAGGAACGCGAGCAGGCTGAGTCCGACCAGCGGGGCGAACCAGCCGACCAGCACCGCGACCAGGACCAGCGGCACGACCAGCCATGGCGAGGACCGGCGCAGTGCGCCGCGCTTCGGGGCCCGGCCCAGCGCGAGCCGCCCGGCGTCGCTGCGGGTCGGTCGCCTGCGCCACCACATGAGGTAGCCGCGCACCAGCACGGTGATCAGTCCGATCATCGCCGCGAGCAGCAGCAACTGGTTGAGCAGACCGAACAGCAGACCCATGTGGAACTGAATGCCCCAGTTGGTGAGCTTGGCCATCAGCGGCCAATCGGCGTACGCGAGCCGATCGGTGACCGCGCCCGTGGCGCCGTCCACGGCGACCGCGTCCACGGTGTACGTGCCCGGCATCCGCCGTTCCTTCACCGCGAACGCCTGGGTGGGCTCGGCCGGAATACTGATCTCGACGGCCTGGGTGAGGCCGTTGGCGCGCGCCGTGCGGTAGACCTGATCGAGCTGGACGATCCGATCGGACACGTTGGCGGGCGCGGGCGCGGCGGTATGTCCGGCGTGGTGGTCGCTACCCGGATCATGCACGGGCGCAACGGCTCCCGGCAGCGCGGTGGTGACCGCGGGCGTGGTCCAGCTGAGCTGCTGGCGAATTTCGGTGATGTTCTCGCCCGCGTAGGTCGACCAGGTCATACCCGTGGCCGAGAGCAGGAGAATGATCGGCAGCACCCACATGCCGACCGAGCCGTGCCAGTTGACGGTGCGACCGCGGCCCTGCTGCGACCGGTCCGGGGCGAACAGCCAGCGCGCCGAATTCCGTTGCCTGCGTGCGCGTACCCGGCGCAGCCAGACGACCAGACCGGCCAGCGCGATCACCCACAGCCACGACGCGGCCAGCTCGCTGTAGAGCCGGCCGGGTTCGCCGAGGTGCAGATCGCGGTGCAGGCGGTCGATCCAGGTGCGCAGCGGGAGTGCGCCGGAGCTGCCGTAGACGACCGAATCACCCACCGGCTGAGCGGTATACGGATCGACGAAGACCGCGCGCCGTTCCGACTCGCCCAGGGTGGGATCGGCGAACAGCACCCGGGTGGTGTCCTCGGCGCCCGCCGCGGGGGAGACGGCGTTCAGCGTAAGGTCCGGCTGCGTCGCGACGGCAGCTCCGACCTGCTCGGACAGTGGTTTGGGCGCGCCGCCGGTGGACTCCACGGTCAGCAGGTCACGCGACACGATCGATTCCAGGGTCGGCGATATCGCATAGAGGGCGCCGGTGACCGCGGCGATGAGGATGAAGGGTGCGACGAAGACGCCGGCGTAGAAATGCAGTCGCATCGCGAGTGCGTTGAGCCCGTTGCGGGCCGCGGTTTTGGGCCGGGACCGGGTCGGTGGGGTGGAATCGGGTACGGCCACCGGCGTTGCGGTGTCCGTCGTTATTTCTGTTGTGCTCACGATTTTTCGATTCTGAAGTTCGGGTGACCCGTGTTCCGGCGGTGCGGTCGGCCGGGAGGGCGCCGCACACAGCCGGGGTGCCGGGTCGACAAAAGGCATAGCGCTGTCCGGGCAAGGCCACGCCGAAGCAGAGCTGGGTCGCGGGGATACGGCGAGCGAATGCTCTACGCGCCGAGGGGTCGTCGACGGTGCGCCTGGACACACGCGCACACCCGACCCGTCGGTCGGCGTGCGGAAATGATCAGTGGGCGACGGCGACCGGCGGGGCGCGGGTGCGCAGCGACTCGGCGGCGAAGACGCGCAGGATGACCCGGTCGCGGTGGGTGGTGCGCAGCGGCGCGGGTTCCGGCAGGAACGGCAGCGCACGGCGAGGCGGCAGCACCCGGCGCAGCACCGCGGTGCCGGCCCGGTAGGCGGTTTCCGCGCCGCGGATCACGGCGGCCGCGGCGACGGCCGCGAGTATGTGGGCGGTGAGCATGGCCGGGGTCAGCTGCGCATCGCCGTGATGCAGATGGCCCGAACCCAGACCCATCGTCAAGTGGCCGAGCAACTGTCCGGCGACCAGGGCGGCGACCAGACCGGTCGCGGTGTCGCGCAGCGGCGCGAGTCCAGCGACCAGCGCCCCGATCAGCGCTGCGGTGCCGACGAGCAGGGTGAGGGTGGTACCGCTCGGCGGCATGCCACCGGACGCCCAGCCATGCGCCGCAACGGAAATGGTGCCCGAGGTCGCTCCGGCCGAAGCGCCGCGCACCCGCGCGACGGCGCTGCGTTGTCCCGCAGCGACCCGGTCGAACTCGTTCCTCACGCGCTGATAGTAGCCGACGGATTGCACGCTTTTCCCCGGCGGACAACCGGGGAAGCAACTGTGGACCAGCCGTCGGCTACCTGCTCAGCTCGCGTCGACGTCCATCTCGATGAGCGGTTTGCGCAGCAGTTTGCCGGTGGCGTTGCGCGGGAGTTCGTCGAGGAAGATCACCTCGCGGGGGACCTTGTAGCGGGCCAGGTTCGCCTTGACGAAGTCCTTGATCTCCTGGGCGTCCCGCTTGGAGTCGGGGCCGGGCACGACGAAGGCGCGCAGGCGCTTGCCGAACTCGCGATCGTCGACGCCCACCACGGCGGCCTCGAAGATGTCCTCGCGTCCGGCGATCAGGTTCTCCACCTCGAGCGGGAAGACGTTCTCGCCGCCGGAGACGATCATGTCGTCGTCCCGGCCGTCGATGTAGAGCAGCCCGTCGGCGTCGAAATGCCCGACGTCGCCGCTGGACATCATGCCGTCGACGACCTCCTTGGTGCGGCCGTCGGTGTAGCCGGTGAACGCGAAACCGTTGTCGACGAAGATGGTGCCGGTGACATTCGGCTTCGTGATCGGCTTGCGGTTCTCATCCAGCAGCACGATCTTGATCCCGACCGGCGCCTTGCCCGCGGTGGTCGGCGCTTTGCGTAGATCCTCCGGCGTCGCGACGGTCATCACCGCGCACTCGGTGGAGCCGTACAGGTTGTAGAGGGTGTCGCCGAAGTAGTCCAGCGTCCGGGTCACCACGTCGGGGGCGATGGCCGAGCCCGCCGCGAAGATCACCTTGATGGTGCGCGGGTCGTACTTGGTCAGCACCTCTTCGTCGAGATCGAGGATGCGCTGCAACATGGTCGGCACGACGACCAGCGAGTCGGCCCGGTACTTGACGATGTTCTTCAGCGTCAGCTCCGGGTCGAACCGGCGCTGCTGGAAGACCACCCGGTTGCCGAGCGCGACACCGAGGGTGAACTGGGACAGCCCGGTGCCGTGGAAGATCGGCGCGGCCATGATCATGGTGCCGTTGTGCGGCAACGGCACCCGGTCGACGAACTGGGCCGAGGCGAACGGGCTCACCCGGTCTCGCGGCGCGCCCTTCGGCGTACCGGTGGTGCCGCTGGTCAGGATGACCATGCCGCCCGGCTTCGCGGGCGCGGGCAGCGGTGCGGTGGATTCGCCCGCGATGAGCGAGGCGATGGTCGGGATCGCCGGATCGGCGTTGTCCTTGGCGTCGACCCAGGTGAGGATTCGCGGGATTTCGGCGGGAATCGCGCTCATCAGGTCCAGGAACTCGCTGTCGTGCAGCACTGCCTTCACCTTTTCGCGCTTGGCCACGTCGGCGAACTGCGGCTTGGCGAACCCGGTGTTCATCAGCACCGTGCGCACGCCGAGCTTGCCCGCCGCGAGCAGGCTCAGCACCATGCCGCGGTGATCGCGCGCCAGCACCGCCACCACGTCGCCCGGCCGCACGCCCTGCGTCGCGAGGCCGCGGGCCAGCGCGTTCGACTGCTCGTTCAGCTCGCCGAAGGTCAGCTCACCGGCCTCGTCGACGATCGCTCCCGCGTTGGGCCGGGTCTGCGCGGCATGCATGGCGACACCGGCGAACGGGCCGAGCTTGGTCACGTTGATCGCCGAGCGCACCGCCTGGTCGAGCCGGAGCGGATTGAACAGATGCCGCTTGACCATGACATTCACGCCGAGAGCGAGTGTTCCGGCCTTGCGGGCAGTGCCGCTCAACGCGGGGAAGGAGACAACCATCGACAACAACCTTCCGGCGGTCCCACCCGGGGAGCCGGTGGGTGGTGCGGACCGCGACTACGGGATCCAGTGCTGCCGCTAACAATAGCAACCATCTGTAACCGGATGTGTCACGTATCTCAACAGCTCCTACCGGTGGGTAACCAGCCGATGACCGTCAGGCGGTGGTGTCGTACTCCACCAGCACCCGCCGCAGCAGTTTGCCGGTCGGATTGCGCGGCAGGTCGTCGAGGAACACCACCTCGCGCGGCACCTTGTAGCGGGCCAGGTTGTTCTTGACGTAGGCCTTGATCTCCTCGCCGTCCGGGTTCTGGCCCGGCTCGGGAACCACGAAGGCGCGCAACCGCTTTCCGAACTCGGCGTCGTCCACGCCGACCACCGCCGCGTCGAAGATGTCCGGACGCTCCAGCAGCAGGTTCTCCACCTCCTGCGGGAAGACGTTCTCGCCGCCGGAGACGATCATGTCGTCGTCGCGGCCGTCCACCATCAGCAGGCCGTGCTCGTCGAAGTGGCCGACGTCACCGCTGGACATGAAGCCGTCGATGATCTGCTTGTTGCGGCCGTCGGTGTAGCCCTCGAACGGCGTCCCGCTGCGGATGAAGATGCGCGCGGTCGTGCCGATCGCGGTGACCTGCTTGTCGTTGTCGTCGAACAGCCGCACCTCGCAGGTGACCGGCGCGCGGCCGACCGTGCCGGGTGCGATGGCCAGATCGTCCGGGTTCGCGATGGCCGCCACCGAGCATTCGGTCGAGCCGTACAGGTTGTACAGGACCGGCCCGAACACCTGGGTGGCCTTCATGGTGAGCTCCGGCGACAGCGCCGAGCCGGCGAGCAGGATGACCTTCAGCGACGAGGTGTCGTACTTGGCGCGGATCTGCGGGTCCAGCTCCGTCATCCGGTGCAGCATGGTCGGCACCGCGACGAGCATCTCCGCCTTGTGATCGGCGATCAACTTCAATGTCGCCTCGGCGTCGAAGCGGCGGCGCACCACGATCTTGTTGCCCATGGCCATGCCCACGAGCCAGGTGCCGAACCCGGTGCTGTGGAAGATCGGCGACACGATCACCTGCGCGCCCCGGTACGGGAACGGGATGCGGTCGAGGAACTGTGCGGTGGCCAGCGGCGACACCTTGGCGCGGGTGGCGCCCTTCGGCAGGCCGGTGGTGCCGCTGGTGAGGATGATGAAGCCGCCCGGCTTGCTCGGCGGGGCCAGTTCCTCGCTGGAGTTGGCCGCGACGAGATCGTCGAGAGTCTGTGCGCCCGCGGGCAATTCGGTGCCCTCATCGACCCAGGTGAGGTAGCGCGGCAGGTCGGCGGGCAGTGCGTCGAGCAGGCCGAGGAACTCGCTGTCGTGCAGCATCGCCTTGACCTGCTCGCGCTGGCACACCTCGGCGAACTGCGGCTTGGCGAACCCGGTGTTCATCAGCGCCACCCGCACGCCGGCTTTGCTCGCGGCGACCATGGACAGGATCAGGCCGCGATGGTCGCGGGCCAGCACCCCGACGACGGTGCCCTCGGTGAGCCCGGCCGCGTGCAGGCCGCGCGCGATCGCGGTCGACTGCTTGTCGATCTGGCCGTAGGTCAGTTCACCCTTTTCGTCGGCCAGCGCGAGGGAGTCCGGCGCGATGCGCGCGGCGTGGCGGATCAGCGTGGCCTGCGGCCCGTAGATCTGCGATTCCTTCATCGTCCGAAGCGTTTCCAACGGTTTGCGCGGATCGGAGACCCCGCGCTTCCGCAGCACTCCCAACGCCTTCACGACCTCGAGCGCGTGTGCCACCTTCATGTCGAAACACCTCCACAGAACCTCGCGTCGGCACTCGACCTAGCGAACTGGTACGGCCACTTTTGGCATACCGTAGCAGTGCTCAGTGTGCGGGGTCACAGACTGAACCGGATTAATCGGACAGGGCCGCCCTGTCGGGGTCCGGTCCGATTGATTTCGGGGATTTCGTGGGAGGAATTTCGGTAACCGGCGTGTCGCCGGACCGCCGGACCGGCGGTTATTTGACAGGGTTATCCGCTGCGCGTTCGATGCACGCAAGGGGTAGTCGAACACCAGAATGGAGGCTGATTCAACGATGATCATCAGGCTTGTTCGCTCGACTTCGGTACCGGCGCCGGACTGCACGTGTGGTCCGGGCTGCCAATGCGGCTGCCAATCCGGCGGCGCCTGCTCGTGCGGTGACCAGTGCGGCTGATCCGCACCCTCGTCGTGGTCGTCTTCGCGCTCTGCGCGGGACAGCTCGGCGACCTGAGCTAGGGTTCAGCGCCGCGCGCTGGCCAGTGCGATCAGCAACGGCACCACCCGGCCCGCGGGCACCTCGAAACGCCCGCGGCCGGCGGTGTGCAGCCAGCCGACGGCGGCCAGCTGCCGCAGATGGTGGTAGACCTGACCCGAGGTGCCGACGCCCTCGAGGCCGACCAGTTCGGCGGCGGTCCTGCGGCCGCCCATGATCTCCCGCAGCAACCGCAGTCGCACCGGGTTGCCCAGCGCGGCAAGGCATTCCGCGGTCTCGGCCCAGTCGTCCTCGATCAGGTCGCCGGTGGTGAACGTGGCCTGCCAGCTGTACTGCTCGTCGGTCGGCAGGCGCAGCGAACCGGCGAACAGCACGCCGCCGTTCGGCTCGTCGGTCGCGGCGAACTCCTCGTGCAGGCGCGCGGCCGCCCAGCGGTCCGACGACGCCTCGATCCCGTTCCCGTTCGCGAAGGGCAGCAGCCCGTCGAGCCGCCGTTCCAGTTCCGCGACCCGCTCTTCCAGACTCACGCCACAAAAGCTACGGAACTACGTAGTTCCGAACAAGAGGTCATTCGGGTGCGCGACGGCCGCCGCGGACTGCGCCGCGACGGCCGTGCTGTCGGTTGCTCAGTTGTATACCGCGCCGAACGACGGCACCGAGATCGTGCCCAGTTGGTACTGATACCCGTCCGGGTTCGCGTCGCTCACCGGAACCGACCAGCGGTGCCACAGACTGCCGTACACCGCGGCGACGATCATGCCCGCGCCGGTGTCCAAGGCCCTGGACCGAATAGTGGTGTCCACCGGGACGTCGTTGTGCTCGTTCAGCACCTCGGTGCCGCTGCGGCCGTTGGACAGATTGATCCACAGCACTTCGAGTTTCGCACCACCCTGGTTCGGCGCGATGGTGCCGGGTCCGCCGAAGAACCCGAACCGGAACCCGTCGAGACCGAGCGCGATACCGGACCCGTACACGCCGGGACCGTCACCACGGCCGATATCCGACTGTGCCGGAATCTGGAACGGTTGCGCGGGCAGCGCCACCTCGCCGGCCTGGTTCAGCTGCCCCGAAGCGAGCAGCCGATCCACCGCCTGCTCGGCCTGCGCGTTGCCCGCGGCCGCCGCGCGCAGTTGCTGCGCGGCCGTCCCCCAATCGACGGTGCTCGGTGCCGCACCGGCACTGCCGGCGAAAACGCCCGCGACAACCGCCGTGGTGGCGAAAACGGTCGCGAGGCGACGGATCACACTCGGTCGTTCCATGTGCAGTTTCTCCTTGAGGTCTCTGGTGCCGCTCGAGAGAAAACATTCGCTCAATTGTCGATCAAGAAACACCGGCCGTTACGCAACCACCCCTGACCGAACCGTTCCACTATCCAACGCGTACGCCTCTTTCGCCGCTACGACATTCCGGAACATTCCAATTGGAACCCAACAATCCCGACATTGAGGGCGAATTCCGACCCAATCGCGGCCGGTGCATCTGAAACGAGCGCATTCGTGTGGTGCGCGAAAGTTGTTGCTGGGGTTCACAGAGCCTGCATACGGTTCACCGGGGCTGTAGGGCCTGTGAACCGTATGGATGGTCTGTGAATCCTCTGGGGCATACCAACGCTCGCGGTCGGTGGGGCGTCCGTGCTGGAACCGGAACCAGTGGCACAACTGGAACCCCGCGCGAAAAGTCGTTTATTGGTGCCGAAAGTGCCTGTGCTCCAACATTTCTTGTCGCCAGGTTCGCGTAGGGTGAGGCCACCTCATTCCGAGGGGCGATGGACATGGTCCGACATCGCGCCCAGGAAGGAGGTGGTGGGGAATGGCGAAACATCGCCGAGCAAAGAGCAAGGCCCCGGTCGATTACGGCATCGTATTTGCAACAGCTGCCGTGATCGCCGGGGCGCTCGTGCTGGTCCGCTGGTTGAGGGGCTAGATGAACCCACCAGGTGGGCGTCGGGTGCAACCGGCGTCCACCGCCCAGCATCACTTGCGTGACAACCGCAACTGTACACCCACGCGGGCATATTTTTGCGAGGAATTCGACGACCACCTGCGCTGATGGCGCTTCGGCCCACGCAGACTATGCGCGGTGGTCGCTCGGTATGGACGCGGGCCTGGTGACGGCCCAGCACAGCGCGGGCACCCGGGCTGAGAGGCAAAAGAAGCCGGTGCGGATCGAGAAGCTGACCCACACCGGTTTCCATTGTCTGCCTTACTACTTCAGCTCAGCACTCGTCTTGCCGAGGATGCGGCGGGCGACGATGAGCTGCTGGATCTGCTGGGTGCCTTCGAAGATGTCGAGGATCTTCGAGTCACGGCCCCACTTCTCCAGCAGGGTGCGCTGCGAGTAGCCGATGGCGCCCGCGAGTTCGACGGCCTTGAGCGAGACGTCGGTGCCGGTGCGGCCGGCCTTGGCCTTGGACATCGAGGCCTCGAGCGAGTTCGGCTTCTTGTTGTCGGCCATCCACGCGGCGCGCAGCGACAGCAGGTAGGCGGACTCGTAATCGGCTTCCATGCGCAGGAATTCGGCGGCCGCCGCGTGCTGGTTGTTCGGCGGGGTGTCGTAGGAGATCTCGACACCGGCGTCGGTCAGGATGGCCCGCAGCTCCTCGAGTGCGGCACGGGCGACGCCGACCGCCATCGCGGCGACCATCGGCCGGGTGTTGTCGAAGGTCTGCATGACCCCGGCAAAACCCTTCTCCACGTTGACTTCCGGGCTGCCGAGGATGTTGTCCTTCGGAATCCGGCAGTCCTGCAGCAGCAGTACCGCGGTGTCGGAGGCCTTGATGCCGAGCTTGTGCTCGAGCCGGGCCACCGAGAGACCGGGAGCGTCGCGCGGCACCACGAACGACTTGATCGCCGCACGGCCGAGGCTGCGGTCGACCGACGCCCACACCACGATGTGGGTGGAGCGCTGGCCCGCGGTCACGAAGATCTTCTCGCCGTTGAGCACCCACTCGTCGCCGTCGAGCACGGCGGTGGTGGTGACGGCGGCGGAGTCGGAACCGAACGACGGCTCGGTGATCGCCATGGAGGCCCACACCTTGCCGAAACGCTTCAGCTGCTCGTCGGTGGCGACGGCCGCGATGGCCGCGTTGCCCAGACCCTGGTAGGGGATCGAGAGCATCAGGCCGACGTCACCCCAGGAGGTCTCCAGGGCATTCAGCAGCGCGGACATGTTGCCGCCGTTGCTGTTTCCGAGCAGCTCGGTGGCGTGTCCGTTGGTTTCGCTGTCGTCTTCACGGCCGCCGGCCGCGCCGCCGATCTTCTGTGTGCCGGAGTCGGCGAGGCCTTCGACCATGGCGGCCATGGTGTCCAGCTCGACCGGGTACTCGTGCTCGGCGAGGTCGTACTTGCGCGAGATCGGGCGGAAGATCTCGGTCGCGACCTGATGGGCCTGGTTGGCGCTGGCCCGCAGCTTCTTGGGGAGTTCGAGGTTGATCATTGTTGAGGTCTCCTGAAGTAAGGAACGGGCCGACTAGATGAGCACGACACCTTCGGCGACGCCGATGGCCCGCAGATCGCGGTACCAGCGCTCGACCGGGTGTTCCTTGGTGAAGCCGTGACCGCCGAGCAGTTGCACGCCGTCGAGGCCGATCTGCATGCCCTTGTCCGTGGCCAGCTTTCGGGCCAGCGAGGCCTCACGGCCGAAGGAGAGTCCTTGTTCGGCGCGGGAGGCGCCACGCAGGGTGACCAGCCGCAGCCCGTCGAGCTCGATCGCGATGTTGGCGACCATGAAGGCGACCGCCTGCCGGTTCGAGATCGGCTCGCCGAACGCTTCGCGCTCGTTCACGTAGGGAATCACGTAGTCCAGCACGGCCTGTCCGGTGCCGACGGCGAGCGAGGCCCAGCCGAGGCGGGCCAGCCGGACCGCGTCGGCGTAGTCCTCGGCACGCTGCTTGGCGTCGCCGTCACCGAGGATCGCGTCGGTGCCGACCGCGACGTTGTCGAGCAGCAGGCGGCCGAGCCCGGCCGCGCGCAGGCCCATGCTCGGATCGGCCTCGACCACCAGCCCGGGCGCGTCCGAGGGGACGATGAAAAGCGCAGGGCGGCCGTCGAGTTCGGCGGCGATCAGGAACAGTTCGGCGTCCGCGGCCGCGGGCACCAGGCTCTTCACGCCGGAGATCCGGTAACCACTGGGGGAGCGAACAGCCTTGGTCTGCAACGCGAACGGATCGAACAGCGCGCGCGGCTCGCTGATCACGACGGAAGCCTGCGGCACGTTCTCGCCGGTGAAGGCGGGCAGATAGGTCTTCTGCTGGGCGTCGGTACCCCACTGGGAGAGGGCGACCGCGACAC
Source organism: Nocardia brasiliensis IFM 10847 (assembly GCF_000710915.1). Lineage (GTDB taxonomy): Bacteria > Actinomycetota > Actinomycetes > Mycobacteriales > Mycobacteriaceae > Nocardia > Nocardia brasiliensis_A. Next base: position 36,785 of record NZ_BAUA01000080.1, read on the forward strand.
CGCTCGGCGCGAGGATGGGCAGCGCCAGGCCCATGTCGCCGTGCGCAAGCGCCTCGGCCACAAGGGAATTGGTGACCGCACCGCGCTCGGAGGCGGCGCCTTCGAGCTCCTCGGGCACGTTGATCAGGGTGATGCCCAGTTCGGCGGCGCGTTCGAGCAGATCGCGCGGCGCCTTGGCGGCCGCGTCGGCCTCGTAGGCGGCCGGGCGCAGGATCTCGGCGGCGAATTCCTTCACCGTCTCGGTGATCATCTGCTGCTCGTCGGTCGGCGTGAGGTCGAAGAAGTCCTTGTTCTTCGTCTCGTTGGGCGCGAGCCGCTTCGGCTGGCCGTTACCGGTGACCTTGGCGAAGGCGCGGGTCGCGGCGCCGAGGGTGCGGAAGCCGGTCTTGGTGCCCTCGTAGGTGACTCGCTCGATCGGCTTGCGCAGGTTGTACTTCTCGGCGAGTTCCGACCCGGTGAGGGTCGTCATCACCCGCATAGCCGCGCCCATCCAGTCCCGTTTGGGGTGGTTCAGGCCGACCGCGGACGTGTCTGGACGTCGCTTCGTTGCGCTGTCTCGAGTGCTCATCATCACCTGTTTTCTCGGGTGGGTGGGGGTGAGGTCTTGTCCCAGCTATCTTACTCCTGAGTAAGACTATCTTACTCCCCAGTAAGAACCGCGTCGAGGTGCAGCATACGCCGCTGTGAACGGCTCGGCAGCGCGACCGCCGGCCGCGGTGCGCGGCGCCCGGACCGTCCGCGCGACGGCGGCGTTTGTGCCACGCTGAACGGGTGCCCATCGTTGCGGCGTGCTTTGCCGTTGTTCTTGTCACACTGGCCTCGCGTTACGGGTATCACCGGGACGAGTTGTATTTCCTGGCGGCCGGTCGGCATCTTTCCTGGGGGTACCCGGATCAGCCCCCGTTGACTCCGCTGGTGGCCGAGCTGATGGCGGCAATCGATCCTGATTCGTTACTCCTGCTGCGGCTGCCCGGCGTGCTCGCGGCAACCCTCGTGGTGGTCTGTGCCGGACTGCTCGCCCGGGAGTTCGGCGGCGGCCGCGGCGCGCAGGCGCTGGCCGCCGCCGCGGTCGCGAGCGCGGCCCTGCTGATGGGCGCCGGGCATATGCTCAGCACCGCGGTGTTCGATCTGGCCGTGTGGTCGGTGCTGTCGGTGCTGGTACTGAAACTCGTGGGCCGAGATGGCGTCGAACCGACGGCCCGGCGAAAATCATTGTGGTTCAACGGTCCACGGCTTTGGATCGTGATCGGCGTAGTCGTGGGCGTCGGTTTGCAGAACAAGCTGCTGCTGATCTTTCCGCTCGCCGCGCTGGTAGTCTCGTTGCTCCTGCTCGGACCGCGAAAGATATTCGCCACCAAGTACTTTCCGATCGCGGTCGGGATCGCCGTGCTGATCTGGCTGCCCTATCTGGTGTGGCAGGCGCGCAACGGCTGGCCGCAATGGGAGCTGGGCCGCGCGATCGCGGGCGGGTCCTCCGGCACCTCGGACTCCCCGATCATGTTCGTGCTCTTGCAATTCGGGCTGATGGGCCCGGTGTTGGTGCCGCTGTGGATCTTCGGGTTGTGGCGGCTGGCCAGGGACCACCGCTATCGCGCGTTCGCCGCCACCTACGGCCTGCTCTTCGTGCTGTTCCTGCTGATCGGCGGCAAAGCCTATTACCTGGGCGCGATGTATCCGATCCTGCTCGCGGCCGGTGCCGTCCCGCTCGCGGCGTGGCTGGGGGAGCGCAAGATCGGCTGGGCCGCGGTGGGTTTCGGTGTCGCGGTCAACGCGGCGCTCTGTGCGGTGCTGTTCCTGCCGGTGCTGCCCGTCTCGATGCTGAAGGACACGCCGGTCCTCGCGGTCAACTACGACGCGGGCGAGACGATCGGCTGGCCGGAGTTCGTCCGCCAGGTCGGCGGGGTGCGCGCGGGCATGGGCGACGATGTCGCCGTGCTCACGGCCAACTACGGCGAAGCAGGCGCGATCGAACGCTTCGGCGCCCCGTACCACATGCCCGTGCCGCATTCCGGCCACAACTCGTACTGGTGGTGGGGGCCGCCACGCGACGGCACCGCCGAATACCTCACCGTCGGCATCGAGCGCGACCGCCTCGCCGAGATCTTCGCCGATATCCAACCCGCGGGCCGGATCGACAACGGACTCGGCATCGACAACGACGAGCAGGGCGAACCGCTGTTCATCTGCCGCAACCCGCGCGCGCCGTGGTCCGAACTCTGGGCTCGGGCCAAGCACCTGGGCTGACCCGTCGGGCGGGTCAGCCGTGCCGGTACCTCAAAGACTGTGCCGAACCAGGAAGTCCTCGACGGTTTTGCGCCACTGCTCGGGCTGTTCGGCCATGAGAACGTGACCGGCCGCGATCTCGGTGTACTCGGCTCCCGGAATGGTGTCGGCGAGGAAACGAGAATTCGACGGGTCGACCAAGAGGTCCTCGGTCGCGTTGACGACCAAGGCCGGCACCTCGAGCCGCGGCAGATCCAGTGTGGTGTCGACTCGTTGGACCAGGTCGGCTTGCTGCCGGGTGCCGCCCGGGATGGTGGTGGCGCCGACGCGGACGGCTTCGTCGACCGCGTCCGCGGACAAATCGTTCAAGAAGGCCGCGCTGAACGCCATCGAAAGCGTCAGCCGGGAGAAGGTAGTGGTGTCCCCGCGATCGAGCAGGTCCTGCCAGAGTTGGACGGCCAGGCGAGCCCGGTTGTCGGCCTTGGCGAACCCGGCGGCCAGGATCAGGCCACGCACCCGGTCGGGGTGCCGCGCCGCGGCCCGCACGGCCACCGTGCTGCCGAGCGAGTAGCCCAGCACGGTGAACGTTTCCACGCCGCCCTCGACCGCGGCTTCGACGAGCGCGTCCGCCAAACCGTCGAGGTCGAGTCGCACGTCCGCGCCCGGGTAGTCGGGGGCGACCACGGTGTGCGTCGCGGCCAGCGCCGGGATCAGGGTGCCGAAGTTGGTGTCGATGGTGCCGCCCGCGCCGTGCGCGAGGACGAGGCCGGGGCCGGAACCGGTGACGGTGGTCTGCAAGGGAATTGCTGTCATGCCGGCCAAGTTAGGAATTCACATGAGTGTGAAGGCAAGCAGGCGGTGAGGGAGGTCATATGTTGATCGGAGAATTGGCCCGCCGCACGGGAGTGAGCACCCGCCTGCTCCGGTATTACGAAGAGCAGGGGCTGCTGGAGCCGCAGCGTGACGCACTCGGCTACCGGTCTTATACCGAAGACGCGCCGGAACAGGTCGGGTACCTCAGGCAGATGTTGGCGGCAGGACTGTCGACCGAGGACATCCGCGGGTTGCTGCCGTGCGCCATGGATCGTGGGGACGGGCGGTGGATTCAAGCCTGCGACAAATCCCTGCACATCGTGGCGAGCAGGCACAGCGAACTGGACAGCAGGATCGCCGAACTCGAACGGCAGCGGGAACTACTGGTGCGCACGCGGGCCACGATCCGCGACGCGCAACCCGTCACGCAGGTCTCCTGAGTTCACCCTGGTCTTCTGAACGCCACAGCGACAGCGAGCCGGCCCGGGATGTTCCCCGGACCGGCTCGCGGTGGCGTTCTGCGCTACTCCCGCACGTAGTAGCGCAGCGTTCCGTACGCGGTCAACGCCGCGAAGATGACACCCACCGGCGCGATCACCAGCGCGACCATCGCGATGTCGTCGCCGGTGATCCGCGGAAACACCTTGCTGGAGAACAGATCGCCGAGCGCCCGGTCGATCACCAGCGGCCGCGCGATGAGCAGACCGAGCACCGCGACCACCGATCCGGCGAGCGCCGCGACCACCGCCTCCAGCAGGAACGGCAGCTGGGTGTACCAGCGCGTCGCGCCGACCAACCGCATGATGCCGACCTCGGTGCGGCGGGTGAAGGCCGCGATCTGCACCATGTTCGCGATCAGCAGCAGCGCCGCCAGCGCCTGTAGCACCGCGAGGCCGAAGGCCGCGTTGCGCAACCCGTCGAACAGGCTGACCAGGCGATCCACGATGTCCTTGTCATTGCGCACCAATCCGACACCGGGCCGCTCATAGAACTTCTCGTAGATCTGCGGATACAGTTCCGCGTTCTTCATCTTCACCCGCAGCGACGCGGGCAGCGGCGTCTCGCTGACGTATTTGGCCAGCTCGGGCTGGTCCTTGAACGTCTTCTCCTTGGCTTCGCGCACGGCGTCGTCGCGGCTGAGGTACTGGACCGATTCCACGTCCTTGGTCGCCTTCAGGTCCGCCATCAGCGTCTTGCACGGATCCCGCGAGCAGTCCGGGTCGTTGGCCGAGACGTCCTCGGTGAGGTACAGCCGCACCTCGAGCCGATCCAGGAAGTACTGCTCGGTCTTGTCGGCGATCCGCACCGCGAGCAGACCGCCGCCGAGCATGGTCAACGAGACCGCGACGGTCAGGATCATCGCGATCGTCATGGTGACGTTGCGGCGCAGGCCCGCGAAGACCTCGCTGAACAGGAAACTCGCGCGCATCAGCGATCAACCCCGTAGACGCCGGTCGCCTCGTCGCGCACCAGCCGGCCCCGATCGAGTTCGATCACCCGCCGGCGCATCGCGTCGACGATGTGGTTGTCATGGGTGGCCATCAGCACCGTCGTCCCGATCCGGTTGATCCGCTCCAGCAGCATCATGATGTCGCCGCTGGTGTCCGGGTCGAGGTTGCCGGTGGGCTCGTCGGCGAGCAGCACCAGTGGCCGGTTCACGAAGGCGCGGGCGATCGCCACGCGCTGCTGTTCGCCGCCGGACAGTTCACTCGGTAGTCGATCGGCTTTGCCGCCGAGCCCGACCATCTCCAGCACCTCGGGGACGGTGCGCTCGATGAACTGGCGTCGCTTGCCGATCACCTCCAGCGCGAACGCGACATTGTCGTGCACCGACTTCTGCTGCAGCAGCCGGAAGTCCTGGAACACGCAGCCCATCCGCTGGCGCAGCTTGGGCACTTTGCGGCCGGGCAGCCGGTCCACCCGGAAGTCGGCGACCTGGATCTGCCCCGCGGTGGGGGTCTCCTCTTTCAGCAGTAGCCGCATGAAGGTCGACTTGCCCGAGCCGGACGGCCCGATGATGAAGACGAATTCGCCCTTGCCGACTTCGACGCTGATGTTGTCCAGCGCCGGTCGCGTCGAGGTCTTGTACGACTTGGTGACGTTGCGCATGGTGATCACATCAGCCCCCTGACGGGGTGTCGCAGACCCGCTCGTCCAGGCGGCTTTTGCCTTGTCTGGCAGGGCATTTCGCTCCAATCGTGGCACTGCTCTACATCGGTGCCCAGCGGTCGGCCCCGGCTGGGCTTCGTGCGGTGGCGCGCTACCGGCCGAATTCCAGCTAACCAGGGGTAACCCGCGCCAGCGATCCTAGCGCTTGCCGCGGCCGGTCCACGGGAGCACGGACGCACCTGTCCGATCCGGTCGCTATCGGTTCGGCGAGTCGCGCCGGGGGCCGAGCTGGCCGCGTCCGGTGCAGCCGCGTCCCGCCGCCGCGCCGAACTCGGCGGCCTCTCGGGTCAGCTCCTGGAACACCCGCAGGCCCTCGCCGATCTTTCCGGCCGCCTGCTCCAATTGCTCGGGCGGGAGCCGCTTGCCGAACGCTGCCGCGTCGAGCAGCTGGTCACGGACCTGTTCGAGATTCCACGTCGCCCATTCCCGGCGCGAAGGTTGTGACATGGGCCGACGATACCTCGAGTCGAACTCACGTTCGATATGAGCGGCTGGGCGTCCAGCCAGGGCGTCAGGTGTTCGGTCCGGGCTGGGCGACGCGGTGGGTGAACGTGCCGTGGAAACCCCACGGAATGTGATGGTCGAGCCAGGCGGCGGCCAGCGGTCCGCGCTCGAGATCGCGGGCGTCCAGAATCAGCAATTGGGAGCGGTTCTCGGTGAGTTCGTGATTGAGGGCGAGCAGCCACCCGTCGTCTTCGGCGGCGTCGCGGGCGCGGGGGACGAACAGGGGCTCACCGACCGAACTCGCGCCCAGTTCGCAGCTGCGCACCGCGCCGGTGTGGTGGTCGATCTTGACGATGGAGTCGAACAGTCCGGCGGGGCCGCCCGCGCCGGCGAGGTAGGTGTATCGGTGTTCGCTGGTGCCGCGCCGCCAGTCGTACTGCGGGAATTCGCCGGAGCGGTCGGTGAGTTGACGTTCGATGACCCGGCCGCTCTTGGTGATTCGGTACTGCATCAGCCTGGAGTCCGGAAACTGTGGTCGCCCGCCGTCGGCTCGGTTGACCATCCCGGTCATCCGGCGGAACTCGTCCCACTCGGTGTCCAGCCGCACCAGCTCGAGCACGACGTCGTCGCCGTCGTCGTAGGCGTTGGTGAGGTGTACATGAAGCAGCGCTTCGTGCTCTACGACCCGCGTCCTGCCGCCGTCCTTCGGGACGAGCAGAAAGCGAGTTCCTTTGGCGCGCTTGAAGTCGAGTGCCTCGATGAACGAGTGGGTGGCCAGCGCGATCTTCGGGATGTTCGGCAGAATCGGGTCGAGCGCGAACACCAGATACCTTGCGGTGAGCGCGAAGTCGTGATTCCAGGGCAGGTCGAGCATCGGGACGGTCGCGAGCCGGTGTAGCCGCCCGCTCCGGTCGACACGGTAGGTGCGGATGCGCGGGGTGGGCAGGATGTCCAAGCCGAAGTTGTACATCTCGCCGGTGGACGGATCCCACTTCGGGTGCGCGGAGAACGCACCCAGAAAGCCGAGTCTGCCGTCGAAATCCGTGGTGCCCGACGTGTCCAGCGTGTCGGGGTCGATCCGGTGCGGGTTGCCGAGTTCCCACAGCGCGAGCAGCCCGCCGTCATAGTTGACGACATTGGTGTTCGCTACGTTCGCCGGGAGCCGGCCGATGTTTGTCAGTGGGCCGCCCGGAATCTGCCCGCCCACCCCGCGATAGCGGATCCGATCCGACCGTTGCCCGTGCTCGAAATGCCTGGTGCGGACGTAACGGTTGCGGAAGCGCACCGTCGACCCGTCGAGCACGAACTGCGAAATCATCCCGTCGCCGTCGAACACGTTGTGCAGCAACGAACGTCCGACCTGGTGCTTACCCGGCCCGATCCGATACAGCGTGCCCCGCAGCTGCTCCGGCAGCCGTCCGTCGATCCGGACGGCGTGGTAGTCGAGTTCGTCGAGCAGCGGCGCGGTGACCTGGCGGTAGGCGGGGCCAGTGGGCACGGTGGTCATCTGGATTCTCCCTTGAATCGCAAATCTGATGACGACTGTCATCTGATGACGTACGTCCGCAAATGTAGGAGTCCGCCTAGAGTGTTGTCAATGACGAACCAGGCCGTGCGCAGCTACGGCGGTGTCAGCGCCGCCGACCGCAGCGCCGAGCGTCGCGCTCGGCTGATCGCGGCCGCCCGCACGACCTGGGGCGAATCCGGGATCGCCGCCGTCACGGTGCGCGGCGTGTGCAAAGCCGCGGGGCTCACCGATCGGTACTTCTACGAGCACTTCCCCAACCGCGAGGAACTGCTGGCCGCCGTCGCCGACGAGGTGCGCGACCAACTGCTGGCGATACTCGTGCAAGCGGGAGTGTCGAGTGCTGGACCGGCCGAGGTCCAGCTCCGCACCGCACTCCAGGCATTTCTCGAGGCGGCCGCCGGTGATCGGCACATCCACCGCATCGTCGCCAGCGACCCCGGCGACCTGCCGGCCCTGGTGCGACGGCGACATGACGTGCTCACGATGATCGCCGACCTCGTGGTCGCGCACGCGCCCACCGCGCTCGGCATCACCGCCGACCCGGCCTGGCTCCGCCGCGCAGCACTCTTCATCACCGGCGGTGTAAACCAACTCATCGAAGGGTGGCTGGACGGCACCCTCGACCTGACGACCGCCGCCCTCGCCGCCGAGTGCGCCGACATGTGCGTCAGCGTGCTCGGCAACGCGCGCACCTCGTGAACCCGGCCGGGTGATCCCGGCGGGCTCAGCGCGGCGGTGCTCAGCGGGGCGGGGCGACCGCCGGATTCACTGCTGCTGGAACGGTGTTCAACGGTTCCGGGCGCGACACCATCGCCTCGTCCGGTTTGACGAACAGGTATAGGACGAGCGTCGCGACCCACGCCGCCATCAGCATCGCGGTGGAACGTCGCGGTCGTACTGATTCCTTCAAGAGCGTGCTGGGGCGCACCGACTCCTTCAGAAGCGAGATGGTTCTACGTGGTCTCACTGATACCCTCCCGGCGCAATGCTGCGGCTACCCGCACCCGCAGTTCGCGTCCGACTTCGAATTGTTTGCCTGGCAGTGTGCGGGCAACCATTCGGATGTTCATCTGGTCAACGGTCAGATCCTCGACACCCATCACCGAGGGCTCGTCGAGGAGCAGTGGCTTCAACCGAGCGTCTTCGTACGCCTTTGTACCGACGTCGTGCAGGATCTCGTTGATCCTGGTGATATCGGCCGTCGCGGGCACCGGTACGTCGATGGCGGCGCGGGCCCAATCCTTCGACAGATTCGTCACTTTCACGATCTGCCCGTTGGGCACGGTGATCACTTCACCGTCCGAGTTGCGCAAGGTGGTGATCCGCAACGTGACGTCTTCGACGGTACCCTCGGCCATCTCCGCGGAGCCAGTCACCGCGATGCGAACTACGTCACCGAAGCCGTACTGCCGCTCGGTGATCAAGAAGAATCCGGCCAGGATGTCCTGCACGATGCGCTGCGCGCCGAAGCCGAGCGCGGCGCCCAGCACCGCGGCCGGGGCGACCAAACCGGTGATCGCGAAACCGAGTCGGCGCAGCACCTCCATGCCGACCAGCACATAGACGATGGTGAGCACCACCCAGGTGACCACCTGCGCCAGCGCGTGCCGATGCTTTGCCGCCTCGGACCGCACCAGCGCGTCACCGCCGCGGAAGCCTTCGTCGATCTTGCGCGTGATCCGATCCCGGACAAACGTCGCGAATCGACTGAACAGCACCGCGCCGAGAATCAGCAGCACGATCTCGAGACCATTGGAACGCAGCCAGTTCGTGGTCTCCGAGGTCGTCGCGAGTGACATGGTCAACACCTCGAGGGAACTTCCGACTGGATGCACGCCAGACAGGTTACCGGCGTCCGCACGCCGATTCCGCGCAAGCGGGCGGACTTAATGAGCAAAAAGCCGGACTTAACCGGGGTGTTCGCGCTAACTGGCCTGTTCGCGCATCCGCCAGCGGATGCCCGATTCGATGAAACCGTCGATGTCACCGTCGAGTACCGCCGACGGGTTGTTGACCTCATAGTTCGTCCGAAGATCCTTGACCATCTGGTACGGGTGCAGCACGTAGGAGCGCATCTGGTTGCCCCAGGAGGCGCCCTCGTTGGTCTTGAGCGCGTCCATCTCGGCGCGCTCTTCCTGCCGCTTGCGTTCGAGCAGCTTGGCCTGCAGCACCCGCATCGCCGAAATCTTGTTCTGGAGTTGGGATTTCTCGTTCTGGCAGGTGACCACGATGCCGGTCGGGATGTGCGTCAGGCGCACCGCCGAGTCGGTGGTGTTGACGCTCTGGCCGCCGGGCCCGGAGGAGCGGTACACGTCGACGCGTACCTCGCCTTCCGGGATCTCGATGTGGTCGGTGGTCTCGACCACGGGCAGCACCTCGACCTCGGCGAACGAGGTCTGGCGCCGGCCCTGGTTGTCGAACGGGCTGATCCGCACCAGGCGGTGCGTGCCCATCTCCACCGAGAGCGTGCCGTAGGCGTAGGGCGTCTTCACCGCGAAGGTGGCGCTCTTGATCCCGGCCTCTTCGGCATAGGAGGTGTCATAGACCTCGACCGAGTACTTGTGCCGGTCAGCCCAGCGGATGTACATGCGCATCAGCATCTCGGCCCAGTCGGCGGCGTCCACGCCACCGGCACCTGAGCGGATGTTGACCAGCGCGTCGCGCTTGTCGTACTCGCCGGACAGCAGGGTGCGGACCTCCATCGCCTCCACGTCACCGTGCAGCGCAGCGCGTTCGGCGTCGGCATCGGCCAGCGCGGCCGTCCGCGAGTCGCCCTCTTCGCCCTCGGCCAGCTCGTAGAGCACCGGTAGGTCGTCGAGACGCTGGCGCAATTCCTCGACCCGGCGCAGCTCACCCTGCGCGTGCGAGAGCTCACTGGTCACCTGCTGCGCGTGGTCCTGGTCGTTCCACAAATCGGGGTCTGCGGCTTGGTGCTCGAGCTCGTCGATACGTCGGCGCAGCTCCTCGATGTCGAGGACCGATTCGACCGTCTTGAGGGTGGCGTCGAGTTCGGCGAGATCAGCGGAAACGTCAGGATGCACGATGCTCAAGCCTACTGGTACAGCGTCACTGTCGAAGCAGCAGTGCGGCCGTGCCGGGTCGCGCCGGTGACCGGCGGCGCTCAGACCGCGCGCAATGCGCCGGGACGGCGGCCGGTCAGGGTGTCCAGAGCGCTCGCCGTCGCGTCGTCCGCGGGCAGGTGCACGATCAAGCGCTGATCGTCGTCGGCGGACAGTTCCAGGGTTTCGTAGGCCAGGCGCAGCGCCCCGGCCTCGGGGTGCACGAAACGGTTGATCCCGGTGGCGGCGGGGAGACTCGGCACGGTGTCGACCCGCTCGGTGAACTCCGGGCCGACGGTGACGGTGAGTTCGTCGGCCAGCACCGCGATGTGCGCGTCGTTGCGGAACGGGCCGTGCTTGAGCGTGGCGACCGCGTGATCGGCGAGGTGGTGCCAGTCCGGGTACGCAGTGCGGGCCCGCGGGTCGGTGAACACGAACCGGGCCAGGTTCGCCGGCGTGCTGTCGAACAGGCCGGTCGGCGCCATCAGCCGGTGGTAACCCTCGGTGTGCGCGAGCACCTCGGTCAGCCGGTTGACCACCACCGCGGGCGCGGGTTCGAGCCGGTCGAGCACGGCGCGGACCGCGGGACGCACCTCGCGCGGCGGCTGCGCGTCACCCATGCAGGTGAACCCGCTGTCGGCCGATTTCGTGAGGCGGTACAGATGGATTCGGCCACTCGGGGTGAGCCGCAGCGCATCGGCGAGCGCCGAGAGCACCTGCGGTGACGGGCGACGATCGCGACCCTGCTCCAGACGGGTGATGTACTCCACGCTCACATCGGCCAACATCGCCAGCTCGGCGCGGCGCAGCCCGGGCGTGCGGCGGCGCGGCCCGGTGGGCAGTCCGACCTCGGCGGGGGTGACCGCCTCGCGGCGGGTGCGCAGGTACAGGCCCAGCTCGTTGTCGCTCACCTGTCGAACGTAACAAGCGGTCACCGGCCGAGGGTGTCCCTGCCACTACCACTCTCACGACGGTCTCCCTGGCCGGCGCGGCGGCCAGCAGATTGGTCAGCGCGGCGATCGGACGGTCGCCGGAACTGTGGAGGAGAAAACGATGTCGGCTTTGAAACTCGCGGTGATCATCGGCAGCGTGCGGGAGGGACGGTTCGGACCCGTTGTCGCGGAATGGTTCGCCGAGCACGCCGGCAACCACGGGGCGTTCGAGGTGGACGTGATCGACCTGGCCGAAGCGCACATTCCGCTGGCGCTGCCCGAGGTGCCGCCCGCGCTGGACCCGAATCCCGAGCGCCCGGCAGGCATGGCGGATCTCACGCGGCGGCTGACCGAGGCCGACGCGTTCGTGATCGTCACGCCCGACTACAACCGCAGCATCCCCGCGGCGCTGAAGGCGGTGATCGACTGGCATTTCACCCAATGGGACAGCAAGGCAATCGGATTCGTCGGATACAGCGGGCTGAGCGGCGGGCTGCTCGCGATCGAGCACCTGCGGCAGATCTTCAACGAGCTCAACGCGCACACGGTGCGCAACTACGTCTCGTTCCCGCGCTACTACCTGCTGTTCGACGAGCAGGGCAAGCTGCGCGATCCCGAGGAGCCCGCCGCGGCGGCCCAGGCCATGCTCGGCCAACTGCACTGGTGGGCCGAGGCGTTGAGTACGGCTCGCGCCGTCACGGTGTCTTGACCCGGCTGGTCGTGCCCCGGTGCGGGCTCGGCGTGAACCCACGTCGACGACGCGCAACTCGCCCGCGCGGTCGCCCCGCTCGATGCCGGGACCGATAGGGTGCGTGCGTGGCTGACTACTCCTCTGATCTGGAACTCGCCCTGCGGTTGGCGGACGAGGCCGACGCGATCACCCGGGCGCGGTTCGGCGCGCTCGACCTGCGGGTGGACGCCAAGCCGGATCTGACGCCGGTATCGGACGCGGATCTGGCGGTGGAGAAGGCGATCCGCCAGGTGCTGGCCGAGCAGCGACCGAGCGATGCGGTGCTGGGGGAGGAGTTCGGCGGCGACGTCGAATTCGAGGGCAGGCAGTGGGTGATCGACCCGATCGACGGCACCAAGAACTTCGTGCGCGGGGTGCCGATCTGGGCCAGCTTGATCTCGCTGCTGGACGACGGTGTTCCGGTGGTGGGCGTGGTGAGCGCGCCCGCGCTGTCCCGGCGCTGGTGGGCGGCGGCGGGCGCGGGCGCCTGGCATCGCGTCGACACCGTGGCGCCGAAATCGATCGCGGTGTCCGCGGTCGGCGAACTCGATGCAGCCAGCCTCGCCTTCTCCAGTCTGTCCGGCTGGCAGGAACGCGGCCTGCGGGACAAGTTCCTCGCCCTCACCGACGCCGTGTGGCGCGTGCGCGGCTACGGCGACTTCTTCACCTACTGCCTGCTCGCCGAGGGCGCCGTCGACATCGCCACCGAACCCGAAGTGTCCCTGTGGGATCTGGCCGCCCTCGACATCCTCGTGCGCGAAGCCGGCGGCCGCTTCACCTCGCTCGACGGCACCCCGGGCCCGCACGGCGGCGACGCGATCGCCACCAACGCTCTGCTGCACGACGAGACTTTGGCGCGGCTGCGAAACTGATCGGCCTCAGCTGTTCCGCCGGTCCGTCGTCAGGCGTCGGGCGGGGTCAATAGGCGTTCCATCAGGACGACGTTGATGTTGCCGTGGAAGTGTGCCGGGAGCGGGACTTCGCGGAGTTCGGTGAAACCCTGTGCGGTGTAGTACTTCCGGAGCACCGGATTGTTGGCGGCGGTGTCGAGGCGTTGCAGCGTGACGCCCTGGTCGAGGGTGTAGTCGGTGCAGAACTGGATGATCCGGCCGCCGAGTTCGCGGCCGCGCTGTTCCGGCGCAACCATGAGGCCGTGGATGTAGCCGGCCTCGGTGTCGTCGTCGGCGCCCCAGAAATCCGGATCGCGCCACACGAGGCGGACCGTCGCGAGCAGCGCTCCGGTGTCGTCGCGCCAAACGAACCATTCGCCCCGGTCCGCCTCGGCCGCGACGAGTGCGGCGGGGTATTCGCCCGGATGCCACTGGTCGATGCCGTTGTCCACCATCCACCGGGCGAGGCGATCCCGCAGGTGCGCGATGTCTTCGGCGTCGGCGCGGGTGGCCGCGATCATGGGAGCGGGTTCGGGCATGCTGCTTCCTTTCCGAACTGCGGCGTGCTGCACATCTGTTCTACCGCGTGGGAGTAGCGGGGGTGAGGTCGATATCGGCCGGCGGGCGCAGGCGGCGCAGAGCGCCGTCCATCGCGGTGAAGTACAGCGCCCACGAGTCGCCGTCGGGCGCGATCCGGACGGAGGTGGTCCCGTCGGGCGGGTTACGCGTCGCGCCCGGTTTGATCAGCCCGGTGATGATCGCGCAGGCTGCGCCGGTGCGGGGATCCACCTTGTTGATCGCGCCGAAGGCGTGGTCGGCGACGAACAGGGTGTCCGAGCGCGTGGCTTCCATATCGTCGGGAAGGGTGACCAGATTCGGTATACCGGCGATGACGACAGGGCTTTCCGGTGCGTCCAGCGGCACGCGGAAGATCCGCATGGTCAGGTTGTCGGTGTAGATCGACCGTCCGTCCGGCGCCAGTGCGAGTCCGTTGGTGAGCGGCAGGCTGGACCAGGTTCGGGTGTACTCACCGGTCGAGGGGCGGTAGCGGCCGATCCCGGTCTGCGGCGCTTGCACACCGATGGTGGTGAAGAGCAGATCGCCATCGGGTAGCAGCAGCAGGCCGTTCGGGCCGTTCAGCCCGGTGAGCAACACGGTCACCGCGCCGGTCGCGATCTCGTAGCGTTGCAGCGTGCCCGGTGCGGCGGTGAGTCCGTCACCGGTGAGGAAGTAGACGTATGGCCCCGCGACTCGCACGCCCGCGGGGAAGTCCAGTCCGGTGAGCAGCTTCTCGAAACGACCGGCGCTGTCCACATGGGCGAGGAACCCGTCGACGATGCCGGTGACGTAGAACCCGCCCGCGCCGTCGTAGTCGAGATTCTCCAGGTTTCCCACGCCCTCGATCACGGTGCTCGCCTGCCAGCCGTCCGCGCACTGCGGCGTTGTCGTCGGCGCCGCGGCCGCGGTCGGCGTGGCCGTGGCGAGCCCCGCCGCGAGTGCGACCGTGAGCACGGCGGTCCTGATTCGGTTGCTCCCCAGCCCTATTGCCATGTGCGCCAACCTAACAGGGGCAGTCCGACGGCTCATGTCGGCGAATTCCGGGTGATTCGGCGCGGTCGCAGGTCAGAGCAGTGGGCCGGAACCGCGGGATCTGGGTTTGTCCCCATGTGGAGTAATCGAGAACCGAGCTGGGGAATCGGTCGACGTACCGGTGGCGCCGCGCGCGGGCACTCGTAGGATGGGCCGGGTGACTCCCCCCGATGCATTCGCGGCCGTGGCGACCGACACCGAACCCGGTGTGGACCCGGGATCCGTTGCGGCGCAAGAGGTCCTACGTCGGGTCTTCGGTTACGACAGCTTCCGCGGCGATCAGCGCGAGATCGTGGACCACGTGGTCGCGGGTGGTGACGCGCTGGTGCTCATGCCGACCGGCGGCGGTAAGTCGCTCTGCTACCAGGTCCCCGCGCTGGTACGTCCGGGTGTCGGTGTGGTGATCTCGCCGCTGATCGCGTTGATGCAGGATCAGGTGGACGCGCTCAGCGCGCTCGGGGTGCGCGCCGGATTCTTGAACTCGACCCAGTACCCGGACGAGCGTCGCACGGTGGAGGCCCAGTTCGTCGCGGGCGAGCTCGACCTGCTGTACCTGGCACCGGAACGATTGCGCTTGGAATCGACGGCGCAGCTGTTCGACCGGGGCAAGGTCGCGCTGTTCGCCATCGATGAGGCGCACTGTGTCTCGCAGTGGGGCCACGACTTCCGGCCCGACTACCTCGCGCTGTCGGTGCTGCACGAGCGCTGGCCGGACGTGCCGCGCATCGCGCTGACCGCGACGGCTACGGGCAAGACCCGGGACGAGATCGTGCAGCGCCTGGACCTCGGCTCCGCCCGCCGGTTCGTCGCCAGCTTCGACCGGCCGAACATCCAGTACCGGATCGAACCGAAGAACAAGCCCGATCGTCAGCTGCTGGAGTTCATCAACACCGAACACGCGGGCGACGCGGGCATCGTCTACTGCCTGTCGCGCAATTCGGTGGAGAAGACCGCTGCCTTCCTCACCGAGAACGGTATTCGCGCGGTGCCGTATCACGCCGGGCTGGACAACCGCACCCGCGCGCAGAACCAGGCGCGCTTCCTGCGCGAGGACGGCTTGGTCGTGGTCGCCACCATCGCGTTCGGCATGGGCATCGACAAACCGGATGTGCGCTTCGTCGCGCACCTGGACCTGCCGAAATCGGTCGAGGGCTACTACCAGGAGACCGGTCGCGCGGGCCGCGACGGGCTGCCGTCGACGGCCTGGATGGTGTACGGCCTCAACGATGTTGTGCAGCAACGCAAGATGATCGATTCGTCCGAGGGTGACGCCGCTCATCGGCGGCAATTGCAGCTGCACCTGGACGCGATGCTCGCGCTGTGCGAGACGGTCAGTTGCCGACGGGTACAGCTGCTCAACTACTTCGATCAGCCGGGCGCTTCGTGCGGCAACTGCGATACCTGCCTCACACCGCCGGAGTCCTGGGACGGCACCGTGCCGGCGCAGAAACTGCTGTCCACGGTGCTGCGGCTCAAGCGCGAACGCGGCCAGAGCTTCGGTGCGGGTCATATCGTCGATATCCTGCTCGGCAAGAAGAATCCCAAGGTGCTGCAACACGATCACCACGAGCTGAAGGTGTTCGGGATCGGCACCGACCTGCGCGATATCGAATGGCGCGGCGTGGTGCGGCAATTGCTCGCCGGTGGGCTGCTCGCCGTGCACGGCGACTACGGCGTGCTGACGCTGACCGAAGCGAGCAACGAGGTGCTGTTCGACGGACGTCAGGTGCTGCTGCGTCGGGAACCGGAGCGGGTCACCAAACCGGCCCGTGCCGCGAAGGCGGCCAAGGCCGCGGTCGATATGGCGCCCGCGGATGTGCCGGTGTTCGAGCGGTTGCGGGAATGGCGGGCAGCGACCGCCAAAGAGCAGGGCGTCCCGGCCTACGTCGTCTTCCACGACGCCACGCTGCGCGAGATCGCGGCGCGCAAGCCGTCGAGCCTGACCGAACTCGGGAGCGTGGGCGGCGTCGGCGAGAACAAGTTGGCCAAGTATGGCGAAGGGGTACTCGAGGTACTGGCCGGAGAGTGACATTCTGCACCTTCCCGGCATTTGTCCCGCGGGCCTGACAACGGTTCGGGCTCGCGGGAAACATCCTGTGTGACAGTGGTATTCGCATGCGGCACCGCGTGCTTATGTATGCGAACATGCGTATAAGACAGCGGTTGGTAACCAGGCGGTTGCCCGTTGTGCCCTTTTCGTTCAGACGACGTCGTAAAGCTCCACACATCCCATGTCTCTACGAACAATGGAGTTTTCGCTCATGCCCCCTGTCTCGTCGCGTTCCATGCCCCGCCGGTTCCGTGCGGGCGCAGTGCTGGGCGCCGCCGTTCTCGTCGGAGTCCTGGCCGCCTGCGGATCCTCCGACTCCACGAAGCAGGGCAATGGCGAGCTCATCAGCCCCAAAGCCCAAGGGACACCGAGCGACAACGGCGGCGCCCGCCGAACCACCGGTGATCGCACCGAGGCCCTGCGCGCCTCGCTCAACGGCAACCAGGCCAAGAACGTCATCCTGCTGATCGGCGACGGCATGGGCGATTCCGAGATCACGCTCGCGCGCAATGTCGCCGAGGGCGCGGGCGGGTACTTCAAGGGCATCGACGCGCTGCCGCTCACCGGCTCCTACACGCACTATTCGCTGGACAAGAAGACCGGCAAGCCGGACTACGTCACCGAGTCCGCGGCCAGCGCCAGCGCCTGGGCGACCGGCACGAAGACCTACAACGGCGCGATCAGCGTGAACCTCGCGGGTCAGCCGCAGACCAACCTCACCGAGATCGCCAAGGCGAACGGCAAGGCCACCGGCAATGTCAGCACCGCCGAGATCCAGGACGCCACCCCGGCCGTGCAGGCCGCGCACGTCACCGAGCGCAAGTGCTACGGCCCGGAAGAGACCACCGCGAAATGTCCGACCAGCGCGCTGGAGAACGGCGGTCTGGGCTCGATCAGCGAGCAGCTGTTGAACACCCGCGCCGACGTCACCCTGGGTGGCGGCGCGAAGAGCTTCGAGCAGAAGGCGGTCGCGGGCCAGTGGCAGGGGCAGACCCTGCGGGACCAGGCCAAGGCCCGGGGGTACAACGTGGTCTCGGACAAGGCCGGACTCGACGGCATCACCAAGGCGGATCAGGACGCGCCGGTACTGGGCCTGTTCTCGCCCGGCAACATGCCGATCCGGTGGGCCGGCGACACCGCGGTCCCGAACGGACTGAGCCTGCCCGCGCAGACCTGCCGTCCGAACCCGGAGCGCGCGGCCACCGTGCCCGACCTCGCGAGTATGACGCGCAAGGCGATCGACCTGCTCGACGATCGCAAGGACGGCTTCTTCCTCCAGGTCGAAGGCGCGTCCATCGACAAGCAGGACCATGCCGCCAACCCGTGCGGCCAGGTCGGTGAGACCGTCGACCTGGACGAGGCCGTGCAGGTCGCGCTGGAATTCGCGAAGAACGACGGCAACACCCTGGTGATCGTCACCGCCGATCACGCGCACAGCAGCCAGATCGTTCCGCTCGAGACCAAGTCCCCGGCGCTGACCAGCAAGGTCGTCACCAAGGACGGCGCCGAGATCGGCGTCTCCTACGGCACCTCCGATGTCGCCGGTTCGCAGGAGCACACCGGCACCCAGCTGCGCATCGCCGCCTACGGCCCTCGTGCGGCGAACGTGGTCGGCCTGACCGATCAGACGGACATGTTCTTCACCATCTCCGACGCGCTCGGTTTGGATCGGAGCAAGAAGCCGGTCGTCGCGGCGAAGTAGACGACACGGTTCCGGCTCGTCCCGCCCCGCATCGCCGTACGCGCCCCGATGGGCGAAGATAGGTGCCGGGCGGGGCGCCGGATCGTGGAGGATTTCAGATGCCTGACAACAACTTTGGCCGCCGGGGTTTCCTGGCCGGTGCGGCGGGCATCGCGGCGGGTGCGTCGCTGGTCGGCCTGTCACCGGCGCAGGCGGTACCGGTGGCGCCCGGGGTCACCAAGTTCGACTTTCCGACCGAGCGCACCCTGCGGGTGCTGGTAACCGGCGACGCGGGCACCGGAACCCGCGCCCAGTGGGCGGTCGCCGACGCGATGCGGGAGTTCCACCGCCGCGAACCCGTGTCGCTGGCGCTCGGCCTCGGCGACAACATCTACGAGAGCGGCCCGAACAGCGGCGCCGACCGCCAGTTCGCGGACAAATTCGAGAACCCCAATGCCGGATTGGATTTCCCGTGGTTGATGGTGCTCGGCAACCACGACACCAGTTCCGTGCTGCCCGGCGACGGTGGTTGGCTGCTCCGCGGCAACCACGAGGTCGAATACCACGCCAACTCGCCCCGCTGGTGGATGCCCAGCCGGTACTACTCGGTTCGGGTGCCGGAGCAGAACCCGATCGTCGAGTTCTTCGTCCTCGACCTCAATCCGATCGCCGCCTACGTGCCGCCGATCCTCTCGCCGTACTGGGGCGTCGACGGCCAGTTCATGAACGAGCAGCGCGCCTGGCTGGACCGGGCGCTCGCCGAGTCGACCGCCACCTGGAAGATCGCCTGCACCCACCACCCGTACCTCAACAACGGGCCGCACGGCGACGCCGGAAACTACGAGAACCTGCCGATCGAGCCGATCAACGGCGTCCACGTGAAGCGGTTCTTCGAAGATCACGTACTCGGCACCTGCCAGTACCTGCTGTCCGGCCACGACCATTCGCTGCAGGTGCTCGAGCCGACCATCGGCTCCAAGGGCACCCGCCAGCTCGTGTCCGGCGCGGCCGCCAAAACCGTCGGCGCCGAACCCGCGATCACGCCGCGCGCCGGCCATCCCGCGCTGTTCGAGAACTATCACGAGCTCGGCTTCATGGTGCTAGACCTCACCGAAAGCCGAACGGACCTGCGGGTATTCACCGTCGACCCGGCGACCTCCGCGGGGCGGGAAGCCTTCGCCCGACGTCTCGCCTGAGTACCAACTGTGTTGCGGCGCGCGGTAATCCAGGCGTGTCGCCGTCGTCCGGGTTACCGTGCTCGCTATGGCTAGCGGTGATGGCCCGGACGACGACGCGGCCGGCAGCTCCCCGAGCGCCGAGGCCCCCGATGCGCCGCCGGTTCTCGGCCGCGGCATCGACCCCAGTGTGGAGAGCGTGTGGTTGCGGCACCGACTACCGCCGCGGCCGGGCAGACCCCGGATCTCCACGGTGCTGCTCGTGCTCGCCTTCATCGCCCTGTTCACGGTCTGGGTGCTGTTCCGTCCTGGTGGCTGATCGCTGAGTGCCACGCCACAACCTGGGAATAATCGGGTTGCCGCGTCACTTAAGGTTGATCGTTATGAAGGAACAGGGGCGTAAGGTCATCGCGACCAATCGCCGGGCGCGGCACAACTACACGATCCTGGACGTCTACGAGGCCGGGATCGCGCTGGTTGGTACCGAGGTCAAGAGCCTGCGTGAGGGCAAAGCCTCGCTGGTTGACGCGTTCGCGACGGTCGACAACGGCGAGGTGTGGTTGCGCGGGCTGCACATCCCGGAGTTCAGCCACGGCACCTGGACCAACCATTCCCCGCGCCGGGTGCGGAAACTGTTGCTGCACAAGCGTGAGATCGATCGCCTGGTCGGCAAGTCGCGGGAAGGCAATCAGACGCTGGTTCCGCTGTCCATGTACTTCTCCGACGGCAAGGTGAAGGTCGAACTGGCCCTCGCCAAAGGCAAGCAGGACTACGACAAGCGCCAGGACATGGCGAAGCGCACCGCAGAGCGTGAGGTCACCCGCGAGCTAGGGCGGCGGATCAAAGGCATGCGTTGACGGCGGTCCTGCTGGGGCTGGTCGCTGCGCTCGGTTACGGCGTCAGCGACTTCTTCGGTGGGGTCGCGGCCCGGCGGGTGAACGCGCTGCGCGTGGTCATCTACTCCTATCCGCTGTCGGTCGTCTTGGTCCTCGCGGTGCTGCCGTTCGTCGCCGGGGACGTCGACGTGGCCTCGATGATGTGGGGGCTCGCCGCCGGTGTCGCCAGCGGATTCGCGGTCTGGTGGTTCTACGCGGCGCTGGCCGCAGGCCCGATGGCCGTGGTGTCTCCGCTCACCGCGCTGCTCGTCGCCGGAATTCCGGTGCTGATCGGCCTGCTGATCGGCGAACGTCCCAGCCCGCTCGCGTACGCGGGCATCGTGTTCGCGCTCGTCGCCGTGTTGCTGGTCAGCCGCGAATCACCAGACGAGGTGACCGAGGAGATCACCGGCGGCCGGGAACTGCGCTTCACCAAACGGGTCGCGCTGCTCACCGTCGGCTCCGGCGTCGCCTACGGGTTCACCTTCGTGTTCCTGCACGAAACCGCCGCCTCCGCCGGACTGTGGCCGCTGCTCGCGCAGCGCATCGCCGCCAGCCTGGTGATCTGGATGGTCGCCGCCGCGGCCGGGCAATTCCAGCGGCTCCGCGGCGAACCGCTCCGCCTCGCCTGCTACATCAGCGTCCTCGATGTGATCAGCAACGCAGCCCTGCTGTACGCCTTCCACGGATCCATGCTCTCGCTGGTCAGCGTGCTCGGCTCGCTCTACCCCGCCGCGACCGTCCTGCTCGCCATGGTGCTGCTCGGCGAGCGCGTCGGCCGGTTACAGCAGGTAGGGATGGTGCTCGCGCTCACCGCCGTCGGACTCATCGCCGTGGCGTGACACCCGCCGAATAATGGGAAGAACCCGGCATCGACCGGTGTTAATATGAACAGCCCGGCAAGGTGCTGGGACGTACGGGGCTGAACGGTTTCGACTGCGTACGTAGATCTAGGGGAAGCGTGTCGGTGCAGGCAAGAGACCACCGTAAGCGTCATTGCAACCAATTAAGCGCCGATTCCAATCAGCGCGAGTACGCCCTCGCTGCCTAAGCAGTAGGTCGTCTCTGTCAGTCCGGGTTCGTCCCTCGACCCGGGTACTGGCATCAGCTAGAGGGACTTACCGTCCGAGCCGGTCGCGGACCCGGACGGAAAATCAAACAGCGACTGGGATCGTCATCTGAGCTTGTTCGCGAGACTCGGAGATCCAAGTAGAGGCACAGCGAACTGCACACGGAGAAGCCCTGGAGACGCGGCGGAGGACCCGGGTTCGATTCCCGGCAGCTCCACTTCACTCGTGCGAGGCCCATGCTCATGGAGAGCATGGGCCTCGCTCGTTTCGTCATGTTCGTGGGGGTGCAACCCCCACACCCCGCCCGGCGGGCTCCGCCCCGGACGTCCCCGGGTCGGCCAGTCCCTACGCCGCGCCCACCCTCCCGATTGCCAGTCTCTATGACTTCCGGGCCCCTCCGGACGCGCCAGTTCTTACGCCGCGCCTCGAACCTACCTGGTTGCTCTCTTGAAGCCGGGGCCACCGCTGTCGGGGTGCCCAGTCCCACAACCGTGCCCGCGGATCGCTGTCGGTGGGGTCGAGAGGCTGTTCGGTGGAAGGGGTTGCCCGATCTGCGTTGGCCTGTCCTCGGAATTCTTCCCTTGTGCATCTCGCACTTCACCTGAACTTGTAAAAGCTATGTCAAGGGCATGAGGAGGCCTCTTTTCCGACTCCACAGCTCGAATTCGGAACCGCTACAAGGCAAGCGCATCCCACTCGTCCGTAGAGTATCGATCAGATTCCCCGCATAGCCAATGGTGAGGTCCTTGGCGTTGCAAGCTTCCGCAAGCAGCCAGAGGGTTCCATGGATCTCGAGATCGTACTTCCTCGCGACACGAATGGCTGCTTGGTCGTCAGTTATCGCGATGCCGCCCGATCTCTCCGCCGCAGCGAACACGCTCGCTTCTCCCATATCTCTCTTGCCCGCGCCTATCCTACGCACCCACTTATCAAGGCACATGAGATCTGGGACAGTGTCGAGAGGGATAACCTCCACCCAATCCAGTTCAAGGGCTCCTTGCAAGAGTGGCTGCTCCGCTAAGCCGTTGTGTAATTCTTCACGTATTAGTTC
>NZ_BAUA01000079.1 GCF_000710915.1 Nocardia brasiliensis IFM 10847
GCCGTGCCTGCGGCGGGGCGTACCGCGGTGGCGGCACGCGACCGGACTGCGGTGCGCCGCCGGGAATCGGGTCGGGCTGTCCCGTGCGTGGCGCGGGCGGCACTGGGCGGGCGGGCGCGGCGGGAATCGGACCGGACCGCGGCGCACTCGCGGGGATCCGCGCCCCGGATTGACCCGGGCCGTTGGGTGCCACCGGCATCGCGCCGGACGTGGCTCGGGCGTGGTCGCGCCGGGCGGCGGGCCGCGGTGCCACCGGCATGCCACCGGACTGACCGGGCGGTGGCCCCGGCCGCTGGCTCGGTGCCAGGCGTGGTTGCTGCGGCGGCGCGGGCGGCGGCTGCTGTGCCGGGTACTGCCGCTGACCGGGATGCGGTGTGGGCGCGGGCCGCTGGGGCGGACCCGGCGGACGCTGCGCGGGTGCGGGCGGCACACGCTGTCCCGGCGGTATCCGCTGCGGCGGCGCCGACGGACGACTGACCTGCGGCACCCGCGGCGGCGGGGCGGCGTAGGGACCGGGGTTCATCTCCGGCTCCTCTGCCTCCGCCTGGGGCGGAAGCCGTTCCCACGGCGCAACCGGCGCCCGACGGGCCGGTGGCCCGTCGCGCCGATCGGATCGAGGCCGATGCGCCGATGGATCATCGTCGCTCATCATGCCTCCTGTTTTCCGCGGGACAGCCGCACCCGGTCGGCGCCGACGAGCAGTGCTGCGGGATCGTTACGCGCCGCGTCTGTGCCCCGGCGGGACTGCTCGGGCCGATCCGGTCGGTGAGCGGCGGTAATACGGACTCGCTCACCGTTCCTCCTGGTACTGCCCATCACTCGCACCACCCCTGCGCTGCTGCGAGCCTCCAGCGATTGTCCTCCACTCTGCCACTGTGGTTTGCCGGACGTCCAAATCCGGTAGCCGGGGCTGGTGCCGGCGCACAGCTTGCGCCGGGCGGATCGGGCGACAGCGGAGGACGCTAGATGACCGTCCTTCACTGTGCCTCCTGATGCTCCTGCTGTTGTATGGCCCGCTGCTTGGCGCGCCCGTAGCGGATGACCCGCCGGCGCAGCGGCGGATCGAGCCCCTCGTCGGCGCCGTCGGGCTGACCGCGGAACCGCCGCCACAAGCGGCGCACGATCAGCAGGAACAGCAGCAGGGCGGCGCATGCCGTAATTATTGCCAGGGCCTGACCATAGGCGTTCGAACGCACCGAGACCTGTGTGGCATCGCCCAGCGGGATGCCGTCGGGTGTGGTAAGGGAGATCGGAATCACCAGGTTACGGCTGTCGCTCACCTCGGTCGGGATTTGGAACGAGCGTGTCCCGCGCGGGGGCAGCTGTTGCTCGCCGAGGTCGGTGATCTTCGTCTCGCGGGGCGCCTCGATGCGGAACTTGATCCGGATCGAGACCGGCAGATCGTTGCGCGCGACCAGCAGCAACGGACTCTGCTCGGACGCGAGCGTGTATACCCCGCCCGGCGGGAGCACGGTCACCGAGCGATAGAGCTCGTCCATCTTGCGCGTCGTCTGGTCGACGCGGCGCTGGGCGAACGTGTCGGCCTGAGTGGCGTCGCCGGTCCGTCGATCCGACAAGCTCAATATCCGAAGCAGATCGTCCCGCAAGGGTGTGAGGAACTCCGACGGGGTCGGCTTGATCTCGGGCACATCGACGATGGCGCGCAGCAGCTCGCTGATCCGCCTGCCCTGATCGCGCACCGGATCGATGAACCGGCCGGGCACCGCGTCCTGCTCGGCTTGGGCCAGATAGTCCAGCTCGTAGGGTTTCGGGTCGGTCGGCTGCGCGACCAGTTCCTGGAACGGCCGCGGGGTCGCCAGGTTGGCACGCAGCAACAGCTCGAGCTGGCGCAGCAGCGCCTTGCCCTCCTCGCGGTTCGCACCCCACTGCTGCGGCGGGACGAGCAGCATCGAACGCGGTTGGTCCGGTTGCGGATTCAGCGCCGACCAGGAGATCGCGCCGAGCGCGTCCTGTAGCCGGGCGGCGCGCGAATCGTTGCTGACCTCGTAGCGCACCGAGGCGGGCGTGAACGACGGGGTCGGCGGGTTGGACGAGCCGACCGCGGCCAGCGCCGTCGCGGACCAGATATCGAAGGTCGCGGCGTGCAGCGCGGCATCGCTCGCGGGCAGGGTGGGTTGCGCGCCGTTCGGTGCGGACCCGCTGTTCGGCACCGAGGTGCCGCTCGGCGTGGCCACGGTACTGGAAGGCCCTGCGCTGCTGGGCGAATGACCGTTCGACGTGGCCGAGGCGGTGGATTCGGGTCCGGCGGGCGCCGGCGGCACCGGGGCGGTGATCGCGGGCAGGCGCACCACTTCCGGGGCGCCGGTGTCGGGCACCTGGGTCGTCGTGGTCTGCGTCTTGGTGTCTCCGCGCGTCGCCGTCTGCTGCGATACCTCGGAGGTGCCCGCGGTGCCCTCCGGCGCGACGGCGGTGTCGGCCAGCACCGCCGTGCCGAAACCATGGCTGCGCAGCAGCGTTCCCGCGCTCGCGTCGATGCTGCCCGAATCCGGCAGGCTCACACCGCGCACGGATTTGACGCCCAGGATCGAATCGATGAGTTCGGCGGGGGCGTTCATCGCCCGAGCAGAGAGGTCCGGGTCGTTCACCGCGGCCAGCGCGGACAGGTCGACCTGCGCGAACGGCAGCGCCACCGTGCACATCGAGCCGGCGAGCGCGCGCAGCCGGTCCAGCCACGTCTGCGCCTGCGCGGCGCCGGCGCCGGCCCTGGTCGCACCGTCGGGATCGGACGGACTGGCCAGCACCCGGTAGCCCTTGGTCATCGCGTCCACGGTGAGCAGCAGATCGGGATCCACCGCGAGGCAGACCGAGGACAGCAGCGTGCGATCGCGACCGGGCGTCAGGTCGAACACACTCTCCAGCGCGCCGAGCAGCTGATCGAGCCGGCCGTCCTTGCCGAGCGAGGCCGCCAGTTCGTCGTCGGTGAGCTCGACCTTCCCGTCCACCGAGCCCGCGATGCCCGCGACCATCCGCGGCCGGTCCGCCAGCGGCCACAGCAGCGTCGTCGCCACCGGCGCGTCGGTCGGCGCGGACACCGCCTCCGCCGCGTCGCTGCTCTTCGACCCGGGTGGCAGGCCGAGCACCGGCAGCAGGAAGCGGGCATCGTCGAGGCGGGCGGGTTTGCCGAAGGCCGGTTCGCCGTTGACGTTCAACAGCAACGGATACACACCGGGTTTGCTGATATCGAGCGAGCTGCTCGTGCCGCTACCCGGTCGCAGCGCGATGCTCACCGAGAACTGCTTGTACTGGCCCGGCGCGAGCTGCGGCGCGACGTCCTCGAACGGGCCGTTCACTTCGTAGTTGACCTGATCGAGGCGCAGCGCGGCGCGCAGGTTGCCCGGCTCGGTGATCGCGGCCGCCCGTTGAATACGGACGCTGATGTCCTTGACCGCGCGATCGCCGATATTGGTGACCCGGCCCGACACCGTCACCACCGGGTCGCTCGTCGTGGTCACCGCGGTGGGGCTCACCGAATCCACCGACAGTTTCAGGAATTTCGGGCCGGACACCGTTCCGGAACCGGTGGGCTGGGCCTGCGCCGTGGGCGGCGCCAGCAGCGGCAGCGTCGTCCCCGACCCGAGGATGGTCAGGAGCGCGACGAAGATCCCCAACGGAATCGCTGCGCGACGCCGAAAAGTCTGGGTCATCGCTTGCCGGTCTCCATCCGGTCGATCAGCTTGTTCGCCACCTCGGCCAGACGTCTTTCGTCCGCGTAGGCCAGTCGAGAATTCAACTCGCTCAACGGGACCCACGCCACCTGAGTGACCTCCACGTCGGCGTCGGACAGTTCGCCGCCGGTGGAACGCAAGAGATAATGATGCACCGTCTTGTGTACCCGGCGACCTTCGGTGACGAACCAGTAATCGATGCTGCCGAGTTCGGCCACCACCACACCGTTGATCCCGGTCTCCTCGGCCACCTCACGGATCGCGGTTTGCTCGGAGGTCTCCCCCTCCTCGATATGCCCCTTCGGCAGCGACCACAGCAACCGCCCGCGCCGATCCGTACGGCCGATCAGCGCCGCGCTGCGTTGTTCGCGCGGGCCGTCCAAACCGTCGACGACCAGCCCGCCCGCGGAGGTTTCCCGCACCGTGCGCATGCGCGGTTTCGCCGCATTGGCGGCCGAACCGCGGCGCCGAGGCTGGCGGCGTCGACTGTTCGCGCGATCGGCCGGAGACACCAAGCAATCCTACTGTGTTGGGTTTGCGGTGTTGACGGCCGCAGCGCCGCGGGCGAGGTTTCACCCGAGACAGCGACCGGTGCGTGCCACCCCGGTGGCGAACGAAGCGAGGCCCCAGGGGCCGGGAACACGCAGGGCCGCAGGCGCGGCGAGGTCAGCACAGTAAGCTGCCGATTCGTGGTTTCGCCCAAGTCCGAGGACACAGAGCTGGATAGACGTACCCGATTGCTGGCTGCCGCGGCGGTGACGCTGGGCAGGCTGTCCGATGTGCTGACGCCGCTCGGCGAGATGTTCGCGGCACGCGGGTACGAGCTGTATCTGGTGGGCGGCAGCGTGCGCGACGCGGTGCTCGGCCGGCTGGGCACCGACCTGGATTTCACCACCGACGCACGCCCCGACCAGGTGCAGGAGCTGCTGCGCGGCTGGGCCGATCACCTGTGGGATACCGGGGGCCTGGCGTTCGGGACGGTGAGTGGGTCGAAATCCGGTCAGCAGCTGGAGATCACGACGTTCCGCTCCGACAGCTACGACCGGGTGTCCCGCAATCCCGAAGTGAGCTTCGGCGATTCGCTCGAAGACGACCTGGTGCGCCGGGATTTCACGGTGAACGCGATGGCGGTGCGCATCGGCGCGGACGGCACGCTCGACTTCGTCGACCCGCTGAACGGGATGGACGCGCTGCTCGCGGGCCTGCTGGATACCCCTGCCGCACCGCAGGATTCGTTCAACGACGATCCGCTGCGGATGCTGCGGGCGGCGCGGTTCGTCGCGCAGCTCGGTTTCGAATTGCATCCGCGGGTGCGGGCGGCGATCACCGAGATGGCCGAGCAGATCGATCGGATCACCGCCGAGCGGGTCCGGGTCGAGCTGGACAAGCTGATCGGCGGCGCGCATCCGATCGACGGCATCAACATCATGTGCGAGACCGGCCTGGCGCAGCGGGTGCTGCCCGAGGTGCCCGCGATGAAGCTGGAGATCGACGAGCATCACCAGCACAAGGACGTCTACTGGCATTCGCTGACCGTCCTGCAGCAGGCGATCGACCTCGAGGAGGGCGATCCGGATCTGGTGCTGCGCTGGGCCGCGCTGCTGCACGACATCGGCAAGCCGGACACCAAACGCAACGAACCGGGCGGCGGCGTCAGCTTCCACCACCACGAGGTGGTCGGCGCGAAGATGGTGCGCAAACGGATGCGGGCGTTGAAGTATCCGAAGCAGTTCACCGAGGATGTGGCCCGGCTCGTCTTCCTGCACTTGCGGTTTCACGGGTACGGCAAGGGGCAGTGGACCGATTCGGCGGTGCGCCGCTACGTCACCGACGCCGATGAGCTGCTGCCGCGCCTGCACAAACTGGTCCGGGCCGACTGCACGACGCGCAACAAGCGCCGAGCCGCGGCGCTGCGCGCCACCTACGACGAGCTGGAGGCGCGGATCGCGCGGCTGCAGGAACAGGAGGACCTGGCCAAGGTCCGGCCCGACCTGGACGGTAACGCGATCATGGAGTTGCTCGGCCTGCCGCCGGGGCCCGAGGTGGGTAAGGCGTGGCGGTTCCTCAAGGAGCTGCGCCTCGATCGCGGTCCGATGACCAGGGACGAGGCCGAGGCCGCCCTGCAGGAGTGGTGGCGGGCGCAGGGCTGATCAGAACACGATCAGCGTGGTTCCGGCGACGATCGCGGACCGCATCTGCGCGAGGTCGAACGAGCCGGTGATCTCGGGCAGTTCCACCCGGAACCGGACGAGGTCGCCCTCCCTGGTGGCGTGTGCGATGCGGGCCTGATTCGGCAGCTGTTCGAGCAGCAGCGCGGGCGTGCCGATCATCCGGCGCGGCATCCGCAGGCCGAACCAGCTGACCCGGTGCAGGTCGATGGTCACCCGGTTGTCGAGCACCGCGCCGTCCACCACGGCCGTCAGCCTGCGGGTGCGGTGCTTCGCGCGGACCAGCCCGCTGTCCTCGACGTCCAGCACCCAGTCCAGCGGCTGGGTGTTCAGCCAGCCGACCAGCGCCGCGGTGGTGACGGTGCCCTCGAGGTCCATCCGCCCGGCGCGGACTTTCGTCGGCACGCCGGGGATCAGCCGCACCTCGTGCGCGATCACGGTCACCGCCTCGATCGGGTGGTCGTCCCAGCGCAGCCGGGACAGCACCGTCTTGGTCTGGAAGTGCGCGCCGCGCCGCCGGACCTTCAGCACCTGGAGCGTGGCATGCAGGTCGTGCCCGAGCAGGGTGGCGTTCACCTCCTGCCCGCCGAACCGGCTGAGGATGCCCTCGCTGAGCATGGTCATCAGGACATCGGGCAGCAACGCCGTGACGGTGCCCGCACCGAGATCTACGACCGGATCCACCCAGGCGGTGGTGACCGAGACCCACTGCTCCAGCCAGGATTGATCGAACAGGCGCTTGCCGAGATCGACGGCTCGCAACGGCGACCAGGACTTCGGATCGAAATACGTGGCCATGATTGCTCTGAGCGTACTTGCCCGCACCGGACCCGACCATCGCGCTGTGACCCAGCTCGCCCCGCTCGACACCGCCTATTTACCGCACACCGTAGCGCCGACCTGCGCCTTTCTCGGGAGCCGGGCCGCCGATCCCGTGGTGCTGCGCGGACGAGGACAATAGGGGTGAGGCAATGGAAGCAGTAAAGAAAGGCAGGCCCGAAGGTGCCGCTGGATCTGAACAGTGACCTCGGCGAGGGTTTCGGCCCGTGGCCGATGGGTGACGACGCGGCGATGCTCGACATCGTCACCAGCGCCAACATCGCCTGCGGCTTTCACGCCGGCGACCCCTCGATCATGCGCCGGACCTGCGAGTTGGCCGTCGCGAAAGAGGTCAGGATCGGCGCCCACGTCGGCTACCGCGACCTGGCCGGTTTCGGCCGCCGGGAGATCACGATGGATCCGGCGGAACTGCGCGACGAGGTGCTCTATCAGATCGGCAGCCTCGACGCGTTCGCCAAGGCCGCCGGTGATCGGGTGCGGTACGTGAAACCGCATGGTGGGCTCTATCACTCGGCCGGACGCGACCAAGCGCTGGCCGAGGCGGTGCTGGCCGCGCTCGCCGAATATGACAGCGAGCTGGCCTTGCTGGGCCCGGCCGGCTCTCAGCTGGAGAAGGCGGCAGTTGCGGCCGAGGTGCGTTTCGTCGGTGAGGGTTTCGCCGACCGCGCCTACACGCCCGCGGGCACGCTGGCGCCCCGCGGTCTACCCGGTGCGGTGCTCGACGCGGATGCGGCTGTCGCCCAGGCGATGTCGATCGCGGTCTCGGGCGCGGCGAATATCGTCGACGGTTCCGGCACGGTGCCGGTGCAGGCGGCCAGCCTCTGCGTGCACGGCGATACCCCGGCGGCGGTGGAGATGGCGCGGCGGATTCGGGCCGCCTTCGACGAGGCCGGCGTACCGGTCGCGCCGTTCGGCTGAGCGGATGAACGGCACGTCGACAACCGGACCGGTGGCCGCGCGGTCGCGGATTCGCGCGGCGGGTGATCGAGCGCTGCTGGTGCTGCTGTCGCATCGCACCGAGGTGGTCGAACTCGTCGAGGCGCTGCGCCGCAACCCGCTCGCGGGCGTGCAGGACGTGCTGCCCGCTGCGGAAACCGTGCTGGTGACGTTGCTTTCACCGGCTCATGCCGAAACTGTGCGGCACGCGCTCGACTCGCTGCTGTCTGCGCTGCAACAGCCTGGGCCGGGCCAGGATTCGGGTGATGTTTCCCGTGGAACACTGGCGCACAACGATTCTGCCGACGAACCGCTCGTCGTTCCGGTGCGTTACGACGGCGCCGACCTCGCCGAGGTCGCGCGGTTGCTGCGGCTGACCGAGGCGGAGGTCGTCGCCGCGCACACCGGCACGATCTGGCAGTGCGCGTTCATCGGATTCGCCCCGGGCTTCGGCTATTTGGCAGCTGAAGACGCGCGATTGAACGTGCCCCGACGGGCGCGTGCCCGCACCGCCATCCCGGCCGGTGCGGTCGCACTGGCCGGCGGCTACTCGGCGGTGTATCCGCGCAGCACACCCGGCGGCTGGCAGCTGATCGGCACGACGGAGCTGCGGATGTGGGATCTGGACCGCGAGCCGCCCGCGCTGATCCGGGTGGGCGATCGCGTCCGATTCGTCGACGTCGACGGCTGAGCGCGCGGTCAGCGCGGCGAATCCAGCTGTGCGTGCATCAGATACACGTTGTAGGTCTGCCAGGCCGAAAGGGTGAAGTACAGGTCCCGGCCGGTCGACCACGGATGCAGGAAGCCGCCGTAGGACGTCGGGTAATCGGCGGTGGACAGCAGCGATACCGCCTCGCTCCATTGTCCTTGCGGCTGTGCGGCATTGCGCAGCACGATCCCCCCGCGGGCGGGATCGAGGTACACCATCTGCCACTGCTCGGTGTCCGGGTCGTACCGGACGGACACCTCGCCGGCCAGCCCGGCGACCAGCGGGGTGGCCTGGTTCTCGGCCGCCGATTCCCAGCTGCCGTTCACCCAGTACTGATAGGCCGAGGTGTTGAGCACGTCCTGCTTCGGCACCCGGGCCAATCCGATCACGCCGAGCCGTCCGTTGGGCGTGCCGAACATGTAGACGTGGTCGCCGTGCGGCACCATCGCCGCGACCTGGAAGCGTCCGGCGCCGAAGACGTTGTCCCACTTCGCATGCGGGTCCTTGGTCCAGGTGCGGCCGTGGTCGTCGGAGTAGGCCAGCCCGCCGTAGTTGCTGCGCCACAGGCCGGGGACCCGGCTCCACCGATTCACCGACATGTAGCTGAGGTACTGCCGCTCGCCCAGCGCGAAGCCGGAGGTCGGGATGGTCGTGGTCTCCCAGTTCTTGATCTTGCGGCTGCTCAGGATCTCGGCGGCATGGCATCTGCTGTCCTGCACCATGCGGTCCAGCGAGAGCCCGTCGGACAGGTCGCGATCGGTGCTGTAGGCGAGCACGTTGCTGCGCCAGTCCTGATCCTCGCGGCCCGCGCCGCCGGTCACCCAGCCCTTGCCGAAGGTGTCGCCGAACGCCACGGCGACCTCGCCGGGTGCGGCCTCCCACAGCACGCCGAGGTCGGTGCCGTCCACCTGCCAGCGCACGTCGGTGCGATTCGGCGAGCCGTGCCCGGTGACCTGACCGGCCAGTTCGACCGTGAGCACCCGGGGCTCGGCCACCGGGGGCGCGAGCGGGGCCGGTTGCGCCGGGTACGTCATCGGTGGCGGCGGCGCGGGTATCGGTTCCGGTGCCGGGCCCTCGGGAACCGGAACCGGAATCGGTTCGATCTCCGGCCTGATCACGATGCGCGGCAACGTGATCGGCGCACCGGATGCCGCTCGCTGCGGGGGCTCGACGGGCTCCGGCTCCGCTGCGATGTCACGGACATCCGGGCAGGGCGTGTGGCACGGATCCGGCGCGAGCGGCGGCGGATCTATCCGTACGTCGCGCTGCGGGGGACCGGGTACCGGCACCGGCACGAACTGCGGAATCGGGATCGGGATATCGATCTGCTCGGGCAGCGTGAAGGGCGGTGGCGGCGGCAGTGCGGGATCGGGATCGCGCAGGCGCGGATCGAATCCCGCTTCGCCGCAACTGTTCACCGGGGACGGCGCCCACGGCAGCGGCCCCGCCTGCGCGGGCACGGTCAGCACGCCGCTGAGCAGCACACCGAACAGTGCCGGTACACAAGGGGTTGTGCGGCCGAGTCGGCGCATCGCGGCGGGCGCGAGCTAGTCGGAGATCTCGGTGAGCGGGTACAGCATGGTGCCCCACCCACCGAATAGTAGGTGCTGCACCGCAGCGAAGATCATCGCCGGAAAAGCCATATCGCGTTGACTCCCTCTCGAACTCGTTGACACATTGCCGAATCGGGGCGAAGCGAAATCAACGTACCGGACCGCCGCGCCGCAATGCCGGACCTCGCGATCGAAATTATTTGTGGCGAAATAGCGGAACCGATTGCCGGTGGCGTGCGTCCAACCAAATATGGACGAGATCGAGTACGTCTTCGGTACCGGCGCCGGCCCACCGCACGTCTGGACCAGCGCGGCAGATCTGTCACTGGCGAGTCCGGGTGACGCCCTGCGGCTCGACTTCGACGGCGACGGACTGACCGACGACGCCATGTGGGACAGCGCCGGTCTCGGTATCGCCGATGTGGCGGCCCTGGACCTGGACGACGACGGCGTGCTCGACCACTTCTATACCGACCCCACCGGTCTGGGCACCTGGAACCACCACGTCACCGGCACCTCGGCCGACGCGGTCGCCGAGCCGCTCGACTGGATCCACCGCACCGAGGGGTTCGCGAGCGAGGGGCCGCAGGCACCGGACTCGGATGTCGCCCAGCAGGATTCGGCCGTCGTCCCCTGTGTCGTGGAGCCACCCTTCGAGTCCATGCGCCCGGCCGCCTATCATCCGCCTGCCATCCACACCGAGGTGAAACCGCCGGGTACCGCCCCGGACAACCTGCCGCACACCGATCACACGGATCTGCCCGACTATCTGACCCAGTGGGCGAATCGCACCGGAGGTGATCCCGGCCGAGCACCCACCATTGCCTGAAGCGTCATGAATTCCGCGGTGTTTCGGTAATTCCCGCGTAACGGGTCAACCGAGCGGGCTCGGTCCGTCGCCGGGTATTCACCAAGATCGCGACAATACCCGCGCAATAGATTCCGGCGCCGGCCACAATCACCGGCAGGGAGCGTCCGTCGTCCGGAATAACCGCGGCCGCAGCGGCGATCGCGACGATGAACGCGATATTGAATACGGTGTCCTGCAACGCGAACACCTGACCGCGCCGCGCATCATCGATGTCTATCTGCATCGTCGCGTCGCCGGCCAGCTTGATCGTCTGCCCGGCCAGGCCGAACAGGAACGCACCGACCAGCAGCAGCCGGTGCGCATGCTGGGCCGCCGTTCCGGCCTCGGCGATGGCGATCGGGGTGACCAGCGCCAGCTGCACCGCGGTCGCGCAGATCAGCCCCAGCACGACCGTGCGCGGCCGCCCCAGTCGTGGAATCAGCAGCGGCGCGACCACCGCAGCGGCCAGCATGCCCGCCGCCGTCGCGGCGATAGCCACGCCGAAGCCGAGCAGGCCGTTGCTCAACCCCGAGCCCGCGGCGGGCGTCTGCCGCAGCACCAGCACCATGATCAAGGTGTTGGTGCCGAACACGATTCGGTGCGTGCCGATGCCCAGCATCGCCGTCGTGACCTGCTTCGACTCCCACACCGCCGACGCGCCCGTGCGTAAACCGGTGAGGATGGCGTGTACGGCACTGTCGTGCTTCGCCGCGACGCTGGGTTCCGGTCCGAGCACCCGCGGCGCGAACCCGGTTGCCAGCAGCGCGCTGAGCACCGACCCGATCCCGCTGATCGCCACCGCGACCGCCGACCCGAAATCGCCCGCCCCGATCAGCCCGATCACCGCGACCGAGGTGGCCGCGCCGAGCGCCGCGCACCCCGACGCCACCGTGGCGAGCACCGAATTCATCGGCACCAGCCATTCCTGCGCGAGCACCCGCGGCAGGGCCGCCGACACGCCCGACTGCACGAACCGGCTGATGCCCACCACCGCCAAGGCCAGCAACAGCAGCGGCGTCTCCCCGATGCCGGCGAGCAGGCCCGCGCACACCACCCCGATCAACACCGCGCGCAGCACGTTCGCGACCAGCAGCACCGCCCGCCGATCCCAGCGATCCAGCAGCGCGCCCGCGTACGGTCCGATGAGCGAATAAGGCAGCAGCAGCACCGTGAAACCGGCCGCGATGGCCAACGGGTCGGTCTGGCGTTCGGGATTGAACAGGATCGCGCCGGACAGCGCCGCCTGGAACATGCCCTCGCCGAACTGCCCGGCGAAGCGCACCACCGCGAGCCGCAGCACGCCCGGGCTCTCGCGCAGTGCGACCCGCAGCGGGAGCGGCCGCTCGGGCGCGGGTGTGGAACTCTCGGAGCGACCAGTGGGCACGCCGCGAGGTTAGTTGGTCGGGCCGTGCCGCGCCGAATCAGCGCGAAGTGCCTGCTCGGCGCGAGGCTGGCCGCTGACCAGAGCGCTCACCGCGGCCCGCATGTCGGGCGCCATCGGCAGTTGCGCGAGCACCTCGGCGTCGATCCAGGCGAACGCGTCGTGCTCGCCGGGGGCCAGCGCCACCTCTCCCGGCTCGGCCGTGACGACGAAGCTGTACTTGCGCACTCTGGACTTCGTTCTGGTCGCGTAGTCGAATCCGCCGAGGAAGTCGGTGATCACCCTGGCCCGCAGGCCGGTCTCCTCGAACAGTTCCCGGTGCACGCACTCGGCGAAGGTCTCGCCGGATTCCACACCGCCGCCGGGCAGTTCGTACATGCCGCCGTGGTAGTCGTCGGGCACTCGGCGCACCACCAGGAGTTTGCCGTCGCGGAACACCGCGACCCCGACGACGAAATGTGCGATGCCGTCGCGGTGGGCCTGCTCGCGGAGCCGGCGCTCGAGGTTCGCGAGCGTCTCGGGTCGCATCTCGCCGTCACCTCCGGTTTCGTTGCGGCACATCATGTTACGAATCCGGCCCGGAAACGGCAGGCCGCGGTGGGTGCGCCGGACGCCGCTCGCGCGGACCGGTCGGTTCTGCTCGCCTGGCGTTCACCCGCTGGTCGCTCGCGTAAAATGCCGAGTGCAGGACAATTTACTAGGAATGTGGAGTACCGCCACGGAAGTGCTCCTACCCTGAAAGGTGATCGGTGCACGGGCCCGAGAGGAGGACCATGATGTCCACACTCACGACACCACACATCGACGTCCATCGAGCAGGCGACCGCATGAAGACGCGGGTTTCCTGGTTGGATTCGAAGCACTCCTTCTCGTTCGGTGAGCACTACGATCCCGACAACACCCATCACGGCCTGCTGCTCGTCAACAACGAAGACGTGGTCTCGCCGGGTCAGGGCTTCGACACCCACCCGCATCGGGACATGGAGATCGTCACGTGGGTGCTCGGCGGCAGTCTGGTGCACCAGGATTCGCTCGGGCACAGCGGTGTCATCTACCCCGGTCTCGCGCAGCGGATGAGCGCGGGCACCGGCATCCTGCACTCGGAGAAGAACGACTCGTGGCGGCTCGACGGTGCCGAACACGACGAGCCGGTGCATTTCGTCCAGATGTGGGTGGTGCCGGACGAGCCGGGCTTGACTCCGGGGTATCAGCAGCTCGAGATCGATGACGCGCTGGCCGGCGGCGGCCTGGTGACGGTGGCGGCGGGTCTGCCGCGGTATCGGGACCGCACCGCGATCGCCATCAACAGCAGTCATGCGGCGCTGCACGTGGCTCGGATGTCCGGCGACGCCGAGCAGGCGATCGACCTGCCCGACGCGCCGTATCTGCACGTGTTCGTCGCGCGCGGCGAGGTGGACATGGAGGGCGTCGGCACCCTGGACGAGGGCGACGCGGTCCGGCTGACTCGCACCGGTGGGCAGCGCGTGCGCGCCCGGCGGCCCTCGGAAATTCTGGTGTGGGAGATGCACGCCCGGTTGGGGGCGCAGTAGGCGCGGTGCCCCGGGCGTGCGCGGTGCGCGGGCCGACATCTGTCCGGCTGTGGTCGATATGCCCGACTTTATTAACATCCGCCCGTAGCGTGGGCGATCAGTAGGCGATCCCTGCGCACCCCGGAGAGGAAATCCATGTCGCAATACCCGCCTCCAGGCCAATATCCCCCACCTCCCGGATACCCGCCGCCGGGGCAGCAACCCGGGCAGTACTGGCAGGAATCGCCGAAGGGCAAGGGCCTCGCGATCACCGCGCTGGTGCTCGGCATTCTCGCGCTGCTCACCTGCTGGACCGTGATCGGCGGCTTCCTGTTCGGCGTCTTCGCGCTCATCTTCGGCATCATCGCGGTGGTCAAGGCACGCTCGGGTCGCGCGGGCGGCACGGGCATGGCCATCAGCGGCCTGGTGCTCGGCATCTTCGGCATGATCATCGCGGGCGTGCTCGCCGTCGTCGGCTACAGCTTCTTCGTCGACTCCGGTGGCAAGGACTTCATCGACTGCGTCAGCAAGGCGGGCAACGACCAGGCCAAGCTCGACCAGTGCGAGCGGGACTGGAACCAGAATCTCGAGGACCGGTTCAGCATCACGCTGACTCCGCCGCCCGCGCCCACACCGCGCTAGGCCCGGCTAAGCGCCGCTCGCGCACGCGCGGGTAGCGGCCAGCACCTCGCCCATCTCGCGGCGAAAGTCGTGCTCGGGCGGCGCGATCCAGTTGCGGTAGCCGGTGTGTTCGTCGGTGGGCGAAGGCAGCACGACGTGGCTGCCCGGCAGCGCGACGGACGCGCAGACCCGGAACAGGTCGGCGAACAGCGTCGTGTCGAGGTAGGAGTTGTCGGTCGGGCCAGTCAGGAAGGTCCAGCGCGACGAGCGCGGATGCGCGATGATCGGCCCAGGCCGCGACTCGGCCGTCGTCTCGGTGAGCCGCGTCCGTACCCGCTGACCGAGCGCGGCGGGCATGACCACCGCGCCGACCGCGCCCACCTCGAGCATGATGCGGCCCAGCGCCGGGTCGACGATGCCGTAGAGGCCGTGGTCCTTGCGGTAGCTGCGGCAGCGGGCGAGCGCATCCTGAATCGCGGTGTAGTCCGGGACGCCCGGATGACCGTCGGATTCGGTGCGGGACAAACTCATGACGAACCTGCCTCGATGCGGGTGGATCGTGTGAAGTGGGAGTGAATCGACCGCTGAGACCCGACCATAGTGCGGTACGTCACTATTGACAATAGTCACACGCCGGTGCCGTGCCCGCGCGTACGATCGCCTGTCATGGCACCCGTCTCGCCTACCGTTGCCCGCTGGGAACTGGTGTTGCGACTGCGGGAGCTGCGCGAACTACGCGGGTTCGACTCGGCGGGCTTCGCCAAGCGGGTCGGCTTCACCCCCGCCAATTGGTCGCATGTGGAAAAGGGCAGACGGGTACTGACCACCAACACCATCGGCCCGGTGCTCGAACTGCTCGAGGTCGAGGCCGAGGAGCGGGCCGAGCTGCTCGCCCTGCTCGACGCGAGCAAGCAGCGCGGGTGGTGGGCCAGGTCGTCCGCGCTGATCGGCCCCGAACTACAGCGGCTGTACGGCATGGAGTTCGGCGCGCAGAGCATTCGCAGCTACGACAGCCTGGTGGTGCCGGGCCTGCTGCAGACCGAGGACTACGCGCGCGCCCTGATCAGCGCCGACGTGATGATCCGTCCGGTGCAGGTGGAACAGCTGGTCTCGATCCGGATGCGCAGACAGGAACGACTGCGCGGCGCCGAACCGGTCGAACTCACCGCCGTGATCGGCGAGGGCACCCTGCTGCAGCAGACCGGCGGACCCGAGGTCTTGCGCGGGCAGCTGACCCATCTGGCCGAGTTGATCGATGAGCTCGACACCGTCGAGGTGCGGGTGATCCCGTTCGCCGCCACCGCGGGCGCGGTGCTCGGCGGGTCCAGTTTCCATCTGGTCGACTTCGCGGGCGAGCAGTTGCCGACCTTCGGCTGGGCGGAGAGCGCGGTGTTCGGCGGGGCGGTCGACGACCCGGATCTGGTGCGCGATCTCAGCTTCGCTTACGTTCGCGCACAAGAACAATCGCTGGACCGTGACGAGTCATCGACCCTGATCAGAGCCTATGCCGGAGTGTAAAATCCTGCCCATGGCCACCACCCCTACCCACCGGTCAGTTTCCACCGGCTGGTTCACTTCGACCCGGTCCAACAACGGCAACCAGTGTGTCGAGGTCCGTTTCGATGGTGCTGCGGTGCTCGTCCGGGACAGCAAATACCGTCGCGATCCGGCCAACCACCCCGCCGACGAGCCCGTCATCACCGTCACGGCACCCGAATGGACCGTGTTCCTCGACAGCCTGCGGACCGGCCGGCGAACCGACGGCACCCTGATCACCGCCACCACCGCCGAGGGACACACCACGTTGCGCCACGGCGACACCGTTCTCAGCTACACCCCCGCCGAGTGGGAGGCCTTCCTGCTCGGGGCGCACGACGGCGAATTCGACCGCGTCGCGCAGACCGTCTGACCGCAGCCACCCGCACCCCCCGGCCCGCCGTGGCCGGGGGCCGACTCCGACCTGCGCACCGCCCGTCCGTGGGCATACTGGATAGCGTGACTTCCGAGCTGACCAGTCCTTCCGGTATTGATCTGTCCTATCTCGACCAGGGCGTACGGGTGCAGGACGACCTGTTCGCGCATGTCAACGGCAAATGGCTGGACGACTACGAGATCCCCGCCGACCGCGCGGTGGACGGCGCCTTCCGCACCCTGTACGACCAGGCCGAGCGCGACGTGCAGGCGATCATCGAGCGGGCCTCGGCCGAGGCCGCCGCACCGGGCTCCGACGCCCGCAAGATCGGCGATCTGTTCACCAGTTTCATGGACACCGAGACGGTCGCCGCCGCGGGGCTCGCCCCGATCTCCGCCGAACTCGCCGCCATCCACGAGGTCGCCGACCGTAGCGCGTTCGCGGCCCTGCTCGGCCGGTTGCAGCGCACCGGCGTCGGCGGCGCCGTCGGCTGCTACGTGGACACCGACGACAA
The DNA here is from genome assembly GCF_000710915.1 of Nocardia brasiliensis IFM 10847. Lineage (GTDB taxonomy): Bacteria > Actinomycetota > Actinomycetes > Mycobacteriales > Mycobacteriaceae > Nocardia > Nocardia brasiliensis_A. The sequence continues at coordinate 16,700 of NZ_BAUA01000079.1, forward strand.
GAACTCCACCCGCTACCTGGTGCAGCTCACCCAGTCCGGCCTCGGCCTGCCCGACGAGTCGTACTACCGCCAGGACGAACACGCCGAGATCCGCACCGCCTACATCGCGCACATCGGCCGCATGTTCGCCATCGCCGCGGCCGATCCCCGGATCGCCGAACTGCTGCCGCGGGAGCTGGACACCGTGGGGCAGCGGGTGTTCGAGCTCGAACGCAAGCTCGCCGCCGGGCACTGGGACGTGGTGCGCCGCCGGGACGCGGAGCGCAGCTACAACTTGACCACCTTCGCCGCGCTCGTCGCCGATCACCCCGAGTTCGATTGGGCGGCATGGACTTCCGCGCTGGCGGAGCACGTCGCCGCGTCGGGCCCCGAGGCGTTCGCCGAAGTCGTTGTCCGGCAACCGGATTACCTGGACACCTTCGCGCAGGTGTGGGCGGGGGAGTCGCTCGCCGATTGGCAGGCCTGGGCGACGTGGCGGCTGCTGCGTTCGCGCGCACCGTATCTCACCGACGACCTGGTCGCGGAGAACTTCGCGTTCTACGGGCGCACGCTCACCGGCGCCGAGGAGATCCGCGAGCGGTGGAAGCGCGGTGTCTCGCTGGTGCAGGATCTGCTCGGCGAGGCCGTCGGCAAACTGTATGTGGCCGAGCACTTTCCGCCCGAGGCCAAGGCCAGGATGGTGGAATTGGTCGCCAACCTGCAGGAGGCCTACCGGCGCAACATCGCCCAGCTGGACTGGATGGGCGCCGACACCAGGGCGGCCGCGCTGGCCAAACTGGAGAAGTTCACCCCGAAGATCGGCTACCCCGACAAGTGGCGGGACTACTCCGACGTGCGGATCGATCCCGCCGACCTGGTCGGCAACTACCGCAGCGGCTACGCCGCCGACCACGACCGCGACCTGAACAAGCTCGGCGGCCCGGTCGATCGTGACGAATGGTTCATGACGCCGCAGACCGTGAACGCCTACTACAACCCGGGCATGAACGAGATCGTCTTTCCCGCGGCGATCCTGCAGCCGCCGTTCTTCGACATGAACGCCGACGACGCCGCCAATTACGGCGGTATCGGCGCGGTGATCGGCCACGAGATCGGGCACGGTTTCGACGATCAGGGCGCCAAGTACGACGGCGACGGCAATATGGTCGACTGGTGGACCGACGACGACCGTGCCGAATTCGGTAAGCGGACAAAGGCTTTGATCGATCAGTACAACGTGCTGTCGCCCAAGGACCTGTCCGACGAGCACACCGTGAACGGCGAATTCACCATCGGTGAGAACATCGGTGATCTCGGCGGCCTGTCCATCGCCCTGCAGGCCTACAAGATCTCCCTCGACGGCGCCGAGGCTCCCGTGATCGACGGCCTCACCGGTCTGCAGCGCGTCTTCTACGGCTGGGCCCAGGTATGGCGCACCAAGGCCCGCACCGAGGAAGCCATCCGCCGCCTCACCATCGACCCGCACTCCCCGCCCGAATTCCGCTGCAACGCAGTCGTCCGCAACATCGACAGCTTCCACGAAGCCTTCGACGTAACCCCCGAGGACGCCCTCTACCTCGCCCCCGAGGACCGCGTCCGCATCTGGTAGGCGGACACCGCCGCGGGTCCCGGCGACCCGCGGCGCGGTCAGCGCAGGCGGTCTTCGGTGGTGGCGTCGAAGAAGAAGACGTCGTCGAGTTTGGGGCGGAGGCGGAGTTGGTCGCCTAGTGCCACCTGGAAGCGGCGGTCTACGCGGGCGACGACCTTGCCGGAGCGGCTGTTCCAGTCCTGCGCCACGCCGTGGCTGTAGACGAAGGATTCGGCGCCGAGTTCCTCGAGCAGTTCGGCGGCCACGGTGAGGCCGTCGGCGTCGGTGGTGACCTCCCACGATTCCGGACGGATGCCGACGATCACCCGATCGCCGGTTTTCACGGTGCGCGGCAACGGGATACGCAGGTCGTCGAGCACCGCCGCCCCGTCCCGGACCGGCGCTTCCAGCAGGTTCATTCCCGGCGAGCCGATGAAGCCCGCGACGAAGGTGTTCACCGGATTGTCGTACAGCTCGCGAGGCGCGGCGATCTGCTGCAGCTTGCCGTCGAGCAGCACGGCGACCCGGTCGCCCATGGTCATCGCCTCCACCTGATCGTGGGTGACGTAGACGGTGGTGGTGCCGAGCCGCTTCTGCAACGCGGCGATCTGGGACCGGGTGCTCACGCGCAGCTTCGCGTCCAAGTTGGACAGCGGCTCGTCCATGCAGAACACCTGCGGCCTGCGCACGATGGCCCGGCCCATCGCGACCCGTTGCCGTTGTCCGCCGGACAGTTTCGCGGGTTTGCGGTCCAGCAGATGCTCCAGCTCCAGCATCTTGGCCGCCTCCTGCACCCGGACCTGGGTGTCGGCCTTGTTCATGCCCGCGTTGCGCAGCGCGAAGCCCATGTTCTGCGCGACCGTCATGTTCGGGTACAGCGCGTAGCTCTGGAACACCATGGCGACGTCGCGGGCGCGCGGCGGCAGCCCCGTGACGTCTTTGCCGCCGATCAGGATGCGTCCGTCCTCGACCGACTCCAGCCCGGCCAGCATGCGCAGGCTGGTCGACTTCCCGCAGCCCGAAGGGCCGACGAGGACAATGAATTCGCCGTCGGCGATGTCGATGTCCAGGCTGTCGACAGCGGGCGTCGGCGCACCGGGATACAGGTGCGTGACGCTCTCGAACTGCACGGTTGCCATCGTTGTCGGCCTTTCCTCGGATGAATCGAATTGCGCCCCAGGTCATTGCGGCGGACCGACGGGTGCCCGCCGCCACGACGAACCAGGGGTACTACTTGGGCAGCTTGGGCGTGATCTGCCGGTCGATGATGGCCTGCAGCTGGCTGGTGACGTTGCCGAAAACCGTTGCGGGGTCGGCGTTCTGCAGGCCGATCTGTTCCAGGCCGGTGCCGATGATCTGGTCCCCGCCGGGCACGAACACCCGCGCGTAGTCCTGCGACTTGGTCAGCGGCAGCTGGTCGATGGCGACCTTCGCGTTCGGGTTCTTCGCCAGGAAGTCCTGTTCGGTCGGGTCGGTGACGGCCGACTTGCGCACCGGCATGTACCCGGTCTGCTGCGAGAAGTACGCCGTGTTCGTCGGGTTGGTGATGAACTCGATGAACTTGAGCGCGTTGATCTTCCGCTGGTCGGAGATCCGCGCCGGAATCGCCAGGCCGGCGCCGCCGGTGGTGACGCCGGGTCCGTTCGGGTGCGGCAGGAAGGCGGTGCCGAACTGCAGTTTGCCTTCGGCGTTCTGCTTGATGCCTTTGAGGTCACCGGTGGACGCGATGGTGGAGGCGATCACGCCGGTGCCGAAATCGACGGCGATCTGCGGCTTGATGCCCGCGTACTTCTTGGTGTGGATCATGTCGCGGAAGAACTGCCCCGCCGCGATGGTGCCGGGGTCGGTGAACTTCAGCGTCCACTGATCGGAGTACGCGCCGCCGAAGGTCCAGTTCGGACCCTGGAAGGTCCAGGCCAGGTAGTTCTTCGCATCGCCCCAGCCGTGCGCGAGCTTGCCGTCGCCGACCACCGACTGGATCTTGGGGCCCCACTCGTCGAATTCCTGCCAGCTGTTCGGACCACGGTCGGGCAGACCGGCTTTCGACCACACGTCCTTGTTGTAGTAGAACAGCGGCGTCGAGCGCGAGTACGGCAGCGCGTAGTGCTTGCCGTTGAACAGATAGTCCGAGGCCAGCGAATCGACGTAGTCGTCGAGCTGGACGCCCGCGTCGCCGAAGTGCGCGTCGAGCGGTTCGATGGAACCGTTGAGCGCGTAGTTGAACCACCAGACATCGGAGAGCACCACGACATCGGGCAGCTCACCGCCGGACAGCGCCGCATTGAACTTCTGCGACACCTCCTCATAGTTCTTGCCCGCGTCGATCAGGTTCACCTTCAGGTCCGGGAATTTCTCGGTGAACCGCTTGATCAGCTCGGTTTCCTGGTCTTTCGAGCTGCCCGGGTGGTTGGACCAGAAGTTGATCGTGTTGGAGTCGCCGGACTGCTTGGACCCACCGCCGGTGCCCGCGCACGCGGTGAGCACAGCACCCGCGGCGACCGTGCCGGCCAGCCCGAGGAATCCGCGCCGGGACAGCGCGGGGAACTGAGAAGTGGACACGTGGTTTCTCCTGTTTCTAACCCTTGACCGCACCCGAGGTGAGGCCTTTGATCATGTGACGTTGCAGCGCCAGGAACACCAGCAGGATGGGCAGCATCGTGAGCAGCGTGCCCGCCATCACCGGCCCCCAGTTGGTGACGCTCGGGTTCTCGGTGTTCTGCAGCAGCGTGAGGCCCACCGGCAGCGTCGCGACCTCGGGCCCGTCCGCCATCAGGAACGGCCAGAGGTACTCGTTCCACTCGTTGACGAGGGTGACCACCGCGAACGCGACCATGGTCGGCCCGGACATCGGCAGCACCACCCGGGTGAGCAGCCGCCACCAGTTGGCGCCGTCCATCCGGGCCGCCTCGATCACCTCCGAGGGCAGCGAGAGGAAGTGGTTGCGCATCAGGAAGGTGCCGAAGGCGACGCCGCAGAGTGGAACGATGATGCCCACCAGGGTGTTTCGCCAGCCGAGCTGGGAAACCAGCGCGTAGTTGGAGATCACGGTGATCTGGTTCGGCACCATCAGCGCCGCGATGATCACCAGGAACACCACGTTCTTACCCGGAAAGCGCAGGAACACCAGTCCGTACGCGCTGAACACGCCGAGCACGAACTTCACCGCGGAGACGACCCCGGTGACGATCAGCGAGTTGCGCAGGAAGGTCCAGAACGGCAGCGTCGTCGTGGCGTCGGAGTAGTTCTCCGGCCGCCAGCTGTGCGGCCAGTACACCGCGGGCTGCACGTAGATGTCGGGGCGTTCCTTGAACGAGGTGATGAAGATCCAGAACAACGGCACCCCGACGATGATCAGCACGCACACCATGGCCGCGTAGCCGAGCACCATGACACCGCGCTGCCGCCTGCGATACGAACGGGTCTCTACCCCTGCGGTTTTCACTGTTCGTTCCGATCCATGACGCGAACCTGGATCAGCGTGACGATCAGCAGCACCAGGAACATGATGGTGGCGACGGTCGCGCCGTAGCCCGCCCGGAAGTTGCGGAAGGACTCCTCGTAGACCTGGAAGACCATCGTCGTCGTCCCGGTGCCGAGCGGCCCGCCGCGGGTCATCACGTTGATGATGTCGAAGACCTGCAGCGAATTCAGCAGCACGGTGATCGACAGGAAGAAGGTGGTGGGGCGCAGCTGCGGCAGCAGAACCTTGGTGAAGGTGGTCCAGCGGCTCGCCCCGTCCATCTCGGCCGCCTCCATCAGCTCGGCCCGAACCCCTTGCAGCGCGGCCAGATAGATGACGAAGCTGTAGCCCAGGTTCTTCCAGATGTAGGTCACGGTGATCATGAACATCGCCCAGTGCGGGTTCTGGTAGAAGTCCGGCACCTTTTCCACGCCGATCCGGTGCAGCACGTCCTGGACCAGGCCGAAGCTCGGATCGAAAATGAACTGGAAGGCCACGCCGATCGCGGCGCCGGAGATCACGAACGGCGCGAAGATGGCCGAGCGGACCACATTGCGCCCGAACAGCTTCCGGTCCAGCAGCAGTGCCAGCGCCAAGCCGAGCACCATGCTGCCGACCACCGCGGCCAGGGTGAACACCACGGTGTTGGTGACGATGTCCCAGGAGTCGGTGCGCCCCCACCACTCGCGGTAGTTCTGCACGCCGATGAACGTGGCCACCGGGTCGGAGATGTTCCAGTCGTAGAACGAGAGCCGGATGTTGTCGATCAGCGGCCGATAGACGAACAGCGTCAGCAACGCCAGATTCGGGACGACGAGCACGAGGAACAGCGCGTAGTCCTGCCAGGGTCGGCCGCGCCAGCCACGTCCACGCGGTTGGGGTAGAACTCGCTCCGGCCGCATTCGCACGTCGCGCACTCTACGGAAAGGAGCAAACAGCCGGTTAACGCTGGGCCCCGAGCTGTTGAACTTCTCGAGCACGCGCTCAGTGAATCAAACGACCAGCGAGATGATCACCGCTTTCGGCAAATGCGCTCGGCCACAGCGAGTTCTCTTCATTTAGTTCTGATCATCCGCGGCGCCGGTTCCGTGCTGTGAACGCGAGCGAGGCGAGTCACCTGGTTGCTGAACCGCAACCTCGTGACTCGCCTCGCTCGGCAAGCGCTGGTTAGTTCCAGTCGCCCAAACCGTCGCTGGAGCTCAGCACCCCGCCCTGGGTGTTCTCCACGACCACCGGGTCGCCGCGCCGCGAGTTCTCCATGAACCACTTGGCGTTCTCGGTGCTCACGTTGAGGCAGCCGTGGCTGGTGTTGGACTTGCCCTGCTGGCCGACCGACCACGGGGCCGCGTGCACGAAGATGCCGCTGTTGGAGATGCGGGTCGCGTACTCGACCTCGAGCTTGTAGCCCTCGGGGTCGGTGGTCGGCACACCGTAGGTGGACGAGTCCATGATCATCTTGGGCAGCTGCTCGCCGACGATGTAGATGCCGTTGGGGGTCTCGTGCTTGGGCTTGCCCATCGAGGTCGGCATCGTCTTCACCACCTCGCCGTTGCGGGTGATGGTGATGGTGTGGGTGTTGTCGTCGGCCGTGCTGACGAACGCGTCGCCGATCTTGAAGGCACTGCGCGTGCCGCCCGCTTCCACCTGCACGTCGATGTTGTCCGGCCAGTAGTCGTTCGGCCGCCAGCGCACCTGCTTGTCGCCGCGCCAGTAGAAGTGGCCGGGTGCCGGCTTCGACGAGGTGATCTTGATGAACTTCTCGGCGAGCGCGTGGTCGGGCACCGGCTCCTTGAAGTTGATGATGATCGGCTGCGCCACCCCGACGACCTCGCCGTCGGCGATGTTGATCGACGGCGGCGCGAAGTTCGGCTGCTGCGGCGCCGGCTCGTTCGCCGATCCGGCGGACCCGGAACCGAACCCGGGGAAGGGCTCGGCGCCCGCGGGGGCGACCAGGAGGACACCGGCCGCCGCGATCGTCGCGGACAGCAGAGCGCCCGCGCGCAACCGGCGGGACAGCTGAGCTCCCCGGCGGTGCGCGACTGGCGACCCGGTGTGCGAAGCGACATGCATAGGTTTCTCGTCCATTCCATCTCTCGCGCGCACGTATAGACGCGCGCGTGAACAAAAGATCTCATTCGCCCGGGAGCCGGCAGAGCACTCCACGGGTATTGACGGCCCGACCCTGCCGTCCTTCCTACCGTCCCGGGGTGACCTGAAGCCAGTTGTCTTTCATAATGATTCGGACCGACCACCTGGTGTGGTAGCCGTCACATAGCCGGTCGGCCTTCACGTAGTTGAGTGAAAGTTACCGGTCACGTCGGCGAGTCCGCCGTGCCGCGGACCGCCGCTGGTAGGCCGCCGCGCCGACGTGATCAAACGTCTTCGTGACATAAATCACTCACGACGTCGAACGGAATCGAGCGATGCGGACCGGTTGCTATGTTGTGCGGCACCGAAATTGGCGTACGGCCGTTCGCATACCGTTGCGACAGACGCAACCGCACGTCGCCGACAATGGTGGCCAACGCAATTCGCATTTCGTACTCTGCCAGCGTCGCGCCGACGCACCGCCGATGCCCGCCGCCGAACGGCGCGAATTCATAGGGCCGGTATCGGCGTTCGAGGAACCGCTCCGGACGGAACAGTTCGGGTGCGGACCACACCGCCGGATCCGAATGCAGCAACGGCACCGCGACCCCCATCGTGTCGCCTGCCGCCAGGGCGATTCCGCACAGGGTCCCCGGCGCGGTCAGCCTGCGCACCACGATCGGCACCGCGGGGTGCAGCCGCAGTGTCTCCTGGCACACCGCGTCCAGGTAGGGCAGCCGCGCCAGCTCCGCCGGATCGGCCTCCTGTCCGGCGGCTCGCAGTTCCGCGCGTAGTCGTTCCAGCGTCGGCGGCGCGCGATGCAGGTGATACAGCGCCCAGACGAGAGTCGTCGCGGTGGTCTCGTGCCCGGCGACGAGCAGCGTGCGCAGTTCGTCGCACAGTTCCGCGTCGGAGATCGCGTTGCCGTCGTCATACCTGGTGCCCAGCAGCAGGCCGAGCAAGTCGGTCGTGCGGCGGTGCGGATCGGCTCGCCTGCGGGCGATGTCGTCGCGGATCAATCGGTCCAGCCGGGCCCGCGCCCGCACGAACCGATCCCACGGGCCGTGACCGAAAGTCGTGCGCCGCAACACCGGCAGCAGCATCAGCGGCCCGGAGAACGCGTCCAGGAACGCGCCGATCGCGCCGACGTATTCGGCTCGGCGCCGTGGGCTGTGCACGCCGAACACGGCCGTGAGAATCACCTGCAAGGTGATCGAACGCGCGGCCGCCCGCGCATCGATGCGCGCACCGGGCACCCACGCCGGGCCGGTGTCCCCCGCCAGTTCCGCGCGGGTGGCGTCTCTGATGAGGGCGCCGTATTCGCGGATGCGCGTGCTGTGGAACGCGGGCGTGAGCAGCGCCCGATCGCGACGATGCCGCGCACCCGCGGCCAGGATCAGCGACGCCGAGCCGACCAGTGGCTCGATCGGATTGGGCCGCGGCGGTTCGACCGATTCGACGGGTGCCCGGAACAATTCGCGCGCACCCGCAGCGGTACCCGTGAACAACGCCGACCCCATACCGGGAAATTCGCAATAGATCGGGTCGCCCTCGCGCGCACGCCGCCAGCGGAAATACCGCTCGAAATCCAGGCCGGCCCGCAGCGCGTGCCACAGCAGCGGCCGTGGTCGCGGTAGCCGCGCAAGCGGTATAGGCGGCGCGTCCGGGCCGGGACCAGCGGCGTCCTCTTCCATACTCATAGCAACGAACCGCGTATGGCTGCGGTTCGACCCGGCCTGCCGTCCCCCGGGACGTGCTTCAGTCGCTCTCGTCGACCGCCACCGCGGGCTTGGCCTTGCGTACCGTGGCCCGCGCCGTCGCCGCCAACCGGGCCAGCCTGGCGTCGCCGAGCGCCGTCACCGCGTTGCCGAGCCGGTTGGTGACGAACGCGATGGACATGCCCAGCTCCGGATCGGCATAGGCGCCGGACCCGCCGACACCGTAGTGGCCGAACGCTTTTCGCGGCTGCTGCTTGGACATCAGCACCGGCCGGTGATAGCCGAGGGTGAAGCGCAGCGGCAGGCCGAGCACGTAATCGCGGCTCTCCGCGGGCTGCACCTGGTTGATCGTCTCGATCGTCTCCGGCCGCAGGAAACGCACCGTCCGGCTGCCGCCACCGGCCTGCGGGAGTTCCACCGCGCCCCGGTTGGCGAGCGCGCCGTACATCCTGGCCAGCGCGCGCGCTGAGAAGACGCCGTTCCAGCCGGGCATCACCGCGTCGTGCACCCGCGGGTCGCGGACCAGTTCGTCGAAGCTCTCCGGCATGCCCGCCTCGGCGAGCCCGCGGATCGGCCGCACCCAGGACAGCACCGACGACGCGGTGTTCCAGCGGATCCCGGGCGGGCTCAGGTGCGGAAAGATCTTGGCGATCCGGTACCGCTCGGCTTCGGGCACCCGGAACCAGAACTCGTCGAGCCCGAGCGGTTCGGCGATCTCGCGGCGCACCACCTCGGTGAACGGATCGCCGGTCACCCGCTGCACGATCTCGGCGACCAGCCAGCCGAAGGTGATCGCGTGATAGCCCGAGGTGCGGATGCGACGCGGGTCGGCCGGGCTCTCGGCCAGCGCGGTCACGACGGCCGCGTAGTCGAGGATGCCCTCGCGGCCGGGTACCAGGCCGCGCACCCGATGCAACCCGGCTCGGTGCGACAGCACATCGCGCACCGTGATGTCGGCCTTGCCGTGCGCGCCGAACTCGGGCCAATAGGTGGCCACGGGCGCGTCGTAATCGATCAGGCCGCGCTCGGCGAGCCGGTGTACGACGGTGGAGGCGACGCCCTTGCCGGTGGAGAAGGTCAGCGCGACGGTCTCGCCGTTCCAGCGCCGGTCCTTGGCGGCCCAGCCGCCCCAGATGTCGACCACCGGCTTGCCGTCGAGGTAGACGGCCAGCGCGCCGCCGCCGCGGCTGGGCTGCTCGAACATGCCGAAGAATTGGTCCGCGAGCCGGATGAAGCGCGGGTCGACCCGCATCTCCCGGGGCGCGAGGAGTCCGCCGCGTTCGGCGCGACCGTCGCAGCCGCCTGCCGCCATTGCCGAAACCATGAGGTCACCTCCTGACCACCGATCGTCGGACCGTCCTCAGGGTAACCGCTCGGCCCCGGTCTGCCAGCGGCCCAGCGGCGTACTGAGGCAGGTGTCGCCGGTGCTCGAATTCCAGGCGAAGGCGCCGCCGCCCAGGCAGATCACGCTGGCCTCGGCGGTCCGCGCGCTCGCGCGCGACCCTTCGAAGGCGACCGAGACCGCGAGCACCGGCGGCCAGGCGGCGGGCGAAACATCATCGCGATCAATGGAACTGAGCGCGATGGCATCCTGTCCGACGCCGATCGCCAGCGGTATGCCGCCCGAGCCCTCGCCCGCGCCCACCCCGCCCGCGATGCCGATGCCGAGCGCGCGGGCGCCCGCCGTGGCATTCGCATAACCGATACCGTCGATACCGAACGATTTGGCCTCACCCAGCAGATCGGTAGCCGCCCGGCAGGCGGTGCTGCCGTCGATGACGGTGATGTCGGTCCCCTGTGTCGAAGTGCATTGCACGTCGGTAGCTGAGGCAGTGCCGGAAAAGGCCAGCGAGACCCCCGCCGCGGCAGTCGCGCATACGATCGCGCTGATCAGCTTCACGGACAAACTCCTCTCGCACCGAAAACACCACTGTACTCAGATCGGTTGCTAGCAGCCTGATTCCGCAGTCGGGTCGACGTGTGCGCGGTCCATGGTGTATGCATGGCGTGTATTTCAAGCACTGCTTTGCGCACTTCGAATTCTTTCCGGGGGTCCGAGTTCGAAGCACTACAGCTCGGGAGGACTGTACGTGTCTGGTCAACTGACCTGGGGTCGTGTCGCGTTTGCGACGTTGGTCGGTGTTGCCGCCCTCGCGCTGGTGGGCTGTAGCTCCACCATCAGCGGTCACGCGCAGCCCGCAGTGAACAACGGCACCATCGATGCCGTCTCGGTCACGCCGAAGCCTTCGTCCGGTAAGCCGGCGCCCACCAGTACGAACAAGGGTGGCAACACCGACTTCGAGGCGAACATCGGCGACTGCGTCACGCTCGGCGGCACCACCAGCAACGCCACCATCGAGAAGGCCTCGTGCGGCAGCCGAGCGGCCAACTACAAGGTGATCGGCAAGGCGCCCAAGAGCACGGCCTGCGTCGGCGACGCCGACAACTACTACGCCGAAACCCTCAACGGCATCGAACAGGGCGCGTACTGCCTGGATATCGACTGGGTGGTCGGCGGCTGCATGGATGTCGGCGGCGACGACCCCAAGCGGATCGACTGCACCGGCGCGACGCCGCAGAAGGGCGTCAAGGTGGTCAACCGGGTCGAGGGCGCCAGCGACGTCAGCGCCTGTGACAGTGGTTCCGGATATGTCTACGAGGAACGGCGTTTCGTGGTCTGCGTCCAGGAACTCTGACACCACCGGAATACCGCCGCTGTTCGATCCTGCGCATTATGTTGGGTCGGTGAGCACGACTGATCTCCCGCGGCTGAAATCGTCCACCGGGCGCTGGATTCTGCTCGGCACGATTCTCGGTTCATCGGTGGCCTCGCTGGACGCCACCGTCGTGAACATCGCGCTGCCCCGGATCGGTGCATCGCTCGACACCGACGTCGCGGGCCTGCAATGGACACTGAACGGTTACACGCTGACGCTGGCGTCGTTCATCCTGCTCGGCGGCTCGCTGGGCGACCGGCTCGGCCGGCGCAAGGTATTCGTCTGGGGCACCATCGGCTTCGCGTTCGCCTCGGTGCTGTGCGGCGCCGCGATGAATATCGAGATGCTGGTGTTCGCGCGGATTCTGCAGGGTGTGGCCGGTGCGATGCTGACGCCGGGCAGCCTCGCCCTGATCTCTTCGTCGATCGACCGGCGTGATCAGGGTGCGGCGATCGGCTTGTGGTCGGGGTTCGGCGGCGTCTCCGGCGCGCTCGGCCCGTTCCTCGGCGGTTGGCTGATCGAGGTCGCGGGCTGGCGCTCCATCTTCTTCATCAATGTGCCGCTCGCGGTGGTGGTCGTGCTGGTCGCGGTGAAACATGTGCCGGAGAGCCGTGATCCGAACGCAGGCACCCGACTGGACGTGCCGGGCGCTTTCGTGGTCGCGCTCGCCCTCGGCGCGCTGACCTTCGGCCTGATCGACACCATGCCGCTGCTCGTCGTCGGCGGACTGCTGCTGCTCGCGGCGTTCGTGGTGATCGAATTGCGCAGCGACCATCCGCTGGTGCCGCCGGCGCTGTTCGCCTCGCGGGTCTTCACCGCGGCCAACCTGGTCACGCTCGCGGTGTATGCCGCGCTCGGTGGCGTGTTCTTCCTGCTGGTGCTGCAACTGCAACTGGTGGCGGGGTATTCACCGCTGATGTCGGGTGTCGCGACCGTGCCCGTCACGCTGGTGATGCTGCTGCTGTCCGCGCGGGCGGGGCGGTGGGCCCAGGTGCACGGCCCGCGCCTGCCGATGACGGTCGGTCCGTTGCTTGCCGCGGGTGGCCTGGTACTGCTGCTCCGGATCGGCCCGGATACCACGTATTTCACCGATGTGCTGCCCGGCGTGCTCGTCTTCGGGCTCGGGCTCACCGCGCTGGTCGCCCCGCTGACCGGGGCCGTGCTCGGCGCGGTGCCGTCGAGTGAGGCGGGCATCGCCTCCGGGGTGAACAATGCCGTCGCGCGCACCGCACAACTGCTCGCCGTCGCCGCGCTGCCCGGCCTGGCCGGAATCTCCGGTGCGCTGGGTGATCCCGTCGCGTTCGACCACGGTTTCGCCAAGGCCATGTGGATCTGCGTCGGGCTGCTGGTCGCGGGCGCGGTGCTCGCCGGTGTGCTGCTGCGCTCGCCGCGGCGCTCGCCGACCCTGGACAACGTGGACTGCCTGCCGCAGTGCGCCGCGGCCACCGGACCAGCCCTAGCGCCGAGCGAGCGAGCGTCGCAGTCGGACGAGCGAGCGGCGCAGTGAGGGTGTGACCGCGTCACATCTTTCGGATGTGCACAGCCGGGTAGAGCGCTACACAGATGATCGCCGCGGTGTATAGCGTGAGAAAAATCAGAAATGGTGTGGACACATGTCGGTCGATATCATTTCGCAGGATATTTATCATGGCGATTATCGGCGGGATACACATTGCCGAAGCGGCGAGACCGTAGTTTCGGATCACGCGGTTCGCCCGGCCTCTGAGTTCCGGATCGGTCAATACCCGATCGGATACCTCTTCGCGAAAGGGTGTGTCGCGCAGACCTCGTCCGCGATGGCCTTGTATCGCAGCGCGCGCGACCATGAAAAGCACTGCGCCGTAGCCGATGATAATCACGTATGGAAGCATGCCGCCCCTGTTTCCTGCCGATCACGCCACGGCGTTCGTGCGATCTGTGCTGATCCGATCGATCGTATCCAGGTCCGCGCCGGGTCGGCGGCTCGTCGCTGCCCGCCGACCCGGACCACCGCCGGTCAGCCCTTCGGGAAGCGGATGAGCACCGCCGCCACCACCGCGATCAGCCGGTCCTTGTTCTTGACGAACTTCCAGACCACGCCGCCGAGTTCGCCTACCAGGCAACCGATGATGGCGTTCCTGGCGTAGTTGGTCCCCTGTCCGCCGTTCGAGATGTCGTCGAGCACCGAGGTCGCCACGCTGCCCAGCGCTCCTCGGGCGCACCAGGCGGCCGCTGCCAGCAGCAGTCCCGCCACCGGCAGTGCCGCCTTTCGCCGGAGTTCGGCATCGGCACTGGTGTAGGCCTGCCGGATGTCGGCGATACCGTCCGGCCCGAGGCGCTCTTCGGCGTACTGCCTTGCCGCTGCGGAGGGTTCGAGGCGTCGCGTGGGCATCTCGAATCGATCCGCCGCCTGCAGTCGGCTGTGCACGACCTGATCGGCCGGGGCGGCGGTCGCGACCGCGGCGGAGCCGCCGGTGATCGTGATCGTGGTGGCCAGCACCAGAATGCCGGCGGTAACGCTGCGTCGGATATTCATTTTTCCCTGATCTTCGTTCGACGTATCTGGCTCAGGGGTCAGCAGAGCAAAGCAGTGCTATTGCGAACAGCATTCGCAATCGAATGGAATTCTGTGTCCCCCGATGGATGTACGGTGCCGGCACAGCTGAAGTTAGCGGACAGCGTGGCGCGCGGTAAAGGTTGTCGATCCGAAGTGGCAGTGCGACATGGCAGTACAGCCGACCATGGCAGTTCGACAAAAAACGGCGGCGCACCACTGTCGCAGTGGTGCGCCGCCGCGCTGTCCGGGAAACGTCAGATCGGCCGGAATCCCGCGCCGATGCCGCCGCGAGCATTGACGTCGTCGGTGATCGTGGACATGTTGGTGCCCACCTCGGGGCCGAAGCACGCGACGGCGAGGTAGGCGTTGACCATGCCGACCAGCGTGGAGCCGACGACGACCGGCGCGCCGGAATCGCCTTCCACGACGCACATCTGACTCCAGGTCTCGGTGTTCGACCCGAACACGTCGCCCCAGCTGATGCCGCAGGTGTTGCCGGTGGTCCGGCCTTCCTTGCAGACGATCGTCGGGAACTGGGCGGGGCCGCCGAGCCCGGTGATGGTGACGTTGCCGATCCGGTTCACCGGGATCATCTTGTTCTCGTTGAATTCGAGGACGGCGTAGTCCAGGTCGTGGTTGGAGTAGACGAACCGGCCGATCACGCCGGCGCCGCGGTCGGCCTCGGCGTACACCTCGTACCCGGGTTCGCCGCAGTGCCCGGCGGTGAAGCCGACGAGGCGGCCCGCGCCGTCGCGGCCGACCGTGGTGACCGTGCACTCGAACAACTGGTCGCTGAGGGCTCCCGGCGTGTCGGAGATGATGATGCCGGAGCCGCCGCCCACGACCGGTGGGCCGGGGTCGGCCTGCGCGGCCCCCGCGCCCGTCCCCAGCAGCGCCGCACCCAGGGCTACGGCGAAGGCGGCGTTGGCCACCTTGGCGAGTTTGCTGAACATGTCCCTCCAGACGTCGGAAGCCCGCACGATATCAATCTGTCGCACCCATCGTGTCAGTATTTCTGTCCGGGCGCGTCATCTACAGCAGGGTGTCCACGACGGTCCGGGGTTCACCCTATTTCAGTCAAATCCTCCCTTTTGTCTCTTATCGGTGTCGATAGCGACACGCTATGGAAAAGGCTTTTGTTCGGTTCCTGTTTGTACTCCGGTAGTAGAGCGGTCCGTTTCGTACGGTTCCGGAATCGAAAGGTATTTTGCCTGAATATTGTCCGAATAAATTGCCCGGATGGTCCGCTCCGAGCTGTCGATTCCCAGCTTGACCTGTCACTTGTGCCAACGTCGAGGCCCACCTGTTTGGGCTATGCCCCAATGTCGATGTCCCACGTCATAGCGTTACGCGCACTGTGGCCGAGGTCTATGACTGCAATCACAACAGGGTGGTGTGTTCTGGCTTACTACGTAGTAAGGTGCGTCAAGCAAACAAGTCGTCGGGGCAGCCAACCGGCGTCGAGAGGGGTTAGCCAGTGCAGTCGACCGAGAGTCCACCAACAGGGTCACGGATGAGTGATGCGGTCGATTGGACCAAGGGTTACTGGGCAGACCATCCGAAGGCTTCGCTGGAAACCTTCGGCCGCCAGATCACCATGGGGATCGCGGCGGTTGCCGAACTTTTCGTCTCGATCTTCCGTCGCCGCTTCCCTTTTCGTGAGTTCATCCGCCAGTGCGCGTTCATGTCGAGCGTCTCGGCGGCGCCCACGCTGCTCGTCGCCATTCCGATCGGTGTCATCGTATCGATCCAGGTCGGCTCGATCGCCGGGCAGGTCGGTGCGACCTCCTTCATCGGGGCGGCCAACGGCCTCGGCATCATCCAGCAGGGCGCTCCCCTCGTCACCTCGCTGATGATCGCCGGCGCGGTCGGCTCCGCGGTCTGCGCCGATCTCGGCTCGCGCACCATCCGCGAAGAGATCGACGCGATGAAGGTGATGGGTGTCGACCCGATGCGCCGGTTGGTTGCTCCGCGCCTCGGCGCGGCCATGCTGGTCAGTGTGCTGCTGTGCGGCTTCGTCGTCTTCGTCGGTTTCTTGACCGGTTACATCTTCAATATTTTCGCGCAGAACGGAACGCCCGGTTCATATATCGGTACGTTCTCCTCGTTCGCCGTCACGCGTGATCTTCTTGTCGCACTGGTGAAATCGCTGATATTCGGATTGCTCGCGGCGATCATCGCGTGCGACAACGGACTGAATGCCCGCGGCGGCCCGGGCGGTGTGGCCAACGCGGTCAATTCGGCAGTGGTGAGTTCGGCGATCATGTTGTTCGGCGTGAACCTGATAATCACTCAGGTGTACAACGCACTGTTCCCGTCCCAGGTGGTCTGAGTGTCGTCGACATACGTTCCCCCGCTGCTGCGGCCGTTCCAACAGCTCCGCAAGGGCGCGTCGGCGCCGGCGAATCTGCTCGCCAAACTGGGCCACCAGGTGTTCTTCCTGTTGCGCTCGATCGGCTCGATCCCGTTGGCGCTCAAGCACTATCCGAAGGAAGTGTGGCGGCTGCTCTCGGATGTCACCTGGGGCAACGGAAACCTGGTCGTCGGCGGCGGCACCATCGGCGTCGTGGTCATCCTCAGCGCCTTCGGTGGGATGACCGTCGGCATCCAGGGTTACAACTCGCTGAACCTGCTCGGCCTGAGCCCGATCACCGGCGCGATCTCGGCGTTCGCCACCACCCGCGAGATCGGCCCGCTGCTCGCCACGATCGCGTTCGCCGCGCAGGCGGGCTGCCGGTTCACCGCGCAGCTGGGCGCCATGCGGATCTCCGAGGAGATCGACGCGCTCGAGTCCATCGCGATCCGGCCGCTGCCCTACCTGATCAGCACCCGGATGTTCGCCGCGATGATCGCCATCATCCCGCTGTACTGCCTCGGTCTGGCGATGGCCTACATCTCCTGCTCGCTGACCGTGCAGCTGATCGGCGGCACCGCCAGCGGCACCTACCAGCACTACTTCTACCAATTCCTGGTACCGGGCGACGTGGTCTATTCGCTGGTGAAGGCGATCCTGTTCGTCGCGATCACCACGTTCATCCAGTGCTACTACGGTTTCTTCGCCTCCGGTGGGCCGGAGGGCGTCGGTGTCGCGGCCGGCCGGGCGATCAAGGTGTGCATCATCGCGGTCGTCTTCGCGAATCTGTTCATGACATTGGCGATCTGGGGCGTCACCGCCGGAATCCGGATCTCAGGGTAGGACGAGATGATCATTGATCCGAGTGGGCGTGGTCCCACCATGCGCCAGCTGCTCCTCGCGGGTGTCGGCGGGCTGGTCGTCTTCGCTGTCGTGCTGGCCTTTCTGATGGGTCGCTACACCGGTTACTTCGTCGACAAGGTCAACGTCGTCGCGAACCTGACCACCACGGGTGACGGACTGCCGGAGAAGGCGGACGTCAAGTTCCGCGGCGTGCTCGTCGGCGAGGTCGCCGACGTCGAGGTCGCGGCCAAGGGCGAGCTGCAGAAGGTGCAGATCGAGATGAAGCCCGAGTTCGCGAAGGGCGTTCCGTCGAACGTCACCGCGCGGGTGGTGCCGAGCAACCTGTTCGCGGTCACCTCGGTCGAGCTGGTCTTCAACGGCCCGGCCGATCAGTATCTGCGCGAGGGCTCGGTCATCGAGGAGGACCGCAGCGCGGGCACGCTCGCACTGCAGGACACCCTGACCACGGTGCGCAATATCCTGGACCGGATCGATCCGATGCAGTTCGGGCGCGTGCTCGGCACGCTTTCGCAGGCGCTCGACGGCAGCGGCCGGATGCCAGGCTCCACCGTCGAACGGTTCGATCGCTGGTTGCAGTCGGTGGACGACTCCATCCCGAACCTCGGGGTGATGCTCGGTGACCTGTCCGCGTCGATGCACGCGCTGAACCAATCCGCGCCCGAATTGCTCGACGTGCTCGGCACTTCCGTCGACACCGCGCGCACCATCGCCGACCGGCGCACCGATCTCGTCGCGTTGATCACCGGCACGAGCAGCACGGTCGACACCGTGAACGATCTGTTCGCGCGCAACGGTGATGTCGGCAAGCAGGTCACCACGGGCATGAGCGATATGTTCGGCGCGGTGGCCGCGGATCCGTCCGCGATCACCAACACGATCCTGAATCTCAGTGAGATGGTGCGCCGGATGGACACCACCTTCACCTGGGGCCCGCAACAGCAGCAGCGCTGGAACGCGGGTATCACGCTCACGCCGTACAAGCCGTACACCGTGGCCGACTGCCCGCGCTACGGCGAGCTGGCCGGACCGAGCTGTGCCACCGCGCCCGCGGTGAACGAACTGCCGCCGCTGCCGGACAAGCTGAAGCCGCGCGCGCTCGAGTCGGCCGCCGGTCTGCCGCCGGTGGTGCCGATGCCGGGGCTGCCGCTGATCCCGGGCGTCACCATGCCCAACCCGGCGACCGCCGCGGGCCCGGTGGCCGGCGAGCCGCGCCCGTTCGCGGGCACGCCGCTGGAGGGCCTGTTCCCGATGCTGCCCGGTCTGTTCGGACAACAGCCTGCCCCCGCTCCGGCGCCCGCGCCGGGCCCGGTGGCGCCGGCCGCCGCACCGGCGGGCACCCCGAAGGTCGGGGAGATCTCCTACCAGGGCGATGCCGCGATCACCCAGCTGCTCGGGCGTCAGCCGACCACCGCCGAATATCTGCTGTTGAGCTCGATCTTGAAGGGCGGGACCATGCACGTGGCCCAGAGCGAGGCGAGCAAATGAGCGAGCGTAGTGAGGGAATCATGTCGCAGCGTGCTATGCACATGCCGACGCCGAGCGCCAGCGAGGTGACGGCATGAGCATAAGAAAGCCGCTGATCGGGTTCGGCATCTTCGCGCTCGTCTCCATCCTGGTGACGGTTGTCGTCTGGAATACCCTGGCGCGCATCGTCCAGGGCGACACCAACACCTACTCCGCGACGTTCTCCGATGTGCTCGGCTTGCATACCGGTGACGACGTCCGGATGGCCGGCGTGCGGGTCGGCAAGGTCGAGAAGATCGAGCTGAACCGCGACCCGAAGTCCAAGAAGCAGGTGGCGAAGGTGACCTTCGTCGTGCAGCGGGATCAAACCCTGTTCGACGACACCAAAGCCCTGGTGCGCTACCAGAACCTGATCGGGCAGCGTTACGTCGCGCTGGCGCCGGGCAAAGCGCCCAGCCCGGCGCAGCTGAAGAACAACGGATCGATTCCGCTGGAGCGCACCGAGCCGTCGTTCGACGTGTCGGGACTGCTCAACGGTTTTCAGCCGCTGTTCCAGGCGCTGCAGCCCGAGCAGGTGAACCGGTTGTCGGAGACCTTCATCCAGGCCCTGCAGGGCGACGGAGTCTCGTTGAGCGCCTTCATCGTGCAGGCCGCGCAGCTGGCCACCGACTTCCAGCGGCGGGACGCGATCCTGTCCGACGTGATCGTCAACCTGTCCGGCGTGATGTCGGGGTTGGCCAAACGAGGTGATGAATTGGAGACCCTGGTGACCCAGACCCGGGCCTTGATCGGCGGGTTGTACGAGCAGGGGCAGTCGTTGCAGTCCTCGACCGTGCAGATCGCCAACGCCACCAGCTCGCTGGTGGATATGGTCGGCAACATCCAGCCGAAGCTGCAGACCGCGCAGAACTCCACCAGCGCGGCCCTCACGTTGCTGCTGAACAACGGCGCCAAACTCGACCAGATGGCGATCGACCTGCCGAACATCGTCTCGATCGGTGGCAAGCACACCTCCGAGGGCGGCTACGCCAACGCCTACCTGTGCGGCTTGGACGTCTCGCTGTACGGCGTGCTGTTCCCGCGCGGTCTGTTCTCGCAGATCGGTGGCACTTCGCACTCGGCGGTGTGCCGCCCATGATGACCAAGCTCAAGAACAAGTTCGACAACAACCGCTACTTCTGGCTCGGCATCATCGGCGGCGTGCTCATCGTCGCGCTGCTGCTCGCCTCCAGCGCGATCAAGCTGCTCGGTGTCGGTGAGCAGTCGATCAAGGCCGAGTTCGTGCAGGCCGCGGGCATCAAGGTCGGCGACCGGGTGGCCATCGCGGGCGTGACGAGCGGGCGGGTGGACGGCGCGAAACTCGAGGGCGACCACGTGCTGCTGACGCTGAGCGTCGACAACGGGGTCAAGCTCGGGCCGGACGCGCGCGCGTCGATCAAGATGGCGACGCTGCTCGGCGCCCGGTACGTGGATCTGGAGCCCGGCGACGGCACCGGCCTGAAGGGCGGCCGAATCCCGGTGTCCAACACCGCCGTTCCGTACAACCTCGCCGATGTGGTGCAGGTCGGTACGCCGAAGTTCGAGGCGCTCGACACCAAGAAGCTGTCCGAGTCGCTGAACCTGATCAATCAGCAGATGGGCGATTCGCCGCAGCTGATGGCGCAGGCGCTCGACAGCGTCGGCGCGCTGGCCAAGGTGATGGACACCCGCCGCGACGAGGTGGACAGCCTGCTCAAGGACCTGAACCGGGTCACCCAGATCCTGGGCGACAACCGCAACAGCGTGCTGCTGGTGATCACCCAGGGTGAGGCCATCGCGAACCGGGTGATGGAGCGGCAGGGGCTGCTGCGCCAGCTGCTCGACAACGTCGCCCAGCTCACCAAGCAGCTGCAGGCGATCGGCGCGGAGAACGACAACCAGCTCGGCCC
>NZ_BAUA01000078.1 GCF_000710915.1 Nocardia brasiliensis IFM 10847
CCCGAGGAGTTTTCGGGCCGGGACGCGGACCGGAACCACCCGGACGCGGACCGCCCGGAGTCGGGGCGCCGGGACGCTGCTGCTGTTGACCCGGACGCGCGGCATTCGGCGTCGGGCGCGGGGCGGCCGGAGCCGAGCTGGTCTCGGCGGCGGCCGACGCGGCGGGTGCCGGTGCGGATTCGCGCGCCGCGGCCGGCTTCGGCGCGGGCGCCGGGGTCGGACGAACGGCGGGGCCCGGCTTCACGGCCGGTCCCTCGGTCCGCGCCGGGCTCGCCTCGCGGACGGTTTCCTGAGCGGCCGGGGCGGGCGCGGGGGCCGACGGGCGCGGCCCCGGGCGGGGACCGTTTCCTGCGGGCTTCGCGGCCGGACGGGCCGACGAGGACGGGCCGGGGCGTGAACCCGACTTGGTGCCGTTCGACGGGGCTGATTTCGATGCGAACGACTCACGCAGCCGGCGCGCGACGGGAGCTTCCACCGTCGACGACGCAGACTTCACGAACTCGCCCTGCTCCTTGAGCGTTGCGAGTAGTTCCTTGCTGGTGACACCGAGTTCTTTGGCCAACTCGTGCACGCGGGCCTTGCCTGCCACTGCTCTCCTCACTGAGAGGTCGAGCAGTGCACCCGTTGTTCAGGGACGGGGCCCGCACGACCTCGGGTTATCTCCGATGGACGTTCATCGTTGGTGCTTCACGGTGTGCTCATGAGTGCTCGTGCCTGTTCTCGAGGTACTGCTCCAGGGCTGAGATATCCAGATTTCCGGACACTCTTAGTGCTCTGCCGAATGCTCGGCGCCGTTCTGCCGCGTTCAGACAAGCCGAGACGGGGTGCAACCAGGCACCCCGTCCGGGAAGTCTGCGCCGCGGATCGGGAACGATCATGACAGCGGGGGCACCGTCTCCGGTATCCGATTTCCGCGCCACGATCCGTAACAGACCGGCGGCCAACTCGCGCTTCCGGCATCCGATACAGGTCCGAATCGGTTGCGCGTGCTGAACCTCTGTCCACTCTACCGCTGCACCGGTCGGATCACCGAACCGCTCCCCTGCGGAAGTTACCAACATGTCATCCCGATGGCCCGAATCGCTGTCCGCAGTGTTGGATTTGCGGTGCTCCCGGTGCCCTGCGTGGTTACGCTCCGCCACCTCCTCCGGGCACGTCGCTCGCACCGCGGTGTTCAACGCACGGTGCGTCGCGCCGGTTCCGGTCAACTGCGGTGCGCCTCCGTCCGCACCGTGCCGCCGCCCATGTCAGGGGCCGCGTCGCTGCGGATATCGATCCGCCAACCGGTCAGCCGAGCGGCCAGCCGAGCGTTCTGACCCTCCTTGCCGATGGCCAGCGAGAGCTGGAAGTCCGGCACCACGACGCGGGCGGCCCTGGCTTCGGGATCGACAATCGTGACCGACACCACTTTCGACGGCGAGAGCGCATTGCCGACGAAGGTCGCCGGATCCTCGGCGAAATCGATGATGTCGATCTTCTCGCCGGCCAGCTCGCTCATCACGTTGCGCACCCGCTGCCCCATCGGGCCGATGCACGCGCCCTTGGCGTTCACCCCGGACACCGTGCTGCGCACCGCGATCTTGGAGCGGTGCCCGGCCTCGCGGGCCACCGCAACGATCTCGACCGAGCCGTCCGCGATCTCGGGCACCTCGAGCGCGAACAGCCGCCGCACCAGGTTCGGGTGCGTACGCGAGAGCGTGATCTGCGGGCCGCGCGGTCCCCGCGAGACGCCGACGACGTAGCACTTGATCCGGTCGCCGTGCTCGTAGGTCTCACCGGGCACCTGCTCGGCCGGCGGGATCAACCCCTCCGCGCCGTGCAGTTCGCTGCCGATGCGCACGACTATGGTGCCGCGGGCGTTGGCGCGCGCGTCGCGCTGCACCACACCGCCGACGATATCGCCCTCGTGCGTGGAGAACTCGCCGAAGGACTTCTCGTTCTCGGCGTCGCGCAGCCGCTGCAACACCACCTGGCGCGCCGTGGTCGCCGCGATCCGGCCGAAACCCTCAGGGGTGTCGTCCCATTCGGAGATCACGTTGCCGTCGGCGTCCAGCTCGCGCGCCATCACCCGGACCGTTCCGGTCTTCTGGTTGATGTCGATGCGCGCGTTGGGCTGGTGGCCCTCGGTGTGCCGGTACGCGGTGAGCAGCGCCGACTCGATCGCGGAGATCACGGTCTCGATCGAGATCCCCTTGTCGGCGACGATCGCGCGCAGGGCTTCGATTTCGATGTTCATTCCACGATCCCTTCGGTCGGCGAATCGGACGCTGTTACTGATCCGGGTAGTGCATTCGTTGTTCCTGAAACATCCGCGGCGTCGACCGCCGGCACATCATCTTCCTGGCCGGGCACCGGGCGCCCGGGCGCCACGCCGCCGGCGAGTTCCATTTCCCGCGGCCCCGGCTTGCCGAACTCGACCTGCACCACCGCTTCCGCGATGTCGGCGAGCGGCACGCGCACCCGATGCGGCTTGTGTTTGCCGCCCAGGACCAACGCCACTGTATCGCCGTCGAGCACACCCACCCTGGCCTCGAATTTCCGGGCGCCACCCGAGTCCGGGACGGGTGCGCCCTCTCGTAGCTGGACGAGCACCTTGCGGCCGCGGGCGCGCCGCCAGTGCCGATCCTCGGTGAGCGGGCGATCGATGCCCGGGGTGGTGACCTCGAGCAGGTACGGGGTCTCGCCGAAATCTCCTGCCTCGTCCAGCATCTCCGAGACTTCGGCGCTGAGCACGGCGATCGAGTCGAGATCGGACGGTCCGTCGCTGTCGACGGTCACCTTCACACGAGCCTGCGCATCCGCATGCTTGCCGGCGGTCGAGATCTCGACCCCTTCGAGGTCGAATCCTCGGCGTTCGGCTAGTCCAGCTATGAGCTGGCTCAGCCTTTCCTCGGTCGGCATCGGCATCTGGGGCGGCTCCTGGTTCAGTTGTGACGGCGGTAGGGAAATTAGTTCAACCGAAGGTCTAGCGTAACGCGCCCAGAGAGTGTAAAGGACCATCGGGCAAGCAGTACGCGCGCCACTCGCGGCCGATCGACGGCTCCGCGGCGGCAGCGAAGCGTACCCAGGCAAGGGCCGCCGCGTCGAACTCCGAGGACCGGCGGTGCCTGGTCCGAGGCGCCTCGGCGAATCTGGCACGATGGTGCCCGTGCCCATCCGCCCTCCCGTGCAGCCGCACGCCGCACGCTCTTCCGGCTCCCCGTCCGACCGGCACGCTTCCCGGTTTCCGCTGGACCGCCGCACCGTGTTACGGCTCGCCGGTGGCGGCGCCGTCGGCGTGCTCGCGCTCGGTGCGGCCGTCGGCTGCACCGCCGAGGACACCGTGCACGAACCGGATCCGCTTGCCGCCCAAGAGGTTCTGGCGCGCGCCGATGCCGCGGCGGCCACCGCCGCGATCGCGCTGGCGCCGGCCCAGCACAGTGCGCTCACCGCGATCGCGACCGAAAGGACCGCGCACGCAGACGCTTTGCGCACCGAGATCGAGCGAGTGATCGGCGTCTACGGCGACGGCACCAAGCCGGTACACCGCACCAGAACGAACACGCCGGGGCAGGCGTCGGGGCCGTCCGCGGTGGCCTCCGGTTCGGCGGTGCCGCCCGTCGCGCCGCCCAGCCTCGACACCTTGCGCGCACAGCTCACCGAGTCCCGGCAGGCGGCCGCCGCCCTCGCTGGTACCCAGTCGGGTTACCGGGCCGGGCTGCTCGCCTCGATCAGCGCGGCCTGCGCCGCCCAGGCGGGGGTGCTGCTGGCATGACCGATGCCGAACGTCAGGCGCTGCTGGACGCGCTGCGCGCCGAATACAGCGCGGTGTACGCCTACGGTGTGATCGCCGCGTACGCCTCGCGCGAGCGTTACCGCCTCGTCGCCGAGAACACCGCGAGCCATCGGGCCCGCCGGGACGCCACGATCGACGCGCTCACCGCGGCGGGCGTCACCGCCCCGCCGCCGGATGCCGCCTACACGATGCCGTTTCCGGTGAACGATCCGATTCCCGCGGCACGTCTGGCCGCGACCGTCGAGTCCGACACCGCGGTCGCGTGGCGGGCCGTCGTCGAGCACGGCACGTCCGAGGCGCTGCGCCGGATGGGCATCGACGCGCTCACCGAATGCGCGGTCCGCCTTGCCACGTGGCAGTCCATCCTGGGCGCCGACCCGCCGACGACAGCGTTCCCCGGCAAGGTCTGAGCCGAAACCCCCTGTGCGCCAGAACACCTCAGGAAACTCCGGACAGCCGGTTTCGCCTGCCGCGGGCCGGGTATCCGACACCCGTATTGGGTGTGCGGTTCGTCCGGCAGCATGGCCTGGGTGAGCTCGCACGAAAAGGCCGACCTCACAGGGCTTGCGGGGTCGGCCTTTTCGGTGTTCGCGGCTACGGACGCATCTCGTAGGCGCCGTCGTAGGACGCCACCTCGGCCCAGATCCGGTCGAAGCGCGGACGATCCGCCACCGGTGGGCGCAGTGCCGATGCGGCCCAGGCCTGCTGGTCGGGGCTGGCCGACGGCTTGCCATAGAGCGTGGTCGCGTAGGTGTTGAAGTCGCGGATCTGGAAATCGAAGATCTGATCGAGCAGATCGCGATCCAGTCCGGTGATCGCCGCCTGCTCCAGAATCAGCTGACCGTAGACCACCAGGGAGAACAGGTGGCCGATGGTCAGCATGAAGTCGAGATCCTTCTGCTGGCCGGCATCGGGGGCCGCGGTACTCAGCAGCGTGCGCAGCGCCTGGGCCTGCTCGTAGAAGCGGCCGACATTCGGGATGTCGGCGTGCTTTTCGTACACCGGGGTCCAGTCGGCGAACTGCACCTTGCCCGCGCCGCGGGCCGGGCCCTGCCGCCAGAAGAACTCGTCGTCGGCCGCGTCGAGGCGGGTGCCGATCTCCGGGTACTCCTTGGGGTTGAACAGATAGTTCGGCATGAACTTCAGGATCTGCCCGACGTTGACGTGCACCGTGCCTTCCAGCCGGGGCAGCGTGTTGATCAGCCGCTGCACCTCGGCGAAGTAGGTGTTCTTCTCGAATCCCTTGGCCGCCAGCACATCCAGCAGCAAGGTCATCACCGTCTCACCCTCCGAGGTCACCTTCGACTTCGTCATCGGGTTGAACAGCAGGTAGCGCCGGTCGTCGAGGCTCGCGCTGCGGAAGTAGTCCACGGCCCGATCGCTGAACAGCTTCATCGCGACGATGCGCGCGTAGGCGTCGACGAAATTGGTCCGCACGTGCGGGAAGTCGGTGACCGGGTTGCCGTACAGGATGCGGTTGTTCGCGTGCGTGATCGCCTCGTAGAAGGAGTGCTCGACCATGCCGATGCCGCCGTGGCACAGGTTGAACTTGCCGACGTTGACGGTGTTCAGCGCGGCGGAGAAGGCCTCGGGTCCGGTGTGCAGGATGTCCTCGGCCCGCACCGGGTAGTTCTCCAGCCGGAACGTGCTGACGTACATCTGCTGATGCACGACATTGCCGAGCAGGTGGTAGTTCTCGTGCCTGCTGTCCGCGGCGAACCAGACGTAGCCGTCGGCGCCCTCGACATCGGAGCGGCGGGAGAACACCGAAACCATGCTCGCCACATTGCCGTTGCCGATGTAGTACTTCTCGCCGTTGGCACGGAACAGGATTCCGGCCTCGGCGTCGGCACTGCCCGGCTCGCTGGGGGTGAGCACCAGGTCGGTGTTGTAGATGTCGGCGCCGTGCTCGCGCTCGGACAAACCGAACGCCATCACCTGACCGGCGGCCAGGTCGGCGGCCGCGCGCCGCTTGGCATCGGTGTTCTCGCTCTGCCAAATCGGCCCGAGGCCGAGAATGGTCACCTGCTCGGCGTACCAGTAGGCCAGCCCGTAGAAGCCGAAGATCTCCGACAGCGCCGCGTTGCGCGCCGCGTCCCAGCGTCGGTTCTCGTCGCCGTCGGCGAACTCGGCGGGGGTCAGGAAGGTGGCGAACAGCTTCTCCTTCGCGACGAACTCGAGGAAGTCGGCCGTCCAGACCGCGTCCGCGTCGTCGGCCAGCAACTGCCGCTTGCCCCGCGACTCGAACCACTCGATGGTGGCACGCAGCAGCCGCCGGGTCTCGGCGTCGAAATGCTGCGGGTCGTAGGTGGCAGGGTTGAACAACAACGGATCGGTGCTCGTCATGCCGTTAACTTACCAGCGGGTAACAGCAGCCCATAGCCCCTCCACCCCACTTCACACCGCAAATCCCGCCTACGGTTGCGTAGGGTCGCCCGTTCATGATCAGGGGGAACTGGTGGCGGCATCGTGCGAGTGCGCGCCGCCACCAGTTCCCCCTGATCTTGAAGCCCACCCGCCCACGCGAAAACGGCCCCGATGGGGATCCATCGGGGCCGTCGCTCACGTGCCGGGCTAGCCGCGTATCCGGGTGACGACCGCGTCGACGGCCGAATCCGCGGGGAGTTCGGTGGCTTCGCCGGTGAAGCGGTCGCGCAGTTCCACCTTGCCCTCGGCCCAGCCCCGGCCGATGACGAGAACCAAAGGCATGCCGAGCAATTCGGCGTCCTTGAACTTGACGCCGGGTGAGGCGGTGCGGTCGTCGAAGAGCACGTCCAAGCCCTTGGCGTGCAGCCCGGCGACGACCTGCTCGGCGCCCGCGCGGGCCGCCTCGTCCTTGTTCGCGATGACGACGTGCACGTCGTACGGCGCGACCTCGGCCGGCCAGCGCAGCCCCTTGTCGTCGTGCTGCTGTTCGGCGATCACCGCGACCATGCGGGAGACACCGACACCGTAGGAGCCCATGGTGAGCCGGACCGGCTTGCCGTTCTCGCCCAGCACATCGACGTCGAAGGCGTTGGTGTACTTCTGGCCGAGCTGGAAGATGTGCCCGATCTCGATACCGCGCGAGGCCACCAGCGCGCCCCGGCCGTCCGGCGAGGGATCGCCGTCGCGGACCTCGGCGGCCTCGATGGTGCCGTCCGGGGTGAAGTCCCGGCCGGCGACCAGGCCGACCACATGCTTACCGGGCGCGTCCGCGCCGGTGATCCACGCCGTGCCGGTGCCGACCCGCGGATCGACGAGGTAGCGAACACCGTTGGCCTGCAACGCCTTCGGGCCGATGTAGCCCTTCACCAGGAACGGGTTGGCCGCGAAATCCGCCTCGGTGAGCAACTCCACCTCGGCCGGCTCGACCGACGCACCGAGCCGCTTGTCGTCGACCTCGCGGTCGCCCGGCACGCCGATGCCGACGATCTCGGACTTGCCGTCGGGATGCCGCAGCTTCACCATCACGTTCTTGAGCGTGTCCGCCGCGGTGACCGGACGGCCGAACTGCTCGCCGATGCCCGCGCTGTTCGCCCAGTCGACGAGCGTCGCGATGGTCGGCGCGTCCGGGGTGTCGTGCACGACCGCCTCGGCCAGGCCCTCGATCGGCAGCGGCGCGGGCGCGGGGGTGACCACGGCCTCCACATTGGCCGCGTAACCCGACTCGACGCAGCGCACGTAGGTGTCCTCGCCGACGGGGCTGTCGGCGAGGAACTCCTCGGACGCGCTGCCGCCCATCGCGCCGGAGGTGGCCGCGACGATGACGTATTTAACCTGCAGCCGGTCGAAGATCCGCTGGTAGGCCTCGCGGTGTGCGGCGTAGCTGGCCTTCAGGCCGTCCTCGTCGAGGTCGAACGAGTACGAGTCCTTCATGATGAACTCGCGGCCGCGCAGGATGCCCGCGCGCGGACGCTCCTCGTCGCGGTATTTGGTCTGGATCTGGTACAGCGTGACCGGCAGGTCCTTGTACGAGTTGTATTCGCCCTTCACGGTGAGCGCGAACAGCTCCTCGTGCGTCGGGCCGAGCAGGTAGTCCGCGCCCTTGCGGTCCTTCAGCCGGAACAGGCCGTCGCCGTATTCGGTCCACCGGTTGGTGGTCTCGTACGGGTCGCGCGGCAGCAGCGCCGGCAGCGAGATCTCCTGCGCGCCGATCGCGTCCATCTCCTCGCGCACCACATCCTCGACCTTGCGCAGCACTCGCAGGCCCAGCGGCAGCCACGAGTAGACGCCCGGCGCGATGCGTCGCACGTATCCGGCGCGCACGAGAAGTTTGTGGCTGGGCACCTCCGCGTCGGCGGGATCGTCGCGCAGGGTACGCAGGAAAAGGCGGGAGAGGCGGGTGATCACGGATGCACAGGGTAGTCGCTGCTCGCGCGATGCTCGCAACGCATTACCGTATTCGTTCGTGCTGGTGCTGCTGCCTCCCTCCGAAACCAAGTCCGACGGCGGTGCCGACGTGCCGCTGGCGCTGGACGCGTTGTCGATGCCGCAGCTCACCGCGGTACGCGACCAGTTGATCGACGAGCTCACCAAGCTCGCCACCGACCCGGACGCGAGTCGCACGGTGCTCGGTCTCGGCAAGGGCGCCGAAGCGGAGATCGCCCGCAACGCATCCCTGCGCAGCTCCCCCACCCGGCCCGCGCTGGAGCGCTACACCGGCGTGCTCTACGACGCCCTCGACGCGCGCTCGTTCAGCAAGGCGCAGCGCGCCAAGGCCTACGCGCGCCTCGGCATCGGGTCCGCGCTGTTCGGCGCGGTCCGCGCGAGCGACCCGATCCCCGCCTACCGGCTCTCCGGCGGTTCGAAACTGCCCGGCCTGCCCACTCTTTCGGCCGTCTGGCGCGATTCGCTGTCCGACGCGCTGCTCGCCGAAGCCGCCGGCGACCTGGTCGTCGACCTGCGATCGGGCACCTATCAGCAACTCGGCCGGGTACCCGGCGCGGTCACCGCCAACGTGCTCACCGAACACCCCGACGGCTCCCGCACCGTGGTCAGCCACTTCAACAAACACCACAAAGGCCTGCTCGCCCGCGCCCTCGTCCTCACCCGCGCCGAACCCACCGACGTCCGCGGCCTGGCCAAAGTCGCCACCAAAGCCGGCCTGAAAACCGAGATCGCCTCCCCGACCGAGCTATTGATCCTTACTTGAGGCGGTCAGCGCGGCCGGATCCACACACGCCACCTGAGTCACCGGCCTCGGTCAGCGCCGCCACCTGAGTCGCCAGCCGCGCCAGCTCCCCGGCCAAGTCAGCGCGCCACCACCCAAGTCACCGGCCGCAGCCGGCATCGCCTGCCCCCGCGCAAGTCAGCACGCCACCAGCCGCAGTCAGCTCCCGCAGCAGGCTTCGCGCACGCCACCACCCGAGCCACCAGCCGCGGTCAACGCCATCAGCCCGCCGGAGCGAGAAACGCGCACGCCGCCACCAGCCGCAGTCAACAACGCCAGTCCCCCGGCCAAGTCAGCACGCCGCCACCTGAGTCACCGGCCGCGGTCAGCACCGCCAGCCCCCGAACCAGACTCGCGCACGCCACCACCTGGATCACCGGCGGCAACCAACAACGCCAACTCTTGGCTAAGTCGGCTCGCCGCCACCCGAGTCACCGGCCGGGGTCAACATCGCCAGCTCCCGAGCCAGGTTCGCGCGTGCTGCCGCCTCGTAACGTGTTCGCGCGGTAGGGGTTCGGAACAGGTGTGGCTGCTGGGCGAGCCCCTGCAACACCGCGGCGCGACCCGCGCGGAACAGCTCGTCCGGCACGTGCCGGTACTCGGCCCGCACCGCCGCCGTATACGCGGCATACCCTGCCTCGTCGGCCGCGAGCACCGCCAGGTCCGCATCACAGAGCACCGCCCCGTTCCGATCCCCGTCCGCCACCACATGCGTCGCCGTGAGCCGCACCAGCCGCCCCACCTCAGCGATCAATCCCGTTGCCACACCCAGTTTTTCGAGCGACTCCTCAGCCAACCGAGCACTCAGCTCCTCGTTGTCGTCGCGCTCCACCGAATAAACGGCATCATGAAAGAACGCCGCATACCGCACCGCATCGATATCCCCCGCGTCCCCCGCAAGATCGTCGATCACCCCCAACATCGCCTGCAGATGCTCCACCGTGTGATACCGCCGATGCGGTTCCCGGTAACACCGAATCACGAACTCCCCCAAAGCAACCGACTCCGCGCCTGCCAGCCCGACCCACCGCCCGAGCAGCTCCGCGTCAAGAGATATCCCCATCGACACAGTCTGGCAACCCCACCACCCCACCACAATCCCTTGTGTCATTCAGCACTCCCACCCCCGGAGTGGGAGGCGGGGCAGGGTGGACCAAGCGACAGATAGGCGGTGACTCACAGAGCACCCATACGGTTCACAGGGGCTGAAGGGCCTGTGAACCGTATGGATGGTCTGTGAAACCCGCCGAGGCACAACGCTATCCGCATGCCAACCGGTGGTTCCTGATCCAGAGGATCTCGAGAACGGCACCACAGCCAGATGACCACGCCGGAACGAAACGCCACGGCCTATGTGCCCATACAGCCGGGAACGGCACTCGACGCGCTCAGCACTGTCCACGTAACTCCCGCGGCAGGTCTACGACACCAGGGTGTCCAGCTTCGGCAGCCTGCCGACAAGACCGAACGCAACAACCCGAACCAAACGACGAGGCACACCGTCACTTCGGCAGCCCAGCCACGGCCGAGCACAGCACAACCCAACGAAGAACCCTGCCATCAGCAGCCGCACGTGCAGACGCCATCGGCGACCGGAGGCGCCGCACCCGACGCCGAGCGCGCCGAGCGGGACGTCGGTGGGCCGGCCACCAGTCCACCACTTCGAACCCAAGGACCGAAGACCACCACCACCCTCCCGGACGCCGGCAGAAAATGGGATGCGAACTTCGGCATCCGCCCCGTACCGTCATTCGGGTGCTCGGGGGTCCGGAACGGGAGGATTCGGATTCTCGAGCCGAATGTTGGTGCGCCACGTGCGAATACGTGACGGGGAGGTAGAGATGACGAAGCTGAATCAGATCATTGCGGTCGAGAAGGGCGTGAAGAGCGCTGCGGTGCGGGAGCTGGCGCAGCGCCAGGGTGCGCTGCAGAAGGCGGCCCTGCTCGCCGGTATTGCGCGCACCTATCAGCCGAAAGACGAAGAGGGCGAGCAGCTTCCGCCGGAGTCGACCCGCGTGCAGGTGAAGTCCGAGGAGGTGCTGCGCCAGACCGCGGCAACCCTGACCCGCCTGTTCGATGTCACCGCGACGAAGGACTGGACGAACACCGAGGCGAAGGCCGACGTGTCCGTCGACGGCGAGGTGCTGC
The DNA here is from genome assembly GCF_000710915.1 of Nocardia brasiliensis IFM 10847. GTDB lineage: Bacteria > Actinomycetota > Actinomycetes > Mycobacteriales > Mycobacteriaceae > Nocardia > Nocardia brasiliensis_A. The sequence goes on from NZ_BAUA01000078.1 coordinate 11,076, forward strand.
TGCGCGACGTGCCGGTCTCCTACCTGCTGTTCCTGGAGAAGCAGCTGGCCGAGCTGCACGCTTTCGTGCAGCGGCTGCCGGTGCTCGACGCGGCCGAGGCGTGGTCGTTCGACGACTCCACCGACACCTGGCGGACCGACGCCGTGCGCACCATCCGGACCAAGAAGGTGCCGCGCAATCACGTGAAGGCCGAGGCCACCGAGAAGCACCCGGCCCAGGTGGAGGTGTACTACGAGGACATCGCCATCGGCTACTGGAACACGGTGCGCTTCTCCGGCGCCCTGCCCGCACGCCGGGTGAACGAGCTGGCCGAGCGTGTCGACAAGCTCGCTCGCGCAGTGAAATTCGCGCGTGAGGAAGCCAACGGGACCGAGGTCATCGACCGCAAGACCGGTGACGTGATCTTCGGCTACCTGTTCCGCTGAAAACCCGCCCGGGGCCCCATCGGCCCCGGGCCCACAGACTCCCCCCGCCGCGTGCGGGGGAAGCGCAAGGAGCGCACACTCAAACTGAAGTTGAACCTGAAATCCACGGCGTCAGTGGGGGTT
>NZ_BAUA01000077.1 GCF_000710915.1 Nocardia brasiliensis IFM 10847
CGCCTGGTCAGGGCCATAAACGGAACCCATGAAAGGCGCCCACACCCGATTCCGACCCACCCGGGAAATCCGCCCCGTTTCCCTGCCGGACCGATCATGGCCACCGCCTCGCCACGACCACAGCACCGAAACCAGCCCGCCCGAAGCGGTTAAACGTGACCTGAACCACTATTTAACAGTGATCTCGAACACATAACGTTGCTATAACGGACCGTCCGGAATGCGTGTTGATGGCGTTTGCGAGCTGCGTAAACAACCATATTCGGGTTATTCGCTTCATGCAATTCGTGTGTTATCAAGATGTGATCTGCCGAGATTTCTTCGTTACCGTGCGTTCACGGCCCGGATCATCCGTGAAGGGCTCGAACTCGAACCGACGAATACCGGCGACCCTGCCCCGCGGTTCGAGGATCCCCGACGACCTGGGGGCAGGGACCCGGCAGCTGGATCGCCGGGCTCGGTAGGCGCAGGGAGGGAAAACACACATGACTGAGAACCGGAAGTTCAACGCCCGCGCCCTCGGCCTCGCCGCCGTCACCGGCGCTCTTGTTGCCGTCCCGTTCGCATTCTCCACCGCGACCGCATCCGCCGCACCCACCCACGACTGGGACGGTGTCGCGCAGTGCGAGAGCGGTGGCAACTGGGGGATCGCCACCGGCAACGGCTACTACGGTGGCCTGCAGTTCTCGCCGAGCACCTGGCGGGCCAACGGCGGCCAGGGTTCGGCGCACACCGCGAGCAAGGAAGAGCAGATCCGCGTCGCCGAGAACGTGCTCGCCACCCAGGGCGTCGGCGCCTGGCCGGTGTGCGGGCAGTACCTGCGCCCGGGCACCTCCGCGCCGGAGCCGGAAGCCGTGGTCGAGCCGGAGCCCGCCCCCGAGCCGGCCGCGCCCGCCCTGCCTGCCCCCGGCACCACCAAGGCTTATGTCGAGCAGGCCAAGTCCGCCGGCGACGCGCTGGCCAAGCAGTACGGCCTGCAGGATCAGTACCAGCAGCTGCTGCAGCAGACCAACCCGCTGATCGAGTCGATCGCCGGTAGCTGAAAGTAGTTGTCATACAACGAGAGCGGCGCTGCCATCCAGATCTGGATGGCAGCGCCGCTCTCGTGTTCGGCCGGGGCGGTCTAGCGTCCGGCGTCCTGGTAGGCCTTCACCGCGGCGTCCAGTTCGTCCAGCGCCTTGCCGAAGTCCTGGAAGTTGCCCGTGCGCATGGCATTTCGCACGTTCTCGATCTTGCGGTTCAGCTCCGCGGCCGCGGCGTCCTTGGCCGCCGACGAACCGGTGGGCGGGGTGACCCCGCCCGGCGGCGGTGGCGGCGGCGTGCCGGTGTTGGTGCCGGGCGGCGGCGTGGTGCCTTCGACCGGCGGGGTGGTGCCGGGTTTCGGCCTGGTCGCCGGGTCACCGCCGAACGGCGTGGCCAGCGCACCCGCGCCGGGCAGCACCTGGTTCAACGCCTCTGCCAGCGTGGACGCGTAACCGACCTTCACGCTGCCCGCCTCGTCGCGGTAGCTGACCAGCACGCGCAGCAACTGCGGGAAGGTCGAGGTGTTCGGCCCGGTGTTGCGTTCGTTGTAGAACGGCTCGACGTACAGGATGCCGCCGTCGGCCACCGGCAAGGTGAGCAGGTTGCCGTACTTGATCTTGTTCGAGTTGGACAGCAGGGTCCGCTCCCGTGAGACCTCGGGCGCGGTCGTCATCGTGTTCTGCGTCTGCTGCGGACCCTGGGTCTGGGTGTCCGTCGGCAAACGCCGAATCGTGAACTTGCCGTAGCCATCCGGGTCCGAACGCACCGAGATGTACGCGGAGAGGAACTGCCGGTTGTAACCGACCATGGCGCTGGTCAGGTTGAAGGTCGGCTTGTTCGTCTGCGGATCACCGAGCAGCACGTAGTACGGCGGCTGGTTGAACGAGCCGCCGCCCTCGATCGTCGGATCGCTCGGCACCGACCAGAATGCGTTGTTGGTGAAGAACTCTCGCGGATCGTCCACGTGATATTTGGTCAGCATTTCGCGCTGCACCTTGAAGAAATCCTCCGGATAACGGAAATGCGCCCGCAATTCCGGAGAGATATCGCTCATCGGTTTCACCGCGCCGGGGAACACCCCGCGCCACGCCTTGAGCACCGGATCGCTGGGGTCCGTCTCGTACAGCGTCACGGTGCCGTCGTAGGCGTCGACGGTGGCCTTGACCGAGTTCCGGATGTAGCTGACTTCCTTGCGCGGCAACAACCTTCCGGTCTTCTTGTCCACGCTGTCCTCGACCGCGCCGTCCAGCGACGTCTTCTGCGCGTACGGGTAGTTGTCGAGTGTGGTGTACGCGTCGACGATCCACTGGATCCGGCCGCCGACGACCGCCGGGTAGGCATTGCCGTCAGTGGTCAGCCAAGGCGCCACCTTCTGCACCCGCTCGCGCGGCGCGCGGTTGTAGATGATCTTCGACTCCGGGCCGATGGCCGAGGAGAAGAGGATGTTGCGCTCGGCGTACTTGGCGGCGAAGGCGAGCCGGTTGAACCAGTTGCCGATCGGCACGCCGCCCTTGCCGTCGTAGGTGAACTGCGCTGCGTCCGAATCGTATTCGCGCGGACGCTGGCCCTCGGACGCACCGACGATCGCGTAGTCCGGATTGGCCTGCGAGATCACCTCGCCGTAGTAGATGCGCGGCTGGTCGACCTTGATCCGCTGCTTGTCGGTCGGCGTGAACAGGTCGCTGACCATGAAGATCGGGTAGCCGCTGTCGCTGCTGCCGCCGGTCGCGTTCGGATCCTCGGACTGCGGCTTGTTGACCCGGTTGGCCGGCGCGGCGACGAAACCGTTGCCGTGCGTGTAGACGGTGTGCTGGTTGATCCAGTCCTTCTGGTTACCGGACAGCGCCGCCGGGGACAGCTCGCGCGCCGCGACGATGTAGTCCTGCACATCGCCGTCGAGGTTGTAGCGGTCGATATCGAGCGCCTCGGGGAACCCGTAGAAGTTCTTCAGCTGCCGCAGCTGAGTAAAGGTGGGCGAGAGGATGTTCGGGTCGAGCAGGCGGGCGTTGCCGATCGTCGCGGCGTCGACCGGAACGTTGACGGGGTTCTTGTTGCTCTCCCCCTTGTAGTCCACGTACTCGATCTTGTCGTCCGTGATGCCGAACGCCTGCCTGGTCGCGGCGATATTGCGCTGGATGTATTCGCTTTCCTTGTCCGCGGCGTTCGGGCGCACCGAGAACTGCTCGACGACGAGCGGCCACACCGCGCCGACCAGGATCGAGGACAGCACGAGCAGGGCCGCGGCCATCGCGGGCACCCGCAGATCGCGCAGCACGATGCCGGCGAAGAAGGCGATCGCGCAGATCACCGCGATGGACAGCAGGATCAGCTTGGCGGGCAGCACCGCGTTGATATCGGTGAACGAACCACCGGTGAAGGTGGGCTCCTTGCGGCTGCTCATCAGCAGCTCGTACCGATCGAACCAGTAGGCGATCGCCTTGAGCAGCACGAAAAGCCCGGCGAGTACGGCGAGCTGGATGCGCGCGGCCCGGGTCAGTGTGCCCTCGCGGCCGCTGAGCCGCAGGCCGCCGAACACGTAGTGGGTCACCAGGCTGGCGAAGAACGCGATGACCACCGCGACGAACAGCCAGTTCAGCACCATCCGGTAGAACGGCAGCTCGAAGGCGTAGAAGCTGACGTCGAGATGGAACTGCGGATCCTGCTGGCCGAACTCGCTGCTGTTCAGGAACAGCTGCACGGTGACCCAATTCGATTGCGCCACCAGACCGGACAGCAGGCCGAGCAGCACCGGGATGCCGACGCCGAACAGCCGCAGCCTGCTCATCACGGTGGTGCGATACCGGGCGATCGGATCGTTCGGGCCGGCCACCGGCACGAACACCGGCCGGGACCGATAGGCGAGCAGCAGTGCCAGCCAGACCACCAGACCGACGAAGATCGCGATCCCGAGGAACAGCAGCACCCTGGTCCGCAGGACGGTGAGATATACGCTGCGGAAACGGACTTCGCCGAACCACAGCCAGTTGGATAGGCGTCGGTGANCGGGGCCCGAGCAGCAGCAACGCCGCGAGGCGATGGCGCCAGCAGCAGCACCCGGCTGCGTCGGGAAAGCGAAGGTAAGCCGGTGGGGGGCCGCATGCCCACGATGCCACTCTCCAAGGTCCGGCGGCGCGCGCACCGAGTAGCCCCGACGGCGCGCCGCAGTCCGATGTTGCGGGTGGTCCTTCCGGACCGTCGCGCCCCACTCTACGGAATCGGACAGTATTTGGGCCGCGCGGGCGCGGCGGTGTTCGACCCGTTTGATTTGATGTCCCCCGTGACCCCTGCAGATCTGCATGCCGAACTCGTCCTCGCCCGTTCCGTCCGGGAGGTGGCCGAGTTCGTCGACGCCGAAGGGTGGGGCAGACCGCCGCAGATGTTCGCACTGGTGCCCACCGCCGACCTGGTCGCCGCGCAGCCCGAACTGCTCGAGCAGCTCGACGAGGGCGCGGAGCTGACTCCCGTTGCGCAGGAATCGTTCCCGGACGACATCACCGGCGGTTCGATGGCGCTGGACGAGTTCCTCGCGACCACCAGCTGGCCGCCCGCCGTGCGGGGCTGCGTGCTCGTGCAGGAGATCGTGGTGCTGCCGCCGGACGCCGAATCCACCCTGGACGCGGCGCTGGTGCCGTTGCTCGCCGACCACGACGCGGCCGACGCCGCCGCGCGCGCCGCGGCCGAGGCGCATCCCGATCGCCGCGAGGCCCGGCTGTTCGCGGCGGTGCTGCGCGAGGGTGCGTCGCTGTGCCTGCTGCAGGTGCGTCCCGAGGACGATGCCGACGAATTCGCCGACATGGACCTGCGCACCTACCCCAACCTGGCGCCCAACCTGATCGAGGCGTTGCTCGCCACGCTGGAGTGACCGGGCGTCAGCCGCAGCCGACCGTCTCCTTGCCCGCGTTGATCTCGTTCAGCGATTGCACAGCGCCGGTGAGGTTCTCGACCTTCACCAGGCGCAGCCCCTCGGGGGTGCGCTGCCGCGCCTCGTTGCAGTTGGCGGCGGGCACCAGGAACGTCTCCGCACCGGCTTCGCGCGCGGCCATCATCTTGTACTGGATGCCGCCGATCGGGCCGACCTTGCCGCCGTCATCGATCGTGCCGGTGCCCGCGACGAACTTTCCGCCGTCCAGTTCGCCCGGCGTCAGCTTGTCGATCAGCGCGAGGCTGAACATCAGACCGGCCGACGGTCCACCGATATCGGCGAGGTTGAAGTCCACCTGCAGCGGCGGGCGGGCGCCCTCGCCCGGCGTGACGCCGAGGTAACCCTTCGCCTTGTCGTCCGGGCGCTCGCCGAGCGTCACCTGGACAGTCTGTTCGGCGCTCTCGCGACGCACCTGCACGGTCAGCACATCGCCGGGCTTCTGCGCGCCGACGGCGGTGACCACGTCTTGGGGCGCGGCGATCGGCGTGCCGTTGATGCTGATGATCTCGTCGCCGGCCTTCAGCAGATCCTTGGCAGGGCCGTCTTCGGACACCTTGCGCAGCAACACCACGGTCGGCATGTTGAGGAAGTGCAGCGCCGCGATCTCGGCGTTGCCCTCGGAATCCTTGAAGTCCTGCTGGTTGGACTTGTCGATCTCCTCGCGCGAAACCCCGGGCGGGTACACCTCGGCGCGCGGCACCAGGCCGTGCTTGCCGCTCGCCCAGAAACCGAACGCCTCGAAGATGCTCAGCCCGTCGCGCACCGACACGGTGGTCATATTGAGGTGGCCCGTGGTCGGGTCCACCTCGGTGCCGCGCACGTCGACAACCTCTTTGCCGTCGACCTTGCCGAGGGTGTTGAAGGTGGGGCCGGGACCGAGTGCGACGAACGGCACAGTGAGCACGGTACCGAGCGCGCCGAGCACGAGCACCGGGATCAGAGCGGCCACCAGGGTGAGGATCCGACGATTCACCTGGACCACAGTAATGATCGCCGCTCTGCCCGGATGGCGGAGGCGAACATTCCGTGTCGCCGCGCGTCCTCGATTTCGCGCCGCGCGAACATCAACAGCCTGCACCGCACGCGTAACGTAAGGGATATGAGTGACGTCCCCTTCGGATTTTCGAACCGCGACGACGACGACCGCAAGCGCGGTGACGAGCCGGGCGGTCCCGAGTCGAACAACCCGTTCGGCTTCGGTGCGGGCGGGCCGGGCGGCGGGTTCGATCCGTCGCAGCTCGGGCAGATGCTGACCTCGCTCGGCCAGATGCTCAGTGGCATGGGCCAGCCGGGGTCGGGGCAGTCCGGGCCGGTGAACTACGACGTCGCCAAGCGACTGGCACGCCAGCAGCTCGGTTCGACCATCACGCCGGTCACGGCGAGCACCGCCAGTGCCGTCACCGACGCCGCGCACCTCGCCGAGCTGTGGCTCGACAGCGCGACCACGCTGCCCGCGGGCGCCACCAAGACCGTCGCGTGGACCGCCAACGACTGGATCGAGGAGACGCTGAGCACCTGGCAGCGACTGTGCGACCCGGTGGCGCAGCAGATCTCGGGCATGTGGACCGCGTCGCTGCCCGAGGAGGCCAAGGAGTTCGCCGCCCCGATGGTCGGCATGCTCGGACAGATGGGCGGGCTCGCGTTCGGCTCACAGCTCGGCCAGGCCCTCGGCCAGCTGGCCAAGGAGGTGCTGACCTCCACCGATATCGGCTTACCGCTCGGACCTTCCGGCACGGCGGCCCTGCTGCCCGCGGCGATCGCGGAGTTCAGCGCGGGCCTCGAGCAGCCGGAGAGCGAGATCATGGTGTTCCTCGCCGCCCGGGAAGCCGCACACCAGCGGCTGTTCGGGCATGTGCCGTGGCTGCGCCAGCAGGTGCTGGCCGCCGTCGAGGACTACGCGCGCGGCATCCGGATGGACTTCTCCGCGTTGGAGGAGGCCGCGCAGGGTATCGACCCGATGGCGCTGACCGACCCCTCCAAGATCGAGGAGATCCTGGCGCAGGGCGCGTTCGAACCACAGACCACGCCGGAGCAGAAGCAGGCGCTGGAGCGGCTGGAAACGCTGCTCGCGTTGATCGAGGGCTGGGTGGAGGTCGTGGTGACCGACGCCGTCGGCGATCGACTGCCCGGTGCGGGCGCGCTGGCCGAGACGCTGCGCAGGCGGCGCGCCACCGGCGGCCCGGCCGAGCAGACCTTCGCGACCCTGGTCGGGCTCGAACTGCGCCCGCGCAAGTTACGCGAGGCCGCGGCGCTGTGGCGCAGGCTGACCAGCGACGCGGGCATGGAGAAGCGCGACGGCGTATGGGCGCACCCCGACCTGCTGCCCGATTCGAACGATCTGGACTCCCCCGCCGGCTTCATCGATTCGGTGATCGGCGGCGGCGCCACCGCATTCGACGATCCGCTGGCGCAGCTGGCCGAGACCGAAGCGCGGGAGCAGGCCGAGCGCGCCAAGGCCGCAGGGGACACCCCGGACACCGACGAGCCCGGCCCCGACCTGGGCAAGGACGGCGGACAGTCCGCCTGAGTGTCCTGTTGGTAACCGCGAATCCCTGTGCATAACCACAGGATTCGACGCGGGTGGGAACGGCCCCGCTGAGCACACTGCTCGGCATGACCGCTCAACGCCGTGGCCCGCTGCTGCATCCGCACATCACCGTGCTGGTCCGTCCGTCCGGTGTCGTCCAACTCGGCTGGAATCCGGAGACCGCCCTGGTCCTGGACGCCGCCGGGCTGGCGGCCAAGGCCGTGCTCGCGTTTCTGCGCCTGCTCGACGGCATGCAGACCCGCCCGCAGATCGTCTGGCGGGCAGGCGAACTCGGCATCGAACCGGATCATGCGATCGCGCTGCTAGAGGTCCTGGACGCGGCCGGGATGATCGAGCATCCCGAGGAGCGAGTCGGCCGGATCCGGTCGGTGCGGGTGCACGGTATCGGTCCGCTGTCCGACGCGGTCGTGTCCGGGCTGCGCAAACTCGGGGTGCGGCCGAGCCGTTCGCGCGACTACAGCGGGCCGCCGGTGCCCGCGTGGCACGCCGATCTGGTCGTGCTGACCGACGCGCTGATGCCGGACCCGCAACTGCTCGACGATCTCGGCCTGCACCGTGTCGCCCACCTGCCGGTCCGGATCCGCGACGGGCGTGGTGTGGTCGGCCCGCTGGTACTGCCGGGCGCGACCAGCTGCCTGCGCTGCGCCGACCTGCTGCGCGCCGACCACGACGCGGACTGGCCGCATCTGGCCGCGCAGCTGCTCGGCCGGGTGGGTCACGCGTCGCCGGCCCGGATCGCGGCGACGGCGGCGCTCGCGGTCAGCGAGGTCGAAGCGGTGCTGGCCATGTCGACCAGGCGGGAGCTGGCGATCTTGGACAGCACCCTGGAACTGGACCTCGATACGCACCTGATCGACCGGCGGCGCTGGCCGCGGCACACCGAGTGCTCGTGTCACGGAATCACGGTGGACCTGCGCGAACAACCCTGAAGGTGGTTACCCCGCAGGGCGTTTCGAGATGGTCCAGGCGGCCCTGGGCGAGCTATGCTGCATACAGGTTCACGTGACCGGGCTCACAACCACAGGCGGCGTCGATTCAAGATTGCCGTGGCTAAGTAGCGGCTCCTTCCGCCATGATGGGTAGGTGTCTGAGATCGTGCGCCGTCGCTCGTCCCGCAACGCCAAGTTGGCCAAGATTCCGCTCGGCATCGCCGGGCGCGCGGCCGTGGGATTCGGGAAGAAGCTGGCCGGGGGCGACAAGTCCGAGATCAATGCACAGCTGAACCAGAAGGCCGCCGAACAGCTGTTCACCGTGCTCGGTGAGCTCAAGGGCGGTGCGATGAAGTTCGGCCAGGCGCTCAGCGTGATGGAGGCCGCGGTTCCCGAGGAATTCGGTGAGCACTATCGCGAGGCCCTCACCAAGCTGCAGGCCGCCGCACCGCCGATGCCCGCCGACACCGTGCACCGGGTGCTGGACCAGCAGCTCGGCACGCAATGGCGGCAACGATTCCAGGAGTTCGACGACACCCCCGCCGCCTCGGCCAGCATCGGCCAGGTGCACAAGGCGGTCTGGTCGGACGGGCGGACCGTCGCGGTCAAGGTGCAGTACCCCGGCGCGGACGAGGCGTTGCGCGCGGACCTCAAGACGTTGTCCAGGATGACCGGGCTGATCGCGTCGGTGATCCCCGGCGCCGATGTGAAGCCGATCCTCGCCGAGATCACCGAGCGGACCGAGGAGGAACTCGACTACCGCAACGAGGCGACCAACCAGCGCGCCTTCGCGAAGGGTTTCGACGGGCACGCCGAGATCGTGGTGCCCAAGGTGGTGGCCAGCGCGCCGAAGGTGATCGTCACCGAGTGGCTGGACGGCACCGCGGTCTCGGCGATCATCAAGGCCGGCGCCGAAGACCCGGAGGGCAGCCGGGCGCTGCGCAATCGGGTCGCGGGCCTGATGGGCCGCTTCCACTTCTCCTCCCCCGCGACAGTTGGGCTGCTGCACGCCGACCCGCACCCCGGCAACTTCATGATGCTGGGCGACGGCAAGCTCGCCGTCATCGACTTCGGCGCCTGCGCCCCGCTGCCGAACGGGTTCCCGCCCGTCCTCGGCCGGATGCTCGCGCTCGCGGTGGACGAACGGTTCGAAGAACTCACCGACCTGATGTACGACAACGGCTGGGTCATCCCGGGCCGCACCGTCACCCACCAGGAGATCGCGGACTACCTGCGTCCGTTCACCGATCCGATCCGGTCCGACTCGTTCCATTTCACCCGCCGCTGGATGCAGCGGGTGGCGGGCAAGGCCTCCGACATCTCCAGCGCGGAGATGAAAACCGCACGCGCCCTGCAACTTCCGGCCGAGTACGTGATGATCTTCCGGGTGCTGGGCGGTTCCGTGGGCATTCTCGCGCAGTTGGACGCCGAACTGCCCTTCATGAAACTGGTTCGCACCTGGATGCCCGGTTTCAGCGCGGAGCGCACGGCCAGCTGACCTGCCGGACGACCCGGCCCGCGTGACCTGAGTTCCCAGGCGGGGCACGAGCCGTCGGATAACCTCATCCGGTCGGGTCGGCTCCGTCGGCGAGGGGTGATGGTCATGTCCTGCACCATTCGGATCGTCGTCCTATTGCTCACCGCGGCGTTCCCATTGGTATCGCCGCAGACCGTCGCGGCAGCAGCCGACGACGCGCCCTCGGTGCTGGCGCTGACCTTGGGCCGCGGGGTGTCGATCGCCGCCGCCGAACGCCGCGCCGTCACCCTCACCTGCGCCCCGTCGATCGGTGGTACGCATCCGAACGCGATGGACGCGTGCCGGGCGCTGACCGACGCCGACGGCAATATCCGGGCGCTCGCCGCCTTCACCGTGCCGCCGCGCTGCCCGCAGAACTTCGACCCGGTCTATGCCACCATCGACGGCGTCTGGCGCGGTGCACCGGTCAGTGATCACGGCGTCTTCTCCAACATGTGCGTGTTGCAGGCGACGACGGTCGCCGTCTTCAACTTCTGACGCGCGGGAAGCGTTGCGATCACCGTGACGCAAACACGCGCGTTCTATGCCGTACAGCCGACAATGTGCACAGCGAAGCAGAAAGGCTGGAGTGGTGCGGAACGGGAGCGGCGACCCGGCCAGATGGGCCGGGCTCGGCGATGTCGTGCACGACCGCAGACGCGCCGCGCGGCTGACGCTGGCCACCATGTCCGCGAAAACGGAACTGTCGCAATCGTTTCTGAGTCAATTGGAGAACGGGCGCACCAACACCAGCCTGCGCTCGCTGCAACGCATCGCCGACGCGCTCGGCACCACCGCCACCGAACTGCTCGCGGCCGCGGACAACGCGCCGGGCGCGGTGCTGGTGCGCGCCGGGGACGGCGCTCTGGAACAAGCTCAGACCGACAACGACGGCTCGGTGCGGTCGCTGGTGCACGGCGCCCGAGATCTGCGAGCGCTGGAATTCACCGGCGGAACCGGCCGGGGCGGGCGCGAATTCACCCATCAGAACGATGAATTGATCTACGTGGTCTCCGGGACCATCACGCTGGTCGCCGACGGCGAGGAGTTGACGCTGTCCACCGGAGACGCCTTCTACTGCGCGGCGGGCGTGCGCCACCGCTGGTGGGCGCACACCGAGGACACCACGACACTCGTGCTCGCCGTTGCCGACGGGCTGGCGGTCCGCCGGGCACCGAACCGGCCCCGGCGAACCTGACCCCCGAAACCACTGCAGCACAACGCAAACGAGCCGCCCACCGGGCAACGGCGGGCGGTTCGTCTGCTTTCTCGTTCGTTGGCTCGGCCCGTGTCAGGACCAACCGAATCGAGCACATCGACCGGAGGGAGGGAAGTCACTCCCGGATTCATGCCGGGACCGCGACCTTGCGCGGACGACCGCGCGGGCGCTTACGGGCGATGACGACACCCTGTTCGAAGATCTCGCCTCCCCAAACACCCCACGGCTCACGCCGATCCATGGCGGCCGTCAGGCAGCCCTTGCGGATCGGGCAAGAAGCGCACAGCGCCTTGGCCTGCTCCAGTTGGACCGGGCTCTCGGCGAACCAGAGATCGGGGTCTCCAGCTCGGCACGGCACGTCCTTGACCTCCCTGGCCCGGGTAGTCGTGGCCACGGTTCGGCATGTCACGTCAGTAGTGGCTTGTGGCCATTCCTGGGCGGTGAACACGTCGTTCTCCTTCAGCTCGTTGCAGCGGTTCGTTTCGTTGTTTCCGCGAAACCGAGGCCGGGCGGCTGAAGGGCCGAAAAAGATTGGCCACGGTTTCGCTTCGTGCGATCCGTGGCCAGGAGGTCTGGGAGGGAGCTTTCCCTACCTAGGTATTCGACATCTCTGTCGAGTCCTGATCACGATCGCTGGGTGTGCGGGGCGGAGGCGCGTTGCCTGCAGATCCGCCGGCTCATAGCCGGCTTCTGCTGCGATGACGACGACGTTGTCTGCCTTCTTGAAGACAGACTTGTGCCAGCTACCCGCGTTGGGTCCGTCCTGAATACGGGTGGTGCAGACGGCGTCATGCATCTCAGCGAGATGTGCTTGCGCGCCGAATGCGCCACGAATTTCGGACAGACCGATCCCCTGCAAGGCGAGGATCCCCCGGGAGGCGGACATGGGTGAATTCACCGCAACGTCGCTGCCGCTGAAGAATGTGATGTTCATGTCTGCCTCCCTCCTAATCTCGCTGTGTCCTGTTGACTGGCCGCGCCGGGATGACCTCCCGGTGCGTAAAACCCACCATAGGCAAGTGCGCCGAAGCGCACAACCTATTTTCTACCTGCGGTTTTGGGGTCTTGCGCGCAGCCGCGACGCGATGATCGCGAGCACCTCCGCCCCGTACTGCTCGAGCTTCTTCGCGCCGATCCCGGCGATCGAGGCCAGCGCAGCGTCGTCACCTGGGAGTTGTTCGGCGATCGCGGTGAGGGTGGTGTCGGTGAACACCACGAACTCCCGCACCCGCAACGTCTGCGCCTTCTCCGCCCGCCACTCCTGCAGAGCGACCAGCAGCTCGGCATCGAGTTCTGCCGGGCATCGACGACAGCGGCCGAGCATAGTCGCATAGGTGCCGATGAGCGGCTTCGCGCAGACCCGGCAGGTCGGACGCACGCCTTTGCCGGCGCTCTCGGTGACCGGCGCGGCGATCCGCGAGGCCGGGGAATCGTCGGGCACCAGGCCGTTCAGGAACCGGGAACGCCGCCTGGTGCGCCGCTTCCCCTCGCCCCACGCCAGCGCCCAGGACAGTTGCAGATGTTCCCGCGCCCTGGTCACGCCGACGTAGAGCAGCCGCCGTTCCTCTTCGAGGGCGGCCTCGTCGGCGACCTTGCCGTCGCTCTCCAGCACATGCGCGATCGGCATCGTGCCGTCGGCGAGGCCGACCAGGAAGACCGCGTCCCACTCCAGGCCCTTCGCGGCATGCAACGACGCGAGCGTGACCCCCTGCACGGTCGGTGGGTGCCTGGCCTCCGCGCGCGCCGCCAGCTCTCGCAGCAGGCCGGGCAGGTCCAGCTCGTCGTCGTGATCGACCAGTTCCTCGGTGAGCCGGACCAGCGCGACCAGGGACGACCATTTCTCTCTCGCCTGCGCGCCCGCGGGTTCGGTCGCGGTGAGCCCGACCGGCGCGAGCACCGCGCGCACCAGCGTGACCAGTGCCGCGCCGCTGCGCGAGGCCGCGGGCAAATCGTCGCGGGCCGCCGCCTGGCGCAACACCGTGACGGCCTGTCGCACCTCGGGACGCGAGAAGAAGCCTTCACCGCCGCGCACTTGGTAAGGGATGCCGAGTTCGGTGAGCGCCTGCTCGTAACTCTCGGACTGGGCGTTGATCCGATACAGCACGGCGATCTCGGCGGCGGGTGTGCCCGCTTCGATGAGTCGCTTGATCGATTTGCCGACGGCGCTCGCCTCCGCGGGGCCGTCGTCGTATTCGGCGAAGACCGGTTCCGGGCCGTCCGGCCGCTGGCCGATGAGCTGCAGCCGGGTGCCCGCGATGCGCCCGCGCGCCACCCCGATCACCCGGTTGGCCAGCGAGACCACCTGCGGGGTGGAGCGATAGTCGCGTTCCAGCCGGATCACCGTGGCGTCGGGGAAGCGGCGGGAGAAGTCGAGCAGATAGCTCGGCGTGGCCCCGGTGAACGAGTAGATCGTCTGGTTGGCGTCGCCGACCACCGTCAGGTCGTCGCGGTCGCCGAGCCAGGCGTCGAGCACCCGCTGCTGCAGCGGGGTGACGTCCTGATATTCGTCGACCACGAAACTGCGGTAGCGGCCACGGAACTCGTCGGCCACCGCCGGATAGTCCTCGAGCGCCGCCGCGGTGTGCAGCAGCAGGTCGTCGAAGTCGAGCAGCAGGCCATCGGGGGTGGCCTTGAGTTTCTCGTAGCCCGCGTAGACCTCGGCCACACGCAGCGCGTCGTAGGGCGGCTCGCGCCGCTGCCTGGCCGCCGCCGCGGGATAGTCCTCGGGCGCGATGAGCGAGGCCTTCGCCCATTCGATCTCGCTGAGCAGGTCGCGGACGCTGTCGGTGGCCGAGGAGAGCCCGGCCCGGTTCGCCGCCTGCGCGACGATCGGGAACTTGCCATCGATCAGCCGCCACGGCACGTCGCCGACCACCTGCGGCCAGAAGTACTTGAGCTGGCGCAGCGCGGCCGCGTGGAAGGTACGCGCCTGCACCTGGTTCGCGTCACCGCCCAGGCCGAGCGCCCGCAGCCGACCGCGGAGTTCGCCCGCCGCGCGAGCGGTGAACGTCACGGCGAGCACCTGGTCGGCCTTCACGTGCCCGGCCGACACCAGGTGTGCGATGCGGTGGGTGATGGTTCTGGTCTTGCCGGTGCCCGCCCCCGCGAGCACGCACACCGGACCCCGGGGAGCCCGCACCGCGGCGGCCTGTTCGGGGTCGAGGGCATCCAGCGCTGGGCCGGCGGTTTGGTGCGTGCTGGTTGGCGACACGGCACCCATCATGACAGTGCCCGCCGACAACTCACGCGGCGTAACCAATACTGTCGGCTCGTGGCACACGACACGCCGTCAGCTGACGCCCGCCCGACCGACCGGCACGCAACCTGGATGGAGCTGTTCTTCGACCTGGTCGCGGTCGCGGGCATCGGCCAGCTCACCCATCTGCTGCATCGCGGCCCGTCGCTGTCCGATTTCGCCCTGTATGTCCTGCTCTACCTGGCCTTCTGGACCGCGTGGGCGTGCATGATGCTGTACGGCAACATCGCCCGCGACCGCACCAGGATTGCGCTGATGCTCACGACGATGCTCGGCCTCGGCGTGATGGCGAGCGCGGTGGCCGGGATACCGGACCGGCACGCGACCACGTTCGCCGCGGTCTACGTCCTCGTGCGCTTCGTCGCCGCGCGGATCTGGGGTCGGGGCGCCTATCTGGTCGACTGGCCGATCGCGCAGCTGACCGTCGGCGTGCTGCCGTGGATCGTCTCGCTGTGGGTGCCCGAACCGTGGAAGTACTGGCTGTGGGCAGTCGGCCTGGGGCTGGACATGTGGTTGATGTTCGCGATCAACGGCGAACGGATGGTGGCGGGCGCACAGGAGGCCATCGACCGCAGGTTCCGCCGCTCACGTCGATTCCGCGACGTGGAGCCGCCGAAGGTCCGGGCGGTGCACACCGATGCCGCGCATCTCGGCGAGCGGCTCGGCCTGTACGTGATCATCGTGCTCGGGGAGGGCTTCATCGCGGTGATCGCGGCGGTCGGCGACGTCATCTGGCACGCACGGGTGCTCGCCCTCGGGTTCGGCGCGTTCGTGATCCTGGTCAGTCTCTGGGCGCTGACGCTGTTGTACGGCTTCGTGCCGCGGTTGATGACCGGCGACGATCCGGACCACACGATGCCCAGGCAGTACGTCATGGCCATGCACTGCTGGATCACCGGCGCGATCGCCACCATCACGGCCGGCCTCGGACTCGCCGTGGAACACGCGGAAGGTCACGTGTCGACCGGGATCGGCTGGGCGCTGTGCGGCGGCGCGGCAGCGTATTTCGTGATCGTCGCGATCGGGGGCGCGCACAGCGCCGCCGGGTGGCGCTGGGTGTGCACCTGGCCGCTGCCCGGCGCGGTACTGGCGCTGATGCTCGGCGTGTTCGGCCCCCACCTCGGCGCGCTCGGGCTGGTGTACGGCGTCGCGGCGCTGTTCCTCTGGGCGGTGCTGTGGCAGACCCGTGCGGACGGCAAGTGGCGCAAGGGTTCCGGCCCGGATCGCCCGCGTCGGCACCCCCATCACGGTCTCGGCATCGACGAGGTGCTCTAGCCGGTTCACCGGTCCCGCAGGGTGCGCAGGTCGGCGGCGAACGGCCGGGTCCGCGCGCCCAGCAGGCCGAAGAACTCGCGATCGCAGTCCTCCACCGCGACGATCGCCCGGTTCGCCAGCGCCACCCCGACCGCGGTGGGCGCCAAGGATTTCGCCCGTCGATCGCTCGGATGCGCGCGCCGCTCGACCAGTCCCTTCTGTTCGAGCGCGCGCAACACCTGGGAGGTCATCATCGGGTCGGTGGCAGCGTGCTCGGCCAGGTCGCGCTGCATGAGCGGCTCGTCATCGCTCGCGAAGTAGGTGAGCGCGGCCAGCAGCACGAACTGCACGTGCGTGAGATCGAACGGCGCCAAGGCCGCGCGTTGCGCCGCCTGCCAGCGGTTGGTCACCTGCCAGAGCAGCAACCCGGGACTGTCGTCCGCGCGCGCGAACTCGGTCCGCAGGCTCGCGTCGGTCATCGGCCGCACTCGCTCGTCATGGCCCGCGCGATCACGGCGTGGTCGTGTGCGCAGAGTTCGATCAGTCCGCGCCGCAACACCATTCCCCAGTTCGGGGTACTGGTGAGGTCCAGCTCACCGCGTAGGTCATCGATCGCCGTTTCCTTGGCGTCGACCCGATAGCTGATCGACCGCCGCCACGGCCGGAAGCAGCCGCCGCCGGGCAGCTCGGCCGGTTCGGCCTGCCAGACGGGACGCTCGTCGACGGTGCCGATCGCGGTGAACGCGCGCACGGGCGCACCGCTGCGGATCCCGGTGCGGGGCGAGTAATAGATGAGTCCATCTCCGGGCTGCATCCGTTCGACCGCGGCGCGCTTGCCGTGGTCGGCCTGCGTGATGCCGAGCTCGACGCCGCGCAGGACGTGCTCTTTGGCGACGACGTTGAGCCAGTACCTGGTCATGCCCGCACTCGCTCGGCGACCGCGACCAACGCGTCCAGATCGGGTTGCACCGATCTCGTGAGGCCACTACCCAGGATGGCGAGCCAGAGCCGCCGCAGTGGCCCGTCGATCGAGACGGTCACGCGCACGACGGTGTGTCCGTCGACCACCGAAACAGCGTGCGCGAACGTCAATGTCGCGCCGAGCAGCCGGGACACGTCGACGAATTCGGTGTCGGTCAATCGTTCGACGACGAAGCGCACCTTCGGGCCGCCCTTGGGTTTCAGCGTTCCGGTCGCCCCCTGGGTGAACGGACCGTCGAGCCGAACCCACTCGGTGTCGGTGTTCCACTCCGGCCAGGTGGCCGTGTCGGCCCAGCGCGCGAAGAAGACAGCGGGGGCGGCGGTCGAGCGGGCCGTCGCGGTGGCGAGGAGGGTCATTGATTTAGTATGCGCGCATACTAAATCCGACGCAACACCTTCCCGAGTACGGCAGTGGAACAGCGACGGGCCGTCCGGCGTTGAAAGGTCCGTGACTGATGCGACGCCCGACTTGACGATGTACTCGACCACCTGGTGCGGCTACTGCCGCAGGCTGAAGACGCAGCTGGACGAGGCCGGGATCACCTACGTCGAGATCGATATCGAGCAGGATCCGGCGTCGGCCGAATTCGTCGGCAGCGTGAACGGCGGCAACCACGTGGTGCCGACCGTGAAGTTCGCGGACGGTTCCACGGCGACCAACCCGTCGCTGGCCGCCGTCAAGCAGGCGCTCGCCACACTCGCCTGACCGAACGCCTCGATCCGATCGTTTCGCCCGCGCGGACCCTGCTGGTCCGCCGCGGTGTCATGCCGTCGGTTCGTCGCCCAGCCCGGCCCAGGATTCGGTGATGGTCCTGGCGATCGAGATCGACCCCGGCAGCAACAGCCGCGCACCCGACCCCTGCGCGGACCAGTCGCCGACGATCAGCGCCTCGCGCACTTCGTCGCGGCTGAACCAGTAGGCCTCGGCGATCTCGCCGTCGGAGAACACCAGGGGCTGATCCGGATCGGCGACCGCGGCGAAACCGAGCATCAGCGAACGCGGGAACGGCCACGGCTGACTGCCGAGGTAGTGGATGTCGCGCACATCGAGGCCGACCTCCTCCTTCACCTCCCGCTCGACGCAGCGCTCCAGCGATTCGCCCGCCTCGACGAATCCGGCGAGCAGCGAGAACAACGTGGGCGGCCAGCTCTGCTGACGCGCGAGCAGCACCCGGTCCGCGCCGTCGTGGATCAGGCAGATCACCGCGGGATCGATGCGCGGGAACTCCTCGTAACCGCTCTCGGTGATCCGCGACCAGCCCGCCTTGGCCGAGGTGGTCGCGGTGCCGTCGGCGCTGTTGAAGGCGGCCTTGTCATGCCAGTTCAGCAGGGCGGCGGCGGTGGAGAGCAGGGCGGCGGTGAGGTCGTCGACGGTGCTCGCCATGGCGCGCAGGTCGGTCAGCGATCCACTCAGTTCCCGATCCCGCACCGCCCACAGGTGCACGCCGTTGTCGATGCCGAGGAACACCGCGTCGGGGCTCGGCTCGGGCGACAGCTCGATCGCCTTGTCCAGAACGAGCGCCCCGTCCTCGAAACGGACCTGGCCGCGCTGGTTCACCCGCAGCAGCTTGGCGTCCTGCCAGCCCGCGAGCAGGGCCTGCGCGTCGGCTCTGGTCTCCTCGGCGCGATCGAGCACGGAACGGGACAGCAGCGGAACATTATTGAGCTGAAAGGCCGGCACCCCTCGACACTATCGCGCCGCGCCTCGGCTGGTCCTACTTGGTCGTGCGCCGGATGTAGAGCAGCTTGTCCCCGGCCTCGAGCGAGTCCACGTCCGGCTCGCCGACCCGGACCAGCACTCCGCCGCGCACCACACCGAGCACGATATCGCTGAGATGCCGCGGTGAGCCGCCGGTTTCCGACGGTTCCACGTCGCGCTCGGCGATCGCGAAACCCTCCTCCGGGGTGAGCAGGTCCTCCATCATCTCGACCACCGACGGTGTGGTGGTCGCGATGCCGAGCAGCCGGCCCGCGGTCTCCGAGGACACCACCACCGAGTCGGCGCCGGACTGGCGCACCAGGTGGGTGTTCTCCGCCTCGCGGATCGAGACCACGATCTTGGCGCTCTTGGTGAGTTCCCGCGCGGTCAGCGTGACCAGCACGGCGGTGTCGTCCCGATTGGTCGCGACCACCACCGACGCGGCGTTGTGCACGCCGGCCAGCCGCTGCACATCGGATTGGGTCGCCGAGCCGTGCACGGTCACCAGGCCCGCGTTCGCGGCCTGCTCCAGCGCGACCATGTCGGTGTCGACCACGACGATATCGGCGGGCTGCACGCCGTCGCCGAGCATGGCATCGATCGCGGTCCGTCCCTTGGTGCCGTAGCCGACGACCACGGTGTGATTGCGCACGCTGTGCCTCCATCGCTGAATCTTGAACGCCTGCCGGGACCGTTCCGTCAGCACGCCGAGGGTGGTACCGACGAGCACGATCAGGAACAGCACGCGCAGCGGGGTGATGATGATGATGTTGGCCAGGCGCGCGTCCGGCGTCACCGGCGCGATATCGCCGTAACCGGTGGTGGACAGCGACACCGTCGCGTAATAGAACGCGTCCAGGAACGACAGCGGGTCGCCCGAATTGTCGCGGTAGCCATCGCGGCCGATGTACACCACCAGCGCGGCCGCGAACAGCAGGAAGATGGCGAACAGCACCCGCCTGGACAGCGAAATCCACGGACTGGTCTGCACTTCCGGGATGCGCAGGACGCCTACCAGCGCGAAGTGCGGGCGATTCGACAGCCCGAGGGTGCGCGCACGATCACCGAACAATGGACGCTCCCGCCCTGATACTCATCGGGTCGATCGTCCCCGGCATCGTTTGTCCCTCCGGCACAGCACGGGAGCCTACCTGGTATACCCGGCCGGACCCGGACTCGACGCGAACACGGGTGAATGTAAGGCTGCCTCATGGCAGAAAACGCTCACCCGCCCGTCCGCACCGACGGCCGTCGCCCCGCGCTGGTCCTCGCCGCCCTGCTGTTCCCCATGGGTGTGCTGCATTTCGTGCTGCCCAAGCCGTTCGACGCGATCGTCCCGAAGTACCTGCCGGGCGAACCGCGCAACTACACCTACGCCTCCGGTGTCGCCGAACTCGGCGTCGCGGCGGCGCTGGCGATCCCGCGCACCCGCGGTTTCGGCGGACGACTGGCCGCCTTGCTGTTCATCGCGGTCTTCCCGGCGAACGTGCAGATGACGATCGACATGCTGGGCAACAAGAAGTTGCCGCAGGTGGTCAAGATCGGCTCGGTGCTGCGGCTGCCGCTGCAGATCCCGCTGATCACGCAGGCGCTGAAGGTGAGCCGGTCGGCGCGGCAGTCCTGATCAGCTCGGCCAGCTCGGCCGGGCCCGCGAGCGTGGCGGGCGCGATGGTGCGCCCGGTGCGCACGTAATGGAACGCGGCACTGATCCGGCCCAGCATCTCCTGCTCGGGCCTGCCCTCCCGGGCCGCCATCAACCTGGCCCAGGCCAGTCGATACACCGCGAGCTGCATCGCGACGGCGGGCTCCTCCGCGGGCGTGGGTTCGGCCCCGGTCTTCCAGTCCACCACGATCCAGCCGCCGCCCGGCTCGGCGAACACCGCGTCCATCCGGCCGCGAATCACGGTGCCCGCGATGGAGGTTTCGAACGCGATCTCCACCTCGAGCGGACTGCGGTTGGCCCACGAGGAGTTCAGGAACGCGTCCTGCATCGCGGTCAATTCCTTGTCCACGTCGTCGGCGGGGCCGCCATCGGAGGCGCCGGGCAGCTCGTCCAAGCCCAGCAGCCGGTCCGCACCGAACCAGCGCTGCACCCAGGCGTGGAACGCGGTACCGCGGCGGGCCAGCGGGCTCGGCGGGAACGGCAGCGGACGCCGTAGCCGCGCGGCGAGTTTGCGGGGATCGGCGCGCAGCTCGACCAGCGCGGTCGCCGCGATCTGACCGGGCAGCTCGACTTCCTCGGCCGCGGACTGCTCGGCCTCGAATTCGGCGAGCAGGGCGTCGACGTCGGCGGCCCAGCCGTCGGGGTCGGCCGGATCGGCCGGGCGCTCCGGATCGAATTCGGTTGCGGCGAAGGCGATATCGGCCTCGGAGAGCGGCTCGTCGTACGGGTCGGGCGGGACGTCGGAGACCGGCGCACCCTCGCACCCGTCGAGCGGATCGGGTGATGGCGGGTCGTCGAAATCGGGTGGCTCGAGGTATTCCGGTGCGGCGTCGTCGAAAAGCGTGCCGGGCAGGTCCGGGGCCGACTGCTCGCCGGGGCGCGCTTGCTCGGATTCCTTGCGTGACGGCGCTTCCCGTGGTGCGGGCGGCCGCAGCCGCAGTTCCTCGAGCGCGGCCCGGACGAGCGCGGCGCCCTGCTCGATCGGGTCGCGGCGGTGGCCGAGCGGATCGCGTGGCCACTCGGCGGTGGCCGGGTTGTCGGTGAACGGGTTCACCGCGTCGTGCTCCGGCGGTTCGTCCCAGCGCGCGACGTCGACGACACCGTTGGCGGGGCTGTCGGCGGCTTCGCTCGCATGCTTCAGCTCGAGCAGGAAGTCCGAGGGGCCCTTCGGCGAACTACCGGTCTCGGCCCAGTGATGCGACGAAACCAGCAGTACGCGTTCGGTTCTGGTGAGCGCGACATAGAAGAGCCTGCGCTCCTCGTCGATGCGACGGCGTTCCAGCGCCTCCTTGTGCGCCTTGATCGCCTGCTCCAGATCGGCCCGGTCGTAGAGATCGGCCAGGTCGAGCACCGGTACGCCCTCGCCCGCGTCGTCCTGCCTGCGGTCGCCACGCAGCGTGGTCGGGAGTTCGGCGAGCGCCCCGAGCCAGGTGCCCGAGGCGGTGCCGGACGGGAACACCCCGCGCACCACGTGCGGCACGGCGACGATCTCCCACTCCAATCCCTTGGCCGCGTGCACGGTCAGCACCTGCACCCGGTCCTTGGCGACCTCGACTTCGCCCGGCTCCAAACCGTTCTCGACCGATTCGGCGGCGGCCAGGAAAGACAGCAACCCGCCGAGCGAGGCACCGGAATCGGCGGCATATCCGGCGACCACCTCGGCGAAAGCGTCCAGATGCTCGCGGCCCGCACCGGTCCCGGCCATCGCCCGGCGCGCCTGTGTCTCCACGCCGACCCCGATGGTGCGCTCCACGTCGGCGACCAGCTCGGTCAGCGACTGGCCGCTGCGCTCGCGCAACGCCGCGAGCTCGTGGCTCAACGCTTCGATCCGGGCGAAGCCGGACTCCGAATACTGTTCGCGCGGACCGGGATCGGCGATCGCGTCGGCCAGACCGGCCTGTTCGGCCGGTTCCGGCGCAACCTCGCGCAGCGCGGCGGCCAGGGCGGGAGCATCGGTGATCTCCTGGGCCTCGCCGCTGGTGAACCTGCTGATCGAGAGCGCGCGCGCACGGCGCGCGAGCGCGGCGATATCGGCGACGCCGATGCGCCAGCGCGCGCCGGTCAGCACCCGCATGGCCGCGCTGCCCGCGCCCGGTTCGGCGATCAGCCGCAGGGTGGCGACGATATCGGCCACCTCGGGGGTCGCGAGCAGGCCGCCGAGACCGACGATCTCGACCGGCAAACCTTGCGCGCGTAGCGCTTCGGCGAGCGGCGAGGCATCGGCGTTGCGGCGCACCAGCACCGCCGAGGTGGGTGGCGGTTCCCCGGCGGCGCGGCGAGCCGCCCACTCCTCGGCGATCCGGGCGGCCAGCCAGTCCCGCTCCTCGGCAACAGTGTCGGTGAGCGCCAGCGCGACGACGCCCGCGCCCGCATCGGGTTTCGCGCGCAGTGCGTCCACCGTGACACCGCCACCCTCTAGTGCCTTGCGCCGCAACGGGTCCGCCACCAGATTCGCCAATGCCAACGCCTCCGGCGGATTCCGCCAGCTGGTCAGCAGCGGCAGGATCGGCGCGGGAACGCCTGGCGCACTGGGGAAGTCGGTCGCGAACCGCGGCAGGTTCGCTGCCGAGGCACCGCGCCAGCCGTAAATCGACTGCATCGGATCACCGACCGCGGTCACCGCCAACCGTTGCCGTCGGCCCGCCGACAGCTGTGCCGCACCAGCGTTCTCGGCACGACCACGACGCCCGGCCACGGTCGCACCTGTGCTCTCTGGACGTCCAGGCCCGTCACTCGGCGTAGCCGCGCGGACCGTCCCTGCGGGCTGCGTCTCGCCCGGCTCCGGCGTATCGGCGTTCTCGGCGCGAGCGCGACCTTCGGCCGCGGTCGCCGAATGTCCGGACCTTTCGCTCGGCGGCGCCGTGCGGGTCGACCCCGGGAGAGGCGCGTCCCCTGCGGTCTCGTCCGGGGCGCCGCCGAACAGGGCTGCGAGCAGGACGCGCTGGGCGTGGCCGGTGTCCTGGTATTCGTCGAGCAGGACCAGACGGAAACGGGTGCGTTCGGCGGCGGCGACCTCGGGGTGTTCGGCGGCGAGGCGCGCGGCGAGCGACATCTGCGCGCCGAAATCCAGTGCGCCACGGCGGTTCAGCGCTTCGGCCAGTTGCTGGACCAAGGGCAGCAGCGCGACGCGCTCACGTTGGACCTGCAGAATGTTCAGCAGGGTCTGGCTGGGCCCGCCGCGCTGGCGCGGGCCGGGCGGCAGGGTGTGCACCAGCTTCTCCAGCTCGGTATGCGCCTCCGCGAGCTGTTCGGGCTCGATCAGGTGCTCGGCCAGTTGGCCGGACAGAGCCAGGATCGCCTCGGTGACCGAGACCGGGGTGCGGTCGGTGTCCAGGTCGCCGTCCCAGGAGCGCACCACCTGGTGCGCGAGCTGCCACAGCTGGGTCTGGGTGAGCAGCGTCGCGGACGGTTCCACCGGCAGCAGCAGGCCGTGTTCGGTGAGCAGCCTGCCCGCGTACGAGTGATAGGTGCTGATCTCCGGTTCGGCGCCGGACAATTGGGCGCGCAACTGCCCCGAGGGGTCCAGCTCGCGCAGCAGCGGCGCGCCGGCCAACCGGGCCAGGCGGGTCCGGATGCGAGCGG
The DNA here is from genome assembly GCF_000710915.1 of Nocardia brasiliensis IFM 10847. Lineage (GTDB taxonomy): Bacteria > Actinomycetota > Actinomycetes > Mycobacteriales > Mycobacteriaceae > Nocardia > Nocardia brasiliensis_A. The sequence continues at coordinate 23,593 of NZ_BAUA01000077.1, forward strand.
TCAACTGCTGCGCGGCTTTTCGGGTGAAGGTGAGCCCCAGCACCTCGTCCGGCAGGACCAGGCGGTTGGCCACCATCCACACCACGCGCGCCGCCATCGTCTCGGTCTTGCCCGCCCCGGCGCCGGCGACCACCAGCGTCGGTCCCGGCGGCGCCGCGATCACCGCCGCCTGCTCGTCGGTCGGCGGCGGCAGGCCGAGCGCGTCGGCCAGCTGGTGCGGCGTCACGCGGGTCACGGGTGCACCCCGCGGCCGCGCCCCTTTCGATGTGGGACACCGCCGTCGGCGAAGCAGGTACGGCAGTTCGGCAGAGTCACTCGTCGGTCACCTGCCTGCCGGTGTCCTGGACCGGGCAGCTGCCCGCGACCGCGCAGTGGCGGCAGCCGTCGTTGCGCATGGCCAGATAGCTGGGGCCCTGCGTGGCCGCCGCCGCGTCGTGAATGGTGTTGCGCCACTGGTCGAGTGCTTCGGGATCGAGCGGCGGCTGCATGCGCTGGGTCGCGCCCTCCTTGCTGCTCGGTTTGGCGACGTACACCAGTCGCGCGCCGCCCGGCTCACCGAGTGCACCCGTCGGGTCGCCGGGGTCGGTCGCCGAGTCCGATTCCGCTGCCTCGGCATCGGATTCGTCGACGGCGGCGTCCAGCGTACCCATCGCCGCCGCCACCTGATAGGTCGCCAGCTGGGCGTGATCGACCGCCGCCTGCTTGGTGACCGGCGTCTTCCCGGTCTTCACGTCCACGATCACGAAGCGGCCCTGCGCATCCCGCTCCAAGCGGTCGACCCGCCCGCGAATCCGCACGGGCAGTTCGTCTTCGGTGCGCGCGGGCAGCACACAGTCGACCGGCACCTCGACACCGGCCTGGGTGAGCTCGCCGCGCGTATTGCGCACCCACGCCATGAACGTCGCCAGCATCGCCTCGGTCCGGCGCAGCTCCTGCCGCGAATGCCAACCGGAGCCGGGATCGACCTGCTGCCAAGCCCTGTCGAGCGCGGCGCGCACCTGCGCCTCGGGCACCTTGCCTGCCAGCGCCTGCACCAGCGTGTGCACCAGGTTGCCCTTGACCGCGTGCGGATTGTCACCGTCGGTCCCGCCGTGCCGTTCCAGTGCCCAGCGCAGCGGGCAGGTGCGCAACAACTCGACCGTGGACGGTGAGAGGCCCACCGCGGTCTCGTCCTCGGACCACAGCGCACGCGACGAACTCAATTCGGCTGTGCCGTACCAGTCGTCGGGGTGCGTCCCCGGAACTCCGGCCTCGGCCAGGCGGGCGAGCTGGTGCGCCGCGCGCTGCCTGCGCTCGGGATCGGACTCGGGATCGCAGACCGCGCCACGCAATTCGGCCACCAGGGAGTGCATCACCAGGGCGCGTCCGGGGTCGGCGACCGGCAACGTGCCGGGCTCACCGTCCTCGTCGTGCCCGAGCAACTCGGACAGGAAGCGCGAGGGCACCAGGTCGCGTTCGCCCGAAACCGATTCCACGGCGGTGACCAGCAGCGAGCGCCGGGCCCGGCTGCACGCGACCAGCAGCAGCCTGCGTTCCTCGGCGAGAATCGGCGCGGCCCGGCTGACGTGCTCGCCCGCGTCGATCACGCCGGCCGTCACGTCGACCAGGTCCTCGGTGTCGAGCAGCGTGCCGCGCGGGCGCGGGTTCGGCCAGATCCCCTCCTGCACAGCGGCAACCGCGACGACGTCCCACTCCCGGCCCGCGGCCGCGTGCGCGCTGATCAGCGCGACGGCCTCCTTGGGCGCGGTCCGCGGGCCGGAATCGTTCGGAATCTCTTGCTGCGACAGATAATCCACGAAACCTTCGATGCTGGCGCGCGGCAGCCGGTCGACGTAGCTCGCGGCCGCGTCGAACAGGCCGACGGCGGCATCGAGATCACGATCGGCCTGCATGCCGACCGCGCCACCGCGTTCGGATTGGGCGACCCACCGTCGTTCCAGCCGTGACCCCGTCCACAGCGCCCACAGCACATCCTCGAGCCCCGCGCCGCGACGACGCGCCTTGCGTGCCCGCTCGAGCGCATCCAGCACCCGCCGCAGCGGCGCCGCCTCCACATCGGTCAACCGCTCCAGAATCTCCGGATCGCCCACCCCGATCAACAGATCCCGCAACACCTCCGCAGAAGACTGGTCAACCCCATGCCGCAGGACCCCACCCGCCGCCGCAGCGGGCGCATCACCCGGTGCGGTCGCCGTCGCGGCGGACACGTCACCAATCGCGGCCGCCGTCCCGGCAAGCACGTCGCCGGGTGCGGCTTCGTCGAGGACAGCACCTGTCGGGCCACTGGCCGCCGCGTCCGCAGCAGCTGCAGCGGTGGAAGACGTATCCGTCGCAGGCGCGGCGGTAGAAGACGCATCCGTCGAAGCTCCGGCAGCGGAGGCCGCGTCCGTGGCAGCTGCGCCGGTGGCGGCCACGTCCGTCGACGGCGCGGCAGTGGCGGCCGCGCCGGTCGAAGCTGCGGCGGTGGAGGCCGGGTCGGTGGAACCGGCGCCGAGGGTGGGCGGATCGGCGGCGGAGGGGCCGGACGGGGTGGTGTCGGCGGTCTCCGGGTCTTCGGGACCGCGCCATTCGACGTCGTCCGGGATCCAGTCGGCGTCCACGCCGTACCAGTCGGCGTCGTCCGCGGCTCGTTCGAGCGTGTGCAGGCTGGGCTCGGGCAGGGCGGCGCTCGACTCGAAAGTCTCGGCGGCGGGCTCGGCGGGCGGCTCGAATTCTGGGCTCGGCGTGGGCTCCTCGCTCGTTCGGCCGGAGCGGGAGCGGTTGCGTTCGGCCTCCAGCACGCTGCGGCGCACACCACGCCGCAGGCGCCGCAGCGTGATCTGGTCGGCGCCGCCGAGCGGGCCGGCGAGCAGGTCGAGGGCGTCGTCCGGACCGAAGGCCGACTTCTGTTCGCTCGCGAGCACCGCGCGCAACGAGAGCAGCATCCAGGCCGCGCCGCGACGCCGGGCCAGCGGGGTGTCCAGCGCGGGCTGCTGCACCGGCACCCCGGCGGCGAGCAGCGCACGGCGCAGCGGAGCCAGCGACAGCGGCACGGATCGGACGATCACCGCCATGCGTGACCACGGCACCGCACCGGTCAGATGCGCGCGCCGCAAATGGTCCGCGATCAGCGCCGCCTCCTTGGCGGGCGTGCCGAGCACCCGCACCCGGACCTCGGTGCCGTCGTCGGCCGGTCGATGGTCGCGGTCCGGTAGCGAAAAGCGTTGCGGCGCACTGCCCGGCAACCGCGCCGCGACCCGGGCCACCGCCAGTTGCACGGGTCCGCCGCAGCGATGGTTGTCCCGCAGCACGATCCGCTGGCCGTCGGGGGCGTCCAGATCGGCGACGAAGCGCGCGTCCGCGCCGCGGAAGGCGAAGATGCCCTGATCCGGATCGCCCGCGACGACGGTGGTGTGCGCGCTGTGCCCGAGCGCCTTGACCAGCATCGCGGCCTGCGGGTCCAGATGCTGTGCGTCGTCCACGAGCAGATACCGGATGCGGGCCCGTTCGGCGGCGAGCAGTTCGGCGTCACCGGCCAGCGCATCCAGTGCGGCGCCGATCAATTCGGCCGCGTCCAGCGCGGGCGCGGTGGCCTCCGGCGCCTCGACGCCCACCGACCAGCGCAACAGCATGGTCTGCTCGTAGCGCACCGCGAAGTTACCGGCCGCCACCCACTCCGGCTTCCCGTGCTCGCGGCCGAGCCGAACCAGGTCTTCCGGCCCAAGCCCGCGTTCGGTGGCGCGCAGCATGAGATCGCGCAACTGTTCGGCGAATCCACCGAGCGCGAGCGCGGGTTGCAGTCGTTCGGGCCACAGTCCGTCCGCGCCCGCCGCGATGTCGGTCAGGTCACCGCGCAGCATTTCGCGCAGCACCGCATCCTGCTCGGCACCGGTCAGCAAACGCGGCGGCGGATTGCCGTGCGCGGTGGCGTGTCTGCGCAGGACGGAGAACGCGTAGGAGTGCAGGGTGCGCGCCAGCGGCTCCCTGGTCGCGCCGGGCACTCCCCCCTCGGCGTCCGGGCCGGCCAACCGCGCCGTGATCGCGTCGCGCACGGCGCTCGCCGCCTGCTTCGAATGGGTGAGCACCAGCACGGATTCGGGGTCGGCGCCCGCGGCGATGCGCCCGGCCGCCAGGTCGACGAGCAGAGCGGTCTTGCCCGTGCCCGGCCCGCCGAGCACCTGCCAGGGTCGCCAGCCGGGACGCGTCGGCCCGGTCGCGGCGGCAGCATCCAACAGCACGCGAACGTCGGCGCCCCAGACCCGAGGCCGGGGTGCCGCCACGTTCCGGCGCACAAGTCGCACCGCGCTATCCGATCGCACCACGCGGGCTATTGCAACAGACACGACCGACACGCCGACGTCCCCCTCCGCACGACTCGCCCAGCGGGCCTTGCGCCCGCAGGTCAGAATGGACCAGTGTCAGCTCTTCATACCCACCGATTCGGCCCCGCCACCGGACCGGTCGTCTTGGCCCTGCACGGCGTGACCGGCCACGGCAAACGCTGGGCGGACCTGGCCGCCAACCATCTCCCCGAGGTCCGGATCATCGCGCCCGACCTGCGTGGACACGGCCGGTCGAGCACGCGCCCGCCCTGGACCTTCGAAGCCGTCGCCGATGATCTGGCCGAGTTGCTCACCGCCGAGGGCCGGCAGCCGGTGACCGTGGTCGGGCACTCGTTCGGCGGGGCGTCGGCGTTGTATCTGGCGCAACGTCACCCGGAACTGGTCCGACAGCTGGTGCTGCTGGATCCGGCGATCGGCCTGGCACCCGAATTCGTCGGCGATATCGCCGAGTCACTCGTGGCCGAACCCGACTACGCGTCCGTGGCCCGCGCCCGCGAGGACAAGCTGGCGTCGTCGTGGGCGGACGTGGCACCGCACATCCTGGCGGCCGAGCTCACCGAGCATCTGGTGCCCACGGCGCACGGCCGGTTCGGCTGGCGGATGAGCGTGCCCGCGGTCGCCTCGTATTGGGGTCAACTGGCACGGCCGTATGTACTGCCCCCGCGCGAACTGCCGACCGTCCTGGTGCAGGCGACGAAGGTACAGCCGCCGTTCGTCACCCCGGAGTTCCGCGCCGCGCTCAGCGCCCACCTGGGCGACCGGCTCACCGTGCACGAATGGGAGTGCGATCACATGGTGCCGCAAGAACTTCCGGCCCAGACGGCCGCGCTGATCCGCTCGGTGCTCTGAGCCCGGTGGCCACCACGGACGCCGAGGTCGAGCGGGTGCGCGCGCTGGTCGCCTCGATCCCGCCCGGCCGCGTCGCCACCTACGGCGATATCGCCGCGGCCGCGGGGTTGTCCACGCCGCGCACGGTCGGCTGGATCATGCGCACCGACGCGGCCGACCTGCCCTGGCACCGGGTGCTCGGCGCGAGCGGCAGGCCCGCCGCGCACCTGGCCGAGCGCCAGCTACGCCTGCTCGCGGCGGAGGGCACGCCGGTGCGGGACGGCCGAGTCGACCTGCGGGCGGCGCGTTTTCCGTTCCCCTAGTCCCGGAAATACCCCCGGAGCGGGTGGCGCGGCGGTTACCGTTGTTTCATGTCCACCCGCCTGGCGTGTGTCGTGTTCGATGCAGACCGGCCGCGGCTCGTCGCGGATTTCTGGGCCGAGCTGCTGGGGTGGGGCGTGACCATCGAGCGTCCGGAGGGAGTGGACGTCGCGGCGCCCGACCCCGACGGCGCCGAGCTCGCCCTCACCTTCGCGCCCGCGACCCGAACGAAGAACACCAAGAACCGCATACACCTCGATCTGGCCAGCCGCTCGATCGATCATCAACGGCTGCAGGTCGATCGGGCGTTGTCGCTGGGCGCGCGCCGGATCGACATCGGCCAGGGCGCGGTGCCCTGGGTGGTGCTCGCCGATCCCGAGGGCAACGAATTCTGCGTGCTGGAACCGCGCGAGGAGTACGTGGACACCGGCGCGGTGGCCGCCATCGTGGTGGACACCCGAGATCCCTTGCGGCTGGCCGAATTCTGGTCCACCGCGGCCGGCTGGCCGGTCGCGCACGGCGGCGCGCAGATCGCGGGTCTGCGTTCACCGACCGGACTCGGCTCCTGGCTCGAGTTCGTCCGCTCGCCGGAAGAGAAGTCCGGCCGCAATCTGCTGCACCTGGATCTGGCCTCCTACGACGACCAGGCGGTCGAACTCGCCCGGCTGCGCGCCGCGGGCGCGACACCCATCGCGCATACCGGCGTGAGCCTCGGCTCGATGCCGAGCCTGCCCCTGGCCGACCCGGAGACCAACGAGTTCTGTCTGCTGCGCCCGGCCCGCGACCGCTCGACGGCCTAGCCGGTCGGCCGCCGCCTCCCGGGTTCGTCGCGGCGACGAATTAGCATGACCGCCATGTTGTACCTTGCTCGAGGTCGTGCTGGGTGACCGCCGCGGACGCCATCGTGCTCGCCGGCGGCAGGGCGAGCCGGATGGGGGGTGTCGACAAGCCCGCGATCGTCATCGGCGGCCGCTCCATGCTCGACGCCGCCTTGGCGGCCGTCGCCGGTTGCGCACACACGGTGGTGGTCGGTCCGCATCGGCCCGAGTTGCCGGAGCCGATTCGGCAGGTACGTGAGGTGCCGCCCGGGTCGGGGCCCGTGTCGGCGATCGGCGCCGGGCTGCGCGCGCTCGGTTCGGCCGCGCCGTTCGTCGTCGTGCTCGCCGCGGATCTGCCGTTCCTGACCCCCTGGTCGATCACCGAATTGCTCAGGCACGCCGGGGAATCCGGAGCCGATGCGGTCTTCGCGGCGGATGACTCGGGACGGCCGCAATATCTGATCGGCGTGTGGCGGCGCACCGCGCTCAGCACCGCGCTCGACCAGCTGGACTCGCTGATCAACCAACCGATGAAAGCGTTGATCCCCGCCGACTCGGCGATCATCCCGCTACCCGGCGTCGCCGACTGCGACACCGACGAGCAGGTGCGCCTGGCCCGCGAGTCGGTGGCCCAGCCGCAGGCGGCGCACACCCTCGCGGCGGCGCGCACCGAGTTGCGCACCGGGCTCACCCGGCTGACCAGCTACGTAGCCGATCTGCGCGCGGTGCGCGGGGCCGCGCTCGCCGCGCCGTTGACCGCGGCCGGTCCACTGCCCCGTTTCGACGTCTCGGCGATGGACGGCTACGCGGTGGCGGGTACGGGCCCGTGGCGCTTGCGCCGCGATATCGGTTTCGCCGGCGGCCAGCGCCCGGTCGGCTTGCTGCCTGGCGAGGCGGTGCGCATCGCCACCGGTGCGCATGTGCCGGACGGCACCACCGGCGTGGTGCGCGACGAATTCACCGAGGTCGACGGCGACCGGCTGCACCGACTACCGGACACCCCGCTCCGCGACGATATCCGCCGCCGCGGCGAGGACCGCGAACCCGGGGATCTCGTTGCGCCGCAGGGAACTCCGGTCACCTCGGCATTGATCTCGGCGGCGGCGAGCGTGGAGGTGACCGCCGCGCCGGTGCGCGGGCCGGTGCGCGCCCGCATCATCATGACCGGCGACGAGATCCGCAACAAGGGCCCGCTGCACGCGGGCCAGACCCGCGACTCGATCGGGCCGATCCTGCCGGAGCTCTTGTCCTGGTACGGGATTCACGCCGTCGACCGGGTCCACCTGCGCGACACCCCGAACGGTTTCGACGAGGTGCTCGCCGCGGCGGCGGAATGCGACCTGCTGGTGATCGTCGGGGCGACCGGCGGCGGCGCGGCCGATCAGCTGCGCACCGCGGTCGCCCGCGCGCAGGCCCGGATACTGGTGCACCGCCTGCGCCTGCGCCCGGGCGGCTCCACCCTCGTCGCCGAACTCCTGAGCGGCACAACAGTCCTCGGTCTGCCCGGGAATCCGTACGCGGCGGTCGCCACGCTGCTGGCGCTGGCTCCCGCGGTGGTCGACGGCCGCACCGGCAGCACCCCCGGTCGCGCCCAGCTCGGCCCGCTGCACAACGCGGGCGAGATCTCCGGCCCGGTCCCCCGCATCGTGCCCGCGCGCTACGCCGACGCGGGGGGCTGGCTCGGTGATCCGCACGTCCGCACCGCCCACCTCGGCGGCCTGGTCGACCGCGACGGCCTGGTCGTCGTTCCGGCCGAGGCCGCGGACGGCGCGATCGTCGAGTTCCTGCCGCTGCCCAGGTGACCAGGCCGACTCACCGCCCCGACGGCCGGGTCACGGTATTCGGCGTTGCCACCGCGGCAACCGGCTGGCAATGTCACCGGACATGAAACGAAGCTTCGAGGATCTGGTGGCGGAGGCGAGCGCGGTCTCCGTGGCGGGCTGGGACTTCGGCTGGCTGGACGGACGGGCCACCGAGCAGCGGCCGTCCTGGGGTTATCAGCGCCTGCTGGGTGCGCGCCTCGGCAAAGTCGATGCGGCACTGGATATTCAGACCGGCGGCGGCGAAGTGCTGGCCGGCGCGGGGCAGATCCCACGACTGCTGGTGGCCACCGAATCCTGGCCGCCGAACATCGCCAAGGCCACCCAGCTGCTGCACCCGCTGGGCATCACGCTGGTGGCGGATCCGGACGAACCGCCGTTGCCGTTCGGCGACAACGCCTTCGACCTGGTGACCAGCCGGCATCCGGTCACGGTGTGGTGGCAGGAGATCGCGCGGGTCCTGCGCCCGTCCGGCACCTATCTGGCGCAACATGTCGGCGATGCAAGCGTTTTCGAACTGGTCGAATATTTCATCGGGCCGCAGAGTGAAGAAATTCGGCGGCAGCGAAATCCGGCGGACGATCGTGCGGCGGCCGAAGCGGCGGGACTGGAAGTCGTCGATCTGCGCTACGAACGGTTGCGCGTCGAGTTCCACGATATCGGCGCGGTGGTCTACTTCCTCCGGAAGGTGCCGTGGATGGTGCCCGACTTCACCGTCGACAGATACCGTGATCGACTCGTGACGATGCACGACGAGATCGAAGGAAATGGACCGTTCATCGCCCACTCGACCCGATTCCTAATCGAGGCGCGTAAACCCTGACCTCGCCGCGCACTGCCGTACTACCTGGGCGTTTGCCTAGGATCGCCGGTGCGACGTGCTTTTTTCACTTACCCTTTCGGAATTGCCATCGGCTCGCTATCGTGGGGAACGTTAGGCGAATAACAATCCCCGGAAAGGACCGAGTGGAGATGACTGAAAAGTCGAAGAAAGCGCCTAAGAAAATGCCGAGGCAGATGGATCGGCAGCAGCAGCAACAGCGCCAGGATCAGAACCAGAACCAAGGTATGAACCGAGGCGGCGCAAATTCTGAAGGCCAGCGCATGCCGAACCAGCGCCAGTCGGACAACGACCGGCGCGACGATGATCAGCGCAGGATGGGCCACAACTAACTGATCCACACCGCGTGCCGCCGGTTCACTGTGGAACCGGCGGCCGCGGTTGTGCTCGCTCTCCCCGTGGGTTACACGCACCCTGCGTGAAACGCTGGTGAGCCAGACATTCCGCCCTATCTACTGACGGGATGCCTGCTCCCTCCTGCGCGCGCGGTTACGAGTCCTTCGGCGGCGCCATCGGACGCACCACCGCGGACTCGACACCCGAGTGGACCTACCCGCCGACGGCGCCCGCGGGCGCACCCAACATCGTCGTGGTGCTGGTCGACGACATGGGGTACAGCGATATCGGCCCGTTCGGCTCCGAGATCGAGACGCCGACCCTGGATCGGCTGGCCGCCAACGGGGTCCGGCTGACGAACTATCACACCACCCCGCTGTGCTCGCCGTCGCGGGCCGCGCTGCTCACCGGAATCAACTCCCACCGTGCCGGTTTCGGCTTCGTCGCGAACGCCGATCCGGGCTATCCCGGCTTGCGCCTGGAACTCGCCGACGATGTGCTCACCCTGCCCGAGATCCTGCGCGACAACGGTTACGCGACCTACGCGGTCGGCAAGTGGCACCTGGTCCGCGACGCCACGATGCACCCTGCGGCACACCGGGATTCGTGGCCGACCCAGCGTGGCTTCGATCGCTACTACGGTTCACTGGAGGGACTCAACTCCTTCTACTACCCGAACCAGCTGGTGTCGGACAGCTCGCCGCACACATTGCCATGCACGGTCCGCTCCAGGCCAAACCCGCGGACCTGGCCAAGTACCGCGGCCGCTACGCCGAGGGCTGGGACCAGTTGCGGCAGAACCGGTTCGCCGCGCAGCTCGCACAGGGCCTGTTTCCCGCGGGCACCGAGCAGAAGCCGCGCAACACCGAGCCGGGTTACGAAGCCGCGGAATGGGATTCGTTGAGCGCCGCGCAGCAGCGCCGGTTCGCGCGGTACATGGAGGTGTACGCGGGGATGGTCGACAGCATCGATCAGAGCCTCGGCCGCATTCTCGACACCCTCGAACAGCTCGGCGAACTCGACAACACCATCGTGGCGTTCACCTCGGACAACGGCGGCACCGCCGAGGGCGGGCCGGAGGGCACCCGCAGCTACTTCGTCGGCTTCGCGCATATCGACGACCCGGACTGGATCGGCGACGTGCCGCACGACGAGGAACTGATCGGCACCGCGCGGCTCGGGGTGCACTATCCGCACGGCTGGGGGCAGGCGTCGAACACCCCGTTCCGCTTCTACAAGGGGCAGACGTTCGCGGGCGATGTGCGGGTGCCGCTGCTGGTCTCCTGGCCGAAGGGACTGCCGTGCGGCGCGGGCGACAACGGCATCCGGCACGAATACGCCTATGTCACCGATCTCGCGCCGACGCTGCTCGAACTCGCCGGGTTGCACCGCCCGAGCGTGCGTAACGGCCTGCCGGCCAAAGACTTCGACGGCGTCTCGGCCGCCGCCCTGCTGCGTGACCCGCAGGCCGAGACGCGGCACACCGAGCGGTATTCCGAGATGGCCGGACACCGCGGCTTCTACCGCGACGGCTGGAAGTTGCTGTCCCTGCACGAGCCCGGCGCGGACCTCGACGGCCCGCACTGGCAGCTGTTCGACGTGCGTGCCGATCCCACCGAATTGCACGACGTTTCGGACCGATTCCCGGACAAGGCGGCCGAGCTGGCCGCCGCCTGGGACGAATCCGCCTGGGCCAATACGGTTTTCCCGCTGCTCACCCGGCAGGACCTGGCCCGCAGACGCCCCGAGGAGGCGCGGCTCGGCGAGCCGTTGCGGCTGCTGCCCGGCACCCCGACCCTGGAGCGCTACCGCTCCCAGCGCCTGATCGCCTATCGCGATTTCACCGTCACGGCGGAGCTGGCCGGCTATCGCCCCGGCGACGAAGGTGTCCTTGTCGCACACGGTGCTCCGCTCGGCGGGTATCTGCTGTACATCGAGGACGGCTGGCTGGTGTTCGGGGTGAACAGCTACGGCCGCTACGACTCGGTGTCGACGGGTCCGCTGACGCCGGGAATCCGCCGGATCTCGGTGACCGCGACGGTCCGGCCGCACCTGCGCTGGGATTTCGGTCTCGCGATCGACGGCGTGCGGGTGGCGCGGCTCCGCGACCAGATCCAGCTGGTGGGCATGTCGCCGTGGACGGGCATCTCCGTCGGCGTCGACGCGCGCGGACCGGTGTCGTGGGAGCTGCGCGAGCGCCGCGGCCCGTTCCGGTACGGCGGCGAACTACGCGCGGTGACCTACACGCCGGGGCCGATCCGGGTGCCCGCGGGCACTATCGAGGCGGTCGATCGGGAGGCGGAATTCGTTGCGGAATAAGCGAACCGGCACTTACCCCGGAGGTAATTGTCCGGCCGTACCCGGCGTCCTACGGTCGAGGTGGCGTCACGATCCGGCGACGCCACCGAACAAGGGAACCGCTCATGCCCGCGTATGGCTTCGCCCATCTGCGTGCGCGCACGCCGCACGCCGACATCCTCGAATACCTGGAACGCATTCAGGACACTCTCGATCCGTTCCACGGGCGCTTCGTGATTCACGGACCGCCCGCCGAGATCGTCGAGGGCAGTTGGCCCGGGTCCATGGTGCTGCTCGAATTCCCGGATCTGGACACGGCACGGCAGTGGTACCACTCGCCCGCGTACCAGGCGATCATGCCGCTGCGCACCGACCACATCGAGGGCGATCTGCTGTTGATCGAGGGCGTCGGGCCGGACTACGACCCACGCGAGCGCGCGGCGAAACTGCGCGCGGGCGCCTCGGCGGCCTGAGTCCGGCGCGGCGCTTTCGGCGCCGGCGACCGGCGCGCGGCCGACTTTTCCCGGCTGTTCCGTTTCCGATACCGTTGACCAGGGACAACCTGGTGACATGCGGTAAAGGACGGGCTTGATGGACGACAGTTCTCTGATCTGGGACGACGGTGCGCTGGTCACCATCGACCAGCGTGGACTGCCGCACGAAGTCCGGGAACTGCGTTTACGCACGGTCGACGAGGTGATCGACGCCATCCGGGTGCTCGCGATCCGCGGGGCCCCGGCCATCGGCATCGCGGGCGCGTTCGGCGTGGTCCTCGCCACCGCCGCGCACACCGTCGACGGCGTGGTAGACACGGCCGCGGTGCACGCCGACGCCGACCGCATCGCGGCCGCACGGCCGACCGCGGTGAATCTCGCGTGGGCGGTGCGGCGGGTGCGCGCCGAGATCGAGCGGGGCACGGACGCCGTGCTGGCCGCGACCCTCGACCTGCTCGCCGAGGACGGCAGGGTCAACCGGGCGGCGGCGACGCACGCCGCGGATCTGGTGCAGCGACTCTGCGCGGACCGGCCGCTGCGACTGCTCACCCACTGCAACACCGGCCGCCTCGCGACCAGTGCGTTCGGCACGGCGATCGGCGCGCTGCGGGTGCTCGCCGAGCGCGGCGCTGTGGCGAATGTCCTGGTGGACGAGACCCGGCCGCTGTTGCAGGGCGCCCGGCTCACCGCGTGGGAACTGGCCGAAGCAGCCATCCCGCACCGGTTGACCATCGATGCCGCGGCAGCCTGGGCGATGGCGACCGGGCAGGTCGACTGTGTGCTCGTCGGGGCCGACCGCGTCACCGCCAACGGCGATGTCGCGAACAAGATCGGCACGTACCCCCTCGCGCTGGCCGCACGCCACCACGGCATTCCGTTCATCGTGGTCGCACCGGAATCGACCAGGGATCCGAACATGGTCACCGGCCGCGACATCGTGGTGGAGGAACGCGCGGCCGACGAGGTCACCGGATTCGGCGGTGTGGCAACGGCTCCCGCCGGCACCGCGGTGTTCAATCCCGCCTTCGACGTGACGCCGGGCGAGCTGGTGACGGCCGTGGTGACCGAGCTGGGTGTGGTGCACCGCGGCGCGGGCCTGCGGCCCTTGCCGGGCAAGGAGATCGCCGGGATCGCGCGCGAGCTCTATCAGCGGGGCTGGATGCCGGGGACGGCTGGCAACATCTCGGTGCGCACCGGTGATACCGCGGTGATCACCGGCAGCGGATTGTCCAAAGGTGAACTCACCGAACGGGATATGGTCACCGTCCGGGTCGTCGACGCGGCGCCGGTCACCGACCATGGCCGGAAACCGTCCGCGGAGACCACGATTCACACCGCTGTCTACCGCGCCACCGCGGCCCGGGCGGTCGTGCACATCCACCCGCCCTACGCCACCGCACTGGCGACCCGCCCCGGCGCGCTCGACGCGGTGACCACGATGCGGATCACGGACTACGAACTCATCAAGGGGCTCGGCGGCACCGATCCCGCGGCCATCGATATTCCGGTGTACCCCAACTGGTCCGACGTGCCGCGCATCGGCGCCGACATCGAGCGCTACCTCACCGACCATCCCGACGCGCCCCCGATCCTGTTCATCGCGGGTCACGGAATCACCGCGTGGGGGGACAATCTTTCCCAGGCGCGCGATCGCGCCGAATGCCTGGAAGCCCTGTGCGAGCTGGTCTCCCGGACCGGCCGGACACAGGCGTTCGGCGAGCGCGCGGACCCACTCGAGATTGGACTGACATGACCCTGCTCCAGGTGATGGCCGCCGACAACGCGGCCGACGTGCGGGTGCGAACCACCGACGACGAGCTGATCGGCACCGAATTGGCCGCGCACGGCATCACTTTCGGCCGTTGGCCGGTGTTGCCCGACGCCGCGGCGGTGTCCTCGGACGACCTGCTCGCGCACTACACCGACAACGTCGCCGAACTCAACGAGTCCGGACGCTACAAGCACATCGACATCGCCCGCATCCACCCCGACGACAGCGATCCGGAGTGGCCGCAGGTCGCCAAGGGCGCGCGGGAGAAGTTCCTGAACGAGCACCGTCACGCCGAGGACGAGGTCCGTTATTTCGCGGCGGGGCGCGGCTGCTTCTATCTGCACCTCGGGCACGAGGTGCTGGCCGTGGTCTGCGAGGGCGGCGACCTGCTCTCGGTGCCCGCGGGCACCCTGCACTGGTTCGACATGGGCACCCGGCCCGATTTCATCGCCATCCGGTTCTTCGAGGAAGCCGACGGCTGGGTCGGTGACTTCACCGGTGACCGGATCAGCGAAGGGTTCCCGACCCTCGACGAGCTGCTCGCCAAGTCATGATCACGACGATCGTCGTCGATATCGAAGGAACCACCAGTCCGACCAGCTCGGTGCGCGAAGACCTGTACGGCTACACCCGCGCCCGGCTGCCGGGCTGGCTCGCCGAAAACCGCGAGGGCGCAGCGGCGCCCATCATCGACGGCACCCGACGGCTGGCCGATCGCCCGACGGCCGACACCGACGAGATCGCGGCCGTGCTGCGCGGCTGGCTCGACTCCGACGTCAAGGCCGAACCGCTCAAAGCCGCCCAGGGACTGATCTGCGCGGAGGGTTTCCGGGCGAGCGAACTGCACGGTGAGTTCTTCGCCGACGTGGCGCCCGCACTCCGGGCCTGGCACGCGGCCGAGCTGACGCTGTACGTGTACTCGTCCGGATCCGTTCGCAACCAACAGGATTGGTTCGCCTTCGCGCGCGGCGGCGAGCTGGCGTCATTGATCAGCGGTTTCTTCGATCTGACCACCGCGGGCGGTAAGCGCGAGGCCGCCTCCTACGAAAAGATCGCGAGCACGATCGGCGTGCCCGCCGAGCGCATCCTGTTCCTGTCCGACCACCCCGACGAACTGGACGCGGCCGTCGCCGCGGGCTGGCAGGTGGTCGGCCTGGCGCGGCCCGGGGAACCGAACCCGCCGCGGCCGCCGCACCGGTGGGTGGACACCTTCGCCGATATCGAAACTCGCGCCGAATAGCAGCTGTGCTCGCGCCTGGCGCGCGTTGGTCACGCCGCAGTGCCGGCGCTGATCATGTTTCGGCACAACCTCATTCACCGCATTGCGGCGACCACCTTCGCGATCCGGCGGGTTCGGGTGTCCTCGCGTTTGGCGTCGACGACCGACGCGACGTGTTCACGGCGGCGGGAATAGGACAGTTCGTCGAAGGCCGCGCGCAGGCCTGCGGCGTGCAGTGCGGCCGCGAGGTCGTCCGGTACCTCGACCGTACGCTCGGCGTCGTCACGCACCACGGTGACGAGCACGGTGTCGCCGGGGCCCTTACCGAGCTGGGTGCGGATCGCTTTCAGCACGCCCAGGCACGGTCCCGACCCCATGTCCACGATGGAACCGCGATATTCGACGCCGTCGAAGGTGGCGCGGACCGGGACGCGCCCGCCGCCCAGCGCGGCGGACACCGCCGCGGGGACGGCGACGAACGCGCCGCCGCCGAGCGCCGACTCGATCGTTCCCACGAATTGCTCCATGCGGCGACCCTACTCAGCTGAGCAGGGCAGACAAGGCCCGCGCGAGAATCCGGCGCGAGCCTCGTCGGCTGCGGCCTCAGGCGTTGTCGTAGGCGTCCTGCAGGGTTTTGATGTCCAGCTTGGACATGCTGCGCAGGGCGGTGCCGACCGCGATGGTCTTGGCCGGGTCGTCACCCGCCAACAGCTTCGGCAAAGCCGCGGGGACGATCTGCCAGGACAGGCCGAAGCGGTCGGTCAGCCAGCCGCACGGACCCGGCGCACCACCCTCGGTGAGGGCATCCCACAGGCGGTCCACCTCGTCCTGGGTTTCCACGATCACCTGCAGCGAAGCGGCGTCGGTCAGCGGGTGCCCGGGCCCGCCGTTCATCAGGGTGACGGCGTGCCCGTCGAGGTCGAGGGTGACGACCAACGCCGAACCGTCCGCGTTGCGGGCCACATCGGTGATCGCCGAGTTCGGCAGCACCGAGGTGTAGCAGGTGGCCGCTTCCTCGGCGGCGTTGTCGAACCAGAAGAAGGTGTTGACGGACATGCTGTGCTCCTTGTGCATCGGTGACTTGCTGTCACCCTCTGGTCGGAGCCGGGTCGACGCCTTCGACGTATCTCGCCGAAAAACTGCGAAAAATTTTGGAACGCGTTGAGCTGGCCTTTCAGCGCTGCGGGAGCTGATCGAGGTACGGGCGGACGGCTTTCTCGGCGGCCGCCGGGTAGTCCAGGCCCTGACTCGCGGCGACCGCCCTGGCGAGTTCGGCGAACAGGTCCGCGGTGGCCTGGGCCTGGCGCAGCGGGTCGCCGATCGCGAAGATCTCTTCGACGCGCTGCCACACGCCCGGCGCGGCCCAGTCCCGCATCTTGGTGCCACCGTGCCAGACGTCGTGCCCGGCGCCGTGGTGCGTCACCGCGTGCCATTCGATCATGGTCAGCAGCAGGTCCTTGGTCTCCTGATCCCGGGAGCGCACCACCCAGTGGTCTCCACGCGCCAAATACCTCGGCAGGTGTGCGATCTCGAACCAGAACTCCGCGCAATGGGCCGTGAACTCCGGCTGATCCGGTGGTTCCACCACCGGGCTCGCCCCGGTCGCCGCAGGTAGCCGCGCCGCGATCCCGGCGCGATCGAACAGCACCTGATAGCCCCGCTCGTGCAGTTCGTCCAGCCCGTCCGCGGCGAATTCGCGCAGCAGGTCCACCGGCAGTATCTGGAAGTCCGCCTTCACCCCGCCTTCGAAGAACACCAGATGCGCCGGGTTGTCGTAGGGCCCCTCCAGCTCGACGTTCACCCACACCTCCCCCAGCTCCCGCACCCACCCGTCATCCCCCGCGTACAGCTCGGGATCCGTCGTGAACACCTCGACGTCATGATCCGACAACGCGTCCACCGCCCCACCGACCCGCCCCCGCGACCCCGTCCGCAACACCACCCGCACATCCCCCCGTCCCCGAGCCCACTCCACCACCCGCACCACAAACCCGTCATCCATCCCCCGATCGTCCCCCACCCGCACCCCCACAACCACCCGCCAACCGGCTGGACCCCAAGGTCGGTGACTCAGGCCGGAAACGGGGGAACCGCTAGGCGCAGGGTGGGGCGGGGGCGTCTTGGAAGAGGGGGTGGGCGGTGGGTGGGGCGTAGACGACGTCGAGGATCAAGGGGGTGGGGCCTTGGTTGCGGCCGATGTGGACGTTCCAGGCGCCTTCGGGTTCGTAGATGAAATCGCCGGGGCGGTAGGTGGGGCCGGTGCAGTCGGGGCCGGGGTGGGTGAGGGTGCCGGCGCGGATGAAGCCGAAGACGGGGCCGTCGTGGTAGTGCCAACCGGTGGAACCGCCTGGGGCGATGGTGATTTCGCGAACGACGAGATCGGTGCCCGCGACGAACGGGAGCAGGCCGGCGGGGATCTGGGCTTGGGCGAGGGTGACGGCGGTGATGTCGGTGCCGGGGGTGGCGTTGGCGGTGACGCCGCCGCAGACGGCCGCGCCGAGCACGATCGCCGCGCCGGCCACGCGCAGGAATGGCCTCATCGCCGGAGCCTAACCGGCGCCACGACGGTTACGGAATGCGTTTTGTCGCGATTGCCGGAAAGGCACTGAAACTGCTGAAGGGAAAGTTCACGAATTGTTCGCGCGGCGCCTGCGGTGTCGAGTTGCCTGCGACAAGCGGGCCGTACAGCATGATGCGAATGCCGTCGCATCCGTTGAACCCCGCAGGCGATATTCCGGATACCGGAATCCCGGCCGCGCTCTCCGCCGAGATGACCATGGCCGAACAGCATGATTGGCACCGGGACTATCTGCGGCGTCATCCGGTGTCGCGGCGCAATATCCTGCGCGGCGCCGCGGCGGCGGCCGCCGTCGCCGCGGTGGGCACCTCGCCGTTCGGCAGGCGCGCCTACGCGCAGGACGCGCAACTGGCGGTCGGCGGTCGCCACGTCGGCTTCGGACCGGACGCGGCGAGTCAGCTGCGTTTCGCCGGTCAGCTGTCCCGGCGACCCGCGGGGACCAGGGTCTTTCTCGACCACGGCCCGACTCCCGCGCTCGGCGCGACGGTCGAGGCCGAGGTGCGCAACCTGCTCACCCAGGTGCCGCGCAGCGACGGCGGCGTGCTCGCGGCCGAACAGTTCTACGCGCACGCGCCGGTGGACGGCCTGCCCGGCCGGTTGCCGCATTTCTACCGCTGGCGCACCTCGGACGGGTTCGCCGGTGATATTCGCGCCGCTGCTCCCGCGATGCCGACCGCGCGGGCGGCGCTCGTGCCGTTCCGGTTCACCATGATGGGCGATCAGGGTACCGACGAAACCCCGGCACAGCCGCCCGGCATCGCACCCGGCGATTATGACGACAAATATTACAAAGCGGACAATGATCCGTCGGCGCCGCACGCCACGAATGTGCTGCGCCAAATCGCCGCCGCCAAACCGGATTTCCATATCCTGGCCGGCGATATCGCCTATGCCGATCCGTCCGGCGCGGGCAAACCGAACCAATTCGTCCCGCACGGCGGCAAACTGGCGTCCGGCTTCGACAAGTTCAATCCTTATGTCTGGGACGTGTACTTCGGCGCGATCGAGGACAGCGCGGCGCAGACGCCGTGGATGTTCGCCACCGGCAACCACGACATGGAGGCGACCTACGGCGCACTCGGCTACGGCGGGCACGCGGCGCGGCTCGACTTCCCCGGAAACGGGCCCGCCGGTTGCCCTTCGGCGTATTCGTTCACCTACGGCAATGTCGCGGTGCTCTCGCTGGACGCCAACGACATCTCCTACGAGATCCGCGCCAACACCGGGTATTCCGGTGGGGCGCAGACGAGTTGGGTGGAGCGCACGCTGGCGGCCTATCGGGCGGATCCCGAGATCGACTTCCTGGTCTGCTTCTTCCACCACTGCGCCTATTCGACGACCGAGGCGCATGCCAGCGACGGCGGCGTCCGCGACGCCTGGGTCGCGCTGTTCGACCGATACCAGGTGGATCTCGTGCTGCAGGGGCACAATCACGTCTTCGAACGCACCGACCCGATCCGCGGCAATGCCGCGACGAAGGTGGCGGGCGACAACTCGATCGTCTATCCGGAGTCGGACGGCACCGTCTACTACACGGTCGGCGGCGGTGGCCGTCCCCGTTACGAGTTCCAGCCCGGATCGCAGGAGTCCTACCGCGGCAACGAGTTACCGGACACGACGGTGCCGAACAGTTACGTGTGGGTGCCCGGCGGCGGCAAGCAGTCGGAAGCGGCGCCGTGGTCGCGGGTGCGGTTCCGCAACTACTCGTTCCTGCGGGTCGACGTGCGGCCCGGCATCTTCGCCAGCGAGATGGACGTGGTGGCGGTCGACGAGTACGGCCGCGAATTCGACAAGCTCACCTACCGTCGGCAAGTCCGCGCCTAGTGCCCGACTTCTGCTTCGGCGGCAGCGACCGCGCGTAACCGACACCGCGCTCGACCCATTCGCGCAGCACCGCGTCGTCGTCGGCCGCCTCGGCGGTGACGCGCAACCAACCGACCATCTCGCGCCCGCCCATCACCATCGGCCGCACGATGTCACGCGCGAGCAGGTCGTCGTGCTCTCGCGGGTCGACCCGGACCAGCAGTCCGCCCTGCCCGCTGGCCGCCACCGCCATATTGCCGCCGATCAGGAAGGCCAAGCCGCCGAACATCTTTCGTTCCGACAGCGCCGGCCCCGGGGCGATCATCAGCCGGATGCGATCGGCCAATTCCTCGTCATACGCCATGACGGCATTGTCTCCCCGGGCACCGACAGGTTCCGGTCAAGCACCGATGGCCGCGGCGAACAGCGGCCAGGACAGGTGCACGTCGTCCTGCCAATAGGTCCAGGCGTGCGTGCCCGCCGGGCGCAGGTTCGCGGTCACCGGGATGCCGAGCTGGTGCAGCCGATCCACGAACGGCCGGGTGCAGCCGCCGACGACGGTCTCCATCACGCCGCCGACCAGGACCCGATCGATCAGCCGAACCGGATTCCCGTCGACCCCGGTGTCACTGATGTTGTCGTGCTCGCCGGGCGCACCGGTGCCCGAGGAGACGTACAGCGCCACCCCGCGCAGGCGTTCGGCCTGCACCGTCGGATCGTGCGCGAACCACGCCGGATTGTCCGGCGCGCCCCACATGTTCGCCGCGTTCGCGCCGAACACCGCGAGCTGCGAGGTGACCAGCGCCTGCGCCCCGGGGTCGCTGGTGCGCGGGCAACCGCTGTAGGCCCCGACCGCCTGGTACATGCCGGGCGCGCCGATCGCCAGATTCAACGCCGAGGTGGCCGACATGGAAAGTCCCGCAACGGCATTGCGCCCCGTCATGTCGAATCGCGATTCCAGCAGCGGCGGCAGTTCCCTGGTCAGGAAGGTGGACCACTGATTGCGACCGAGCGCGGGGTCGTCCTGCAGCCAGTCGGTGTAGAAACTGGCCCGCCCGCCGATCGGCACGATCACGTTGACGTTCTTGTCCGCGAAGAAGTCCGCGACGTCGGTGCGGCGCATCCACGGCCCGCCGTCCTCGCCGCCGTCGACGGCGTTGAGCAGATACAGCGCGGGCGCGCCCGCTCCGGGATGCGACATCCACAGGGTGATCGGCTTGTTCATCGCGGCGGAATGCACGACCACCTCTAGCTGCCGTCCGCCGAGCGGCCGCACGTCGAGGATGCGGGAATCGGGATCGGCGCCCGCCGTCACGGCCGGCACGATCGCGGCGAGCAGCACGAGCAGGGAAACCAGGCAACGCATCAGCCGGCGCATGATGTCGAGTATCTATCAGGCGGATCGCGACCCGTGGCATTCAGCGGGCGTGTTCGCCCGGCGAGTGAACACGCAGGTCGGTGATGCCATCGTCGGCGACTCCGGTCCGTTGCAGCCGTTCGGCTATCGACCAGCGAAGACGGCGCGGCAGATCGGGCGCCACCTGGGTCAGGTAGGCGTACAGCCATTCGGTGCGTTCGACGAGAAACGGGAAGTCGGTGTTCATCATCTTGCGGATCACCAGCATCGGCAGCGGCGCGTCGAGCGGGCGGAAGTCCTTGTTCCACAACCCGGATACGCCGCAGCCCGGATAGAACTGGCCGAGCATCAGCCCCTCGGCGACCACGGCGGTCTTGCGCGCCTGATGCACCGCGTCGACCGGGCCGTACCGGGTGAGGCCGGGGAACAGCGTGATGGCTGCCAGCATGCCGGCGTCGCGTCCCGCAGCGTCGCGCAGCCCGCGATAGATCTCGAAGGCGTCGTCCACCGCAGCGGTCATGGTATCGACGGCCGGTTGCGCGCCGGGCACGACGGCGACCCACAGGCTGTGATGCGTCATCGTATGGCGCACAAAGGGGCACACCGGCCCGTCGCGGCCCAGCGCGGGATCCGGACGCGCCAATCGGTCGGCGAGGTACCGTAACAGCTTGTCCGCATGCGGGTTTCGCTCCACCCAAGCCGCCGGGTCGTCGTAGACGTTGCACCATTCGAGGCCGGTACGCGGCCCTACATGGCTGCGTAGGCTCACGACCGGCCCTCGCCAGGAGTGGCGAAACCACCTGGGCGCGGATCGGAATACACCTGATTCACTGTTCCCGCGCCGCCGTCACGGGTACCGCCGTGCGTTCCAGATGGCGGGCCAGGATCGGCCCGATCACGGCGACGACATCGGAATTGGTGAGCTGAGCATGCGTCGCCGCCACCGGGTGCTCGATGAGATCGCCCGTGACGTAGGGCCGCCACATCTCGGCACCGAACAGCTCGGTCATCCCGCGGGTCGCCGAAAAGTACAGCAGGTCACCGTCGTACACACCGGGACGGTAGCCGTGCGCGAGCGCCACGCCGTCCACGTAACCGCGGTGCAGCCGCTCGAGCTGCAGCGCGGACAGACCGGTGCCGAACGACGCACCCGCGCGCGCCAGTTCGGCGGCGGCCTGGTCGGCACTCAGCTCCGGGGCGGCATCGGCGTCCAGTGGTTCGTCACCGAGCAAGTGGGTCAACAGGTCTCGCATCCGCGGCACCGGCGGCGGCGCGGCACCCTCGGGCACGACGACGCTGTCCAGCATGGCCAGCGCGCCGACGGCGGCGCCGCGCGCCCGCAGCCGCACCGCGATCGCGTGCGCGATCTGCCCGCCGAGCGACCAACCCAGCAGGTGGTACGGCCCCTCGGGTTGGGCGCGAATCATCGTCTCGACATAGCTGTCGGCGAGTTCATCGATGGTGCCGATGGCCTCGGCCTGGCCGGTCAGCGTCGGCGCTTGCAGGCCGTACACCGGCCGGTCGGTGATGTAGCGGGCCAGTCCGGCATAGCACCAGGCCAGCGGCACCGCGGAGTGCACGCAGAACAGCGGTGGCCGAGTGCCGTTGCCGCGCAGGGCGAGCAGCACACCGAGCGCGTCATCCGCGGTGTCCGCGCCGTCGTAGCCCGAGATGCGCGCCGCGAGTGCGCCGACCGTCGGCGTGGTGTACAGCCAGCGCACTGTGACCGGCACGCCGGTGGCGGCCGCCAGCTCGGCCGAAACCGCCACGCCCAGCAGGGAATTCCCGCCCAGTTCGAAGAAGTCGTCGACCAGGCCGACCCGTGACTGCCCGGTCGCCCGCTCGATCTGCGCGGCGACCAACCGCTCGGTGTCGGTCTCGGGCGCGACGTAGGGACGCGGCGCGGCCACCGGCGCCGGCAGCGCGCCGCGATCCAGTTTCCCGTTGCCCGACACCGGCAATCGGTCGAGTTCGACCAGCGCCGCGGGCACCAGCGCCGCGGGCAGGGTGCTGCGTAGTCGACGTGCGGTCGTCACCGGGTCGAACCGCGCGCCCGGCGCGGTCACCACGTAGGCGACCAGGCGCGCCTCGGATCGGCCCGCGTCGGCGACGGTCACCACGGCTTGCGCGATCTCGGGGCCCGCGAGCAGGGCCGATTCGATCTCGGCGGGCTCGATTCGCCGCCCGCGGACCTCCACCTGCCCGTCCGCACGGCCGAGGAATTCGAAGGCGCCGTCGGGGCTCGCACTCACCAGATCGCCGGTGCGATACAGCCGTCGGCCGATGCCGAACGGGTCGGCGACGAACCGCACCGCGGTACCCACCGGATCGCGGAGATAACCGTCGGCGACCCCGATGCCGCCGAGATACAGCTCGCCCCGGGCGCCGGGCGGTACGCGGACCAGACGCGAATCGAACACCACCGCCAGCACTCCCGGCAGCGCCGCGCCGATCGACACCGGTTCGCCGGGACGCATCGCCTCGGTTTGCGTTGCCATGACGGTGGTTTCGGTGGGCCCGTACCCGTTGAACATGCGCACGTGCGGCGCCCATTCGCGGACCAGCTCCGGCGGGCACGCCTCACCGCCGACCACCACGGCGCGCAGCCTCGGTATCGCGGTCGGCGACAAGGTCGCGAGCACCGCGGGCGTGGTGAGGAAGTGGGTGGCGCCGCTGTGCTCGAGCAGCCGGGCGAGCGCACCGCCCGCGACCACGGCCGGCGATGCCACCACCAGCCGAGCGCCGGCCGCGAAACAGCTCAGCAGCTCGAGCAGGTGCGCGTCGAACGACGGCGCGTGCGCGTGCAGCACCACCGAATCCCGTTCTACCCCATAGTGTCGGAGAATATAGTCGGTCAGCGAGCCGAGACCGCGGTGGGTGACCAGCACCCCTTTCGGCACTCCGGTGGTGCCCGAGGTGTAGATCAGATAGGCGGGGTGGTCCGGCCGTAGCGAGCGCGGCCGCTCGGCGTCGTCGATCGGTGTGCCCGCCCGGCGCACCACCTGGGTCACCGCACGGACATCGTCGAGCAGGTGCCAATGGACGCTGCACCGGCCGACGGTCACGAGCTCCCCCGTATCGCAGGGCAGCAG
Source organism: Nocardia brasiliensis IFM 10847 (assembly GCF_000710915.1). Classification (GTDB taxonomy): domain Bacteria; phylum Actinomycetota; class Actinomycetes; order Mycobacteriales; family Mycobacteriaceae; genus Nocardia; species Nocardia brasiliensis_A. The sequence continues at coordinate 47,491 of NZ_BAUA01000077.1, forward strand.
CTTGCGTACCGAGGTGACCGTAAGCCCTTGGCGCGCGCCGGAATCCGCGATCACCGCGGCGATCCGCGCGGGCGGGTCCGCCGGGTCGACCGGGACGAAACAGGCGCCGGATCTGGCGACGGCCCACAGCGCGAGCACCGACTCCAGCGAGCGCGGCACGGCCACGACGACGAACTCGCCGGGCCGCGCTCCGGCCGCCATCAACTGCCGGGCCCACCGGGCCGAGCGCTCGTCGAGTTCGCGATAGGTCATGGTGTGCGTGCCGTCCTGTACCGCGACGGCGTCGGGCACCGGCCCCGCGCGCAGCAGATCGGGCAGCACCCGGATCGGGCCCGTCGGCTCGACGACCGCCGGGGCCGGCAGTTCGAGGTCCAATGCCGGTGTAGGACAGTCGGTTTCGGCGGCCAGAAAACGCGCGAAGTAGTCCAGGAACATGCGGTGCTGCCAGGCCACCAGGTCGTACCGGTAGCGCGCCGGGTTGGCGTGGAAGTCGATGCTCACCGAGCGCTCGTCCGGACCGGCCTGGTAGCCGTTGACGAGCAGGTCTTCCACCGGCCCGAGCGAGAGCAGCCGCGCCTGCCCGGTCAGCGCGCCGAGACTGAGCGGCTCGGTGAACCCGAGCACGTTGACCACCGGACCGAAGCCACCGCGTTCGACGTGCTGCTGCCCGCGATCGCGCTGCATGTCCTCGTAGCGATACCGCTGATGCCGCAGCGCGCCGATCACGCGGGCGCGCACCTGCGCGATCACCGCGCCGACCGTCGCGGTGTCCAGGCCGGACAACCGCAGTGGCACCACGTTCGACATCGACCCCGCGGACCGGCGCAGCGCCGCGGTCGGGCGCGCGGTGACCGGCAGCGTGAGCGTGACCTCGTCGCGCCCGGTCATCCGCGCCAGATAACAGGCGAACGCCGCGACCGCGAGTTCCGGGAAGGTGGCGCCGTGGGTGGCGCGCGCGGCGGCGAGCAGTTCGGCCGTCGCGGCATCCAGCGTCGCGCTCACCCGGTGTGGCCGCGGCTCGGGCGCGGCGGGACGACCGGCCAGGCCGACCGGTTCGGTGAGCGCGCGCAGTTGCTCGCGCCAATACTCCCGGTCCGATTCGGCGCGCGCCGAATCCTGGTATCTGCGTTCATCTTCCAGCAACTCCGGCACGGTGAGCGCCCGCGCGGCAGCGGATTGGGGAACCTTCGACGACGTCAGCGAACTACTCACCGCCGCAACGTTTTCCATCGTCATACTGGCGTAGGAGCCGGTGCGCGGCGCACTGTCGGAAACAGCCCGCGCCGACCGGCGCAGCACCCGGGTGGTCGAGCGGCGGCGACCGGCATCGGCGGGCCCACCGGTATCGGTCGCGCAGTCGCTCACGGCGTCGAGCCGATGCGCCGCAACGACTTCCGCACGGTAGAGCTCACCGGTGCGCCGCAGCACCGCCGCCGCGCCCACCCCGTCCAGCACGATGTGATGGCTGCGCAGGTACAGCAGGTGATGGCCCGGCCCCACCTGGAACACCGTCGCGACGGTGAGCTGATCGGTGAGCGGGTCGAGCGGTGCGGTGTAGTCACGCTCCATCAGTTCCAGGGCCGCGGCCATCGGGTCGGCCTGGTCGGTCAGCCGCACCCGGCGGATCGGCAGCTCCGCCGCGGCGGGCACGTACTGGCGCGGATATCCGTCGACCATCCGGAAGCGCAGGTGCGGCGACTGCAGTTCGTGGGCCGCGCGCCGGGCGCAGCGCGACATCAGGCCGATCTCGAGCGGACCCGACAGGTCCAGGTACATCGCGACCGTGATCGGCACCCCCGGATGCAACTGCTGGGCCACCCACCAGCGCAGCTGCGCCGTCGACAGCGGGTACATCGGCTGCGCCGTGGCGTCGGCTCCGGTCAACACGCCTCCCTGCGATTCGGAAAGCCACCGCTGAATCATCCAGGGGCAAACTTACGGCATCCAGGCGTGAACCCTCCGTAATTTCAGCACAATCGGCGCGTAGCACAGACGACTACCTGCTCAGATGGGTGGTGATCCCACCGATCGGCTCCCTATCGGCGCCCGAGACCGAACGACGGACGAGCACACCCGGCGCTATACGAAGTCGCGGGTCGAAGACACCGAGGCCGGTCAGCGCACGCGCGCCCGCACCAGCTCCCGCGCGGCGGCGCGATACCGGTCGGCGATGAGCCGGACCACGGCGGGATGGACCCCGATGGGTTCGGCCACGCCGTCGGCCCCGGCGTCGTGCAGACGCTCGTGGAACAGACCGTGCGCCAACAGATAGGACGCGACGAAAACTCGCTCGGCACCGGACTCACGCAGCGCGGCAACGACATCCGCGACGCGTGGCGCACCGGTGGCGATATAGCCGAGGCGGACCGGCGTGTCCAGCCGTTCGGCCAGCATCGCGGCGGCGCGGCGAACATCTTGGCGCGCACGGGGATCCGAGGAACCCGCGGCGGCGAACACGACCGCGTCCCCGGGCCGCCACCCCGCGGCGCGCAGCCGCATGGTCATGATCCGGGCCAGCGCCGGGTCCGGGCCCATGGCCGGGGTGATCGCCACCGCGCCGTGACCGCTGTCGGCCACCTCCCGCGGCACATCCTGATAGACGTGGTACCCGGAGGCGAGGAAGGCCGGAACGACCACGGCGGGAACGGATTCACCCGCCGTGCCGGTCAGGTCGCGCAGCACCTCGGCCGGTGACGGGCCGAGCACGTCGACGAAGGAGGTCCGCAGAACGGGCACGGCTGCCTGCTGCGGTCCGGGAACGAGGGGAAGGGGTTCCCGGGCCGCAGCGGCATCGGCGTCGCGCCCCGAAACCGCGACGCCGAGCTCGTTGCCGACCGCCTCGGCCAGCGCGGCGATCATCTCGACGCCGCGCGCGCTTCTGGTGCCGTGCGCGACGAGCACCAGCGCGGGGGCGCTCACCACGCCCCCATGGTCTGGGCATGCCGCAGCGGGGTGCTGAAACCGGGCATCTGCGGGCCGCCGAATTCGGACCGCGGATTGTTGTCGACGCATTCGGCCGCGTCCATGGCCAGCCGGTAGCCGCGCTTGACCACGGTCTGGATCGCCTTCGGCGCACCGAGTCCGGCGCGCAGCCGGGCGATCGCGGTTTCCACCGCGTGCGTGTCGCCGCCGCCGCCGGGCAGCGCCGCGAGCAGGTGCTCCCGGGAGACCACCCGGCCGGGCTGCCTGGCCAGCGACCGCATCAGCGCCATCGGCGCGGGCGCCAGCTGGCGTACCTCACCGTCGACCACGACGCAGCCGCCGCGCACGCTCAGCGTGTGGCCCGCGGCGTAGATCCGGTTGGCCCGGCGCGGCAGTTCCTCGGCGACGTGCCGGGCGAGCGCACCGAGGCGGGCCCGCCCCGGCATCGAGGTCGGCACGCCGAGCTCCTCCAGCGGCGCCGCGGTGATCGGCCCGACGCACGCGGCCAGCACCCGGCCGCGCAGGGCGTGCAACACTGCTTCGAGCAGCCCGGTTTCCTTGGCGCGCATCAACATCGACGCGACGGCGGGCGCGCTGGTGAACGTGACGCAGTCCAGGCTGGAGGTGACGATGGCCTCGATCATCAGGTCCATCGGCTGCTGATCCTGCGGCGGCTCCCAGCGATACACTGGCACCGGCACGACATCCGCACCGGCGCAACGCAATACCTCACAGAAGTCGGGCACCGGCTCCCACTCGGTGGTGGCGCCGTGCAACTGCACCGCGATCCGCACCCCGTCCACGCCCTCGGCGAGCAGATGATCGAGCACCTCGGCCGAGGACTCGGACGCGGGCGACCACTCCTCGCGCAGTTCGGCCGCGCGGATGGCGCCCTTGGCCTTCGGGCCGCGCGCCAGCACCCGGGTGGACCCGAGCGTGGTCCGCAGTTGCTCCGCGATGCCCCAGCCCTCGGCCGCCTCCATCCAGCCACGAAAGCCGATGCCGGTGGTGGCCACCACGATCTGCGGGGGATCGACGACCAGTTGGCGGGTTACTCGCTCCAGTTCGTCGTCGTCGGCGAGCGGAATGATCCGAATGGCGGGTGCGAACACCACGCCCGCGCCCCGGCGGACCAGCAGGGTGGCGAACTCGTCGGCGCGTCGCGCCGCCGTGATGCCGATGGTGAATCCCGCGAGACAGGCGCTCGCGTCGGGAGTATTCATGAGTTCATCCGTCCGAGGAAGCGAGCCCGGCAACCACCGGCTCGTTGGAAATCGACACGATGCCGTCGGTCACGCTCACCGCGTATACCGGCAGCATTGCCGATTCGTCGTCCAGGCAGCGCCCGTCGACCAGTGAGAAGGCCTGCTTGAGCAAGGGCGACGCGACGACGGGCACGCCGCCGCGGTCGCCGACGATCCCGCGCGACATGACCGCCGCGCGTCCGAACGGATCAATGTTGCCGACGGCGTAGAGAATGCCGTCGCTCATCAGGAACAAGGCGGCCTGTCGGCCACCTTTCAGCAACACCGCGACGCCGCGGCCGGGAATCAGGTAGTCGAGCCGGCACGCTTGGGTCCAGCCGGTGGCGGTAGCAGCGGCAATGCCGGGGGCATCGATCACGGTCATCGGTGTCATCCTCCAAACGCCTTACTCATTGGTACCGGCGTCCTGTTTCTATGGGGTTAAGCCGTCATTTCCCGCGGGTAGCGACCGGAATATCCGGCATACCGAGTAACACCGGCACCTTCCGTTCGCCGCTGTCGTCGAAGGAGATGGTCGGATCGGCCTCGTCCGGGGCGTTCACGAAGGAGACGAACCGGGAGAGCTTTTCTTCGTCCTCGAGCACTGCGGCCCATTCGTCGCGGTAGCCATCGATGTGCTGGGCCATGGCCGCCTCCAGCTCGTCGGCGATGCCGAGGCTGTCCTCGCAGACCACCTGCTTGACGTAATCGATACCGCCCTCGAGCGCCTCCTGCCACGGCGCGGTGCGCTGCAACCGGTCCGCGGTGCGGACGTAGAACATCAGGTACCGGTCGATGTACTTGATCAGCGTCTCGTCGTCGAGCTCACCGGCCAGCAGCACCGCGTGCTTGGGCGAGAGACCGCCGTTGCCGCCGACATAGAGGTTCCAGCCGTTCTCGGTGGCGATCACGCCGACGTCCTTGCCGCGCGCTTCGGCGCACTCGCGAGCGCAGCCGGAGACACCCAGCTTCAGCTTGTGCGGAGAACGCAGTCCGCGATACCGCTTTTCGAGCAGTACCGCCATGCCGACCGAGTCCTGCTGACCGTAGCGGCACCAGGTGGAGCCGACGCAGCTCTTCACCGTGCGCAGCGACTTGCCGTAGGCGTGCCCGGATTCCATGCCGACATCGACCAACCGCTGCCAGATCAACGGCAGCTGTTCGACGCGCGCGCCGAACAGGTCGATCCGCTGACCGCCGGTGACCTTGACGTACAGGTCGAAATCCTTGGCGATCTGGCCGATGGTGATGAGCTGATCGGCCGTCACCTCGCCGCCCGGCATCCGCGGCACCACCGAGTAGGTGCCGTTCTTCTGCAGGTTGGCCAGGAAGTGGTCGTTGGTGTCCTGCAGACCCGCCTGCTCGCCGTCCAGGATGTGCTCGCTCGAGGTCGAGGCGAGGATGGAGGCGACCGTCGGCTTGCAGATATCGCAGCCGGATCCCTTGCCGTACTTGGTGATCAGCCCCGAGAACGTGCGGATGCCGGTGACCTGGACGATCTGGAACAACTCGGAACGGGACTGCTCGAAGTGCTCGCACAGCGCCTTGGACATCTCCACGCCGGACTGCTCGAGCAGCTTCTTGATCATGGGAACGCAACCGCCGCAAGATGTTCCGGCGGAGGTGCACTTCTTCACCCCGGCGATATCGCAAACGCCCTCGGCGATCGCGCCGCAGATATCGCCCTTGGACACGTTGTTGCAGGAGCAGATCTGGGCGTCGTCGGGCAGCGCATCGGCGCTCAGTTCCGCGCCCGCGGGCGAGATCAGCGCGGCGGGTTCGGCCGGCAGCGGACGCCCCACCAGCGGACGCAGCGAGGCGTACGCCGTCGCGTCGCCGACCAGGATGCCGCCGAGCAGGATCTGCGCGTCGTCGGACACGACGAGCTTGGCGTAGGTGCCCTTCGCGGCGTCGTGCAGCACGACCGACAGCGCGCCCGCGGTGGCGCCGTGCGCGTCACCGAAGCTGGCCACGTCGACCCCGAGCAGCTTCAGCTTGGTCGACATGTCCGCGCCGGGGAATTCGCCCGCGCCGCCGAGCAGGCGGTCCGCCACGATCTCGGCGGTGGTGTAGCCGGGCGCGACCAAGCCGTAGCAGGTGCCCTCGACGGCGGCGCATTCGCCGACGGCCCAGATATTCGGATCGGAGGTCTGCAGGCCGAGGTCGGTAATGACGCCGCCGCGGGGGCCGACCGCCAGGCCGCTGTCGCGGGCGATCTGATCCCGCGGGCGCACACCCGCCGAGAACACGACCAGCGCGGCCTCGATCACCGACTCGTCGGACAGCGCGACCCGCACGCCCGTGTCGGCGGCCTCGATCGAGGACGTGCCGACACCGGTGTGCACGGCCAGGCCGAGATCGGTGACCAGGCGCTCCAGGATCGCGCCGCCGCCCTCGTCGACCTGTGCGGGCATCAGCCGGTCGTTGTACTCGATCACGTGCGGTGTCAGGCCGAGCAGCCGCAGCGCGTTCGCGGCCTCGAGGCCGAGCAGTCCGCCGCCGACCACCACGCCCACCGCGCCGGGCCCGGCGGCCTCGGCGGCGGCCCGGATGCCGTCCAGGTCGTCGAGGGTGCGGTAGACGAAGCACTCGGGCAGATCGTGCCCGGGGACCGGCGGCACGAACGGGTACGAGCCGGTGGCGAGCACCAGTGCGTCGTAGGAGAGGGTCTCCCCCGTCGACGTGGTCACCTTGCGGGCGTCGCGGTCGATGCGCTCGGCGCGCTCGCCGAGACGCAGCTCCACCAGCGCGTCGCCGGCATACTCGTTGCCGGGCAGCGCCAGCTCCGCCGCGTCCCACCTGCCGACGTACGAGGACAGGCCGACTCGGTCGTAGGCGGGCAGCCGCTCCTCGCTCAGCACCACGACCTGCCACTGCCCCGCCTCGTCCCGCGCACGCAACGCCTCGACGAACCGGTGCCCGACCATGCCGTGGCCGACGACGACGGCGGTCTTGCGTGCGGACGGTTCGAGTGGGTGATTCATCGGGGTGCTCAAGAAGGGCCTCCAAAGATCCGGTTGGCCCAACGGTAGGAAACGGGTATTGCCGCAATGCTGCGCGAAATGACCGGCGCATCAACGGTTGCTCACGGTTATCCGAATCCGGGCGTGAGCTCGCCCGCAAGTTACGCCCATGTGACAGCGCGGTTTCCGGAGATCACCGAGACCCCACCACGGCCCCGTCCCCGGAGGAGAGTCGCCTTCCGAGCATCCCCTGCCCCACTACGCGCCGCAACCCGGCCGACAACAACTTGTCAGCCGGGTTGCGGTCTGCGCGGGACTAGTTCCAGGTGTCCTCGAGCATGCGCGGCTTGCAGGCCTGCCACGCACCGGCCAGCAGGACCAGGACGGCGACGGTGAGCAGAGCGAAGGGCGCGAGCCAGCCGTCGGTGGCCGAGTGCAGCACGCCGAACAGCACCGGGCCGACGCAGGCCACCGCGTAACCGACGCCCTGGGTGAAGCCGGACAGCGCCGACGATCCGCCCGGGGTGTTGGTGCGCATGTTGATCAGGGTCAGCGCCATCGGGAAGGTGCTCGGGCCGAGGCCGAGCAGGACCACCCACAGGATCGGCAGGCTCATCGGCGCGACGAGCAGCCCGACGAACGAGGCCAGGAAGAACGCGCCGCACGCGACCACGACCAGGAAGGGGTTGCGGAAGCGCGCGACCACGGTCGGCGCGGTGAGCGCGGCGAACAGGCCGACCAGGCCGAACACGCCCAGCATGCTGCCCGCGAAACTGGCGCTGGCGCCGGCATCGGTGAGGATCTTGGGCAGCCAGGTGAACATCGCGTAGGTGATCAGCGAGGTCATGCCGAACATCCCGGCCATGCCCCAGGCCAGCGGGGACCGCCAGACCCGGCCGGTGCGCGGCGCCTCGGCGGGCAGTGCGGTGGTGTCCGCGACGTCACGGCCGCGACGGTCGCGCAGCACGCCGATCCAAGGCAGCGCCGCGGCGAAACCGAGGGCGGCCCACAGGCCGAGCGAGATCCGCCAGCCGAACGCGTCGGCGACCGGGACCGCGACGAACGCCGGCACCACGGTGCCGACCTGCACCATCATGATGTACAGCGAGCTGACCACCGCGAGCCGATCCGAGAAGTACCGCTTCACCAGCGGCGGGATCACCACGTTGCCGATGCCCATACCGGCCAGGGCGAGCGCGGAGAACACCAGCAGTTCCGCGGTGCCGGAGAGCAGCACCCGGACCAGCATGCCGGTGCCGGCCATCAGCATGGCGGTCAGCGCGGTCCGTTCCAGGCCGATCCGCTGCACCAGCACGGGGGTCAGCAAACCCGAGAGCGCGAACATCGCGGTCGGGATCATGCCGAAGACGCCCACCACGGCGGTGCCGTAGCCCACGTCGGCGCCGATCCGTTCGGCCAGGGGGCTGAACGCCGTCACCGCGACACGCAGCACGAGCGCCGACATCACGATGGCGGCCAAAACGAGCAGACGCCCCTCCGTCAGGGCCCGCCGACGCTGGTCGACCAGCGCGGATTCGGTTCGGGTCTGAGTTTTCTGGAGGGTTGCAGTCACCGCGAAATCATAGGATGACCGGATGATAGGAGGCAACGATTTGTGATGAGCGGTACTCTGAGTCAGTGCAACCAGTCCGGCGCACCAGCCTCATTGCCCAGGTCACCGAGCAGCTGCGTGCCGAAATCCGTTCCAGCCGTTGGCCGATCGGCTCACGCATCCCCACCGAACCGGAGCTCACCGAGCTCACCGGGACGGGTCGAAACACCGTGCGCGAGGCCGTCCAAGCTCTCGTCCACGCGGGGATGCTCGAGCGACGCCAAGGTTCGGGAACCTATGTGATCGCATCCTCCGACCTCGGCGGCACGTTAGGCAAGTACTTTGCCGACGCCGAGGAGCGCGATGTGCTCGAGCTCCGCCTGGCGCTCGACACCACCGCCGCCGCGCTGGCCGCCCGCCGCCGCGACGACAGTGACATCGCCAACCTCCTGCAGTTGCTCGCCGAACGCGACAAGGCCTGGCACGACGACAGCCCGGCCGCGATCGAGTCCGACGTGGAACTGCACCGCGCGATCGTCGTGGCCAGCCATAACGCGGTGTATCTGGAGTTCTACGACTCCCTGCTCCCGATCATCGAACAGGTGATCCGAGCACGGACGTTGAAATCCGATGATTCCTACCCCGAAGAGCACGCCGAATTGGTGCACGCGGTGATCGACGGCGATCCCGAACGCGCCTCCTCGGCCGCGAGTTGCTTCCTGAACTCGCTGATCGCGGAGTACCCGGACGCCATCGATAACACCGATATCGCGCGCGACGAACACACCGGATAGCCGACTCACCACGCCCTGGCTCACACTGTGAGCCGGAATTGCCTGGAACGTCACGCACAGCCACGGTGCCGCAACACCCGGCCCCTACGTTGTGACGGGATAAAGCCAGGCAACTCGACGCCACCCGCGGCAGTGCCGCCGCACGGACGGCCGGTCGAGCGCATATGAGAGGAAGCCGATGACTGCGACCGCAGCCGCCACCGGCACCGAATCCACCACCTTCCAACACCAGACCAGAGGCCGCTGGCTACCGACCTGGGAGCCGGACAACCAGAAGTTCTGGGAGTCGGGCGGCGCGCGCACCGCGCGCAAGAACCTGATCTTCTCGGTGTTCGCCGAGAACCTCGGCTTCAGCGTCTGGGTCATCTGGGGCACCGTGGTGACCAGCATGGGCGCGGCCGGCTTCGGCTTCCTCGCCGGACTCGGCAAGGGCGATCCCACCGCGGTGAGCAACGCGCTGCTGCTGACCTCGACCCCGACGCTGGTCGGCGCGGCCCTGCGCATTCCGTACACCTTCGCCATCCCGAAGTTCGGCGGACGCGCGTTCACCGCGTTCAGCGCGGCCATGCTGCTCGTGCCGACGCTCGGCCTGGCCTACTTCGTCAACCAGCCGGGCACGCCGATGTGGGTCTTCCTGATCCTGGCGGCGCTGGCCGGGGTGGGCGGCGGCAACTTCTCCTCGTCGATGTCGAACATCAACTTCTTCTTCCCCGAGGGCAAGAAGGGCGCGGCGCTCGGCATCAACGCGGCGGGCGGCAATCTCGGCGTGGCGCAGACCCAGCTGATCCTGCCGCTGATCATCACCCTCGGCACCCACCTCACCGCGAAGGACCCGGCCGGCTACCGGTTCGGCATCACCCTGTCCATCCTGGTGTGGGTGCCGTTCATCCTGGCCGCGACCTTCGGCGCGCTGCGCTACATGGACAGCATCGCCACCGCCAAGTCCGACGGTAAGTCCTATCGGCTCGCCCTGATCAACCGGCACACGTGGGTGATGGCGGTGCTCTACATCGGCACCTTCGGCTCGTTCATCGGGTTCTCGTTCGCGTTCCCGACGCTGATCAAAGCCAACTTCCCCGAATTGACCAAGATCGGCTGGATCAGCACCATCGGCAACCTCGCCTTCCTCGGCGCGTTCGTCGGCTCGTTCAGCCGTCCGTTCGGCGGCTGGATCGCGGACAAGGTCGGCGGCGCGAAGATCACGCTGTTCGTGTTCGGCGGCATGGCCGTCTCGGTCGCCTTCATCATGGCCGCACTGGAGCTGAAAAGCTTTCCGCTGTATTTGATCTCGTTCTTGGTGCTGTTCGTGATGACCGGCATCGGCAACGGCTCCACGTACCGGATGATCCCGACCATCTTCAGCGCGATCTCCAAGAAGTACGCCGCCGAGCACGGACTCGACCTCAACGAGTCGGCGGCCTCGGCCCGGCGGCAGGCGGGCGCGGCGATCGGGGTGATCGGCGCGGTCGGCGCCTCGGGCGGCTGGCTGTTGCAGCAGGCGCTGCGCCTGTCCAACACCCACTACCACACCATGGCGCCCGCATTCTGGGCCTACGCGGGGGCGTTCCTGGTGATGGGCGCGCTCACCTGGTGGTTCTATCTGCGGTCCTCGTTCGCGATCGGACGGATGCCGTCGCTGGCCTACGCGAAGGTGTAACCCGCACCGAAATTTTCACCGCCGACCGCGGAAAACCGGGCACCGCAACGGTTTTCCGCGGTCGGCGGTGTCTTTGCTAGACCATCAAGCGGACCATGTCCGCGGTGCGCGCCAGACCGGGGAACGCCTCCGGCGTCGACCGCGGGTGCAGCGCGTGCACCGCGAGCCGGAACATGACCGCGCGCAACAACATCTGCGGCCACTCCGGCAGATCCCGCCAGCGATCCAGCAGTCCGTCGTCGGCGCCGCCCCAGGCCAGCGCGTCCACCACGATCACCCCGGCCGCCCACGGCGCGGGCCGCCAGTACGGCGTGATATCGGTCAGGCCGGGCGTGTAGACCCCGGCGAACAGCACGGTGCCGAACAGGTCACCGTGCACCAGCTGCGCGGGCGTCTGCACCGGTTTGCGCAGCGTGGCCAACTGACCGATGAGCTCCATGCTGCGCTGACCGTCCGGCGAAGCCTGGGTGGGCAGCATGCCGCCCGCGCGTAAGGTGCGCAGCGGCACCGCTTCCCAGGCGGCCCGGTCGGCGGCGACGAACACGTCCACGTCCACCCACGGCACCACCGGCTGCTGCACCAGGAACCGCGGCCGCTCGAGCTGCGCGGTGGCCTGATGCAATCGCAGCGACACCGAGACCACCTCGTCGTGCCGCGGTTCCGGGACACCCTCGAGGTACGTGTCGGCCCGCCAGCCCGAGACGACGTAGCGGCCGTCGGTGGCGCGCACCGGGCGGGCCAGGCGCAAGCCGTCCACCTGGAGCGTCTCGCGCACCTTCGCCGACCACGCGGCCCGCGCGTGGTCCGCGACCGGGCTCAGCACCACATCCCCGTACCGCCAGCCGCCCTCCCAGTCGCCGACGGCCACCGGCGTCACTTCACGCAGACCGAACGTGGCTCGCACGTGCTCGGGGGGTTCCACAGAAGTCACGGCCGTACCGTACCGCCGGGGTGGACGCTGTACAGCACGCCGCGCCGATACGCAACCCCGCCGGTCGGACGGGGTACACGCACGACGCCGAGCGAATCAGTAGACGGGCAGCGAGGGGTCGATCTGCCGGGCCCACGCGATGACGCCGCCCTGCAGATGGGTGGCGTCGGCGAAACCGGCGCGCTTGAGCGCGGCCAGTGCCTCGGCCGAGCGGACACCGGTCTTGCAGTGCAGCACGATCGGACGATTCTGCGGCAGCTCGGACAGAGCCTCACCGGACAGGATGCGGTCCTTCGGGATCAGTTTCGCGCCGTCGATGTGCACGATGTCCCATTCCACCGGCTCCCGCACGTCGATCAGCTCGATCTCCTTGCCCGCGTCGAGCAGTTCCTTCAGCTCGCGCGCGGTCACCGTGGAATCGGCCGCGGCGGCCTGCCCCTCTTCCGAGACCACACCGCAGAACGCCTCGTAGTCGATAAGTTCGGTGATGGGCTGCCGCTCCGGATCGCGACGCAGTTTGATGGTCCGGTAGTTCATGTCCAGTGCGTCGTAGACCATCAGACGGCCGAGCAGCGGCTCGCCGATCCCGGTGATCAGCTTGATGGCCTCGGTGACCATCACCGACCCGATCGACGCGCACAGCACACCCAGCACGCCGCCCTCGGCGCAGGAGGGCACCATGCCCGGCGGCGGGGCCTCCGGGTAGAGATCGCGGTAGTTGATGCCGCGCCCGTCCGGCGCGTCCTCCCAGAAGACCGAGACCTGACCCTCGAACCGGTAGATCGAGCCCCACACGTACGGCTTGTGCGCCAGCACCGCGGCGTCGTTGACGAGGTAGCGGGTGGCGAAGTTGTCGGTGCCGTCCACGATCAGGTCGTATTCGGCGAACAGCTCGATGGCGTTGTCCGGCTCCAACCGGATCTTGTGCAGCCGCACGTCGATACCGGAGTTGATCTCGAGGATCGAGTCGCGCGCGCTGTCGGCCTTGGGGCGGCCGATATCGGACTCGCCATGGATGATCTGGCGCTGCAGATTCGACGCGTCCACCTCATCGAACTCGACGATGCCGAGCGTGCCCACGCCCGCCGCGGCCAAGTACAGCAGCGCCGGGGAGCCCAGCCCACCCGCGCCGATGACCAGCACCTTGGCGTTCTTCAGCCGTTTCTGCCCGTCGACGCCCAGATCGGGAATGATCAGGTGACGGCTGTAGCGGGCGACCTCGTCCTTGGTCAGCTCCGCGGCCGGCTCGACCAATGGTGGCAGGGACTTTGGTGATGACACGTCCAGGACTCCTCGAATCGAATGGGTCGATCTCGTTGTGCAACGCCCGCGACCAGACCGTTCTTCCCGATCTATCGTCGCCTACCCGCCGCGTGGTCAGCCGCGAGGGTAGGGCCAGGGGTTGAAGCGGCACTGTTTGCCGTCCATCGGGACCACGCCACCGGGCTCGAGCACGGCGATGTCGTTGTTCTTGGTGCCGAAGGTCTGCTGCATCATCACCGGGGCCAGGCCGCCGTCGGTCTCGCACGGCTGGTGCTGGTGGTAGCCGATGGCGTGGCCGACCTCGTGATTGATCTGGTATTGCCGGTAAGAGCCGATATCGCCCTCGAAGGCGATCGCGCCGCGCACCCAGCGGACCTCGGAAAGCACCACCCGGCCGAGATCGGCGTTGTAACAGGACGAGTCGATCGGAATTTCGAAACCACAAGCCTTGCGGGTGGATTCGCGGGAGGTGAGCGAAATGCGGAATTCGGCGTCGCCCTGATCGACGCGCCGGAACGCGAATTTGGGGTCGTGCGTCCAGCTTTTCGGGTTGGCGAGCGTGGACTCGATCAGCTTCGCCACCGATTCGTCGCCGCCGAATCCGGAAGTGTCCACCCCGTCCTCGATTTCGACGGTGTAGCGGAAAACCGAATCGGTTCCGGTACCGATCTGTGCGGTCGAACCTGGAACCATATGCCAAGTGCCCGCACCGGTTTCAGCGAAAGCACCGCCCTGCGGCAACGCGCCGGTCGGCAAATCCGCGGGGAAATGACCGTCACCGCTGGGCAAGCCGATGATGCCCGCGTTGCGGGTGTGCGGGCTCAACTGTCCTAGGCCCGGCGAGTTACCGGCGCCGACGATCGGATCGCCGCCGCGCACCGCGTCCACGATCACCAGCACCGTGACCGCGAAGAGCACCGGTAACGCGTACGCCCGCCAGCCGTAGGTGGACACGAAACGGCCCAGCGCGCTCTGCTTCTTGGCGGTGCGCTCGGGGCGCTCTCTGGTGCGGCCTTCGTCCGGCGCGGTGGGATCCCAGCGGGCGCGCAGCGGTTGATGCGAGCGATCGGGCCGGTCGTACAGGCCGAGCGGATCGTAGATCTCGACGCCGTTGTGGTCGCGCCGCGGCGCCGGCGAATCGGACTGCGGCGCAAGGGGGTCCACGACCGGCTCGACACCGCTGCGCCGGGCCGAGCCGGGCCTGCGACGCGGCGGGGTGCCGACATCGAGGCGGTCCTCGGCGTCGAGCGGCGCCGCGGCGCCGGATGCGCCGGCCCGGGTCTGCCGACCGGACCTCGTCACAGGTTCGGAGACCACGGAACCCGGTGCACCGGGACCAGCACGGCGGCGCGCATTGCGCCCGCCGCCGGACACAGCCGGCGGGCCGGAGTCCGGTCCCCCGAGACGGTCGGCGCGGAATCTCACGCCCACCAGCGTCTCACAACGCGCAAGTGCCGCCGTCGGGCACGCCACCTCCGGCGCCGGGTGCGACATTTCTCACCGCGTCGAATCAGTTCTCCGGGCCCGGTCTGCGGGCGGGCAACAACCGAGTATCGTTCTTGGGATACCCGGTGCACACCCCTTGCCGGGGAATCAACTGGGAGAGCCGAAATGACTGACCTCGTGGACCGGATGACGTCCCGTAGAACGTCGTCCGAGCCCGCCAAACGCGGCACCCGGCTTCCGCGCGACGAGCGACGTCTCCAGCTACTCGCGGCGGCCAGCGAAGTCTTCGTCCAGCGCGGATACCACGCCGCCGGCATGGACGAGATCTCGCAGTGCGCGGGCGTGAGCAAGCCGGTGCTGTATCAGCACTTCACCAGCAAGCTGGAGCTGTACCTGGCGGTCCTGCAGAACTACGTGGACATGCTGGTCTCCAGCGTCCGGCAGGCGCTGCGGTCGACCACCGACAACCGTCAGCGCGTCCGAGCCGCCGTACAGGCCTACTTCGATTTCGTCGACAACGAGATGCAGGGCTTCCGCCTCGTCTTCGAATCCGACCTGACCAGCGAGCCGCAGGTGCAGCGCCGGGTCGAACAGGCCACCGAGGCCTGCGTGGACGCGGTGTTCGACCTGGTGGCCCACGACTCGGGCCTCGATCCGTACCGGGCCCGCATCCTCGCGGTCGGTCTGGTCGGGGCGAGCCAATTCACCGCGCGCTACTGGCTGGAGGCGGACCGGCCCATCCCGAAGGAAGAGGCCGTCGACACGACCGTTTCCCTTGCCTGGGGTGGTCTGTCCCACGTGCCCCTGCACCCGATCGACTGAGCTCCCCGCACGAGCAGAGCCCGGACACGAACGAGCCCCCGCACCCGAAGGTGCGGGGGCTCGTTGCGGTTCGGGCCGCGGCCGGAAACCTCAGACGGTGGCGAAGCCCACGCGACCGCTCTGCGGGGTGCCGATCTCGACGTAGGCGACCTTCGACGCCTGGATCAGGAACTTGCGTCCCTTCTCGTCGGTCAGGGACACGACGCCGCCACTGCCGTTCAGCGCACCGGCCACCAGCGCCTCGACCTCGTCCGGGGTCTGCGAGCTGATGATCAAGAGCTCGCGTGGGCTATCCGAAATACCGATCTTGACCTCCACGGCCAACCTCCGAACGTAAGAGTCCTGTGCTGTCGTCCCAAGGCTAATGCAGGCGGATCGTCCGGTCGGCAGACGGTGCCTGCGCTCTCAGCGAAACAGAAAAGGCCCGCACGCCGCTGTGCAGGCCTTCGTCGGCGCGCGGGCCTACTTGGGCTCGACGAGCTGGATCTCCAGCTCGATGTTCACCTTGTCGCTGAGCATGCCGGGCAGCGCGCCGCCGACGCCGAAGTCGGTGCGCTTGATGGTGCCGGTGGCCGAGAACCCGGCGTGGTTGTCACCGGTGGCGCCGAACTCCTGCACACCGCCCCATTCCACGTCCAGGGTGACCGGCTTGGTGACGCCGCCGAGCGTGGCCTCGCCCGCGACCTCGAAGGACTCCGCGATCTGCACCGGCTCGGTGGCGCGGAAGGTCAGCGTCGGACGGTTGGCCACGTCGAGGAAGTCCGCGGTGCGGATGTGCGCGTCCCGGTCGGGGTTGCCGGTGTCGAACGAGTCGAGGTAGATCGTGGCGCCGAGTTCGGCGCGACCGGCCTCGTCGACCACGAATTCGGTCTCGAACTTGGTGAATCCGCCGCGCACCTTGGAGATGCCGAGGTGGCGGACGGTGAAGGCCACCGAGGAGTGCGCGGTGTCCAGGGTCCAGGCGCCCGCCTTCAGCTGGGCGGTGGTCGATTCGGAAGAAGTAGTCATGCCCTAGACCCTGGCCGGACCACGGTCCGTTAACCAGACCGCCGTTATCCTGGACCTGACAGGGCGAGGGTAAGCCTCCCAGGAAACGGCACGATGGAGCCCATGGCACGCAACGGATTCGCGGAGTTCCTCATCGCACGCCGGGCCGAACTACGGCCCGGCGACGTCGGCATGCCGGAGGGCAGGCGGCGCCGGACCCCAGGACTGCGCCGCGAAGAGGTGGCCGTCCGGGCCGGGGTGAGCGCGGACTATCTGGCCCGGCTCGAACAGGGCCGCGACACCAATCCGTCCGTCGCGGTGATCGACGCGCTGGCCGACGCGCTGCTGCTGCGCGGCAACGAACGCCACCACTTCAGCATGCTCGCCCTGGCCTCCGGCAACGAATCCAACTGCCCGGGCAGCGAATCCGCCGAGGAACAGGTCGCGGACACGATCGAGTCGATCCTGCGGGCGCTGCAGCCCACCCCGGCTTTCGTGATCGGCAGGCGGTTGAACGTACTGGGCTGGAACGCCGCCTGGGCCGAGTTCGCCGCGCCGCTCGGCCTGCTGGACGGGGACAGCCAGCCGAACCTGGCCTGGTACACCTTCCGGCATCCGACCGCGCGGACGGTGCTGCGCAACTGGTCCGAGGCGGCCGATATCTTCACCGCCGCGCTCGCCCGCGCGAAACTCCGCTGGCCGGGCGACGATTCGCTGCTGAAGACGATCGACGCGCTGCGCCGCCAACCGGAGTTCGCGGCCCGCTGGAAGCCGCACCACGTGGGCGCGCGCATCTCCGGCATGCTGCAGCTGGACCACCCGGTGCACGGGCGGGTCGACGTGCCGTTCGAAACCTTGGAAGCCGACCGCGATCAGAGCGTCATCGTCTGGCTGGTCGACCAGGCCCAGACGCAGACCCAGGGCCTGCGTCTGGTTCGTCCGGCCGCGAACGAGTAGGTCAGAGACCGAGCTTGGCCATGCGCTCGGCGTGGCTGGTCTGCATGCGCTCGAACAGCGCGGCGATGCCGTTCAGGTCACCGGTGGCGCTGAGCACCAGCTCGGTCAGCTCGTCGCGCTGGGCCATCACGTACTGCGCCTGGGTGATCGCCTCGCCCAGCAGGCGCCGGCCCCAGAGGGTGAGCCGGTCGCGCTCGGAGCGGCTGGTCTCGACCGCGCGACGCACCTCCTCCACCACGAACTCGGAGTGACTGGTCTCTTCCAGCACGTCCCGGACGACGGCCGCGACCTCGGGGGTGAGCGCCCCGGCGATCTCGGTGTAGAAGTCGGCGGCGATGCCGTCGCCGACGTAGAACTTCACCATCGACTCGAGCCAGGTCGACGGGTCGGTGGAGGCGTGGTAGGCGTCCAGTGCCCGGACGAACGGGGCCATCGCGTCGAAGATGTCGACGCCGCGTTCGGCCAGCGCCGACTCCAGTGCTTTGAAGTGGCCCATCTCGGCGGAGGCCATCTTGGCGACCGCTACCTTGCCGCGCAGCGTCGGCGACAGCTTGGCTTCCTCGGCCAGCCGGTAGAACGCGGAGATCTCGCCGTAGGCGAGCACCGCGAACAGATCGATGACTCCGGGATGGTCGGCGGGGATGGAGTCTGCGGACGAAACACCCGGCGCGGCAGGTGACTGTGCTCCCATGACCCCAGACTAGTACTCCGCCGCGCTCGTGCCCGCCGTCGGCGGCACCTGCGCCGGAATTCCCCGCGCGCTCATGCCGATTCGGCCAGGAACTTGTCCAGATAGGCCCATGTGGTGCCACGCGCCTCGGGCCCGGTGAGGATGCCCAGGTGGCTACCGGGCGAGGTCTCGTAGCGGACCGAGGCGGCGCCGGTGAGGTTGCGCGCGCCCGCCTCGACCGCGGCCGCGGCGGTGATCACGTCGCTCGGCCCGCCGACCAGCAGTACCGGCGCGCTCACCTGCGCCAGCTCGATGCGCCGCGCGCCGAGCCGGACCACACCGCGGCCGATGTCGTTGTTCAGGATCAGCCGCCCCCACAGCTGGCCGTAGAAGCGGCCGGGGTAGCCGGGCATCTCCGCCATGAAGCGGTCGATGGTCTGCATCCGCGCCAGCGTCTCGGTGCGCGCGATATTGCTCGCGACGAACCATGGCCGGGTCAGCTCGCGATCCCACGCGGTGACCCTGTAGGCGATCCTGGTAAGCGACGCGGGCACGCCACCGGCCGCGCGGACCAGCGTCGAGGTGCCGATCCCGCCGGTGAACCGGGCGACCGCGCGCAACTGCGGGATACCGGCCATCTTGTCGTAGTCCAGCGGCGAGCCGACCGCGGTGATCGACCGGATCGGCAACTCGGCGTGCGCGGCGGCGGTGAGCAGCGCCAGCGTGCCGCCCAGCGACCAGCCGACCAGATCGACCGGTACGCCGCCGCGATCGGCGGAGGCGCGCAGCACCGCCTCGGGCAGGATCTCGTCGATCCAGTCCTCGAAGCCCATCCGCCGGTCGGCGAAGGTGATCTCGCCGTAGTCGATGACGTAGGGGGCGCGGCCCGTCTCCAGCAGGAACCCGGCCAGGCTCTGGTCGGGGCGCAGGTCGAAGCAGGTGGCCGGCGCAGCCAGCGGCGGCACCAGCAGGACGGCAGAATCCGTTGCGGTGGAAGCATTTTCGGGCGCACCGGGGCGATGCTCGAACCGGCGCAACTGGCGATGCGGCTCGTCCCACAGCACCGTCGACGGGGTGGGATCGGGCGCCTCGACGCCCGATCCGAAGGTCAGTGCCCACGCGTTGCGCGCGGCGATCGTGACGGTGTCCGCGATATTCACACCGAGAATGTCTCATATCTCGGTACCGGCGGTAACAGGCAAGTCCGGTTTGTGGCGAACACCCCTTCGTCAGCCCCGGCCCATGGCGACCGGGGTGACGGGCGGCAACACCGTCTCCCGCACCCGTCGCACCAGCGGCGCGAGCGAAGTCGTCAGCTCGGCGACGCCGCCGGCGGACAGCGCGGCCAGGCCGCCGTTCCACGCCGCCTTGTCGGTAGTGGCCTCCACCCGGGTGAGCAGTTCGCCGCCGCTGCCGGTGAGCGCGGGATTGCCCGGCTCCCCCCGCACCAGGCCCCTGGCCCGCAGATCGTCGCAGGTGTCCGCCCAGTCGCGCTCGGACAGACCACGCGCGGGCCGCATCACCGATTCCGGCGCCTTGCCCGCGGCCACCTGCATGATCAGCGCCTCGCGACCGGTCAGGCCGTGTGCCACGAGCGCGGCGACATGCCCGTCGCCGCGATGCTCGCGCAACGAGCTGGCCAGCTGCCACAGCGCGCCGACCGGATCAGCGGGCAGCGGCAGCGCCGCGTTCGCCGCGAACAGCGGCCTGCCGGTCGGATCGGCGTCGCGCTGCACCGGAGCGAGCAGTTCCACCGCGCGGGCGCATTCGGCCTCGCCCGCGCCGAGCCCCCGCAGCAGCGCCGCGGAGAAATCGAGGCGCGCCTCCAGACACTGCCGCGGGGTCGCCCGCGCCCAGGCGTCCGGCACCGCTTTGCGCACCATATCCGGATGAAAACCGGCAAAAGTCGCCGACACTGTGGCGGCGGTCACGGCACCGAGCGGTGCGGCCCGAAATGCGAAGTACGTTTGCCAGTAACCGCGCAGCCCGATCGCAACGCCCGCCTCCTTGACACCGGCCCCGAAATAGACCACATCGTGTAGCGGTTCGAGCGTCGTCCAGATTTGCCGCGCAGGATGAATTGCCATGTCGCGCAGCGTACGTCGATGAACGACGCGGGGATACCGTAGTTCGGATTCCGAATAAACGGCGGTGGCAATTCGAGCCGCGCACAATATCACGCTACAATCGCAGCGGACAACGAAATGTTTCGCTCGACGGAGTTGCCAGATCTGTGCGTCGACCGCCACCGCGGTACTCCGCAGATCGCCCGCACCGAGTTGTCGAGCAGCGGTTTCGTCGTCCAGGAAAATGTGCGCGCACCAGATCCGCATCGCCAGTGCGCCGCGCCGATGTCTCGCGAGGTAGCTGCCACAAGCCGCGGCACCCGACGACATCCGCAGCGTGGCCGGGCGAGTATCACAGGCGGAGACGTGGTCGTCGCGGGCCGACCGGTCCGCCCCACCTCGTGCGCGCGTGACGCGATTACGAGGAAGGCACGAACCTGAGCAAGATCACCGTTGAACAGGAACCCGGGGTGGCGGACACGCTGTTGACCGCCGAACTGGACGAAACCCATACCGCACCGACATTTGCCGAATTGGGGGTGCGCGCGGAAATCGTGCGCGCGCTCGACGAGATCGGCATCGAACGTACTTTCGCCATTCAGGAACTCACCCTGCCGTTGGCGCTCGCCGGTGAGGATTTGATCGGTCAGGCCCGTACCGGCATGGGCAAGACCTTCGGCTTCGGCGTGCCGCTGCTGCACCGCATCGCCACCGCCGACACCGGCACCACTCCGCTCGACGGCACGCCGCGGGCGCTGGTCATCGTGCCGACCCGCGAGCTGTGCATCCAGGTCACCAACGACCTGGAGAACGCGAGCAAGTACCTGACCAACCACCAGGGCCCGCTGAAGGTGGCCTCCATCTACGGTGGCCGCCCCTACGAGTCGCAGATCGCCGCGCTGCGCGCCGGCGTCGACGTCGTGGTCGGCACGCCGGGCCGGCTGCTGGATCTGGCGAACCAGAATCACCTGATCCTGGGCAAGATCGGCGTGCTGGTACTGGACGAGGCCGACGAGATGCTCGACCTGGGCTTCCTGCCCGATATCGAGCGCATCCTGACCATGGTCCCGGACAAGCGCCAGACCATGCTGTTCTCGGCCACCATGCCGGGCCCGATCATCACCCTGGCCCGCACGTTCCTGACCCGCCCGACGCACATCCGGGCCGAGGAGCCGCACGATTCGGCCGTGCACGATCGCACCGCGCAGTTCGTCTACCGCGCGCACGCGCTGGACAAGAGCGAACTGGTCGCCAAGGTGCTGCAGGCCGAGGGCCGCGGCGCCACGATGGTCTTCACCCGGACCAAGCGCACCGCGCAGAAGGTCGCCGACGATCTCGCCGAGCGCGGTTTCTCGGTCGGCGCCGTACACGGTGACCTCGGCCAGATCGCCCGCGAGAAGGCGCTCACCAAGTTCCGCAAGGGCGCCATCGATGTGCTCGTCGCGACCGACGTGGCCGCGCGCGGCATCGACATCGACGATGTCACCCACGTCATCAACTACCAGTGCCCCGAAGACGAGAAGACCTACGTGCACCGGATCGGGCGCACCGGCCGGGCCGGGCGCACCGGTGTCGCGGTGACGCTGATCGACTGGGACGAGCTGGCCCGCTGGGCGAGCATCGACAAGGCGCTCGGCCTCGGCATCCCGGAACCCGTCGAGACCTACTCGCGCTCCCCGCACCTGTTCAGCGATCTCGGCATTCCCGAGGGCGTCTCGGGCACCGTGCGCAAGGCCAAGCCGGAACGGGAAGAGGACGCGGTCGTCGTCGACCGCCCGGCGCGCACCCCGCGCAAGCGCAACCGCAAGCGCACCGTACGCGGACAGCCGGTCGAGGGCGCCGAGACGAACGGCGACACCCCGGTCGACGAGCACAGCGCGGACGACGCGTCGCCCGACTCGGACGAGCACGGCGACAAGCCCGCGCGGCGCAGGCGCAGGCGGCGCAAGCCCGCGGGCGAAGCCGAGGCCGGTCCGGACACCGCGATCGAGACCGCGGACGCGCCCGAGCCGGCGGAGGCCGAGCCGGGCGAGCAGCCCGCCCGGCGCAGGCGCCGTCGCCGCAAGCCCGCGGCCGACGGCAACTCGACCGAAAGCGCAGGCAGTTCGGTCGAACATGCCACGGCTTCGGTCTGATCGACCGGATCCGCTACTCTCGCAATCGTGCTCGCACCCGAGCGGCGAACGCGCGCCGACGTAATCTCCGCTGTCGCGATCGCCGCACTCGTGGTGGTCGCGGCTGTGGTGGTGTGGGCGCGCGGCGATGCGCGCGGCACCGAATCGGTGACCGCCACCTCGCCCGTGCCGACTCCCGCCGCGACCGATCAGCTGCCCACCTCGTTGCGCGAGCTGTGGCACGCGCCGAACGCCGCGAGCGAACGGGCGCTGGTCTCCGGCGGCGTCGTCGTCACCGGTGACGAGGGCACCGTCACCGGCCACGATCCGCGCACCGGCGACGAGCTCTGGTATTACCGGCGCGATATGCCGCTCTGCGGGATCGAGGGTCAGTTCACCACCGTGGTCGCGGTCTACCGGGACCAGCGCGGATGCAGTCAGGCCACGCTGCTGGCCGGTGACAACGGCGCGCGCCGCACCGCGCGCACCAGCTACATGGATCCGTCGGTGCGCCTGTCCGTCGACGGCACCTACACGCTGGCCCAGGGTCCGAAGCGGCTGGAGATGTGGCGTTCGGACCTGGTGCGCACCCTCGAATACGGGTTCGTGGACGCGCCGGTGAACGTGAAAACCCAACCGCGCAAAGGCTGCACGCTGTTGTCCTCGGGCTCGAGCCCGTCCCGGCTGGCCGTGCTGGAGCGCTGCCCCGAGGACGCGGCCGACCGGCTCACCGTGCTGAACCCGGCGCCGAAGGACAACACGGTGCCCGAAGAGCACGGTTCGCACGTATTGACCGGCCCCGGAAGCGATTCCGCCGACGCCAAGGTGCTCGCGGTGTCGGACAACCGGATCGTGCTCTATCTGCCCGGCGCGCCGGGCGCGTCCGGCGCGCAGCCCGCGCCGCCGCGCCTGGCCGTCTTCGACGCGACCGGCAATCCGATTGTCGTGCACCAGCTTTCGGCTCCGCTCAGCGCCGAGTCGACGACCACCCGAATCGGTTCGGCCTACCTGGTTTTCACCGGCAACAGCGTGATCGCCTTGAACGGCACCACGTTCGACCCGCTGTGGACCGCGGCGGGCGCGCTCGGCAGCCCGGCCATGATGGCGGGCCGACTACTGCTGCCGACGGCAGGCGCGATGGCGTTCCTCGATCCCACCTCCGGCGCCGAGGTCGGCCGGGTCCCGCTGACCCGCACCGACTACAGCGGTGCACCCATCTCCCTCGCGGTGCTCGGCTCGACCATCCTGGAACAACGCGGCACCGAGGTGTACGCCCTGGGCTGAGCACAGCCGCGACAATTCGGGGCGACCGCCTGTCGGTGGCGTGCGGCACACTACCGACATGAGTGAAAACGACCCCACCGCGGCCGCGTCGAAAAGCGACATCACCTCGTTCGACGACCCCGACGCGCCCTGGAACCAGGAATTCTCCGAAGCCGAGATGGCCAACTGGAACGACGGCGTGATCGAGGAGTTCCGGGCGGGCGCCGGCAAGGTCGGCGGCGCCTACGCCGGGGCCGAGCTCCTGCTGCTGACCACGACGGGCGCCAAGAGCGGCAAGCAGCACGTGGTCCCGCTCGGGCTGCTGCGCCGCGGCGAGACCATCTACCTGAGCTCGTTCATCGAGGACAAGTACCCGGCCTGGTATCACAACGTGAAGGCCGATCCGCGGGTCACCGTCGAGCTCGGCGGCGCGACCTACCGCGGCACCGCGAAGGCCCTGGAAGGCGCGGAATACGACGAGTTCGCGGCTTGGGCGCTGGCCGAGAACCCACTGCTGGCGGACTATCAGTCCAAGATCACGCGCCCGCTCCCGCTCGTCGTGCTGACGCTGGAGCCGCAGGACTGACCGAGCCGCCGCGGCCGACGCCCGGTGGCCACGGCCGGAGCACGCGCCCGGCCGGGCGTGAACCATGATGGATCCATGTCCGTACTCGACGATGCCCGGCTGGTGTTGCTCCGACACGGCGAGACCGCTTGGTCCACCGAGCGCCGGCATACCGGCAATACCGACGTGCCGCTCACCGAGCACGGCGAGGAGCAAGCCCGCGCCGCCGGTCCGCTGCTGGCGGCGCTGCGGCTGCGTGACCCGCTGGTACTCACCAGTCCGCGCCGGCGCGCGGTGCGCACCGCCGAGCTGGCCGGGCTCACCGTCACCGCGGTCGACGACGATCTCACGGAATGGGACTACGGCGACTACGAAGGCCTGACCACGCCCGAGATCCGCGAGACCGCTCCCGGGTGGACCATCTGGACCGGCGCGGTGCCCGGCGGCGAGTCCGCCGACGCGGTGCGCGTCCGTGCCGATCGAGTGCTCGCCTCGGTGGAACCCCAACTGCCCGAACGCGATATCGTGCTCGTCGGGCACGGGCACTTCTCCCGGGCGCTGATCGCCCGCTGGGCCGAGTTCGAGCTCACGGAGGGCCGCCGGTTCGCCATGTCGACCGGCGCGCTGACCGTGCTCGGCTACGAACACGAGGTGCGTACCGTGCACGCGCACAATCTCGTTCCCACCAGCAACGGAGCAATACTGTGACTGTAGAACTGCGCCGCGCCGTCCCCGCCGATGTGCCGGGACTGGTTCGGCTCGTCGAGGATCTGGCCGAGTACGAGAAGGCTCGCGACGAGTGCACGGTCACCGAAACCCAGCTGGACACCGCCCTGTTCGGACCCGAACCGAAGGTCTTCGCGCACGTGGTGAGCGAAGACGGCGAGCTGGTCGGCTGCGCGATCTGGTTCCTCAACTTCTCCACCTGGGACGGCGTGCACGGGATCTATCTCGAGGACCTCTACGTCAAGCCGCAGACCCGCGGCAAGGGTTACGGCAAGGCCTTGCTCACCGCGCTGGCCCAGGAAGCCGTCGAGCACGGCTACAGCCGCCTGTCCTGGTCGGTGCTGACCTGGAACACCCCGTCCATCGAATTCTACGAATCCCTCGGCGCCGCGGCGCAAGACGAGTGGGTCGGCTATCGCCTGTCCGGCGAGGCGCTCGACCGGCTGGCCAAGGACGGGCAGTAGCGCACGACGATGACATGGCTCGCACATCTCGACGAGACCACCTGGCCGACGACCCCGGACGAGGCCATCGCGATCCAGGACGAACTGCGTCCCAAGGTCGAAACCACCGGCCCGGCAACCGAATTCCGGATGATCGCCGGGCTCGACTGCGCCTACGCGGACACCGGAGCGGTCGCGGCCGCGGTGGTCGTGCTGGACGCGACCACCCTGGAGACCGTCGAAACCTCTGTCGCGCACGGGGTCTCCCATTTCCCGTACTACCCCGGCCTGCTCGCCTTCCGCGAATTACCTACCACCATGCGGGCTTTGGCGCAGCTCGCCGCCGCTCCCGACCTACTGGTCTGTGACGCACAGGGTTTGGCGCATCCGCGCCGCCTCGGCTTCGCCTGTCATATCGGTGTGCTCACCGGGGTGCCGACCATCGGCGTCGCGAAGTCGGTCTGGGGCGACTACGCCGAACCCGGGCCCGAGCGCGGCGCGCGCACCGACGTCACCATCGACGGCGAGGTCGTCGGCAGCGCGTTGCGCACCAGGGCGGGGGTGAAACCCGTCTTCGTCTCCATCGGCCATCGCATCGACCTGGACACCGCGTGCGCGCAGGTGCTCGCGCTCACCCCGGCGTACCGCCTGCCGGAGACCACGCGGCGCGCGGACGCGCTGTGCCGCGCGGCGCTCAAAGGCGCGGTGGCCGGCCAGGGGTGAGGGCCGGACGGCGTCAGTCGGGTTCTACGCCGTAGTCCGCGGCCATCCACCGGGTCGACGGCGGCGCGAACAGCAGGATCAGGCTGCCCAGCGCCACGACGCCGAGGGCCGCGCCGAGCAGCGGCTGATGCGAGTCGGTGAGCAGCGACCAGGTGACCGGCAGCAACAGCAGTTGCGCGATGACCGCGATCGCGCGGCCCCACCGCTTTCCGAGCAGCAAGCCGATGCCCGCCGCGAGCACGGCGCCCCCGAGGATGCCGAACCAGGCGGCCGTGCCGTACCCGCTCGTCGCCGTCTGGTCGGCGCCGAGCAGCCCGCGCACGATCAACACCAGCGCCACGATCACCGCGACGCCGCCCTCCAGTGTCACCAGCGCGCCCGCGCCACGCACGGTCGTCGGCACGCCTGCGGCACCGTCACCTCTACCGATTTCAGCCACCCGCCAAGCCTAGGCTCTGTCCGGAAGTCCGGCCGGATGCCGCCGCGGTTCGGCTCCGCGCCCGGCCGCCTCGCGGCCGGTCCGGTTCAGCGGCTTTTCGGACCGGTTCGGCGGCCAATTAAGCTGCGTGGCGTGCGGACCCTGCTGATCGTGAATCCGAATGCCACCTCGACGACGCCGGCGACTCGCGACCTGCTGGCGCACGCGCTGGAGAGCCGCACCCAGCTGACCGTCGCGCACACCCAGCACCGCGGGCACGCCGCCGAACTGGCCCAGTGGGCGGCCACCAACGAGATGGATCTGATCGTCGTGCACGGCGGCGACGGGACGGTCAACGAGACCATCAACGGGTTCCTGCCGCTGCCCGAACTCAACGACGGCCAGGCCTGGCTGCCCCGGCTCGGCGTGATCCCCGGCGGCTCGGCGAACGTGTTCGCCCGTGCGCTCGGCATCTCCCCCGATCCGGTGACCGCCACCAATCAGCTCATCGATCTGCTCACCCTGGACAAGGACCGCCGCATCGGACTCGGCCTGGCCGACGATCGGTGGTTCACGTTCAGCGCGGGAGTCGGTCTCGACGCCGATGTGTGCGAAGCCATCGATGAAAGTCGCGCCGACGGAAAAACCGCGACGCCCGCCCGATATCTTCGAACAACTGTGCGACAGTTTTTCCGCGCACGACGCAGGGAACCGTCCGTTCGGATCGAAATCCCGGGCCACGAACCGATCACCGACGTGCATTACGCCTTCGTAACGAACACCACCCCGTGGACCTACCTGAACACCACCCCGGTGCACACCAACCCGGGCACCAGGTTCGAAACAGGTCTCGGCGTGTTTGCCGTGCGTTCGATGGCAGTACTGCCTACACTGCTGCTTGCCAGGCAGCTTTTGGCTGTCGATGGAAACCCCAAGTCCCGCAATTTGTTTCGCGAGGACAACGTTCCGTCCGTGCGCGTCGAGACGAAGGAACCCATCGGTCTGCAAATCGATGGCGACTTTATCGGGAAGCGCAACGTGGTGGATTTCACGGCGGTGCCCGCCGTCTTGGACGTCGTGGCGCCGCGACCAGCCTGATGCAGAAAACGCACGAAAAACATCGTGGTTGCGCTGCGAAAACCGGGTAGAGCGAGTACAAAGGACCGGGCAGGTTCCCCCAGCGGGAGTCGTTGAGCGTGAGCTTCCCCACGGTGCACCAGATACCTATTGACATCTACGGTGTTCGTGAAAGCATTCACAAGCAACCGTGCGGAAACATTCGAGTCGCACAAGTGAACGATCCACAAACCGTCGGCGCCCTTTGCGGCGCCCAGCAAAGGAGCAGAGGAATGGACTGGCGCCACAAGGCCATCTGTCGCGACGAGGACCCCGAACTGTTTTTCCCGGTGGGTAACAGCGGTCCCGCGCTCGCGCAGATTGCCGATGCCAAGCTGGTCTGCGCTCGCTGCCCCGTTACCGCTGACTGCCTGTCCTGGGCCCTGAAGTCCGGACAGGATGCCGGCGTGTGGGGCGGTATGAGCGAGGACGAGCGTCGGGCGCTGAAGCGTCGCAACGCGCGCACACGCACCCGCACCGTCGTCTGAGCAGACGTTCGGATTTACCGGACCTTTCAGCCCGGTCCGGTAAGCGCATTCAAGCCCGGCACCCCAGAGGTGCCGGGCTATCTTGTGCCTCAATACATATGACGAACCCGTCGCTAACGACCGGAACGCCGCCCGAGCGGCACGCGTAGCACCGCGTCGGTCCCGATGTCCGCACCGGGATGCAGGCCGATCGAACCACCGAGTTCGGCCGTCACCAGCGTCCGCACGATCTGCAGGCCGAGCCGGTCCGAGGATTCCAGGCTGAATCCGGCGGGCAGGCCGCGACCGTCATCGCTGATGATCACATCGAGCCAGCGGGCCGAACGTTCGGAACGGATTGTCACCGAACCGTTCTCGCCCGAATCGAAGGCATGCTCGATCGCGTTCTGCACCAGCTCGGTCAGCACCATCACCAGCGGCGTCGCCCGCTCGGCGGAGAAGACGCCCAGCGAACCCGCCCGGCGCACCTTGATCCGCGCGGTGTGCACCGTGGCCACATCCGCCATGATCGGCAGCAGCCGGTCGACCACCTCGTCCAGGTCGACCTCTTCGTCCACCGACATCGACAGCATCTCGTGCACCGACGCGATCGAGGTGACCCGGCGCACCGACTCGGTGAGCGCGACCTGAGCCTCCTCGTTCTCGGTCCGGCGGGCCTGCAGGCGCAGCAGCGCGGCGACGGTCTGCAGGTTGTTCTTCACCCGGTGATGGATCTCCCGGATGGTGGCGTCCTTGCTGAGCAGCGCGCGGTCGCGCCGCTTGACCTCGGTGACGTCGCGGACCAGCACCGCGGCCCCCGCGAGCTCACCGTGCGGGCGCAGCACCAGCGTGCGCAGCAGCACGGTCGCACCGCGCGCCTCCACCTCCATCCGGCGACCGGTGCGCCCGGCCAGCGCGGCCTGGATGTCGCCGACCACCTCCTGCGCGTCGAACGGGTCGGTGATCAGCGACCTGGTCAGCACCGCGAGGTCCTGCCCCGCCAGGTCGGCCTGCAAGCCCATCCGGTGATAGGCCGACAGCGCGTTCGGGCTGGCGTAGACGACGATGCCCGCGGTGTCGAGCCGGATGAAGCCGTCACCCGCGCGCGGGCTGGAGTGGGTGGCCGCGCGGTCCTCGGTGGTCGGGAAGGTGCCGTCGGCGATCATCTGGCACAGGTCGTCCGCGCAAGCGACATAAGCGATTTCGAGGGTGCTGCGGACCCGGGACCGCTGCACGTCGGTGTCCCGGCTGAGCACCGCGATCACGTCGTCGCCGCAGCGCACCGGGATGGCCTCGCGCACCGCGTGCACCGGAGTGGGGTGATAGACGCCGGAGGTCTCCACGTCGTGGTCTGCGCGCACGATCTTGCCGGACATCAACGCGTCGAACACCTGCGGATGATCGGCCTGCAACGCCAGCGTGCCGACCAGGTCCTCCTGGTGCACAGTGGGCGCGGTGGTCGGACGGCACTGCGCGACACACACGATGTCGGCGCCCTCCGCGATCGGTCCGGCGCCGACCCAGAGCAGCAGATCGGCGAAGGACAGATCGGCGAGCAGTTGCCAATCACCCACCACCCGCTGCAAATGGTCCACGGCGACGCCGGGTAAGTCGGTGTGTTCGGCTAGCAGTTCACTGAGGGTCGCCATGGGGTTCTACCGCCGCAATCGCTCAGGAGATCACAGCGATCAGGTGGCCCGCCTTGATGGCGTCGCCCTCTTTGACGCCGATCGAGCTCACCGTGCCGCCGACCTCGGCCAGCACCGGGATCTCCATCTTCATCGACTCCAGGATGACCAGGGTGTCGCCCTCTTTCACGACGTCCCCCTCCTTGGCCACGACCTGATAGACGACCGACACCAGCTCCGCCAGCACTTCCTCAGCCATGACACCCCATTCACTCGGTTGGTTCGGACAGCTCGCTCGCCGGGAACGAACGGCCCTGCCGCGCGGCCTGCATCCGCTGGAACTACAGCCAACCACACATGAAACAATGGCCTTCAATCAGAAGGGAGACTACCTATGGGTAAGCGCGGACGTAAGAAGCGTAGTCGCAAGGGCAACGCGGCCAACCACGGCAAGCGGCCCAACGCCTGAGCGTTGTGCTCAGCCGAAAAACGTAGAGCGGCACGCACTTCCTTACGGAAGGCGTGCCGCTCTAGTTGTTCCGATGTTGCAGTTGTTCCGGTGCTGCGCGCTAGGAGTCGGCGGCGTCGATCGAGGACTCCACCTTGGTCACCGTGACCGAACGGCGGATCTCGATGGTCAGCCGGTCCCGCAGGCCCTCGGGGGCGCGGTCACCGCCGCATTTGCGGCTCAGCAGACCCTTGATCTTCTCCTCGATGCCGTAGGCCTCGATGCAGGGCGAGCAGTGGTCCATGTGGTGCTGTAACCGGGCACGGGTCTCGTCGTTGCACTCGCCGTCCAGCATCAGCCAGATGTCGGTGAGAACGGCGGTGCAGTCGAGGTCCATGTCGGGGTCCCGCTCAGTCACTGCTTAACCTCCTGGCGTTCCCCCGAACGGTTGAATCCACGCTCGCGCGCCACGTCGGCGAGCAAACCCTTGAGCTGCTTGCGGCCGCGGTGCAGCCGGGACATCACGGTACCGATCGGGGTGCCCATGATGTCGGCGATTTCCTTATACGGGAAGCCCTCGACATCGGCGTAGTACACGGCCATCCGGAATTCCTCCGGCAGCTCCTGCAGCGCGGCCTTGATGTCGTCGTCCGGCAGTGCGTCCAGCGCCTCGACCTCGGCCGAACGCAGACCCTGCGACGTGTGCTCGGCGGTTGCCGCCAGCTGCCAGTCGGTGATCTCGTCGGTCGGATACTGCGCGGGCTGACGCTGCTTCTTGCGGTAGGAGTTGATGTAGGTGTTGGTCAGGATCCGATACAGCCAGGCACGGAGGTTGGTGCCCTCTTTGAAGGACTTGAACCCCTGGAACGCCTTGACGTAGGTCTCCTGCACCAGATCCTCGGCGTCGGCCGGGTTCCTGGTCATCCGCAACGCGGCACCATAGAGCTGGTCGAGCAGCGGGAGCGCGTCGCGCTCGAACCGCTGGGCCAGCTCCGTATCGTCGACCGCGGCGGCACCGACACCGTCGGTCACCACGTCATCGTCGCTCGTCACACCTGTCCCTTCGATCGCCGTACCTGCCAAATCTACCGGCAACGGCAATGCGACCGGGAATCCGGCATCCATCGGCGACGTCGTCGTCCGCACCGGACGTTCGTCGAGCAGCAGTGGCACCGGCATCTCCTTCACGTCGTTCACGGGCCTCATAGGCGGACGGTGGGCGCTTCGTCCCAGCCGGGCGCTGTGTATTCGCTTGCAACATGCGCGACACGTCCTCTGTTCCCACCGCGGCCGCCGCGCGCCGGAAAACCGGTGCCGCGCGGCCGGGACGCGCCGTTAAGGTGTGCGCCATGGCAGGAGCCTCTACACCGGCGGTGCGTGTGCTGACCAAGGCGCGGGTCGAACACCGCGTGCACGCCTACACCCACGATCCGCGGGCGGACTCGTTCGGGACCGAGGCGGTGGACGCGCTCGCGGACCGCGTCGGGGTGGTCGCGGCGCAGGTCTTCAAGACCCTGGTGCTCGAGCTGTCCACCGGCACGCTCGCGGTGGCCGTGCTGCCGGTGCCGAACACGTTGTCGCTCAAGGCCGCGGCGGCCGCGCTGGGTGCGCCGAAGGCGAGCATGGCGGACAAGGCGAAGGCCGAGCGGAGCACCGGCTACGTGCTCGGCGGGATCTCCCCGCTCGGACAGCGCAAGCGGTTGCCGACGGTGATCGACGACTCCGCCCTGTCCTGGGATCGGATCCTGTGCAGTGCCGGACGGCGCGGCCTGGAGATCGAGGTGGCCCCGGCCGAGCTGATCCGGCTGGCCGCGGCGGTGACCGCCACGATACGGACGGTGTAAAACCGGGAATTCGCGACAACCTGTGCGTCAATGGACGAGCCAGATTCGTCCGACTCGAGGATGTGATGCGAAATGTCCGCGCAACTGCGTGTGCGCTCCATGATCGTCGCCCTGCTCGGAACCTTCGCCTTGGCCTGCGGCGTGGTGGCGCCGGGCAGCGCCGTGGCCCAGCCGGCCCCGCCCGCCGCGACCCAGATCGATGACAGCGCCACCGAGAGCCCGGACAAGAAGGCCGACAAGGCCGAGAAACTCGGCGGCACCGTGACCACCAAGGTCATCGACCTGGTCACCGGCATCGTGAAATGCGGGTTGAACATCGCGAGCCCGTCGGTGAAGTGCTCGATCTGACCGAGTCCTGCAGGTGACCAGGCGCAGAGCCGAGCGGATCAGAGCAAGCTGATCTGCTCGGCTTCTTCCTTTTCCGACACCGGCGCGAGCAGTTCGGGCCCGTTGTTCTTCACGCTGTTCACCAACGACGGGACCGGCCGCGCCACGATGCCCGCGATGACCTCCTCGCCGGGCGTCTCCAGCAGGCTCGCGGGCGCGGGGTGGTCCGGGTCGAGCCAGGCGTCCCAGTGCTCGCGCGGCATCGGCAGCGGCATCCGATCGTGGATGCGGGTCAGGTCGCCGATCGCGTCGGTGGTCAGGATGGCGCACGACAGCAGCGGCTCGCTGTCGGGCAGCGCGCGATCACGCCACACCGACCACAGCCCCGCCATGTACAGCCGGGAGCCGTCCGCCTGCGCCATGAAGAACGGATGCTTGGCCACCTTGCCCTTGGCGCCCGCCGCGGGCTCGACCACCCATTCGTACCAACCGTCCATCGGCACCAGGCAGCGCCGGTACTTCACGGCGTCACGGAACGAATTGGTGGTCGCGGCCTTGTCGGCCCGGGCGTTGAACAGCGGCTTGCCTTTCACCGGCACACCCGGCTCGGCGGCCTTGGTCCACACCGGGATCAGGCCCCAGCGCATCCGGCGCAGCCGCAGCTTCGGCTCGTCGTCCTTGTGACCGTGCTCGTGGCGCTCGACCACGGTGAGGATCTGGGTCGTCGGCGCGACGTTGTAGTTGGTGTAGTTGCCCGCGCCCGCGGTGTCGGTCTCATCGATCGCATCCAGCTCGACCGCGAGCCGGCCGGGATCTGTCGTGGTCGCATATCGTCCGCACATATCTCGATACTCCCACCCCGCACCGACAACCTCGTGGACAATTGGTCCATAGCTGGTGACCTGTTGAGAGTTTTGACCTAACATTCTCTCAGAGGATGGGGGTTCATCGTGCCCGTCCGCTGACGCATGCGCACCGACCGGCCACCGCCTGGACACCGCGGGCCCCGTCGCCCGCGCATCCACCGGCAAGAGGAGAAGACTCACCGTGACATCCACCGACATCAAACCGGCCGACCACGACACGGCACTCACGTCGGTCAATCCCGCCACGGGCGAGGTCATCGGCACGTACCCGATCGCCGACGAGGCGGCGGTGCGGGCGGCCGTGGCGAAGGCCAGGACCGCCGCCGCCACCTGGGGCGCGCTGAGCTTCGACGAACGGCGCACCCACCTGTTGCGCTGGTCGAGCCGGCTGGTCGCGGACTCGGACGAATTCTGCAAGCTGATCCACGCCGAGAACGGCAAACCGCTCGACGACGCCTTCCTCGAACTGATGCTCGCGCTCGAGCACATCGCCTGGGCGGCCAAGAACGCCAAGAAGCTGCTCTCGCCGAAGAAGGTCGCGCCCGGCGCGTTCATGTCGAACTTCGCCGCCCGGGTCGAACAGCGCCCGCTCGGGGTCGTCGGCGTCATCGGCCCGTGGAACTATCCCGTCTACACCCCCAACGGCTCCATCGGTTACGCGCTGGCCGCGGGCAACACCGTGGTGTTCAAGCCGAGCGAATACTCCACCGGCATCGGCAATTTCCTCGCCGAGGCGTTCGCCAAGGCCAATCCGGAACTGCCCGAAGGCGTGTTCATCAGCATCAACGGTTACGGCGCGACCGGGGCGGCGCTGGTCAAGGCCGATATCGACAAGATCGCGTTCACCGGCTCCACCGCGACCGGCAAGCGGATCATGGCGGCGGCCGCCGAGAACCTGACCCCGGTGCTGCTCGAATGCGGCGGCAAGGACGCGGTGATCGTCGCGGGTGACGCCGACGTGAAGGCCGCCGCCGACGCGGTCGCCTGGGGCGCCACCGCCAACAGCGGCCAGACCTGCGCGGGCGTGGAGCGGGTGTACGTCGACCGGTCGGTGCGCGAGGAATTCGTCGCCGAGCTCAAGAAGATCCTGGAGAAGGTAGGCCCCGGCGAAGGCGAGGGCGCGGCGTACGGCCCGATGACCATGCCGAGCCAGATCGACATCGTGCGCAAGCACATCGACGACGCGCTGAAGCACGGCGGCACCGCCGTGCTCGGCGGCCCGGAATCGGTGAAGGCGCCGTTCATCGAACCGGTCGTGCTGCTCGACGTGGACGAGAACTCGCAGGCCGTGCAGGAGGAGACCTTCGGCCCGACGGTCACCATCCGCACCGTGAACGGCGTGGACGAGGCGGTCGAGCTGGCGAACAACAACCGGTACGGGCTGTCCTCGGCGGTCTACTCGAAGAAGAACGGGCTCGACATCGCGCGCAGGCTGCACGTCGGAGCCACGTCGGTGAACTCGGTGCTCGCCTTCGCGGCCATCCCCGGCCTGCCGTTCGGCGGCGTCCGCGATTCCGGGATCGGCCGCATCCACGGCGAGCCCGGACTGCGCGAGTTCTCCCGCCCGCACGCGATCGCGGTGCAGCGCTTCGCGATTCCCGGCATGGCGCTGCTCAGCTACTCGCGCACCCAGTCCACCATGAAGCTGCTGCGCAAGCTGGTCCCCTTCATCCACGGGCGGCACAAGTAGCGAACACCGCCCGCGTGTCCGTCGGGGCGAGCTGAGAAGATGGAACACGTGAGTTTCTGGCCAGCGCCCCATGTCGATGTCCCTGTGCACGCGACCGTGACCCTGCCCGGGTCGAAATCGATCACGAACCGGGCATTGATCCTGGCCGCCCTGGCGGACGGGCCCTCGACCCTGTCCGGGGCGCTGCGCAGCCGCGACACCAATCTGATGATCGCGGCGCTCAGCGCGCTGGGCGCGGTCATCGAGGGTGACGGTGACACGCTCACCGTCACCCCGGCCACGCTGCGCGGCGGCACCGTGGACTGCGGGCTCGCGGGCACCGTGATGCGGTTCCTGCCGCCGGTGGCCGCTCTGGCCGCGGGCGAGGTGTCCTTCGACGGCGACGCGCAGGCCCGGGTGCGCCCGCTCAGTACGATCCTGGACGCGCTGCGCGATCTCGGCGCCGAAATAGACGGGGACGCACTGCCTTTCACGGTGCACGGCAAGGGCGCGCTGCGCGGCGGCACCGTCACCATCGACGCGTCCGGGTCCTCCCAGTTCGTCTCGGGCCTGCTGCTGTCCGCGGCCCGGTTCGACGAGGGTCTGACCGTGCACCACGACGGCAAGGCGCTGCCGTCGATGCCGCACATCGAGATGACCGTCGAGATGCTGCGCCGGGCGGACGTGCAGGTGCAGACGCCCGCGGACAGCCGCCAGGCGCAGACCTGGGCCGTCACGCCGGGTCCGATCCGCGCGGTGGAATGGGATGTCGAACCCGATCTGTCCAATGCGACACCGTTTCTCGCGGCCGCCGCGGTCACCGGCGGTGAGGTGCGCATCCCGCATTGGCCGCGGCTGACCACGCAGCCGGGCGACGTGATCCGGGAGATCCTGGTGCGGATGGGCGCCGAGGCACGCATTTTCGACGGCGTGCTCACCGTGCACGGCCCGGATCGGCTGGCCGGCATCGACATCGACCTGCACGACGTCGGCGAGCTCACGCCCACCGTCGCCGCGCTGGCCGCCCTGGCCGACTCCCCCTCCGTGCTGCGCGGCATCGCGCACCTGCGCGGCCACGAAACCGACCGGCTCGCCGCGCTGTCCACCGAGATCAACCGGCTCGGCGGCAAGGTCACCGAGACCGAGGACGGGCTCGAGATCGTGCCCGCCACGCTGCACGGCGGACGCTGGCACTCCTACGCCGATCACCGGATGGCAACGGCCGGAGCCATTCTCGGCCTGCGCGTGCCCGGCGTCGAAATCGAGGACATCGGCACCACCGCCAAGACGCTGCCGAATTTCGTAGCGCTGTGGCAGCAGATGCTCGACTCCACGTCGGCCGATCAGGAGGCGGCGCACTGAGAAAGCGCGAGTACGACGAATCCGACGTCCGGGTGCGCCCGGGCAAGAGTTCGCGACCGCGCACGAAAACCCGTCCGCAGCACAATGATGCCGAACCCGCCATGGTGGTGTCGGTGGACCGGGGCCGCTGGGGCTGTGTGCTCGGCGGGGATCCCAGCAGGCAGATCGTCGCCATGCGGGCCAGGGAACTCGGCCGCACCCCCATTGTGGTCGGCGATCAGGTGGACGTGGTCGGCGACCTGTCCGGCAGACCCGACACGCTGGCCCGCATCGTGCGGGTCACCGATCGCCGAACGGTGTTGCGGCGCACCGCCGATGACACCGATCCGTTCGAACGCATCGTGGTCGGCAACGCCGAACAGCTGTTCATCGTCGTCGCCCTCGCCGACCCGCCGCCGCGCACCGGTTTCGTCGAGCGCTGCATGGTCGCGGCGTTCGCCGGCGGACTGCGGCCGGTGTTGTGCCTGACCAAGCACGATCTGGACGCCGCATCCGAATTCGCTTCCGCCTTCGAGGATCTCGATCTCACCATCGTCTACGGCGGCATCGAGGATCCGCTGGAACCGGTGCTCGAGCTGCTGCACGATCGGCTCACCGCGTTCATCGGGCACTCCGGCGTCGGCAAGTCGACGCTGGTGAATCGTCTTGTGCCGGACGCGTATCGGGCCGTCGGCGCGGTGTCCGGGGTCGGCAAGGGCAAGCACACCTCCACCCAGTCGGTGGCGCTGCCGCTGCCCGCGGGCGGCTGGGTGATCGACACCCCCGGCGTGCGCTCCTTCGGCTTGGCCCACATCACCCCCGACGACGTGGTCGCCGCCTTCAGCGACCTCGCCGCCGCCATCGAGGACTGTCCCCGCGGCTGCACCCACCTCGGCCCGCCCGCCGACCCGGAGTGCGCCCTGGACCAGCTCCCCGGCAAACAGCGCCGGGTCGCCGCCATCCGCGTCCTGCTCAACGCCCTGAACAGCAACGAAAACTATTAGCCGCCAGGCACTCCCGGCTCTACACTGCGGTCCATGCGTTACGTCGATCTGAATGCGACGGTCGGCGAGATCACCGGGGTGCTCAGCCCCGCGCCCTACCTCCGGCGACTGCCCGAGCTGGCCGCCGAGTTGCCAATGGGTGCAAGGGCTTTCGCCACCGACCCGGAGCA
Organism: Nocardia brasiliensis IFM 10847; assembly: GCF_000710915.1. GTDB lineage: Bacteria > Actinomycetota > Actinomycetes > Mycobacteriales > Mycobacteriaceae > Nocardia > Nocardia brasiliensis_A. The sequence goes on from NZ_BAUA01000077.1 coordinate 84,897, forward strand.
CTACGACTTCTACGGCAAGCGCTGCGTGAAAGATCTGAAGTTCCTGGACATCCGGGACACCGACACCGGGGTCGAGCTCCGGCTCCGGCACAACTGCTGGAAACACGACGAAGACCTGACCATCCGCTACACCGCGCCGACGGACCGCGTCGTCACGCTGGACAGTCCGGGACGTACCGGATTCCACGAGTTGATCCTGGACGAGATCTTGCCGCATCCGGACGGCTGCACCCACGAACTCGTCTTCCACACCGGCACCATCGTGGTCACCTGCACGGACCTCGCCGCCGACTGGACCGCGGCGGACTGTCCCGATCTGGCACAGCGCCAGGACCATTGATCAGCTGGGGACCTTCCCCAGTGATCATCTTTCAGTCGGACAGCGCGGCGCGCGAGTGGTCCTGGCCGTCGGGCTGGCCGGGCGCGAACGGCCACTCCTCGAACCAGGTGCAGCGGCCCTGGTCGTCGAAGCGCAGTATCCACAGGTCGCGCCAGCGTGCCGGTTGGCTCGGGTAGTCGACCTCGGCCCGGACCACCGCGGTGAGTCCGTCCACCGCAACCACCTCGGGCTCGATCGAGAACGACTCGTCCGGTCCGTCGCGGCCGGCCTCCCAGAATTTCGCGAGCGCGGTCAAGCCGGTGAGCGGCTCCGCCCATGGCGAAACCAGATAACCGACATCGGGGGTGAAGAGGTCGCCGAGTGTGTCGGTGCCCGGCGCCCGCCAGGCCCGTTCGTAAGCGCCGACCCATGCCTCAACTGTGCTCCGGTCCACGCGAGCAGAAACTACGCCTGATCGTCACGCGCCGTGCCGAATCCGGGGCAAATAACGATCGCACCGGTCCTTTCATGCGCCGCCCGGCCGGCGCGTTCCGCCCGGCTACATCGGCCGAACCGCCGAGCGGGCGGCCGCGAACGGCGAAGGCGCCCAGGGACCCGAGTCCGTGGGCGCCTTCGAGGGTTCGCTCCGTCGTCAGTGCCTGCGGCGCGGCTTGGGGGCGCGCTTGGGCTTGGACTGGGCGCGGGCGGCCTCGCGGCGTTCGCGCCGGGTGGTGTTGCCGGTGTCCTCGTCGCCGTACTCCTCGGCGTCACTGTGCACCGCGCGGCCACCGCCCTCGGTCGGGCCCGAGTAGCTGAAGCCCCGCCGATTGGGGTCGTCGATGCCCTTGGCACGCAAGGCCGCCGGGGCGACGCTGCCGTTGCCGGCCGGTGCCTCCTCGGTGGGCAACGGACGCGGCGCGGACATCGCGCCGACCGGCGAGCGCAGGCCCGCGTCGATCGAGACGCCCTCGGGCTGCGGCTGCTGCACCTCGACCTGCAGGTTGAACAGGAAGCCGACCGACTCCTCCTTCAGGCCGTCGAGCATCGCCGAGAACATGTCGAAGCCCTCACGCTGGTACTCCACCAGGGGATCGCGCTGCGCCATCGCGCGCAGGCCGATGCCCTCCTTGAGGTAGTCCATCTCGTAGAGGTGCTCGCGCCACTTGCGGTCCAGCACCGAAAGCAGCACCTGCCGTTCGAGATTGCGCATGCTGCCCTGGCCGGCCAGCCCGTCGATCTCGGCCTCGCGCCGCTCGTAGGCGTCGTGCGCGTCGTCGAGCAGCGCGTCCAGCAGCTCCTCGCGGGTCAGGTCACCGGCGTCGCCGACCGCGGTCTCCCCGGTCAGATCCTGGTGCCGGATGCCCACCGGATACAGCGTCTTGAGCGCGGTCCACAACTTGTCCAGGTCCCAGTCCTCGACGTACCCCTCGGCGGTGGCGCCGTCGACGTAGGCGGTGATCACGTCGGTGATCATCTCCTGGACCTGGCCCTCCATGTCCTCGCCGCGCAGGATCCGGTTGCGCTCGCCGTAGATGACGGTGCGCTGCTGGTTCATCACCTCGTCGTACTTGAGCACGTTCTTGCGGATCTCGAAGTTCTGCTGCTCGACCTGGGTCTGCGCGCTCTTGATCGCCTTGGAGACCATCTTGGCCTCGATCGGCACGTCGTCGGGCAGGTTGAGCCGGGTCATGATGGCTTCCAGCGCGGCGCCGTTGAAGCGGCGCATCAGCTCGTCACCCAGCGACAGGTAGAACCGCGACTCGCCCGGGTCACCCTGACGGCCGGAGCGACCACGCAGCTGGTTGTCGATACGACGCGACTCGTGCCGCTCGGTGCCGAGCACGTAGAGCCCGCCCGCCTCGCGCACCCGGTCGGCGTCGGCCTTGGTCTGCGACTTGACCTGCTCCAGGGTGGGCAACCAGGCCTGCTGGTAGGCGTCCGGCGTCTCCACCGGGTCCAGGCCCTCCTTGCGCAGGATGAGGTCGGCGATGATGTCCGGGTTGCCGCCGAGCACGACGTCGGTACCGCGGCCGGCCATGTTCGTCGCGACGGTGACCGCGCCCGGCCGACCGGCCTCGGCGATGATCGCGGCCTCGTTCTCGTGGAACTTGGCGTTCAGCACGGTGTGCGCGATGCCGCGCTTGGTGAACTGCTTGGACAGGTACTCCGAGCGCTCGACGCTGGTGGTACCGATCAGCACCGGCTGGTCGCGTTCGTGCCGCTCGGTGACGTCGTCGACCACGGCCGCGAACTTGGCCTCTTCGGTCTTGTAGATCAGGTCGGACTGGTCCTGGCGGATCATCGGCTTGTTCGTCGGGATCGGGACCACGCCGAGGTTGTAGATCTGGTGCAGCTCGGCGGCCTCGGTCTCGGCGGTACCGGTCATGCCGGACAGCTTGTCGTAGAGGCGGAAGTAGTTCTGCAGCGTGATCGTCGCCAGGGTCTGGTTCTCCGGCTGGATCTCGACCGCTTCCTTGGCCTCGATCGCCTGGTGCATGCCCTCGTTGTAGCGACGGCCCACCAGGATGCGACCGGTGAACTCGTCGACGATGATCACTTCGCCGTCGCGGACGATGTAGTCCTTGTCGCGGGTGTAGAGCTCCTTGGCCTTGATGGCGTTGTTCAGGTAGCTCACCAGCGGCGAGTTGGCCGCTTCGTACAGGTTGTCGATGCCGAGCTGATCCTCGACGAACTCGACGCCCGCCTCGTGCACGCCGATGGTGCGCTTCTTGATGTCGACCTCGTAGTGCAGGTCCTTCTTCAACAGCGGTGCGATGCGCGCGAATTCGGCGTACCACTTGCTGGAAGCGTCGGCCGGGCCGGAGATGATCAGCGGGGTGCGCGCCTCGTCGATCAGGATGGAGTCGACCTCGTCGACCACGGCGAAGTTGTGCCCGCGCTGCACCAGATCGTCGAGCGAGTGCGTCATGTTGTCACGCAGGTAGTCGAAGCCGAACTCGTTGTTCGTGCCGTAGGTGATGTCGGCGCCGTAGGACACCCGCCGCTGCGCGGGCGTCATGCCGGACAGGATCACGCCGACCTCGAGCCCGAGGAAGCGGTGCACGCGGCCCATCCACTCGGAGTCGCGCTTGGCGAGATAGTCGTTGGTGGTGACGATGTGCACGCCGTCGCCGCTGATCGCGTTGAGGTAGGCGGGCAGCACCGAGGTGAGCGTCTTGCCCTCACCGGTCTTCATCTCGGCGATGTTGCCGGTGTGCAGCGCCGCGCCACCCATGATCTGCACCTTGTAGTGCTTCTGGTTCAGCACCCGCCACGAGGCCTCCCGTGCCACCGCGAAGGCCTCGGCCATCAGCGCGCCGAGCGGATCGGAGTGCCCCTCTTCGACCATGTCGGAGTAGCGCTCACGGAACTCGTCGGTCTTGCCGCGCAGCTCGGCGTCGGTGAGCTGTTCGTACTCCGACTCGAGTTCGAGAACCTGGTCGGCGAAGTTGGCGAGCCGCTTGACCATGCGACCCTCACCAATCCGTAGCAACCTCGTCAGTGTCAGCGCAGGCACGGGTCTCGTCAGTCCTCTGGTCGGTGTGTCAGTCGTGTCGATCGGCGCCGGGCCGAGGGTGTACACCCGGCCGGCGTGCGGGCTCGCGCGCCGGGCGCGGATTCCGCTGCACGGTTCATGGTAATGCGGTGCCGATCGTAGGCGTCGACAAGCAGCGGTGTTCGGTCACACCGCAGGAACGAGCCTGCGTAGCTACCCGGCACCGGGGCACCTGCCGTGTCGTCCGCCCTGGTACTCACAGTACGCGGAACGCGGTCAGCTGCCAGCCCGCCCGATGCAACGTGACCCGCGCGGCGACCGCGAAGATCCGATGGCCACGCTGGTAGGTGCCGTACACCTCGGCGGTTTTCGGACCGGCGGGTTCGACGCCGATCTTGGTCAGCTGCGCGGGCCCGAGGGCGGCGGCCCGCGGTGCGGTCCGGGCCAGGGTCTCCAGCGCGGCGAACACCGACGCGGAGGTCAGCGGCCGCACCTGCGCCACCGGCCGCCTGCCGTCGAGCACCTCGAGCACCAGCCGCAGCGAATTCTCCGCGAATCGATGTGCCGCCGAACCTGTTTCGGTCTCGGTCCCGTACGATGTGAGGCGTCCGTCGTGCCGGGCGCGTCGACCCGCGGCCCGTGCGGAAGACCCGCTGCGTGACGGCATGCGACGGCAGGGCAGCGCGGCTCGTGGTGACGAAGCAGCAGGCCGTGGCTGATCCCCGGCCGCGCGATCACGGTCCAGCGGCGGTTCGATGTGCGGCGCGGGCGAAAGCGACGGTCGCCGACTGTGCATCCCATGCCCCCCTGTGATCGAATCGAGTCCCCGTGCTCGAATCAGACAGCCTGCCACGGAAGCCAGGACGGGTAAAGGGGAATGTCGATATCGCCGGATACGCCACAGCGGACGAGCTGAATCGTTGGGGCGACAGCACAATGGGCGTGAGACGGCATCGGAAAAGGAGCACCGGGCAGCGTGATCACGAGACTGACCCCGCAGGACGCGTCCTTCTACCGGCTCGAGTCGAGCAGTAATCCGATCCATATCGGCTCCCTCGCGATCCTGCGGCACACCGATCCCGATTCGGCGGTCCCCGCGCTGGATTACGACCGGCTCGTCGACCTGGTCGAGGCCCGCCTCTCGCTGGTGCCCCGCTATCGCCGCAAGGTGCGCGAGATTCCGCTGGCGCTCGGGCGCCCGGTCTGGGTGGAGGACAGCGCTTTCGACATCACCTACCACATCCGCCGCTCCGCGCTGCCCGCGCCGGGCACCGATGCCCAGCTGCACGAACTGGTCGCCCGGCTGTCCTCGCGCCCGCTCGACCAGACCCGGCCGCTATGGGAGATGTACCTGATCGAGGGCCTGTCCGACGGCCGGTGCGCACTGTTCACCAAGACGCATTCCGCGCTGGTCGACGGCGATACCGCGCTGGAGATCGGGCACGTCGTGCTCGACGCGGGCCCCTCGCCGCGCGAACTCGCCGACGACGCGTGGCGTGCGCCGCGCGAGCCCGACGACATGGAACTGCTGCTCGGCGCGCTGACCCACCTGGCCGCGCAGCCGCGCGAAGCGCTCGAGGTGGCCCGGCACGCGGGCGGTCAGGCGTTCGCGGTGATCGGCGCCGCCGGCCGCGCGGTGGACTCGGTGGTCACCGCGGTGCGCGCGGCGGCCAGCGGCACCCCCGACAGCCCGCTCAACGCGCGCATCTCGCGCAACCGGCGCTTCGATGTGGTGCGGACCGAGCTGGAGGACTACCGCAAGATCCGCAAGCGCTTCGACTGCTCGATCAACGACGTCATCCTCGCGGTGGTCACCGGCGCGTTGCGCAACTGGCTGCTGTCGCGGGGCGAGACGCTCACCGAGCCGACCACGCTGCGGGCCGTGGTGCCGATGTCGGTGTACGTCGACGGGGTGGACGGCGCCCGGCTGAATCCGGCAAGCGAGGTGTCCTCGTTCCTGATCGATCTGCCGGTCGGCGAACCCAATCCGGTGATGCGGCTCTCGCACATCGCGCACGCCACCGAGGCCAACGGCAGGCACCGGCGCGGGGTACGGGCCCGGACCCTGGTCCATCTCGCCGGGTTCGCTCCGGCGAGCCTGCATGCGATGAGCGTGCGCGCGGCGAGTACGTTCGCAGAGCACACGTTCAATCTGGTGATCACCAACGCGCCGGGTCCGCAGACGCCGATGTACATCGGCGGCGCGCGGATGCTGGAGATGTATCCGGTGTCGCCGCTGCTGCGCAATCAGGCCTCGAGCATCGGGATCACGTCCTACGACGGACGGGTCTTCTACGGACTCAACGCCGACCGCGACGCGATGGCCGACATCGGCGTGCTGGCCGCGTCGGTGCGCGATTCCATGGAGGAGATGCTCGGTGCCTGCGTCTGATCAGGAGAAAATGCGGGTCTACATTCCCGCGACGGTGCCGATGCTGCGCGAGCTCGTCGCGAACCGGGAACTACGCCCGGTCGGCGGGACCGCGTTCGCGGTGACCCCGGCGCTGCGCGAGGCCTACGCCTCGGGCGACGACGAGGAACTGGCCGAGGTCGCGATGGGCGAGGCCGCGCGGGCCTCGCTGCGCCTGCTCGCCGCCGAACGCGACGATCTCGACGAACCGGCCGACGACGCCGAGCCGGTGCCCACGGGCCGGCCGGTCTATCGGCGCGCGGTGATCGCCGCCGACGTGACCGGCGCGAAGCTGCGGCCCGATCTCGACGACGCTGTGGTGAAGCTGCCGGGACTGCTGACCTACGACCAGATCGGCAGCGTGCACGTCGACCTGGCCCAGGCCGAACCGGAGGTGGCCAAGGCCGTCGACGTGGTGGATGCCGCGGACCTCGGCGACACCGACGCCGAATTCGTGCTCGGCGACGCCGAGGACCACCAGCTCGCCTGGTATGCCGCGCAGGAACTGCCGTTCCTGCTCGAATTGCTCTGAGCCGCGCGGTCACCGGACCGCGGCCCCGAGGCGCTCCCCGGCCGAACCTACGATGCCGTAACCTTGCTGTGGCGTGGGCAGCGCATCCGACGAACAGGAAGACGAACGGCAGCGATGAGCTCGAAAAATGGGGGATTCTCCGTGCGCGGCGTGCGGCAGTGGCTGGAAGCTCCGGCCGCGAGCGTCGCCGAACGCGGCGGCAAGTTGAACGTGCTGCGGGGAGCCGTGGCCCGGGTCACCACCCCGTTGCTGCCGGACGACTACCTGCACCTGGCCAACCCGCTGTGGTCGGCGCGCGAGCTGCGCGGCCGCATCGTGGACGTGCGCAAGGAAACCGCCGACTCGGCCACCCTGGTGATCAAGCCGGGCTGGGGCTTCGACTTCAAATACGAACCCGGTCAGTACATCGGCATCGGCGTGCTCGTCGACGGTCGCTGGCACTGGCGCTCCTACTCGCTGACCTGCCCGCCGAACTGGTCGGATCCGGGCGTCGGCGGCAAGCGCGTCATCTCGATCGCGGTCAAGGCGATGCCGGAGGGGTTCCTGTCCAGCCACCTGGTCAGCGGCGTCCCGGTCGGCACCGTGGTGCGCCTGGCCGCGCCGCAGGGCGGTTTCGTGCTGCCCTACCCGCCGCCGGAGCGGGTGTTGTTCCTCACCGCGGGCAGCGGCATCACCCCGGTCATGGCGATGCTGCGGGCGATGGACCGGCGCGATCTGGTCACCGACGTGGTGCACCTGCACTCCGCGCGCACCGCGCAGGACGTGATGTTCGGCGCCGAGCTGCGCGATCTGCACGACAGGCACCCGAGCTTCACCTCCCACCTGCACCTCACCGGCGAGCAGGGCAAGTTCGCCCTGGCCGATCTGGACACGAAGTTCCCCGACTGGCGCGAGCGCCAGACCTGGGCCTGCGGCCCGGCCGCGATGCTCGACGAGATCGAGCACCACTGGCGCGACGCCGGTCTGGCCGATCAGTTGCACGTCGAGCGGTTCGAGATCGAGCGCTCCGCGGTGGGCGAGGGCGGCACGGTCAGTTTCGGCAAGACCGGGCGGACGGTCGAGGTGGACGGCGCGACCAGCCTGCTGGAAGCGGGCGAGTCGGCCGGCGTGCAGATGCCGTTCGGCTGCCGGATGGGCATCTGCCAAACCTGTGTCGTGACACTGAGTTCCGGCTACGTGCGCGATCTGCGCAACGGCGACGAGCATCGCGAAGGCGACAAGGTGCAGACCTGCGTCTCCGCCGCGGCGGGGGACTGCACGCTCGACGTCTGAACGACGCGGCGGCGCGCCGGGCCACGCGGCCCGGCGACGACGACGCGGCAGCACGAGGGCCCCTTGGGTACCCTCGAAGCAAATCGAGTAGGGAAAGGAACCCCGGTGGCCATCACCGATATTCAGGCGTTCGCCCATCTCACGGCGGCCGACATCGAGACACTGGGGCAGGAACTCGATTCGATCCGGCGTTCGGTGGAGCAGTCGCGTGGCGCACGTGACGCCAAGTACATCCGGCGGACCATCGCCGCGCAGCGCGGCCTCGAGGTCGCCGGGCGCGCGGTGCTGTTCGGCAGCCGCAACCGGTGGGCCTGGCTCACCGGCACCGCGTTGCTGTCGGTCGCCAAGATCATCGAGAACATGGAGCTCGGGCACAACGTCAGCCACGGGCAATGGGACTGGATGAACGATCCGGAGATCCACTCCAGCTCCTGGGAGTGGGATATGACGGGGCCCTCGTCGCAGTGGCGGCGGGCGCACAACTACTCCCACCACACCTATACCAACGTGCTCGGCAAGGACGAGGACCTCGGCTTCGGCATCCTGCGGATGACCCGCGACGAGCCGTGGAAGCCGATCCACCTGGTGCAGCCGGTGGCGAACCTGGTGCTCGCGGCCACCTTCGAGTGGGGTATCGCGCTGCACGACTGGAGCATCGAGAAGGAACTGGCCGACACCCCGCGCTGGGAACTGATGTCCCCGCCGAACCGGGAGTTCGGCCGTAAGATCGCCCGCCAGGTGACCAAGGACTTCCTGCTCTACCCGGCGCTCACCGGCCCGGCGTTCAAGTCGACCCTGAAGGCGAACGCGACCGCGAATCTGATCCGCAACCTGTGGGCCTACGCCGTGATCTTCTGCGGCCACTTCCCCGACGGTGCCGAGAAGTTCACCATCGAACAGCTCGAGGGCGAGACCAGCGGCGAATGGTATCTGCGGCAGATGCTCGGCAGCGCCAATTTCAAGGCGGGTCCCGCCATGGCGTTCATGAGCGGCAACCTCTGCTACCAGATCGAACACCACCTGTTCCCGGACCTGCCGAGCAATCGGTACCCGGAGATCGCGGTGCGGGTGCGCGAACTGTGCGACAAGTACGACCTGCCGTACACCACCGGCTCGCTCGGCAAGCAGTACCTGCTCGCCTTCCGCACCATCCACAAGCTGGCCCTGCCGGACCGCTTCCTGAAGGCCACCTCCGACAACGCGCCCGAGACGTCCTCGGAACGCAAGTTCGCGGGCATCACGCTGCCGTCGCTGCCCAGCGCGGAGACAGCGCACTGGCTCGGCGTCGACCCGGAAACCGGGCAGCGCCGCGGCCTGCGCTCGGCCCTGCGCGAGGCCAAGGTGGTGCTGAAGGAGAAGGCCCAGCAGGAGAAGGAGATGCTGCGCGAGGCCAAGCGCGCACTCAAGGAGAAGGCCGAGCACGAAAAGGTGGTGCTGCGCGAGGCCACCCAGGCCCTGCAGGACCGGGCCCGCCAGGAGCAGGCTTCGCTGCGCCGAAAGGCCGTGCGCGAGCGGGCTCTGTGGCGACTGCGGCGCAGCCGCTAGCCGAGCCGCGACACCGGTACCCGCATCCGGGTACCGGTGCGCACTCCGCCTGCCGGGGAGACGAAGCGCACAGCTTGCGCGCAGCGGGTTCGCGGGGGCAGAATCGACCGTCCGCGTGACTGTCGGCCGTGCTGGAAGGCTGTGCGGGAGAAGGCTTTACGCCGTACCGCGGACGCCGTTCAACTACCATCTTCCGCCCGTGTTCGCAATGCGGGATTTGCCACACCCGCACGACGCAGCTCGCAACCTACGGTCACGTAACTTACGGTACTGTAACCGCCATGGCGATCTCGGATGTCAAGGAATACGCACACCTCACCGAGGCCGACGTGGAAGCACTCGGCGCGGAGTTCGACGCGATTCGTCGCGATATCGAGGAATCGCGCGGTGCGCGCGACGCGAACTACATCCGTAACGTCATCCGGCTCCAGCGCGCGCTCGAGATCGGCGGCCGCGGCGTGTTGTTCGCCAGCTTCCTACCGCCCGCCTGGATCGCCGGCGTCGCCATGCTCAGCACCGCCAAGATCATCGAGAACATGGAGATCGGGCACAACACCATGCACGGGCAGTGGGACTGGATGAACGATCCGGAGATCCACTCCAGCTCCTGGGAATGGGACAACGCGGGCGCGGCCAAGCACTGGAAGCACACGCACAACTACCTGCACCACAAGTACACCAACGTGCTCGGCATGGACGACGACATCGGCTACGGCCTGCTGCGCGTCACCCGCGACCAGCGGTGGAAGCCGTTCAACCTGGGCAACCCGATCTACAACCTGGTGCTGCAGTTGCTGTTCGAATACGGCGTCTCGATCCAGCACATGGAGCTGGGCAAGCTGGCCGCGGGCCGGTTCAAGCCGGGCACGCCCGAGCGCGCCGAGTTCGACCGCAAGCGCACCGAGGCGCTGACCAAGATGGGCAAGCAGATCCTCAAGGACTACGTGATCTTCCCCGCCCTCACCGGCCCGGCCTTCCTCAGCACGCTCACCGCCAACCTGGCCGCCAACGCCATCCGCAACGTGTGGTCCAACGCCGTGATCTTCTGCGGTCACTTCCCCGACGGCGCGGAGAAGTTCACCAAAGCCGATATCGACAACGAGACCAAGGGTCAGTGGTACCTGCGGCAGATGCTCGGCAGCGCCAATATCTCCGGCGGTCCGCTCACCCACTTCATGACGGGCAACCTGAGCCACCAGATCGAACACCACCTTTTCCCCGATCTGCCGAGCAACCGGTACGCCGAGATCGCAGTCCGGGTCCGGGAGCTCGCCGAAAAGTACGACCTGCCCTACACCACCGGCTCGCTGCCGGTGCAGTACTTCAAGGCTTGGCGCACCATCCTCAAGCTCTCGCTGCCGAACAAGTACCTGCGCGACACCGCCGACGATGCGCCGGAGACGGCCTCGGAACGCAAGTTCGCGGGCAACACCGTCGCCACCATCGACCCGGTCACCGGCAAGCGGCGCGGCCTGCGCACCGCCCTGGCCGCCGGACGCCGCCGCCTGAACCGCCGCACCCCCGCGTACGCGGGCTGACCCGCCTCTCCCGCACCCTTCTCGTCTTCGCGCACCCGTTTCCGCATGGCGCAGCGGTACGCGAACACGGAAAGGGTGCGTGTTCGTTGCGGGGTCTGCGGCTGGTTGACTGAGCGCGTGGGTGCTGACGGTCTGAGTGTTTACGACGCGATCCGGTTGCGGCGCGACGTGCGGGCGGAGTTCACCGGCGAGGTGCTCGACGACAGCACGCTGTGGCGGCTGCTGGAAGCCGCGCATCGAGCGCCCAGCGTCGGGAATTCGCAGCCCTGGGATTTCGTGGTGGTGCGGGACCCGGCCACGCTGCGCGCCTTCGCCGCGCACGTGGCGGACAAGCGCGTCGAGTTCCGCGACGCGCTCCCGCCGGAGCGGGCCGCGACCTTCGAACCGATCAAGATCGAGGGGATCGTCGAGAGCGGCACCGGGATCGTGGTGACCTACGATCCCGGCCGCGGCGGCCCACAGGTGCTCGGCCGGGCCACCGTCCCCGAAACCGGCGTCTTCTCCGCGGTGCTCGCGATCCAGAATCTCTGGCTCGCCGCGACCGCCGAGGGCATCGGGGTCGGCTGGGTGTCGTTCTACGCGCCCGAATTCCTCACCGAACTCGTCGGGCTGCCCCCGGGCGTGCATCCGGTCGCGTGGCTGTGCGCCGGACCGGTGCACAGCTTCCAGCAGATCCCCGATCTGGAACGCTTCGGCTGGCGCACCGGGCGCCCGCTGGCCGACGCCGTGCATCACGAGGTCTACCGGAAGTAGTTCGCTGTATTGCATTTTGATGCACAATCCGGCGCGTCGTGCGGCGTGTCTCAGTGCGTCCGCGCAGAATGTCTGCGTCCCCGCGCCACGACCGGAGGCATGGGGGTCGGGGTCGTGGGGTTCAGCTGCTCATCAATTGGGTACGTCTTTGAACGCACCCATCTCGGATGCAGCGTTCTTTCGGCTCAGGAGGTTTGCCATGGCCAATGTCGACGCCGTCCGGCTGTCGAACGAGCTTGGCATCGATCTGGCACACGCAATGCTGCGCCTGCGCAGGGAGGGCCGCCCCGGCGAGTCCAATCACGACACGTGCCTGCGGATCCTCGCCGACGAGGGCCGCAAACCGCAGACCCCGAAGCGCGAGCCCCACGTGTTCCGGACGCGCCCTGCGGCGGACGGCACGTTGCCGCTACTACCACCCACCCGCGCCCGGTACCGCTGACCCCGGCCTGAAAGCGCACTGCGCCAGGTGAGCCCTGGGTGCTCACCAGCGCAGCACGACCTCGTGCTCGTTGTCCAGGATCCGTCCTGTCGGCACGAAACCCAGCGTCCGATAGAACCCCGCGGGACTGCCCGGGCCGGTCGCGTAGCTGGTGTACAGCTCGCGCGTGCCCCGCGCCGTCAAGCGGTCGACGAGCGCGCCCAGCGCCGCCCGCCCGATCCCGCGCCCCTGCACCGGACCCGCGACCATGAAGCGCCACAGGAACACACCGCGCAGGTCGGGGTGGTCCTCGTCCAGCCCGAGATGCACCATCAGGAATCCGGCGGGTGCGTCGCCGGCGTAGACGGCGCGAAACCACAGGCAGTCCGAAAAGTGGGCCTCGGCAATGGATATGCCGTTGTCGATCACCATGGGACGCTGCTGCGCGCTCAGCGTCTCGCTCAAACTGCATACCGCGTAAAGGTTCTCGCGGTCGATACGGCGCAGCTCGATGCGCCGCGGCGCGGCGGCCCCGGTCGATTCGGTCATACGCCTTGGTACTGCGCCGACCGGGGCCCGTTCAACGGATTTTCGGTCAGACCCGTTCCAGCACGGCCGAGGCGCCGATGCCGCCCGCCGCGCAGATGCCGAGCAGCGCGGCGTTCTTGCCGGTGCGGGCCAGTTCGTTCGCCATCGTGGTCACCATCCGCGCGCCGGTGGCGCCGAACGGGTGACCGAGCGACACCGACCCGCCGTGCACATTGAGCTTGTCGATATCGACCTCGCCGACGGCGGTGTCCCGGTCGAGCCGCGTCTTGGCCCACTCGGCGCTGGCCAGCGCCGACAGCACCGAGAGCGTCTGCGCCGCGAAGGCTTCGTGGATGTCGACGAAATCGATGTCGCCCAGCGACATTCCGGCCTTGTCCAGTGCCCGCGGCATGGAGATCGCCGGGCCGATCAGCACCTGATCGGTGGGGTCGACGCTGACGTAGCTCCAGGAACGGAAGGCGGCAAGCGGCCGGTAACCGAGCGCGGCGGCCTTCTCCTCGCTCATCAGCAGCACGGCGGACGCGCCGTCGGTGAGCGGGCTGGCGTTGCCCGCGGTCACCGTGCCGTTTTCGGCGAAAACCGGCTTCAGTTTCGACAGTTTTTCGATGCTGGTGTTGCCGCGGACCAGTCCGTCGCGGTCGATCTCGACGCCCTCGGGCGTGCGGACCCGTAGCACCTCGTCGTCGAAGCGGCCCGATTCGATCGCGGCGGCGGCCCGATGATGCGAGCGGGCGGCGAACTCGTCCTGGTCGGCCCGGCTGATGCCGTGGATCCGGGCCATCTTCTCGGCCGACTCCCCCATCACCTCGCCGGTGGTGCGTTCGGCGATCTTCGGCCGGCTCGGCAGGATGTCGGTGAACGGCGCGAGCTGGCGCAGCGCGGTGAGGTAGTCCTTCGGCTTCGGCTTGCCCAGCGCCAGCGGCGCCGCCGCGTGCACCACCGACTGCGGCAGCTTCACCTCGGCGTTGGAGGTGGAATCGCTGCCGCCGGCGATCATGATGTCGTATTCGCCGCGCTCGATCGCGGCCGCGGCGGAGGTGACCGCCTGCAGGCCGGACGCGCAGGCCCTGGTCACGGTGTGGCCCTCGCAGCCGGGGTCGAGGGCGAGGTCCAAGGCGATCTCACGGGCGATGTTCGGTGCCGCGCTGGGCAGGATGACCCCGCCCCAGACGATGGCCTCTACCTGGGCGCCGGGCAGCCCGGTGCGCTCCAGCAGGCCCCGGACCGCGGCATCGGCGAGCGCGATGGAATCCATCCGGGTGTATCCGGTGAACGCACGCACGAACGGCGTGCGCGCACCGGACACGATAACGGCACGGCGAGCAGCCTTGGTGGCCATGCGATTTCCTTTCGAGAGATCTATGGCCACCAAACTTACTCCTAAGTAAGTTCACCGTCGACCCCCTTCGCCGACGGTGACCCGTGCGCAGCAGCGGCGATCCCCTCCACCGTCGCTGAAACCCGGTCTGCCACGCGCCGTTGCGCAACAGACCGGAGGCGCCCGTTCCGACGAACGCCCCTGCTCGTCCCGGAACACTCCGCAAGACCGATGTCGGCTGAAACTCGGCGCGTCAGAACAGTAGCAATATTTCCACTGATTTTTCAAACCTTTTCTATTAGTTTGCTTTCTGACCGGGTCGGGCTCTACTCTGAAGCTCACTATGCATAGCCCTTCGGAGCTGTCGCGGCGCCAGAAGCGATTCGGCCGAATCATCAAGGAGCGCCGGGACGAGCTCGGCCTCACGCAGTTACAGATCGGCGACCTCGGGGGACCTTCGGCACCGACGATTCGCAAGATCGAAGACGGCGACGCCGCGATCAGCACGACCACGCTGAACAAACTCGATGCGCCGTTGCGCTGGCTCCCGGGGAGCGCCGCGCGCACCTACGCGGGCGGCACCCCGGCCGCGGACGAGCCCGCACCCGCCGCGCGGCAGCCCGGCGAGTCCGTCGTGGCCGGGCCCGACTCGATCCGCTTCGAACTCGCCGACCTCACCGGTCTGCTCGCCGCCGCGGGCCGGCTCAACGACGCGGTCGAACACGGCCGGACCACCCACCCGCAGGTGGTCGCCGCGATCAGCGAACTCAACCAGGTGGTCTCCAAGCTGTCGGCGCGTTACGCGACCGCCATGCTGGAACGCAACGGCGGTCCGGGCAGGCAGCTGCATCCGCTCGTCGAGATGGCCTTCGCGCACCTGCTCGAGGTGCCCGCGGAGACCAGCGACACCACCGAACTTCACGAACGGCGATACCGGCGCTGGCTGGCCGGACGATCAGAGGACGTCGATGCTGCGACAGAAGCACAGTTCCGGGCACGCTGGCTGGCGGCCAACGTGGACACGACCGCGAGTCGAAACGGCGGGTACTGAGGTGACGGAGAAGACCGACGACGCGCCGAGCGGCGCGACTCTCACGCTGAGTCACAAGATCAATCGACTGTTCGCCGTCGTGCATCCCCGCTCGGCCCCCGAGCGCAGCACCGCGACCGTCGCCGAACAAGCCGGCGAGTACCTCAGCCGGGTCATCACACCGAGCTACCTGGAACGCCTGCGCGGCGGCGAGTTCGACAACGAGATTCCCGGCACGACAGTCGAACTCGACGTACTCGCGGCGATCGCGCAGAGCTTCGGCGTCGCCGCCGACTACCTGACCACCTCGGGCCCGACGGCCAGCGCGATCGATCGGGAACTCGAATTGCTCGCCACCATGCGCGACGCCAACGTCTCCAGCATCGCCCTACGCGGTTCGAATGTGGACCAGGCGATCCTCGCCCGGATCATCGAGAGCACGGACCGCACCTGACCGACGAGTCAGTCGGTAGCATCGTGACCTACATGGGGGCACTGAGCTTGCTGTAGGAGTGAAATCGCATGGCCATGCAGGCCCGGTTCCGGAACCTGACCCGGGATGTTCCGATACCGCACCCGTGGAATCTGTCGAACTATCTCGACGATGTCGCCACGTATCGGGACCGGCCCATCAGCCTGGTGCCGATCGATACCGCGTTGCTCGCGGGCACCGGCTGCGGCACCGGCAGCGGCCTGTGGATCGCCAAACACGACAGCGACGTGATCGTCTACGGCGCCGACACCACCGAATGGCATGCCGAGCACATCATCGTGCACGAACTCGGCCATATGCTGCTCGGCCACGGCCCGGAACAGCCCACCGAGGGCGAGCCGGAGCCCACCGCCCCCACCGTCACCGCGGTCGCGGAACTGCTGCCCTCCATCTCCCCCGAATCCATCGCGCACGTGCTCGGCCGCACCGACTACGGCACCAGCCGGGAACGCGACGCGGAGACCTTCGCCGACATGGTCATGCTGCACGCCATGCGCCCGCCCCGTCGCGATTCCCTGCTGCACCGGACGTTCTTCCGCGATCGTCGCCGGTGAGCGCGCGCGGCGCGACGAACCGATTGTCGTGCGGGAAACGGAGATACCGATCAGGTCAGCGTCTCCGGGTATCCAGCGCACGCGCTGAACACCCGGAGCGGCGAAGGAAAACGCGAACCTGCTACGCGAGCCGGATCAGGCCGTAGTCGAAGGCGTGCCTGCGATAGACCACCGACGGTCGGTCGGTCTCGCGGTCTTGGAACAGGAAGAAGTCGTGGCCGACGAGTTCCATCTGGTAGAGGGCGTCGTCGACGGACATCGGAGTCGCGGTGTGCACCTTGGTGCGGACGATATGGCCGGGTCCCGCCGCGTAATCGGGGTTCTCCGACGAGTTCTCGGGGCGGTGGTGGTTGCCGCCGTCGGGGTGATCGTGCGCCGCGGAGGACCCGTTCGGCATCGCGAACAGGGAATCGTCCACCAGATCGGCGGTGGCCTGGGCGACGGAGACCGGCGTCTTGTCGCCGTAGTGCACCCGGCGACGGTCCTTGGTGCGGCGCAGCCTGCTCTCCAGCTTCGCGGTCACCGATTCGAGTGCGGCATAGAAGCTGTCGGCGCACGCCTCGGCGCGCACGATGGGGCCCTTACCGCGTGCGGTGATCTCGACGCGCTGACAACTCTTGCGCTGCCTACGGTTTCGCTCGTGGAAGAGTTCGACGTCGAAGATGAAGATCGACGGGTCGAAGCGTTCGAGCCTGGAGAGTTTCTCCGCGACATAGATTCGGAAGTGATCCGGAACCTCGACATTGCGACCTTTGACCACGACGTCCGCACGGGGCGTCCTGGCTCGATCCGCAATGGGTTGCTCGGTCACGTCCAAGGTGCGATCGTCCAGCACCGAAGGGTCAGCATCTTGCACTGAAGGTCGTGAAGAAGTCGTCACGCGTACCTCCCGGATATGGCCGCACAGGCGAACTGCGTGCGGCGGGATGAGCCGTGCCGATCGAGAATCTCTCGGCACATGATGTCCGAGGCGCCACCTCCAAACTCCCGGTTCGGGTGTGTGATCGCGACGCTAGTACGACATTCGGGAGTGCGCCAGTGTTCACGCAAATTTCCCGGAGTCAAGCAGCACAGGTAACCAATACGGCACGTGTCCGTACCCCGATCCGGGCCAGCGCGCGCACCGACTCGCGCACCGTCGCCCCCGTCGTCAACACGTCATCCACCACCACTACCTCGGCGTTTTCCGCGATCCGGCACAGCGTCGCGGAACCGGGTACGGTGGTCACCCTGTCCTGCAGATTGTGTGCGCGTTCACGGGGTGTCAAGCCCACCGAATCCCGCACACCCCACCACACCCGCAGCACGGATACCATCCGGCTATCGGGCAGCCAACTCACGGCTATCTCCGCTGCGGCCACCACCGGATCACCGCCGCGACGTCGCGCGGCGATCCGCCGGCTCGGCGCGGGCACGAGCACCAGCGGCCGATCGGCACGCAGCCGCGCCAGCGCACCGGCCAGTGCCCGGCCGATCGGCGCCGCCAGATCGGTGCGCCCACTCTCCTTGGCCGCCAACACCGCTCGCCGCGCCGGGCCGCGGTACGGGCCGAGCGCCCAGCACGGCACCCCGGGGTCCACCCGCGGCCGCACCCGGATCGGCGGGCCGGCCAACGTGGCCGCGCAGGCGGCGCACCAGCCCACGCCGGGTTGCCCGCAGCCGGCACACGCGCTGGGCAGGATCAGATCGAGGAGGGTGCGCATCGCCCGAGTGTGCGCGCACCCACCGACACGACCCGGCGATCAGCCGGGCAGCACCGGCACGGCGTTCGCGCCGAGGCCCGGCACCTCCCGCCAATACGGTTCGCGCTCGTCGGGATTCGTCGTCAACTCCAGCACCGCCCGGGAATCGGCGGCGTACTGGTGTTCCGGCGAGGCACTGACCTGCCGCACCGGCGTCGTCAGGTTGCGGCTCGTGTACGCCTGCGATCCCGATCCGTCGATCGACACCGCGCCGATCGGATCGACGTTGCCCTCCCTGGCGATGATCAGCCGGTCGCTGCCGTACCACGTCACCGAGACCGCGGCCGTGCTCGAGCCGACGCCGACCGGCAGTGGGGAGGTCAGCGCGTAGCCGCCGCCCGGCTTCGGCACCACCACCGCGACATACACCTTGCCGTCCGCGATCAACGCGGCGCGCACCCCGGTACGGGAGACCCGCAGTTCGGTGATCGGCAGCCGGAACGCCGAGCCGGCTCCGCCGGTGAGCGCCGAGATGTCGACATCCTGCACCGAGACGGTGCCGGTGGTCCGATCGTTCACCGCGCGGACCACCCGTTCCCCGTCGATCACCGCCCAGGCGGCGGTGCCGTCGATATTCCAGGACGGCCGGGTGATGGTGCCGCCCTCGGCGACCGGAATCGCGTTGCCGCCGTAGGTGCCGATCATCAGGGTGCGCGGTTGCTCCGGTGCGGGCCTGCCCGCGTCGGCCACGCCCGCGACCAGTTGACCGTCCGGCGAGACGGCGGCCGACACCAGGTTGTTCACCGCGCCGAAGTAGCCCGGCGCGGCCGTGACGGCGCCGGTGTTCGCGACCTGCACCAGCGTGCCGCCGCGCAACGCGTGCAGCCCGATCTGGTTGCGCCCGTTCATCGCCGCGCTGTACTGCTGCACGTCGGCCACCGCCCAGCCGCTCGCCGAGAACCGGTCGTCGAGCGGCTTGCCGTCGGCCAGCAGCACATACGGCCCGATGATGTCCGCACCCGCGAGGGTGAGCACCACCTGCGCGGCCAGTAGTTCGCGGTCGCGCGGTGCGAGCGCCGAGGCGCCCGCGAAATCTATGCGCACCCCGCCGACGCCCACCCCGACACCGTCCGGGTCGCCGTTGGCCTTGGTGACCGGGCCGCGCAGGGCGATCGGCTGGGCCAGCTCGTTGCGCAGCACCGGCGTCAGTGCGGGCTGGGTGCCCTCGCCGAGCATGCTGAGCAGCCGCTGGGTCAGCTGCGCCTTGGGCACCGAGATCCAGCGCAGGTCCGGAACGACCGAGCTGCTGGTCGGATCCACGAAGTAGAGCACGTAGCGCCGATAGGACTTGCCGAAGGCGACGGAGTCCATCACCACGCCGTCGGGCAGCTCGTCGATGCGCCACTCGTTGTTGACCCGGATCATCTCGATCTTGTTCTCGAGCGGATCGGCGGTCGCCTGGTAGGAACCGTCGGCCTTGAGCTCGCCGACCTTGCGCGCCCGCACCCGATAGGTCGCCTTGTCGCCGGAGCGCGACTCGCGCAACGTGTCCGGCTTCTCCACGATGGTGATGCCCGCGGCATCGTCCCACTGGGCCGCGGCCGACG
The DNA here is from genome assembly GCF_000710915.1 of Nocardia brasiliensis IFM 10847. Lineage (GTDB taxonomy): Bacteria > Actinomycetota > Actinomycetes > Mycobacteriales > Mycobacteriaceae > Nocardia > Nocardia brasiliensis_A. The sequence goes on from NZ_BAUA01000077.1 coordinate 104,416, forward strand.
GGGTCATGAACTGCCGGGCCGCCAGGTGCCGGTTGGTCGGGTCGGCGGTGGCCGAGAGGAAATCGCGCAGCAGCAGATCGGGATCGCGGCCTTGCTGCGGCTGCGGCGGGCCCTCGGAGGTGGGTTCCCGGTTGATCGTGCCGAGGGCTTGCGGCGCCGAGGATTCCGGCAGACTCGCACACCCGGAGAGCACGACGAGCGCGGCCACCACGGCCGCGCCGAACGCGAACAGCCGCTGCTTGCGCGCGGAACCGACTCGCATGCTCATAACGGTACGTCCCCGGATCTGCGCGCCGGATCCGCACCCGGCGGTGTCGATTCGTCGTCCGGTCCGCCCGCCCGGGCGACCGGGGTGGCCGAATCCGCGCCGGACGCGCTCGACTCGACGTCCGGCCCGGTCACCGTGTTGGACGGCGCCGACGCCACGACCGTCGAACCGTTGCCCGAAGCGAAGACCGCGGTGCCGCCGGAGGGGAACGACACCGTCTCCCCCGGCGCCGCCTCCGGTTCCGGCTCGGTCGTACTCGGCACGATCTCCAGTTCGGCCTGCCGGGCCGCGGCCTGTTTGCGCATCGGTTCCAGTGGCAGCGGGCTCGCGCCGAGCTTCTTGCCCCGCACCAGCGGCAGCGTCAGCCGGAAGCTCGCGCCGACGCCGACCTCGCCCCAGGCCTCGAGCCTGCCTTCGTGCAGGTTCGCGTCCTCGACGCTGATCGACAGACCGAGACCGGTGCCACCGGAACGGCGCATCCGGGACGGGTCCGAGCGCCAGAACCGGTTGAAGACCAGCTTCTCCTCGCCGGGCCGCAGCCCGACGCCCTGATCGCGGACGACCACCGAGACCGCGTTGGCGTCCAGGTCGCCGCGCATCCGGATCAGCACCGGCTTGCCCTCGCTGTGATCGATGGCGTTGGCCAGCAGATTGCGCAGCACCCGCTCCACCCGGCGCGGGTCGACCTCGGCGACCAAGGGCTCCTCCGGCATATCGATCACGACCTCGACGCCGGCGTCCTTGGCCAGGTGCCGCACCGTCGAGATGGCCGCCCGCGCGCACATCCGCACGTCCAGCGATTCCACCTGCAGCTCCGCCACACCCGCGTCGTGGCGGCTGATCTCGAGCAGGTCGTTGAGCAGTCCCTCGAACCGGTCCAGCTCGTTGACCAGCAGTTCGGCGCTGCGCGCGAGCGCGGGATCGAGATCGTCGCTGCTGCCGTGGATCAGATCCGCCGCCATTCGCACCGTGGTCAGCGGGGTGCGCAGTTCGTGGCTGACATCGGAGGTGAACCGGCGCTGCAGATTGCCGAACTCCTCGAGCTGGGTGATCTGATTCGACAGGCTCTCGGCCATCTCGTTGAACGCCTGCGCCAGCCGGGCCATATCGTCCTCGCCGCGCACCAGCATGCGTTCTTTGAGCCTGCCGTCGGCGAAGCGGCCCGCGATGCGGGCGGCCGACCGGATCGGCAGCACCACCTGCCTGGTGACCAGCGCGGTGATCGCGGCGAGCAGGACCAGCAGCACGATGCCGCCGATCATCATGGTGCCGCGCATCAGCGACAGGCTGCGCGCCTCGCTGGCCAGCGGGAAGATGAGATAGATCTCCAGCGTCGGCACGTCGACGCTCGGGCTGCCGATGATCAGCGCCGGGCCGTGGTACCAGCTGGAATCCGAGATGGTGGTGAACTGCCTGCTCACCTGGCCGCGCCGGACGAAGTTGCGCAGCTCGACGGGCACGTCCTGAATGGGACCCGCGGTGAGTTCCTGCTGGCTGCCGTCCACCATCACCAGTGCGAGGTCGTAGCTGCCCGCGACACCGGTCTGCGGGCTACCGCCGCTGGACAGCGTGTTGCGGGCCTCGACCAGCCGGGTCTGGGTGTTGGCGTCCTGGATGCTCGACAGCTGGCCGTGCACCGCGTTGCGGGCACGCGACATCTCCTCGACCGCGGCATTGATCTTGGTGTCCAACATGCGGCTGGTGATCTGATCGGTCAGCACCACCCCGAGGATCGTGATCACGATCAGCGAGAGGGTGATCGTGGAGACCGCGACGCGCAGCTGCAACGACCGCTGCCACAAATGGCCCAGCAGGACACCCAGCTCGGCGAACCGGGCACCCGCTGCCGCCAGTGCCCGCTCCAGTTGGTTTCTGGAGCGACGGATCACGGCCGCGCCTCGACGGCGACCGGCGCCGTCGTCCCGGCGGCCACGACCCGTGCAACGCGTGTGCTCACGGTGGTCCAGCTTTGTAGCCGACACCACGAACGGTCAAGACGATCTCCGGATTCTCGGGATCCTTCTCGACCTTGGCGCGCAACCGCTGGACGTGCACGTTGACCAGTCGGGTATCGGCGGCGTGCCGGTAGCCCCACACCTGCTCGAGCAGCACCTCGCGGGTGAACACCTGACGCGGCTTGCGGGCCAGCGCCACCAGCAGATCGAACTCCAAGGGCGTCAGCGAGATCTGCTGTCCGCCACGGGTCACCTTGTGCGCGGGCACGTCGATGACGATATCGGCGATCGAGAGCATCTCCGCGGGTTCGTCCTCGGTGCGGCGCAGCCTGGCGCGCACCCGGGCGACCAATTCCTTGGGCTTGAACGGCTTGACGATGTAATCGTCGGCGCCCGACTCCAAACCGAGCACGACGTCGACGGTGTCCGTCTTCGCCGTCAGCATCACGATGGGCACGCCCGAATCCGCGCGCAGCACCCGGCACACGTCGATGCCGTTCATGCCGGGCAGCATCAGGTCCAGCAGCACCAGATCGGGGCGGATCTCCCGAACCGCCGCGAGGGCCTGTGTGCCGTCGCCGACCACATGCGGGTCGAACCCTTCCCCGCGCAAGACGATCGTGAGCATCTCAGCGAGCGCCATATCGTCGTCGACGACCAGAATCTTCGGCTTCATAATTACTATGTTGTCATCTCCCAGGCCAGGATCGGGTCGCCACGCCAACACTGGTACGAACCCGCCGCACATCTAACCCTATCGGGTAATCAAATCGGCGAATCGCGCGGCCAGCGTGGCTGGATCGTCACCGGATCGGAATATCCACCACGGGCCGTACCAGTTCTGTTGGGCCAGCTCACGGTACACCGCGAGGGTGCGCTGCTGCAGTCGCGCGTCCCGCTCGTAGGCGTCGAGCGCCCGGCTGCTGTCGAGTTCGCCTCGGCGGCGGGCTCGTTCGGCCGCGAGCTCCGGCGAGACGTCGAGCAGCACCTGCACCGCGGGCGCGGGCAAGGCGAACCGTTCGTACTCCAATTCGCCTATCCAGCCCACGATTGCGCCCTCGGCCGACTGCTCGAGCCGGGCCGCGTTGTAGGCCGCGTTGGACGCGACGTACCGGTCGAGCAACACGATGTCGTTGTCCGCCAACAGTTTCGCCAGCTCGTCGCGCGCGTCCGCCCGGTCCAGCGCGAACAGCAGCGCCATCGCGTTCACCGATGCCGCCAGGTCGCCGTGCGCGCCGTGCAGCGCCTCGGCCGCCAGATCGGCGTGCACCGAGCGGCCGTAGCGCGGAAAGGCCAACGACGCGACCCGTACTCCGTCGGCGCGCAGCTGTGCGGTGACGGCGTCGGTCAACGTCCGCTTACCGGCCCCGTCGAGGCCCTCGACGACAATCAACGCTCCCATGGCTGGCAGGGTACTCAGCGCCCGGCCGCCGCGGCCCGTCGGTGCGCCGCGGCGGCCTGGATCGTTGCCCGCGCCTACCCGCAGCGACCGTTGCATTCGTAGCGCCAGAGGGCGCCGCAGCCGCCCTTCTTGTTGCAGCCGTTGACGAGTCCGACGCAGCGGGCGTCGCCACAGAGGCTGCTCGCCGCGCTGCACTCGCAGTCGGGCAGCTTGGCCAGCAGCGTGCGCTCGCCCGCCTCGGTGTCCGGTCCGAGCACACCGACGATGCGACGGGCCTGCGCTGGGCCGAACTCGGCCTCGACGCGGGCGGCCGCCGCGTCGAGCCGGATGGTGAGTTCGTCGGTTCGCTCACCGCGGAAGGTCGCCGGGTCCGCGGCCAGATCCTCGATACGCCGAAGTGCCGCATCCTGTTCCGTGGACAACCGCTCACGCGCGGCCCGGGCCCGGGCCAAATGCTCGGTCCACAAACGGCTTTGCACCTCGGCGGGCAGCTGGACGATCGCGGCACGGCGGTATGTCATGGGGTACTCGGAGATACCGTCGAGGTCCTGCGGCAGCGATCCCAGATTCTGCTGCACCCAGCGGTGCGCCGACGACGCTTCCGCGGTACCGGTCCCGCGACCGAGCACCAGCCAGCCGGCCAGCACCGCGCCGGACCCGGCCAGCAGCACGCCGCGCCGCGAGGGCCCCTGTGCCACGACCGCGGCCACGCCGGCCGGGGACCGCTGTGCGGCGGACTCGGCCGCGGCGAACTCACCCAGCACGCGCAAGACCCGCACCGTCGCGCGGGGACCGAGCACGCGTGCCATCGACACCGCGAGCGCCGGACCGGTCCAGCTCTTGGCCTTACCACCGGTGACCCGGATCAGCGTCGGCTGCCAGGGCGCGGCCGGGCCGAGACTGTCATGGCGCCAACGGATCACGTCCGCGTCCGTCAGCGGCCTGGTGTCGAGCCGATCGCCCGCGACCTCCGCGACGAGATCGGAGATCCGCGTGCACTTCGCACACGAGCCGTCGAATGCCAGAATCCAGCGCGAGTCCTTCATGGTGCATACCCCCCGGGAGCGATGACGACCGGCAATCTGCTTTCGCCGGACGCTAGGTATCGCCATTGTCGGAGGGGCCCGGCCGCACCCGCAATGGAATCGCCCGCGAAACAACGTGCCTGGCAGCAGAAGTGGCAGGACTGCCAGCTTGCGCGAAAAGCACGCGGCCGCCGGACCCGAGTGGTCCGGCGGCCGCGTGCGTCAATCGCTCAGTAGCGGTAGTGCTCCGGCTTGAACGGGCCGTCGACATCGACGCCGATGTACTCGGCCTGATCCTTGGTGAGCTTGGTCAGGGTGCCGCCGAGCGCTTCGACGTGGATCTTGGCGACCTTCTCGTCGAGGTGCTTGGGCAGGCGGTAGACCTCGTTGTCGTATTCATCCGGCTTGGTCCACAGTTCGATCTGCGCGATCACCTGGTTGGAGAAGCTGTTCGACATCACGAACGACGGGTGGCCGGTGGCGTTGCCCAGGTTCAGCAGGCGGCCCTCGGACAGCACGATGATCGCCTTGCCGGACTCCTTGAACGTCCACAGGTCGACCTGCGGCTTGATGTTCAAACGCGTTGCGCCGGAACGCTCCAGCGCGGCCATGTCGATCTCGTTGTCGAAGTGACCGATGTTGCCGAGGATGGCCTGGTCCTTCATCGCCTTCATGTGGTCGAGGGTGATGATGTCCTTGTTGCCGGTCGAGGTGATCACGATATCGGCGTTGCCGATCGCCTGCTCCACGGTGACGACGTCGTAACCGTCCATCAGCGCCTGCAGCGCGTTGATCGGGTCGATCTCGGTGACCTGCACCCGGGCGCCCTGTCCCGCAAGCGATTCCGCGCAGCCCTTGCCGACATCGCCGTAGCCGCAGATCAGCACCTTCTTGCCGCCGATCAGCACGTCGGTGCCGCGGTTGATGCCGTCGATCAGCGAGTGGCGGGTGCCGTACTTGTTGTCGAACTTCGACTTGGTCACCGAGTCGTTGACGTTGATCGCCGGGAACACCAGCTCACCCGCCGCCGCGAACTGGTACAGCCGCAGCACGCCGGTGGTGGTCTCCTCGGTGACGCCCTGTACCGATTCGGCGATGGCGCTCCACTTGCCCTTGTCGGACTCGAAACGCTCGCGCAGCAGGTTCAGGAAGACCTTGTATTCGGCCGAGTGGTTCTCGTCCTCGGGCGGCACCACGCCCGCCTTCTCGAACTGGGCGCCGCGCAGCACCAGCATGGTGGCGTCACCGCCGTCGTCGAGGATCATGTTGGCCGGCTCGTCCGGCCAGGTCAGCATCTGCTCGGCGGCCCACCAGTACTCCTCCAGGGTCTCGCCCTTCCAGGCGAAGACCGGGGTGCCCTTGGGCTCGTCCACGGTGCCGTTCGGGCCGACCACGACGGCGGCCGCGGCGTGATCCTGGGTGGAGAAGATGTTGCAGGAGGCCCAGCGCACCTGCGCACCGAGCGCCACCAGGGTCTCGATCAGCACGGCGGTCTGCACGGTCATATGCAGCGAACCGGAGATCCGCGCCCCCTGCAGCGGCAGGACCTCGGCGTACTCGCGCCGAAGCGCCATCAACCCGGGCATCTCGTGTTCGGCCAGGCGGATCTCCTTGCGGCCGAATTCGGCAAGCGCGAGATCGGCCACCTTGAAGTCGATGCCGTTGCGGACGTCCGCGGTGAGTGAAGTTCGCGCGGGAAGTTCTGAGGTCGTCATAGCCTCTGTCTGCCTCTCCTGGAAGTCGGTACCAACACGCAAGGCTAGTCGCTGGCGCGGCGGCTGGGTACACCGTACTCACCCTTGCTAGCTTGGCGCGATGCCGAACCTGCGCGCTATCGCCACGACCGCTGTCGTCGGGCTGTCCGTCCTGGGTCTCAGCACCGCCTGCGACAGCGGATCGGACGCCACACCCGCAACTCCGTCGCGAACCGTCGACCTGCAGGCGCACCGCGGCGGGCGCGGCCTGACCGTCGAGGAATCGCTGCCCGGCTTCGCCAAGGCGCTCGAGCTCGGCGTCACGACGCTGGAGCTCGATATCGTGCTCACCGCCGACCGGATGCCGCTGATCTGGCACGACCCGACCGTGCTCGCCACCAAATGCGCCGACACCGCGCCCGCGACCGTGGACGACCCGGAGTTCCCGTACGTGGGCAAGCTGGTGCACGACCTGACCTACACCCAGGTCCGCACCCTGGACTGCGGGCGGGCGCTGGCCGACTTCCCCGGCCAGCAGGCCCTGCCGGGCAACAAGATAGCGACGCTGCCCGAGCTGTTCGATCTGGTGAAGTCCTATCGCGGCGCGCACCCGCGGTACAACATCGAAACCAAAGTGGAAGCCGAACATCCCGAACAGTCCGCCACGCCACAGGAATTCGTGGACGTCATCCTGGGCACGGTGAGCGCGGCCGGCGAGACCGGCAACGTCGAGATCCAGAGCTTCGACTGGCGGTCGCTGCCGCTGGTGCGCAAGGCCGATCCGACCATCCCGCTGGTGGCGCTCTATGACGAGACCACCTTCGTCGCGGGCTCGAAGTGGCTCGGGCCGATCCGGTTCGAGGACTACCCGGACGATCCGCTCGGCGCGGTGAAAGCGTTGGGCGCCAACGTCGCTTCGCCCGGCTATTCGGTGCCCTACGGCCGCAAGGCGGGCGAACCGGGCTTCGCCCTGGTGGCGGACAAGACCTACGTCGACCGCGCGCACGAGCTCGACCTGCGCGTGATCCCGTGGACCGTGAACGACAAGGCCACAATCGCCGCCCAGCTCGAGACCGGCGTAGACGGCGTGATCACCGACTATCCCGACCGGATGCGAGAGGTGATGCAGGAGAAGGGACTCCCCCTCCCGCCCGCCTACCACCGCTGAGCCTGAACACCGGCGGCACAGGTCGGGCGCGCACCCCGCGCCCGACTCCCTGATCGGTCACCACCGAACGGGGAGCCGCGCACAACTCCCTTGTCAGCGCCACCAATCGGGAGCCGCGCACGCACACCGCGCACAAATCCCTAGTCAGCCACCGCCAAACGGGAGCCGCGCACGCACACCGCGCACGGCTCCCGTCGGTCGCCACCGAGCAGGCGGGCCGGGTCCTCAGATCGCGCCCGACTCCGCCACCGTCGCTTCCCTGCGCTGTGCCGATCCGTTGCGCTGCACCACCGTATTGCGCTGGACGGCACCGTTACACGGGCTGCCCACATTGCCCACCGGCACACCGGTTTCCGCGGTGACACCACTGCCCGAGGCGACACCATCCGCCGTAACGGCGGCACTACCCGGGGCCACGTCGCTGCCCTGACCCGCACGATCGGCCTGCGACACACCATGGGCCTGCGCGCCACGATTCGGCTGCGCCGCACTAGCACCCGGCACCGCAGCATTCGATCGCGCCGCGCCACCGGGCTGCGCCGCACCATTCGTTTGCACCGCGGTATTCGAAAGCACCGCACCGTCATCGCCCCGCGCCACACCGTTCGACTGCGCGGCACCGTTGGCCGATGGCACACCCGCAGCTCGCGCCGCACGGTTCGCCNNGCGCCGGGGCATCG
>NZ_BAUA01000076.1 GCF_000710915.1 Nocardia brasiliensis IFM 10847
CACCGAGACGCGATACTCGCGCGCGATCCGGTCCAACTCGTCGTCGATGGACCCGACCACGGTCGGGTCCATCGAGGCGGGAACGGCGCGCAGGGACATGGGGCCGATGCTATGCGGCCGATGATCTACGTCGCATCTCGTTTTTCGCTATCCGCGCTGCTCGGGCCGGCCCGGGGTGGGGCTGACCGTGGCGATCGCCAGCGCGGTGAGCACCAGCACGCCGCCGAGCCACATCGCCGAGGTGACGCCGAACGCGTCCGCCATCCGGCCGCCGAGCAACGAGCCCAGCGCGATGGCGCCGTTGAAGACGCCCGCGTTCAACGAGGACGCGCCCTCGTTGGCGTCCGGCGCGGCGGCGAAGACCCAGTTCTGCGCGGTCACCGAGACTCCGCCGTAGGACAAGCCCCACACCACCATGAGCACCACCGCCAGGATCAGCGATCCGCCGAGTACCGGCACCAGCAGCACGGTGACGGCCAGCGGCACGCCGATGCTCAGCAGGGTCCGCCGCGGATTGCGGACGCCGGTGCTGCCCGCGCCGAAATTGCCGAGGACACCGGCGATTCCGTAGATCAACAGGAGGGTGCCGATGGTGCTCGCGCCGACTCCGGTCACCTTCTCCAGCAGCGGACGGATGTAGGTGTAGGCGGCGAAGTGCCCGGTCACCAGGAACGCGATGACCAACAGTCCGGTGCTCATCTGCGGCCGCCGGGTCAATCGCAGCGCGGCGCGTAGCGAAACGCCCTGCGTCGCGGACAGTTTCGGCAGTACCGCCGCCACCGTGAGCAGCACCGCGAGGGCGAGGCCCGCGGTGACGACGAACGCCGTGCGCCAGCCTGCGAGCGCGCCGAGGTAGGTGCCGGTCGGCACGCCGATCACCGAAGCCACCGCGACGCCGCTGAACACCAGCGCGGTCGCGGTGCCGACCGAGCGCGCGGGCACCAGGCGCGCGGCCATGCTCGCCGCGATCGCCCAGACACCGCCGATCGCGATGCCGACCAGCACCCGCGCGCCCATCATGACGCCGAAGCTGGGCGCCAGGGCCGAGCCGAGGTTGCCGAGCACCAGGACCGCGAGCAGCCCGCACAGCACGAGCTTGCGGTCGATCCGCCGCAGTGCCGCGGGCAGCAGGGGTGAGGCCGCCGCCGCGACGAAGCCGGTCGCGGTGAGCGAGAGTCCGGCCGCCCCTTCGCTGACCCGCAGAGTGTCGCTCATCGGGGTGAGCAGGCCGACCGGCAGCATCTCGGAGGTGACGACCGTGAAGGTGGCGCCCGTCACGGCGCCGACGCCGAGCCAGCCGCGCCGCGTCGAACCACCCGCCTCCGGTGCTGGACTCGTGACTTCTCGAACCTGTGTCATGTGTCCAGACAACGGCTTCGGCCGGGGTGGAAACAACGGCGAAGGTCTCATCGTTCTATGAGCTGGACTCATCGACGGTGGAGAGGAAGCCCATGACTGGCTTGGAGGTGCGCGAGCTGGAGGCCTTTCTCGTGTTGGCCGAGGAACTGCATTTCGGGCGGGCGGGCGATCGCCTGTACGTCTCGCAGAGCCGGGTGAGTCAACTGCTGCGGGCGCTGGAGCAGCGGGTCGGTGCGCGACTGATCGAACGGACGAGCCGCAAGGTCGCGCTCACCCCACTGGGCAAGGATTTCCTGGCCGAGTTGCAGCCGGCCTACGACGCGTTGCGGGCGACGGTGGACGGCGTCCGCGCGGCGGCGCGCGGCATGGAAGGGCTGCTGCGCATCGGCTTTCAGGGTTCGACGAGCGAAAACCTCGCGGCCGCGGTCGCGTTGTTCGGCAGCCGCTTCCCGTCCTGCGCCACCGAGGTGATCGAGATCCCGCTGGCCGACCCGTTCGGCCCGGTGCAGCGCGGCGAGGTCGATATCGCGGTGGTGCTGTTGCCCATGGGGGAGAGTGAACTCGTACTGGGACAGGTCTTTTCGGAGCAGCCGCAGATGCTGGCGATGCATCGGGACCATCCGCTGGCCGGCCGGGGCAGCCTGTCTGCGGAGGATCTCGCCGAGTTCGCGCTGATCGGCGTGCGTGGGCCCGCGCCGCAGTACTGGCGGCGGGCCCAGGCGCTGGACGTGACCCCGGGCGGGCGACCGGTCGCCGCCGGACCCGAGGTCGGCACGCTGTGGGAGGGGATCGAGGCGGTGGCCGCGGGGCACGGCGCGATGCTGCTGTGCCATCCGACCGCCGTGTTCCACGACCGGCCCGAGGTCGCCTTCGTGCCGGTCACCGGGTTGGCGCATTCCCGGCTCGGGTTGGTGTGGCACCGCAATCGTGAAACCGCCCGGGTGCGGGCGTTCTCCCGTGCGGTCGCCGCCGTCAGCTGATAATCCGTCGGGCGTTATGTGATGCATTATTCGACTGCGCGAGTCGCCATCCCGGACCCGCCTGTCTGCGTTGTTCCGGTAACTCGACGAGCCATTTGTTTCGGTTAGGTGCGCGCATAATTCGACAACCTACGCTGTCGTAACCGAGTGTCTTATCGTGTCCGACCCTCACTCGGCTGCCAGAGATTTCTCAGAGAGAATTCAGCTTTGCCCCGACCGGGTGCCGCGGCGGTTGTCTGCTGCGGTCAAGCCCCTGATGATCAGGGCATACGCTCGGACTGGACGTCCGACCAGGTGTTCTCTGTGATGTGACTGTTACCTACGTCACTAAATGCTCGAATTCCGTAACCGCATTTGTTCGAGGCCCGATGTGTCCTGTGTCAGCCAGTACAACTGGATTGTCTTCCAACGAAGAGGTATTTCAATGATCCCCGTTATCATCGACACCGGTAGCGCTGCCCTCGGCGGTTTCCTGGACACCTTCGGTGCCGCTCTGCACGGCATCGTCAACACCCTGTGGACGGGATCTTTCGGCGGTCGCTGAATCAACGTAACGGTCGTTTGATCGGCCGGGTCTCGCGCCATTCGGGCGCGTTTCCGGAGAGGGCCCTGCACCCGAGCGGTGCGGGGCCCTCCTCGTTTCCGGGCTACGGCGCCGGACCTACTGACGACGGCCGCCTACCAGGGGGTAGCAAGCAGCGAAACAGCGCACACTAAGCTGATCCGCGGTAATTGCCGACCCCTTTCCCCAGGAGTACTCCACAGTGAGCCAAGCAGGCCGTCCTGTTGTCCTGATCGCCGACAAGCTTGCCCAGTCGACCGTCGACGCGCTCGGTGACGGAGTCGAGGTTCGGTGGGTCGACGGCCCCGACCGTCCGGCTCTGCTCGCCGCGGTGCCCGAAGCCGACGCGCTACTCGTGCGCTCGGCGACCACGGTCGACGCCGAGGTCCTGGAGGCAGGCAAGAACCTGAAGATCGTCGCCCGGGCCGGCGTCGGCCTCGACAACGTCGATGTGCCCGCGGCCACCGAGCGCGGCGTCATGGTCGTCAACGCGCCGACCTCGAACATCCACACCGCCGCCGAGCACGCCGTCACGCTGCTGCTCGCCGCCGCGCGCCAGATCCCGGCCGCCGACGCCACGCTGCGTGAGCACACCTGGCAGCGCAGCAAGTTCAACGGTGTCGAGATCTTCGACAAGACCGTCGGCGTGGTCGGCCTCGGTCGCATCGGCCAACTGTTCGCCGCGCGCCTCGCCGCCTTCGAGACCAAGATCGTCGCGTACGACCCCTACGTCTCGCCGGCCCGCGCCGCCCAGCTCGGCATCGAGCTGCTGAGCCTGGACGAGCTGCTCGAGCGCGCCGACCTGATCTCCGTGCACCTGCCCAAGACGCCCGAGACCAAGGGCATCATCGGCAAGGAAGCCATCGCCAAGACCAAGCCGGGCGTCATCATCGTCAACGCCGCGCGCGGTGGTCTGGTCGACGAGCAGGCGCTCGCCGATGCCATCAAGTCCGGCCACGTGCGCGCCGCCGGCCTCGACGTCTTCGAGACCGAACCGTGCACCGACAGCCCGCTGTTCGAGCTGCCGCAGGTCGTGGTGACCCCGCACCTCGGCGCGTCGACGGCCGAGGCGCAGGACCGGGCGGGTACCGACGTCGCCAAGTCCGTGCTGCTCGCGCTCGCCGGTGAATTCGTGCCGGGCGCGGTGAACGTCACCGGCGGCAGCGTCGGTGAGGACGTCGCCCCGTGGCTGGACATCGTGCGCAAGCAGGGCGCGCTGCTCGGCGCCCTCTCCAATGAGCTCCCGGTGAGCGTCGAGGTGCAGGTGCGCGGCGAACTGGCCGCGCAAGACGTTGCGGTGCTGGAGCTTTCGGCGCTGCGCGGCATCTTCTCCGCGCTCGTCGAGGACCAGGTCACCTTCGTCAACGCGCCCGCGCTGGCCAAGGATCGCGGCATCACCGCGACCGTGAACACGATCTCGGAGAGCCCGAGCCACCGCAGCCTGGTCGACCTGCGCGCGGTGTTCGGCGACGGCCGCACCCTGAATGTGGCGGGCACGCTCACCGAGCCGTCGCAGGTGCAGAAGATCGTCAACATCAACGGCCGCAACTACGACATGCGCGCCGAGGGCACCAACGTCGCCGTCCTCAACTACGAGGACAAGCCGGGCGCGCTCGGCAAGATCGGCACCAAGCTCGGCGAGGCCGGCATCGACATCCTCGCCGCTCAGCTGAGCCAGGACGTGGACAAGGAAGGCGCGACGGTGATCCTGCGCGTCAACCGTGAGGTGCCCGCCGAGGTCGAGGCCGCGATCGGCGAATCCGTCGGCGCCGCCAAGGTCGTCGTCGTCGACCTGTTCTGATCGACCGAACGGAGCGTTGTTGTCATGAAGCTTGCTGTCATCCCGGGCGACGGGATCGGGCCCGAGGTCATCGCCGAAGCGCTCAAGGTGCTCGACGTGGTGGTGCCCGGCGTCGAGAAGACCGAGTACGACCTCGGCGCCAAGCGGTATCACGCGACCGGCGAGATCCTGCCCGACTCCGTGCTGCCGGAACTGCGGCAGCATGACGCGATCCTGCTCGGCGCGATCGGCGATCCGTCGGTGCCCAGCGGTGTGCTCGAGCGCGGGCTGCTGCTGCGCACCCGGTTCGCGCTGGATCACCACGTGAACCTGCGGCCGTCCAAGCTGTTCCCCGGCGTGACCAGCCCGCTCGCGGGTACCCCCGATATCGATTTCGTGGTGGTCCGCGAGGGCACCGAGGGGCCGTACACCGGGACCGGCGGCGCGATCCGCGTCGAGACCCCGCACGAGGTGGCGACCGAGGTCAGCACCAACACCCGGTTCGGCATCGAGCGCGTGGTGCGCTACGCCTTCGCGAAGGCGCAGGCCCGCCGCAAGCACCTCACGCTGGTGCACAAGACCAACGTGCTCACCTTCGCCGGATCGCTGTGGCAGCGCACCGTCGACGAGGTCGGCGCCGAGTTCCCGGATGTCGCAACGGCTTACCAGCACATCGATGCCGCGACCATTCACCTGGTGAACGATCCCGGCCGCTTCGACGTGATCGTCACCGACAATCTGTTCGGCGACATCATCACCGACCTCGCGGCCGCCGTCAGCGGTGGCATCGGCCTGGCCGCCAGCGGCAACATCGACGCCTCGGGCACGAACCCGAGCATGTTCGAGCCGGTGCACGGCAGTGCGCCCGATATCGCGGGGCAGTCCAAGGCCGACCCGACGGCCGCGATCCTGTCGGTCTCGCTGCTGCTCAACCATCTCGGCAACGCCGAAGGCGCGGCGCGCATCGAGTCCGCCGTCGCGAAGGACCTCACCGCGCGCTCGGGCAGCGCGTCGACGGTCGAGGTCGGGGATCGCATCGCGGCCGTTGTCTGATCACGAATCGCCGGAACGGCGGCCCTGCACCGAACTGATAGGTGCGGGGCCGCTATTCTTCGTGGCCGGTGCATCCCGGGGGCGGGTGTGAATCGGGGGCAGCGTGGTACTCATGCCGTGGTGGCGCCGGTTGTTCGCCGGCGACACGGCTCGGCTGGCGAACGGAGGCGCGGGTGAGCGGACAGCGACGGTCGCGGCTCGGCCCGTACACCGCGACGGATCTGCGGGGATTGCCCGGCGGCGGTAAGGGTTACGAGCTGGAGGACGGCTGGCTGGTCGAGGTGGTATCCGGCGCCAGGCACAATCACGTGGCGCAGCGTCTGGGCAGATTCATCGATGCGGGCGCGGTGGGCGCTTCCGTTCATCTGTGCGTCGGCAGTGGCTGGGAGATCAGCACGCGCAGCGGAGTTCGCAAACCCGATATCATCGTGGTGCCCAGAGAGGTGGCGCGGGCCGCAGTGGTCGCCGAAGTACCCAAACTCGTTCCGGGCGCCGAGGTTCGGCTCGCGGTGGAGGTCATCGCCCCGGGCAGCGGGACCGAGCGCACCGATCGGGTGCGCAAGGTGCACGAGTACGCGGCGGCGGGCATTCCCCAGTACTGGATCGTCGAGCACCAGCCCGATGTGCAGGTGCATCGAATGGTGTTGTCCGACGGCACCTATGGCGCCGACCCGGTGGTCGGGCCGGGCGCGGTGTTCGACGCCGTGGTGGAAGCCGATCAGCCGTTCCGGGTCACCTTCGATCCCGCTGCGCTGCTTGCTGTTTGACCGGGATTGTCCGTACTGGTCGGTTGGTGCGAGCCCGATGATGATCGAAAAGCGTTGTGTGGCAGTGCCGCAATGGCGACGGTGCGTTCAGCTCTTACTGCGCGTGCGGGGCGGGCGATGGCTGATTCCGACGGCGCGACGGACGAACGCGACTGTCTCCGGTGCGATCTCGTCGTGCAGCCGGCCCGAATCGATGCGTTCGATGGCGCGGCCGAGCGCGCCGTCGATCAAGTCCGCGGTCAGTTCGGGGTCGGGGTTGCCCATATCGTCGAGCGCCGCGCGCAACGGTGCCGCCAGATCGTGATGCGCGTGCGCGAGATCGCGCCGCGCGGCCTCGTCGCGGGGCAGGGTGCCGCCTAGTACAGCGATGCGATGTGCCCCGGATGCCGCCAGTGCCAGCGTCGTTCGGACGTAGGCGTCCACCTGGCCCGCCGGCGTCTCGGCCCGTTCGACGGTGTCCCGGACGCGTTCGCCCCACTCGTTCAACGCATCCGAGACGATCTTGGCCAAGATCTCGTCGCCGGAGCGGAAGTACTTGTAGACGCTGCTACGCGCCAGACCCGCGGCGGCGCCGACCGCCGCGGGCGTAACCGCCTGTGGCCCTTTCTGTAACAACACAACGCGTGCGGCGTCGAGTAGTGCCCGCTCTTGGTTCGCCCGGTGTTCGGCGACGGTTGGTGCGTCGATCCTCGGCATTGCACTCCTGGTCACGACGGCGACGGAAGGGTATCCATCCTACACTTGGCAACACCATGTCGCTAAACCCGACATCGCCCGGAAAGTGGGAGGATCGGTACGAAGTGGACCAATCCGTCACTGTGGCACGGCTATTGGGCGGGACGATCGGCAGGCACCAGCGGTATCGCGACCACCGCCAGCGCGGCGGCCGCGAGATAGGCGGCCGCGAATCCGCCCGCGGTGATGAGCGCGCCGAAAACCGGCGGGACGGCGGCCATCGCCAGATTCTGGCCGGTGTTCTGCAGGCCGAGGCCGCGGCCGCTCCAGTACGGGCCCGCGATCTCCGCGACCGCGGTGAAAGCGAGGCCGTTGTCGGTGACCGTGATCACCGAGGCGGCGACCAGCAACGGTATTGCCGCCCACCACATATGGGTCCAGGCGGCCAGTGCCAGGGCCGCCATGGACAGCACCGCCGCGATCGCGACGATCCGCAGCGGCCCCATCCGGCTGCCGACCCGGTCGGACCACGCGCCCGCGCCGATTCGGCCTGCGGCACCCAGGATTTGGGTGGCGGTGACCAGCACTCCCGCCGCGGCCAGCGACCAGCCGACGTCCCGGTGCAGCCACAGCAGCGCGAAAGTCCAGACCGTGCCTTGGGGAATCACCAGTAACAGGGATACGGCGTGGATACGCCACAGTGTCGTATCGCCCCGATAGGGGTTGGCACGCAACGCCGCGTCGGTTTCGGTCCCCGTGGGGCGCGGGGGATCGATGATGCCGATCAGGCAGCCGAGCGCGGCCAGACCCGCCAACGCCGCGGGCACCAGAATCGCCGCGGGCACACCATATGTCGCCGCGACCGCCGGAACAGCCAGCGCGCCGACGGCGACGCCGAGCGGCTGTGCGCCCTGCCGGATGCCCATCGCCAAGCCGCGCCGTCGCGGTGGGAACCAGCCGACGATGACCCGACCGCTGGCACCGTTGGTACTCGCCGCCCCGATGCCGCCGAGGAACAGCAGCGCGCCCAGGGCGACGTCATCGGTGGTGCACGCGGCGGCCACGCCGGCGGCCGCCATCAGCAGTGGGCCGCCGACCAGCACCTTGCGTTCGCCGATCCGGTCGACCACGTAGCCCCACGCGATCAAGGTGCAGACCAGCCCGGCGGTGGGCATTGCCACCAGCAGCCCGGCGGTGGCCAGGTGCATCCCGCGATCGGTCAGCGCGGGCAGCAGAAAGGGCACGCCCTGCACGAAGACGGCGCTGGCGGCCTGTGCGAAGACGCCGAGGCCGAGCATGGACCACCGTCGGATGTCCGTCAACGCCGTCACGGTGGTCATCGGCCTCACCTCGAAATCTCATTATTTGGGACTATATTCCCACTGAATGAACTCGCCGCCAACGCTACACCTTGCGGGCAAGCGGATTTCGCGGGTGAGCGATCTCTCACACCACGCCGCGGGCGTGCGGGCCGGGCTCGGATGTCGAACTCCTCACAGCGGTGGTGCAGCCCGTCCGCGGGGCGCGGGTGACCGCGCGGTCGGGTGCGTTCGGGCAGGTGGAAGCCGGTCGATAGACTGCCGGACATGCGTCTAGGTCGAGTTGCCAGTCCCGATGGGGTCGCGTTCGTCAGCATCGAAGGAGAAGGAAGCGACAGCATCGCGAAGGAGATCGCGGAACATCCGTTCGGTACGCCGACGTTCACCGGACGGAGCTGGCCGCTGGCCGACGTGCGGCTGCTCGCACCGATCCTGGCGAGCAAAGTGATCTGTGTCGGCAAGAACTACGCCGCACACGCGGCCGAAATGGGCGGGCCCGCACCGGAAGACCCGGTGATCTTCATGAAGCCGAACACCTCGATCATCGGGCCGAACGTGCCGATCATCCTGCCGCCCAGCTCCTCTCAGGTCGATTACGAGGGCGAACTCGCCGTCGTCATCGGCAGGCCGTGCAAGGACGTGTCCGCCGCCCGCGCGCTGGACGTGGTGCTCGGCTACACCGTCGCCAACGACGTGACCGCACGAGACCAACAGCGTCACGACGGGCAGTGGACCAGGGGCAAGGGCTACGACACCTTCTGCCCGCTCGGCCCCTGGATCGAAACCGCCCTGGATCCATCGGATCTGGAGATCGTCACCGAACTCGACGGTGAGGTCCGCCAGCGCAGTCGTACCTCACTGCTGCTGCACGACATCCCGAAGCTCATCGAGTGGATCACCACCGTGATGACGCTGCTGCCCGGCGATGTCATCCTCACCGGAACGCCCGAAGGTGTCGGACCCGTGCAGGCCGGACAGCAAGTGTCCGTGACCGTCGAGGGGATCGGCACGCTCATCAATCCCGTTGCCGCCAAACGCTGATCATCGAAAGAGAGCCATGACTGAAGTACGGGTCCGTTTCTGCCCGTCACCGACCGGCACGCCGCACGTCGGCCTGATCCGGACGGCGCTGTTCAACTGGGCCTACGCCAGGCACCACGGTGGAAAGTTCGTGTTCCGGATCGAAGACACCGATGCGGCACGGGATTCCGAGGAATCCTATCGCGCGCTGCTGGACGCGCTGCGCTGGCTCGGCCTCACCTGGGACGAGGGCCCGGAGGTCGGCGGCCCCTACGAGCCGTACCGTCAATCCCTGCGCAGGGACCAGCATCTCGACGTGGTCCGGCGGTTGCTGGCCGCGGGCGAAGCCTACGAATCCTTCTCCACGCCTGAGGAAGTCGAAGCCCGCCACCGCGCCGCCGGACGCGACCCGAAACTCGGGTACGACAACTACGACCGCGATCTCACCGCGCAGCAGATCGAGGCCTACCGAGATGCCGGGCGCCCCGCGGTGATTCGGCTCCGGATGCCCGACGAAGACATCACCTGGCACGATCTGGTACGCGGCGAAACCACGTTCAAAGCCGGTGTCGTACCGGACTTCGCGCTCACCCGCGGCACCGGCGAACCGCTGTACACGCTGGTCAACCCCGTCGACGACGCGCTGATGAAGATCACCCACGTGCTGCGCGGCGAAGACCTGCTCTCCTCGACGCCGCGCCAGATCGCGCTCTACGCCGCCCTGCGCCGCATCGGCGTGGCCGACTTCACCCCGGAGTTCGGTCACCTGCCGTTCGTGATGGGTCAGGGCAACAAGAAGTTGTCCAAGCGCGACCCCGAGTCGAATCTCTTCGTGCACCGCGACCGCGGCTTCATCCCCGAGGGTTTGCTGAATTACCTGGCATTACTCGGTTGGAGCATCGCCGACGACCACGATGTCTTCACCATGACGGAGATGGTTGCCGCCTTCGACATATCGAAAGTGAATTCGAATCCGGCCCGCTTCGATCAGAAGAAGGCGGACGCGCTCAACGCCGAGCACATCCGATTGCTGGAGGCCGGGGATTTCACCCATCGGCTGCGCGAGTATCTGACCGATCACTCGCATATCGGTGCCGAAATCGATGAGAAGCTGTTCGCCGCCGCGGCCGAACTCGTGCAGACTCGCATCGTTGTGCTGTCCGACGCTTGGGAACTGTTGCGTTTTCTGTTGGCACCCGCCGAACAATTTGCGATCGACCCGGCAGCCGGAACCAAGAATCTCGGCGCCGAAGCCACTCCGGTATTGCAAGCCGCTATTACTGCGCTGGAGCCGCTGGCCGAGTGGACCACCCCCGCAATCGAGGCCGCGCTGAAAACCGCCCTGATCGACGAACTGGGGCTCAAACCGCGCAAAGCATTCGCGCCGGTCCGCGTCGCCGTCACCGGCTCGCACATCAGCCCGCCGCTGTACGAGTCCCTCGAACTGCTCGGCCGCGACGTCAGCCTCGAACGCCTCCGCTCCGCACAGGAGTGGTCCGCAACGTCCTGACACCGCCGAAACAGCCGAAAACATGGCCTCTACCAGCCGATTTGTAGTAAACGGGTAGCCGTTTGGTACTCTTCTTCTCGGCCGGAACGCGGCCTCCCGGTCAGCCAGACTGCGAGGTCGAATTACCAGGTCATTGGGGTATGGTGTAATTGGCAACACAGCTGATTCTGGTTCAGCCATTCTAGGTTCGAGTCCTGGTACCCCAGCGGAGAGAGCAGCTGTCGACAACGGTACGCGACCGAAAATCGAACAGCACCTGGCGATTTGGTCGCCAGGCCTCGGGAAGCTAAGCTAACCGAGCCTCCAGATCGAAAGATCACAAAGGTGCTCCTCGTACCAACGAGAAGCAGTCCAAGGCCCCGTCGTCTAGCGGCCTAGGACGCCGCCCTCTCAAGGCGGTAGCGCGGGTTCGAATCCCGTCGGGGCTACAACCAGATCGAAGGCTCATGCTCACACAGAGCGTGGGCCTTTTCTGGTTTCCGCGTATTTTGTGGGGGCGAAGCCCCCACGCCCCACCCGGAGGGCTGCGCCCCCGGACCCCCCTGGCGGGGTCGCTTCGCTTCCCGCCCTGCCGTTGTCGGCAGCAGTTCGGTTCCGTTCTCGGGGTCTGTTGCGAGGGCGCTTCGCTGCTCGTGCTGCCGTTGGTCATGGCGGTTGTGGTGCTGTTGTCGGGGTCTGTTGCGGGGGTGCTTCGCTTCCCGTTGTGGTGTCGCTTCGGATCCGGGGTGTTGGGCTGGGCGTCGGCCGTGGGGTGCTTGTCTGCCCGTTGTGCCGTCGCTTCGCGTCCGGCGTGGTCGATGCTGGGGCGGAAAAAGTCAGGCCCTCCGCGGGGCGGAGGGCCTGGTGCTTATCCGCTCTTGCGGCGGAATTCGCGTTTGTGGCTGGCGTTGCCGTGGGCGGCTGATGCCTTGGAGCGGCCGTCGAGGTGGTCGGCGGTTCGGGCGTGGTTCTTGTTTTTGCGGTCCAGCGCCTCTTTGAACTTTCGTTTCACCTCTTCGGCGCTTGCGCCCTCGGAACTGCCTGAGCTCTGGGAACTATCCGGTTCCGCCATCGCCTGCTCCTCGTCGTCGCGGCCGCGCGCCGCAGCACTGGGGGCGGCGGTGCCCGGCCGATCGGTGTCGAACGGTTCGACGGTAGTCGCCGGGGGAGGGGATGTCAGGTGGATATCGCCGCGCGTCTCCGTGGCGGACGGAGACGCGCGTGCGGGGTGGCGTCTCGAGAGGTGGGATGGGTCAGTCCAGGGGGTGGGCGGTGGTGCCGCCGAAGGGGATCGGGGGAAGGCCGAGCTTGCGGTGATCCCAGCTGCGGACGCGCTCGGGGACGACGCGGATGGCGGAGCGTTTGTGCAGCATGGCCTCGACCATGGGACGCGCCTCTTCGCTGTACGGAGCGGTGTAGCGCTCCCAGACGCTGACCCCGACGGCGAACAACTGGTCGGGATCGTCGATGATCTCGGCCCGGCCCTCGATGGCGACGCCGCGCAGCTGGTCGTAGGTCTGGCCGGCCTCGACCATGCAGGTGATGCGCGGGTCGCGACGCAGATTGACCGCCTTCTGCGATTTGGTCTTGGTCTCGAACCAGATCTCGCCGTCGAGCAGCGCGTACCACATGGCGGTCAGGTGCGGCCTGCCGTCCTTGCCGAGGGTGGCCAGCGTCGCGATGCGGCTGCGCTGCAAGAACTCGGTGATCTCGGTCTCGGACATGACGATCTGCGCCCGTTGATTGACTCCCATGGGCCAACTCTAAAGGCAGATTTCTAGAACGTGTTATAGGCGCTTGTGCAGGGCCTCGGCGGCGGCGACCAGGTCGGCGGCCCAGCGGGCGCCCGGCCTGCGGCCCATCCGGTCGATCGGACCGGAGACGGAGACGGCGGCGATCACGGTGCCGCCGGCGTCGCGGACGGGTGCGGAGACGCTGGCCACGCCGGACGCGCGTTCGGCGGCGCTTTGCGCCCAGCCGCGCTTGCGGACCTCGGTGACGGCGCGTTCGCCGAAGACGGCATCGGCCAGGATGGTGCGCTGCAGCTCGGGATCGGCCCAGGCGAGCAGGACTTTCGCGGCCGAACCCGCGGTCAGCGGCAGGCGTGCGCCGACGGGCACGGTGTCGCGCAGGCCGACGGGCGGTTCCATCGCGGCGATACAGACGCGCGCATTGCCGTCCAGGCGGTACAGCTGGACGCTTTCGCCGGTGATCTCGCGCAATCGGGGCAGCACGGCCGAAGCGGCCTCCAGGAGCGGATCGGTGGCCCCGGCGGCGAGCTCGGCGAGCGCGGGCCCCGGCCGCCACAGGCCGCCGTTGTCGCGGGCGAGCAGGCGATGCACCTCGAGTCCGACGGCGAGCCGGTGTGCGGTGGCGCGGGGGAGTCCGGTGCGGGCGCACAGCTCGTTGAGACCGCAGGGATGCTCGGCGACGGCGTACAACACCGCCACTGCTTTGTCGAGGACGCCGATGCCGCTATGCTGTCTCATAGAACGATACTAGCGTCTCGGATGCTGGGAAATCCACTGCTGCGGATGCTCCCCGGCGCGGCTGCTCGCCACGCGACATCCGATCTCGCATATCCGAAAAACTTGTGCAGCCGTCGCCGCGTTCACAGCCCCGATCGCGGACCGGATGCTTGTCGAAAGGTGATCGAGAATGGCACAGCCGCGCACCATGGCCGAAAAGGTGTGGGAGCAGCATGTCGTCGCCCGTGGCGAGGGCGAGGGCGTCGGGCGCGAGCCCGACCTGATCTACATCGACCTGCATCTCGTGCACGAGGTGACCAGTCCGCAGGCCTTCGACGGGCTACGGGCGGCGGGCCGGCCGGTGCGGCGTCCCGATCTCACCATCGCGACCGAGGATCACAATGTCCCGACGGTCGATATCGACAAGCCGATCGCCGACCCCGTTTCGCGCACCCAGGTGGACACCTTGCGCCGCAACTGCGCGGAATTCGGTGTGCGGCTGCATCCGATGGGCGATCTGGATCAGGGCATCGTGCACGTCGTCGGTCCGCAATTGGGGCTGACGCAACCCGGGATGACGGTGGTCTGCGGCGACAGCCACACCTCGACGCACGGCGCGTTCGGCGCGCTGGCGATGGGTATCGGCACCTCCGAGGTCGAGCATGTGCTTGCCACCCAGACACTCTCGCTGCGCCCGTTCAAGACGATGGCGATCACCGTCGACGGCACTTTGGCGCCCGGGGTCACGAGTAAAGACCTGATTCTCGCCGTCATCGCGAAGATCGGCACCGGCGGCGGCCAGGGTTACGTGCTGGAGTATCGCGGCGAGGCGATTCGCGCGATGTCCATGGAGGCGCGAATGACCATCTGCAACATGTCCATCGAGGCGGGCGCCAGGGCGGGCATGATCGCCCCGGACGAAACAACCTATGAATTCCTCGAAGGACGGCCGCACGCCCCGCAGGGGGACGACTGGACGGCAGCAGTGGCCGCCTGGGAGGCACTGAAGACCGACGAGGGCGCGGTTTTCGACGCCGAGGTGCACATCGACGCGAACGCGCTGACCCCCTTCGTCACCTGGGGCACGAACCCGGGACAGGGCGCGCCGCTGGGCGAATCGGTGCCCGATCCCGCCCAGATAGCCGACGAGACGGCGCGCGAGTCCGCGGAGAAAGCGCTGCGATACATGGATTTGGCGCCGGGAACCCCGTTGCGCGATGTGGCGATCGACACCGTATTCGTCGGTTCGTGCACCAACGGGCGCATCGAGGATTTGCGTGCGGTGGCCGGGATTTTAAAGGGACGACGGGTCGCCGACGGAGTGCGAATGCTGGTTGTACCGGGCTCGATGCGGGTTCGCGCACAGGCTGAATTAGAAGGACTGGGCGACATTTTCGCCGCGGCAGGCGCCGAATGGCGGCAGGCGGGGTGCTCAATGTGCTTGGGAATGAATCCGGATCAGCTCGCGCCGGGGCAGCGCTGCGCCTCCACGTCGAACCGGAACTTCGAGGGCCGCCAGGGCAAAGGCGGCCGCACGCACCTGGTTTCCCCGCTCGTAGCGGCCGCGACGGCGGTCCGCGGAACCCTGTCCTCGCCTGCGGATCTGGACTGACCGGGCGCGACACCTCTACCGACTCAGGAGAATCAATGGAAGCCTTCACCGTGCATCAGGGGATCGGCGTGCCGTTCCGCCGTTCCAATGTCGATACCGATCAGATCATCCCGGCCGTGTACCTGAAGCGGGTGACCCGCACCGGATTCGAGGACGGTCTGTTCGCCGCATGGCGAACCGATCCGGACTTCATTCTGAACACCGAGCCGTACAAGCGGGGAAGTGTGCTGGTGGCCGGCCCGGATTTCGGCACCGGATCCTCACGTGAGCACGCCGTTTGGGCGCTGTCGGACTACGGCTTTCGGGTGGTGATCTCGTCCCGGTTCGCCGACATCTTCCGCGGCAATGCCGGTAAGGGCGGTCTGCTGGCCGCTCAGATGTCACAGAACGATGTCGAAATGCTCTGGAAGTTGCTCGAGGAACAGCCCGGGCTCGAATTGGTTGTGGACCTCGAGGCGCGCACGGTGACCGCTGGAACCGCCGTGTTGCCGTTCGATATTGATGACTACACACGGTGGCGTCTGCTCGAAGGATTGGACGACATCGGGCTCACTCTGCGCCGCAGCGAGACCATCGCCGAGTTCGAAAACGCAAGGCCAGCATGGAAACCCACTACCCTCCCAGCACGTATTTCGCAGTCCTAAACACCCCGCTCGGTTAGCTGGATGGGCAGGGGGCCGATAGCTGGACGTGTGCTAAACCACATGAATTTTGGCGTGGCACATAGACTCTTGCCCATTGTGGGTTTACCGTGGTACCTAGTCGGTCCGACGACGGGCCATTAGTCTGCGGAGGATTCAATGAACAAGGCGGAACTGATCGACGTTCTGACCGAAAAGTTGGGTACGGACAGGCGCACGGCCACCGCGGCAGTCGAGCATGTGGTCGACACCATCGTGCGCGCGGTGCACAAGGGTCAGAGCGTCACAATCACCGGATTCGGTGTGTTCGAACAGCGTAAGCGTGCGGCTCGGGTCGCCCGCAACCCCCGTACCGGCGAAACGGTCAAGGTGAAGCCCACTTCGGTGCCTGCGTTCCGTCCGGGCGCTCAGTTCAAGGCCGTGATCGCCGGCAAGCAGAAGCTGACCGCGAGCGGCCCGGCCGTCAAGCGCGGCGCGAATGCCCCGGTGGCAGCGAAGAAAGCGGCCGCCAAGAAGACGGCAGCCAAGAAGACTGCCGCCAAGAAGGCGACCCCGACCAAGGGCCCCGCCAAGACGACGGCGAAGAAGGCTGCCAAGAAGGCGCCCGCAAAGACCGCCGCTCGCAAGGCGACTGCGACCAAGACCGCAGCCAAGAAGGCTCCGGCCAAGGCCACGGTGAAGAAGGCTGCGGCCAAGAAGGCCCCCGCCAAGAAGGTCACCGCCGCCAAGAAGACCACTGCGGCAAAGAAGACCGTCGCCAAGAAGGCGCCCGCGAAGAAGTCGGCCGCCAAGAAGGCGCCGGCTCGTCGCAGCCGCTAGGAACAAGCGGTAAGACCGCGAAAACGGCCCCGGAGGTTCGCCTCCGGGGCCGTTTCGGCTGTCCTGACCGGCCTTTCGGGCCGTGTGGGCTGAGTTTGGCTCCCGCGCACCGTAGGCGGGCGTCGCGGGCCGGGGCCCGGTGTCCGGCAGGTTCGGCTGCCAGACGCAGCCGTAGCGGCCCTTTCCGGCCCGTCGCGGGCGGAAAGGGCCGGTTTTCCCTGTCGGGGTCCGGCTTTGGGGCCGGTGCGCTCAGGCTCGAACGACGTCGGCGGACAAGGTGCGGTCCATATGGTCGGCCGCGACCAGCCGCCCGCGGTGGCACGACAGTACCCAGACGCTGCCTTTGCGGTTGCGTGCGGAGGGCAGCGTGACACCGTCGCGGTCGGCCCACCATTGCAGCAGATCCGGAATCACCTTGCCCTGACTGCACACAACACGAACCTCGGTATCCGAGACCAGCGAGACGAGACGTTCGCGCGCCTCGTCCTGCGCTGCGGCATAACCGGTTTCGGACAGCAGCGGCTCGAGCACGATCTCGGTGCCGAGCTTCTCCGCCAACGGTGTCACCGTCTGCACGCAGCGCACCGGATCGGCCGAATGAATCTCAGATGCCCCGAACGCCAGCAGATTCGGCACCAGCACCCGGGATTGGGACTGCCCCTCCCGATCCAGCGGGCGCAACGGGTCCGGACCGGAGAAGCGGTCGCGCCGACCAGCTTTCGCGTGCCGCACCAGCAGCAGCGTGCTGGTGTCCGGTGGCAGCCGAGTGAACGCGCGCACCACCTGCCGGTCCATCGGGTAGGACAGCTGATCCATCACCCGATCCAGCGGATGCCAATTCAGCACGTCCACTTCGCTATTGGCGGTGAACTCACCACCGGCCACCGTCGCGGCCCAGTAGTCGACCCGCTTCAGCTTGCGGTGCCCCGGAATCGGGTAGGTGACGTGACCGAGGTAGCGACCGAGCTTGCAGTCCAGCCCGGTCTCCTCGCGCACCTCGCGTAGCCCGGCGAGCACCGGCGTCTCGCCGGGGTCGAGCTTGCCCTTGGGCAGTGACCAATCCTGATACTTGGGTCGATGCACGACGGCGATCTCGATCGTGCCGTTCGGCGTCCTGCGCCACACCACCGCGCCCGCGGCGTGAATGTTGGCGGTTACCCGGGGGTCCCAGAAGGGACCCCCTTCCATCTCGTACCCGGTGCGACCGCTCACTGCTGATCGGGCCTCCGCAGGCGCATGAGGAATTCCTGGTGGTCACGTACTTTCACGTCGTCATCTCCGGCGTGCTCCGGCCAAGCGAGCCAATTACCATCCGACCGGAGTACCCAGCAGCGAGTGTTGGGATGCAGGGCCGAGTCGAAAACCTGACCGAGTTGCTCGGTCAGCCGCGGATCCTTCACCTGCGCCATCACTTCCACGCGCCGGTCGAGGTTGCGGTGCATCATGTCGGCGCTGCCGATCCAGTACTGATCCTGGGCCTGGAAGTGCATGACGCGGGAGTGTTCGAGGAAGCGGCCGAGGATCGAGCGCACCTCGATGTTCTCGCTCATGCCCGGCACCCCGGGGCGCAGGCCGCAGATTCCGCGCACCACGATCTGCACCGGCACGCCGGCCAGCGAGGCCCGATAGAGCGCGTCGATGATCTCCTCGTCGACGATCGCGTTGGCCTTCAGCCGGATTCGGGCATCCTTGCCCGCCTTGGCCAACTCGGTCTCGCGCTGGATCCGTTCGATGATCCCGGCGCGCACTCCGTGCGGCGCGACGAGCAGGTTGCGGTAGTTCTCTTTTCGTGAGTAACCCGTCAGCGAATTGAACAGGTCGGTCAGGTCGGCGCCGATTTCCGGTGCGGCGGTGAGCAATCCGACATCCTCGTAGAGCCGCGCGGTCTTCGGGTTGTAGTTGCCGGTGCCGATATGGCAGTAGCGGCGGATGGTCGCGCCCTCCCGGCGCACCACCAGACACGTCTTGCAGTGCGTCTTGAGGCCGATCAGACCGTAGACCACGTGCACGCCCGCCTGCTCCAGCGCGCGCGCCCATTTGATGTTGGCCTGCTCGTCGAAGCGCGCCTTGATCTCGACCAGCGCGACGACCTGCTTGCCCGCCTCCGCCGCATCGATGAGCGCATTGACGATCGGGGAGTCACCGGAGGTGCGGTAGAGCGTCTGCTTGATCGCGAGCACCTGCGGGTCGGCGGCCGCCTGCTCGATGAACCGCTGCACGCTGGTGGAGAACGAATCGTAGGGATGGTGCACCAGCACATCGCCCTCGCGCAGCGCCGCGAACACGTTGCGCGGCGTCTCCCGCTCGCCGAACGCGGCAGGCGTCGCGGGCACGTACGGGGTGTCCTTGAGGTTCGGCCGGTCCACGCCGTACACCTGCCACAGGCAGGACAGGTCGAGCAGGCCGGGCACCTGGATGACGTCGCCGGGATCGACATCCAGTTCCCGCAACAACAATTCGAGCATGTGCTCGGTCATGTCGTCCGAGACCTCCAGGCGCACCGGCGATCCGAACCGCCGCCGGGCGAGTTCCCGCTCCAGCGCCTGCAACAGGTCTTCGTCGCGGTCCTCGTCGACCTCGAAGTCGGCGTTGCGGGTGATCCGGAACGAGTGCTGCTCAACCACTTCCATGCCGGGGAACAGCAGATCGAGGTGCGCCGCGATCAGCTCCTCCATCGGAAGGAACGCCGCGATGGGGGAATTCGAGTCGGTGCGCCGCACGCGGACGAACCGGTCGACATTGTCCGGCACCTTGACGCGCGCGAAGTGTTCGCCACCGGTCGACGAATCCTTCACCGTCACGGCGAGATTGAGACTCAGGCCACTGATGTAGGGGAAGGGGTGCGCCGGATCGACGGCCAGCGGTGTGAGCACCGGGAACACCTGATCCTGGAAGTGTCCCGAGAGGCGTTGGCGCTCATCGTCGTTGAGATCTTTCCAGTCGATGATCGCGATGCCCTCGTCGGTCAGCGCGGGCAGCACCTCGTCGAGGAAGACCCGCGCGTGCCGCTCGGCGATCTCCTGGGTGCGCTTGGTGATCAACTCGAGCTGTTCACCGGGGGAGCGGCCGTCGGCGGAGCGGACCAGTAAACCGGTCTCGGCGCGCCGTTTGAGGCCCGCGACCCGCACCATGTAGAACTCGTCGAGATTCGACGCGAAGATCGCGAGGAACTTGGCCCGTTCGAGCAGTGGCAGCGAAGCGTCTTCGGCCAGGGCGAGCACGCGCGCGTTGAAATCGAGCCAACTCAACTCTCGATTGAGATAGCGATCGCGTGGCAACTGCTCGACGGTGGCGTCCGTCGGCACCGGTGAGGCCGCGGGCGGCGGGGTGGGCAGCAACTGTTGCTTGACGGTCTCGGTATCGCTCATGCCCGTACCTCGCTGGCGCTCGGCGCCGACATGCGCGATGCGCACCGGTCCATAGTTAGCTCACTCACGCCAACGATCATCCCCTACTCAGGGTGCGATGTGCAGGCCGACACTGCGATTGCCGTCACCATCGGCCGCTGGTGTGGCGACCTTCTAGCACACTCGGCGAACGGGCTGGTGAACGCGGCCCTGCCAGCCGATGTCGTGCAGCACAGCACGGGTCGACCCGCCCGCGCCGAGCTCGATCGCCAGGTCCAGATCGTCGGCCGTATCCACATCCAGCCGTAACCCGGGCCAATCGCCGGGTAGGTCCACCGCACCCGCCGCGACATGTTTGTCCGCCGAGCCCGGCCCGAACCTCGGATCGAGCGGGGCGACAGGGTCGCGGACAAGTAGCGCGGCCGTTCCGGTGCCCGCGTGATCGACCACGATCGAGCGGACGCCGCGCGGCGCGGTCGCCAACACATCGGCCAGTTCCTCCGGCCGCAGCGCGGGCAGGTCCGCTTGCACGGCGAGCAGATCGACCGCGCCGTGCCGGTGGCGCAGCGCGGCGGCGGCATCGGCCAGTGCGGCGTTCAAGCTGTCCGGGCCGAGGGGACGCGGCTCGGGATGGACGGCGGCCCCGAGCGTGCGCGCCAGCTCGGCCACCGCCGGATCGGGCGTGACGACGGTGACCGAGGCGATCTCCTCGACGGTCGCGGCGGCGGTCACGGTGTCGGCGAGCATGGCCAGGACCAACCGGGCCCGGTGTTCCGGGCGCAGCCGGTCGGCCAGTCGACTCTTGGCCTGATCGAGGCTCTTGACCGCGATCACGGCATGCACGGCGTGCGGGCGCATGCGACCAATCCTTCCATGGCATATTGGGCAGATGACGAGGGCGGCAGTACTGGGCGCGGGATCATGGGGAACCGCGTTCGCGAAGGTTTTGGCGGACGCGGGCACCGATGTCACCATCTGGGCTCGACGACCCGAGGTCGCCGAGGTGCTGCGCACCGATCATCGCAATCCGTCCTATCTTTCCGATATTCAGTTGCCGCCGATCGCGGCCACGCACGACCCTGCGGTCGCGCTCGACGGCGCGGACCTCGTCGTCCTCGCCGTGCCGTCGCAGTCCCTGCGCGCGAATCTCGCGCACTGGAAGGACCTGATCGGCCCGGACGCGACCCTGCTCAGCCTGGCCAAGGGCATCGAGACCGGCACCCTGCTCCGGATGAGCCAGGTGATCGCCGACGTCAGTGCCGCCGACCCGAGCCGGATCGGGGTGCTGTCCGGTCCGAACCTGGCGCGGGAGATCGCCACCTGCCAGCCCGCGGCAACGGTGATCGCGTGCACCGATGCCGAACGTGCTGTCGCGGTGCAACAGGCCTGCGCCACCGGTTATTTCCGCCCGTACACCAACACCGACGTGATCGGCTGCGAGATCGGCGGCGCCTGTAAGAACGTGATCGCCCTCGCCTGCGGTATCGCCTCCGGCATGGGCCTGGGCGACAACACCGTAGCCAGCATCATCACCCGCGGTCTCGCCGAGATCATCCGGCTCGGCGTCGCCCTCGGCGCCGAACCGGCGACCCTGGCCGGCCTGGCCGGCGTCGGCGACCTCGTGGCGACCTGCACCTCGCCGCTGTCGCGCAACCGCTCCTTCGGTCACGCGCTGGGCGCGGGCGGTTCCATGGAATCGGCCCAGGAGGCGACCCACGGCCAGGTCGCCGAGGGCGTCAAGTC
The DNA here is from genome assembly GCF_000710915.1 of Nocardia brasiliensis IFM 10847. Lineage (GTDB taxonomy): Bacteria > Actinomycetota > Actinomycetes > Mycobacteriales > Mycobacteriaceae > Nocardia > Nocardia brasiliensis_A. Next base: position 21,635 of record NZ_BAUA01000076.1, read on the forward strand.
CTGCACCTCCATCCGCGCCCTCGCCGAAAAGCACGCCGTCGACATGCCCCTCACCACCGCCGTCCACCAGGTCTGCCACGAAAACGTCCCCGTCCTCGCCGCCGTAGGCAACCTCCTCGGCCGCCGAATCAAGCCGGAGTAGGCATGGCGGGTACGGTTCGGGGCATGACGAACCGGATCCGGGTGGCTGTGGTTTTCGGCGGGCGGAGCAATGAGCACGCTGTCTCGTGCGTGTCGGCCGGCAGCGTGCTGCGCAACCTGGATCCGGAAAAATACGACGTGGTGCCGATCGGGATCAGCACCGAAGGCACCTGGGTGCTGGCCGATTCGGCGGTCGCCGCGCTCGGGTTCCACGATCGTGCGCTGCCCGCGGTCGATGGCAGCGGCACCGCCCTCACGCTGGCCGCGGGCCCGGGCGGTTCCGGCGCGCTGGTCGCCCTCGACGATCCGCACGCGACCTTCGGTGCGGTCGATGTCGTATTCCCTATCCTGCACGGGCCGTTCGGCGAGGACGGAACCCTGCAAGGTCTGTTGGAACTCGTCGGAGTGCCTTACGTCGGGCCGGGCGTGCTGGCCAGCGCCGCGGGCATGGACAAGGAGTTCACCAAGAAACTCCTTGCGGCCGAAGGACTGCCGGTCGGCAAGCAGGTGGTGCTGCGGCCCGGCACCGCGACAGTCGATGCGGCGGACCGGGATCGGCTCGGACTGCCGGTGTTCGTCAAGCCCGCGCGCGGCGGCTCCTCGATCGGCATCACCAAGGTCACCACCTGGGCCGAACTCGATGCCGCCATCGCGGTGGCGCGTGCGCACGACCCGAAAGTCATTGTCGAGGCGGGCATCATCGGCCGCGAGGTGGAATGCGGCGTGCTGGAGTTCCCGGACGGACGGGTACAGGCGAGCATGTTGGCCGAGATCCGGATGCCGGAGGACGATGCCGCGGCGCACCCCGAGTTCTACGACTTCCAGACCAAATACCTCGACGATGTCTGCGAATTCGACATCCCGGCGAAGCTGGACGACGAAATCGCCGACAATGTACGGGAACTCGCGGTCAAGGCGTTCCGTGCGCTGGACTGTCAGGGCCTGGCCCGGGTGGACTTCTTCATCACCGCGGACGGCCCGGTGATCAACGAGATCAACACCATGCCCGGTTTCACCCCCATCTCGATGTACCCGAAAATGTGGGATGCCACCGGCATCGACTACCGGACCTTGATCTCCACCCTGATCGAAACCGCCGTCACACGCGGCACCGGACTTCGCTAGTCGCGGTCGATATCGGCGGCATCGAGCGCGGGATGAAAGCGGGTCAGATGCAGGTTGCGGTGTTGTTCGGCGGGACGAATGCCGAGCGGGATGTCTCTATTGCCACGGCGGGGCAGGTGTTTCGCGCGTTGCGCACGCGCGGGCACGAGGTCTCGGCCTACGACACCACGGCGGGCCGCCTCGATGCCGACGGCGAGGATGGGCTCATGGCGGCGACGGTCCCGGCCGAGCCGCCGCAGGTCAGCGGCGCGGTGCCGGACGTGACCATGCAATTGCTGTGCGAGCAGGGCGGATTGCGCGACGTCGACGTCGTCTTCCTGGCGTTGCACGGCGGCACCGGCGAGAACGGCACCGTTCAGGGTCTGCTCGATCTGGCGGGCGTGCCCTACACCGGCAGCGGTGTGCTGGCCAGTGCGGTGGCGATGGACAAAGACGTGTCCAAGCGACTGTTCCGGCTCGCCGGGGTGCCGACACCGGACTGGGAGATGGCGGTGGCGGACGAGTTCGACGACCGGCTCGGCTGGCCGGTGATCGTCAAACCGAACAAGCAGGGCTCCACGGTGGGCCTGACGGTGGTCAAGGATCCCGCGCACTACGCCGAGGCGGTGCGGGTGGCCCGCGCGCACGACGACGAGGTGATGGTCGAAAGATTCGTGCCGGGAAGAGAATTCGTGGTCGGCGTGCTCGGCGACGAACCGCTCGCGGTCGGCGAGATCATTCCGCAGGGCAGCGAGATCTTCGACTACCGCAGCAAATACCAGGTCGGCGGCGCGGTCGAGATCTTCCCGGCCGAGATTTCCGCCGCGCTGGCGGACGAGATGCGCGCCCAGGCGGTGCGCGCGCACCGGGCGCTCAAGCTCGGTGCCTACAGTCGCGTCGATTTCCGGGTCGACGCCGCCGGTGAGATCTGGTGTCTCGAGGCGAACACCCTGCCGGGCATGACGGCGACCAGCCTGCTGCCGCAATCCGCGGCGGCCGCGGGAATCGACTTCGCCGAACTGTGCGAGCAGATCTGCCTGCGCGCCTTGCGCAAGCTCGGTTAGCCGATTCTGCGTATCGTCGAGTCTTGCTCGTGGCGACGACGATTCCGGGGTCGGCGCTGTGCTGATCGCGCTGTCCTTCGCCGAGGTGATGTGGCGGAAGGTGAGTGGGAGGGGCCGACGCCGCAGCGTTCAGTTGGGCAGCGGCCCCGGGTCGAGCGCCTTGGCCGGGAGGTTGGCGGTGATCGCGTCGGAGACGCTTTGCAGCGGTGTGGGACCGGAGCCGTCGGGCACGGTGAGCGCGATATAGGTCTCGCGGTCGACGGCGAACCAGGTGCTGGCCTTGGCGGCCGGGTCACGGGCCTCGAACCACTGGACGTTGTTCACCAGCTGCAAGGGTGAAGCGCGGTTGAATTCGAGCGGACGGTCCAGGCCGCAGCGCAGCACGATCGCGTCACCGCCGTCGGGCCGCTGCCAGGCCCGGGTGCCGGGCGGGGAGGGTTCCACGAGAGTGGATTTGGTGAAGTCGCCGACGGTCGTCGGCAAGGCGGGCAGCAACGTCACGCATGCCTGACCGTCGGCCGCGGGGGCGGCAACCGGACCGAGGACCAGCGGTTCGCGTTCGACCGGCGCGCGCCGGGCGAGCACCGCGGCCACGAGCAACCCGACGATTAGCACCACAGGCAGTGCGACAGCCGTGGCGATCAGCGCAGGCGGATACTGCCGCGCGACCGCATCGGTGCTCGCTGCGGCCGCGGACTCTTCGGCCTCGGACTCGTCGGCGCCGCTTCGCGGTTTCGCCGCATCGGCGTCGCGATTACCCGCCGCCGTCGCATCGGCTTCAGTGCTTCCGGTAGCCGCGGTGTCAGCGCTTCCTGTGCCGGCGTTGGTGTCAGAGCTTCCGATTGCCGCGACCTTGGTGCCAGTGCTTTCCGCATCGGCGTCCGGTTCGGCGCGTCGGAGTCCCGCGGCGGTGCCGGTGCCCGTGGTCTCGGTGCTATCCGTGGCGGCGTCTGTGCCGGTGCGTCCTGTGCCCGTGCCGTCGGTGCCGGTCCGGTCCGCGGTATCGCCTGTTCCCACCGTCGAGGACTTCTCGGCGTCGCGCGCGGACGCACCGCCCACCTCGCTGTCCTTCGACGAATCGCGGTCCGACGATTCCGCCGCCATGCTCACCGCCCTTTCCTGCGCTGGATGACCGGTCGGGGCCGCGATCGCTGCCGCGGGTGCCGTGACCGGTCCGGTAGTACTCGATTGCCCTGGAAAGGGTACCGTCGGGTCGTTTGCAGCCAGCAGCGTGTCGGAAAGGACCCGGTCATCAGCGAGAGCGCTACGCCGAGGACGGTGCGCGAACTGGGGGAGTTCGCGCTGATCGAGCGGATCAACCGGCGTCGGGTGCAGGCGCCCGGCGTGCTGCTCGGGCCGGGTGACGACGCCGCGCTGGTCGCCGCGCCGGACGGCCGATTCGTGGTGACCACCGACATGCTCGTGCAGGACCGGCATTTCCGGCTCGACTGGTCCAGCCCCGCGGACATCGGCCGCAAGGCGATCGCGCAGAACGCCGCCGACGTGGTCGCGATGGGCGCCGCACCCAGCGCGTTCGTGGTCGCGCTCGGCCTACCGTCGGACACCCCGCTCGAGGTGGTCGACGGTCTGGCCGACGGGATGTGGGCGGAGGCGGGCCGCGCCGGCGCCTCGATCGCGGGCGGCGATCTGGTGCGCAGCCGCGAGATCGTCATCTCGGTGACCGCGTTCGGTGATCTGAACGGGCGGGCACCGGTGCCGAGATCCGGTGCGCGCGTGGGCGACACGGTCGCGGTGGCGGGCCGGCTCGGTTGGTCCGCGGCCGGTCTCGCGGCGCTGACCGCCGGGGCGCGATCCGACCGGTTCGCCGAAGTGCTTGCCGCGCATCGAGTCCCGCAACCGCCCTACGCGGCCGTGCTGGACGTCCTGCCCGCCGGATACCCTGCGGCGCAGCCGCACGACGACCCTGCGGCACACCCCCGTGACAACGCTGCGAATTCGGCGACACCGCGCCCGAACTCACTCACCGACGTCTCCGACGGCCTGCTCGCCGATCTCGGACATATCGCCACGGCTTCCGCGGTCGCCATCGATCTGGATTCGGCGGCGCTGCGCGACCCGGCACTGGAGCAGATCGCCGCCGCACTGGATGCCGATGCGGCGCAATGGATTCTGACCGGCGGCGAGGACCACGCCTTCGCCGGCACCTGGCCCGCCAGTCGGCCGCTGCCCCCGGGCTGGGTGCCGATCGGGCGAGTGTGCGCCGGTCACGGCGTCACAGTCGACGGTGTGCCGCGCTCCGGCAGCGCCGGTTGGGAATCGTTCGGTGGGGCGGACTCGGCGTCGCCCGGCGAACCACGCTAAGTTGTGCGGTCATGGGCGCGAAACCACTGTCGGAAATCATGGATCCGGGATGGGCGAAGGCACTCGAGTCGGTGGCGGATCGAATTTCGGCCATGGGCGAGTTCCTGCGCGCCGAGAACGCCGCGGGCCGCGGCTATCTACCGGCCGGTGAGAATGTGCTGCGCGCGTTCCAGCGCCCGTTCGACGCGGTTCGTGTGCTGGTGGTCGGCCAGGACCCGTATCCGACCCCCGGGCACGCGATGGGCTTGAGTTTCTCTGTCGCTCCGGATGTTTCGCCGGTGCCGCGCAGCCTGTCCAATATTTTCGCGGAGTACACCAAGGATCTCGGCCACCCGACCCCGTCCTGCGGCGACCTGAGCCCGTGGTCGGACCAGGGTGTGCTGATGCTGAACAGGGTGTTGACGGTGACCCCGGGTCAGCCCGCCTCGCATCGCGGCAAGGGCTGGGAAGCGGTGACGGAGCAGGCGATTCGCGCGCTGGTCGCGCGGGACGAGCCGCTGGTCGCGATCCTCTGGGGTCGTGACGCGTCGACGCTGAAGCCCACCCTGGTCGATGCCGAGGTGCCCTATATCGAGTCCGCGCATCCCTCGCCGCTGTCGGCGTCGCGCGGCTTCTTCGGTTCCCGCCCGTTCTCCCGAGTGAACGAACTGCTCGACGAGCTGGGTGCCGAACCCGTTGACTGGCGCCTGCCGTGAGCAGGCGTCTGTGTGTGATCTACCGAGTTCGAATCGAGTGAGGAGCTCTACCCATGCCCAACACCACCGTTCGTGGCGCACTGCGCGGCACCACCGCCACCCTGGCCCTCTGCGCCGCTCTCGCCGGTGGCGCCGCCACCGCGAGTGCCAAGGGTCTGCCGCTGGAGCAGGCCACGGACACCACCTCGGTCCCCGCCGGTACCACGTCGGCGCCGATCGGTGAGGAATTCACCTCCAACGGCTCCTCCACCATCTCGTCGTCGGTCAACGCCAAGGTCACCTGCCTGCTGCAGAACACCTTCAGCGCGTCCGGCAAATGGAATTGCTGAGCGGAAACCCGTCCTGGCGGCTCGCAGGTGAACTGTAACCAGTTCTATGCGATCCTCGGTTAGTGAGTAATGCGAACAATCTGCTCGAGCCCGCGCCGCTGCGGCTGCGTGGTTCGGGTGGTCTCGAGCTAGTCGCCGACCAATTCGGCCCGATAGCCGGCCCGCTCGTGGTGTTCCTGCACGGCGGCGGGCAGACCAGGCACTCGTGGAAGCAGACCGGCGTGAAGCTGGCTGCCTCCGGTATGCGGGTGGTCACCCTGGACGCGCGCGGGCACGGTGACAGCGAATGGTCCGCGGACGGGGACTACCGCCGCGACACCATGGTTCGAGATCTCTTGCTGGTATTGGAGCAGCTCGGTGCGCCCGCCGTCGTGGTGGGGGCCAGTATGGGCGGGATCACCGGGCTGCTCGCCACCGCGGTCCCCGGCGCACCGATCAAGGCGCTGGTGCTCGTCGACATCGTGACCAGGCCGGAACAGGCCGGCGTGGCGCGGGTGATCGACTTCCTCGGCCGACACCGGGACGGCTTCGATTCGCTCGAGCAGGTCGCCGACGCCGTTGCCGAATATCTGCCGCATCGGCCGCGTCCGGAGAACACCGACGGGCTGCAACGCAATCTGCGGCAGCGCGACGGCCGCTGGTACTGGCATTGGGATCCGGACATGCTCGCCGGCCGGATCGAGGACGCCTCGGAGATGGTCGATCAGATGGAGGCGGCGGCCCGCGGGCTGACCATGCCCGTGCTGTTGGTGCGCGGTTTGCAATCGGACGTGGTGAGCGCCGAGGGCGCCGCGGCCTTCCAGGAGTTGGTGCCGCACGCCGAACTGGTCGAGATCGGCGGCGCCGCGCATACCGCGGCGGGCGACAACAACGATTCGTTCACCGACGCGGTCGCCAAGTTCGTGCTGCGCAACGAACAGTAGTTACCGGTACTGCGGCTTCCGCTTCGCCACGAACGCGTCCACACCCTCGCGCCCGGTCGGGCCGTCCGCCGCGGTGGCGATCGCCTCGCGCTCGCGGTCGAGCTGGTCGCTGAGGGTCGACGAAGTGGACTGGGCCAGCAGCGTTTTGATGCTGGCATGGGTCGAACGCGGTCCGGCGGCGAGCGTGCGGGCCAGGTCGAGCGCCGCGCTCTGCACGTCCTCGTCGGCGACCAGCCTGCTGAGGATGCCGAGCCGCACCGCCTCGTCGGCGTCCAGCACGGCGTCGGTGAGCAGGATTTCGCGCGCCCGGCCCAGCCCGACGATGCGCGGCAGCGTCCAGGACATGCCGCCGTCGGGGCTGAGCCCGATACCCGGGTAGGCGGGGCGCAATTTGGTGCCGGGTCCGCCGAGCGCGATATCGGCGGCGCAGACCAGGCTCATGCCCGCGCCCGCCGCCCAGCCGTGCACGCCCGCGACCACCGGCACCGCGGTCGCGTCCAGCGCGCGGACGAAGTGGTGCAGGTCGGTGGCCAGGCCGTAGATGTGCGCGGCCCGATCGTCGGCGGCCGCGAAGCCGCGCACGTTGCCGCCCGCGCAGAAGTTCGACCCGCTGCTCGTCAGCAGCACGGCCCCGACGTCCGCGCCGAGCGCGCGCAGCGCGGCCGTGCCGGCGACGATGCCACCGAAGTCCATGGACGTGCCGTTGGCGGCGGTGGCGATGGTGATCTGCAGGACGCCGTCGACGGTGCTCACATACCCGGTCTGCGCGGTGGAGGTCATGGTCTGCACTTTAACGGGTGGCCACGGCGGGGCCGGACGGCGTTGCGCCGAGGTCGGTTTCGTCCGCTGGGCGCACCATGCGCAGCTCCGGCACCGCGGTGAACGGTTCGATCTTGCGCGCGCCGTCCGGGCCGAAGCCGTGCCTGCGGTAGAAGGCGCGGGCGCGCGGATTGTCCTCGAATACCCACAACGAGCAGGGCTTTCGCGGGTCGAGCACCGTGCGCAGGAGATCGTCGGCGACGCCGGTGCCGTACCAGGCCGCGCGGACGTACAGCGCGCTCAGCTCCAGTGGTGTGACCGGTGATTCATCGGTGGACTCGCCCGCGCTCGCGAAACCGATCACCGCGTCGCCGAGCACCGCGACGTGTGTGCGTCCCGGGTAGCGGAGGCGGTCGCGTTCCCATTGGGCGGCCCGGCGGCGCACATCGAACGCGGCGAGCACGTGCGCGGGCACCAGGTCCGCGTAGGCCTCGCGCCAGCAGGCGATATGGCATTCGGCGAGGCGGTAGGTGTGCTCGGCCGCGAGCGGCAGGATGCGCCACGTCGACTCGGTCATGTGCACCATGGTCGCCGACCGGACCCGCAGATGACTACGCCCCGGCCACCCGTGAGGGTGCCGGGGCGTGCGTCGGTCTCGTACCGATCAGCCGTGGCGTATCAGCCGCGGACGACCTTGCCCGCCTTCAGGCAGGAGGTGCACACGTTCATGCGGCGGGTGTTACCCGGCGCAACCTGGGCGCGAACGGTCTGGATGTTCGGGTTCCAGCGACGGTTGGTGCGCCGGTGCGAGTGCGAGACCGACTTCCCGAAGCCGGGGCCCTTGGCGCAGACGTCGCAGACGGCAGCCATAGTCGCGAACTCCTTCATGTCATGGTGGGGACCGCCGCCCGCGGGCAGCATGTCCGGAAACAATGTATCGACGTACCCCTGCCGACTGATGTCGGCCAGCGCAAACCGGCGACGGCCACGCGAGGCAACCCTGCAAGGGTAACGGGACGGGCACCGATCCACCAAACCGGGCGTCGGCAGCCGATGCCGGTGACGGCGGTGGGGTACCCCGAGTGTAGTCGGAAACGAACGGTCGCCCGCCGCGGCCCACACTGTCGGCCGGGTGTCGGTATCGCCCGCTAACCTGGCGAGCGGCGTCTGCGGCGTGAGCGCGGGCACGGCGGCGTGCCGCGCGCCGGACACAAGTGGCGGAGGGAGAGGGGTGACGGTGCCCGGAGTGCGGGATGTGATGGACGGCACGGCGCTGCTGCGCTGGGGTCGAACCTGCCTCGACGGCCTGGCGCATCGGCGCGAGGAGATCAACGCACTCAACGTCTTCCCGATCCCGGACGCCGACACCGGCACGAACCTGCTCGCGACGATGCGCGCGGCGATGGCGGCCGCCGAGGCGATCGCGGCCCCGCCGAGTGCGCGCGAGGTGACGGCGCACGAGGTCGCCGCCGCCATGGCGCGCGGCGCGACGATCGGCGCCCGCGGCAATTCCGGCATCATCCTGTCCCAGGTGCTGCGCGGGATCGCCGAGGCCGTTCGCGAAGGGCCGCTGACCGCGGCGACGCTGCGCGAGGCGTTGCGGCGCGCGGCCGTGCTGGTCCGCGCGGCGCTGAGCGTGCCGATCGAAGGAACCATTCTCACGGTGCTCGACTGTGCCGCGGTCAGCGCCGCCGCAGGCGCCGACAGCACGCTCGCCGAGGTCGCCCTGGCGGCGGCCGACGGCGCGGCCAAGGCGCTGGGCGAAACACCGTCGCAGCTCGGCGTGCTGCGCGACGCCGGGGTGGTCGACGCGGGCGCGCGCGGCCTCGTGGTGCTGCTGGACAGCCTGGTGTCGGTGACGTTCGGCGAGATCCCGTCCCGGCCGGAGTACATCCCGAAGGAACCCGGCATGACCCAGCCCGAACCTGAACCGGCCGAAACGGCTTCGCCGACACCGCAATACGAGGTGATGTACCTGCTGGGCGACACCGACGAGATGCGGCTGGCGGCACTGCGCGCCCGGCTCACCGAGCTGGGGGATTCGGTGGTGGTGGTCGGTGACGGGCAGGGCTCCTGGTCCGCGCACGTGCACTGCGCCGACGCCGGCGCGGCGGTGGAGGCGGGGCTCGCGGCGGGGCGGCTCAGCGGTATCCGGATCGAGAGCTTCGCCCCGGCCCGGCCCGAGCCGCTGCACGATGCCGCCGAACAGCTCGTCACCGGTGACGAGCTGCCCCTCCCCGCGGGGCCCGCCGATCGCGGCATCCTCGCGGTGGCCGCGGGCGCGGGCGCGGCCGCCCTGTTCGAGGACGCGGGCGCGGTGGTGCTGGACGGCGACGGTCCGGTGACCGCGGCCGCCTTGCTCGACGCGATCCGCGCGATGCCGAATCGGGAAGTCCTGGTGCTGCCCAACGGTGCACTGCCCGCGCACGACCTGGTCGCGGTCGGTGTCGCCGCTCGTGCCGCGCACCGCGACGTGCTGCTGCTGCCGAGCGCGTCGGTGGTGCAGGGGCTGGCGGCGCTGGCGGTGCACGACCGCGGCCGGATCGCCGTCGACGATGCCTTCGCCATGTCGGAGGCGGCCGCGACCACCCGCTGGGGTGCGCTGCGGGCCGCGGCGGAGCGGGCGCTCACCATGGTCGGCACCTGCGAGGCGGGCGACGGGCTCGGTCTGGTCGGCCACGATGTCGTCGTGATCGACCACGACGTGCGGGCGGCCGGACTGACGCTGCTCGATCGGATGCTCGCCTTCGGCGGCGAGCTCGTCACGTTGCTCATGGGCGCGGCGGCGCCGGACGGCCTCGCCGACGCGCTGGCCGCACATATCGGCGACGAGTTTCCCGGCGTGGAGGTCACCGTGTATTCCGGTGGGCAGCACGGGGATCTGGTGCAGATCGGAGTGGAGTAGATGGCGACCCTGAGCGATCGACTCGACCATATCCTCGGCGTGAAGGCGGCCGGGTCACTGGTCGACGCCTTCGATATGCACACGGTGGAGGACCTGCTCCGGCACTATCCGCTGCGCTACGCCACCCAGGGGCAACCGCTCACCGAGGAGGCGCCCGAGGAGGGCGCGCACATCACCGTGATCGGCCGGATCACCAAGGCCGAGCTGCGCCCGATGCGCAACCGGCGCGGTTCGCTGCTGAAGGTGGTGCTGGACACCGGTTCCGGCACCGGCCGCGGTGTCGACGTCACCTTCTTCAACGGTGACAAGGTGAAATACGTTGTCAAAGAAGGTCTTCGGGCGATGATGTCGGGCACCGTCACCTACTGGCGGCCCGGCCAGTGGAACCTGAGCCACCCCGGCTACCTCATCCTGCCCGAGGCCGACGACGAGGAGAAGGTCGGCTCGCTCACCACCGTGCGCGGCGGCGGCAACCTGCGCGGGCTGGCGCAGAGCGCGAAAGGCGCCGAGGGCGTGGACACCTCGTTCATGGAGCGCGAATTCATCCCGGTGTATCCGGCCACCGCGAAGGTGCAGAGCTGGGACGTGCTCGCGTGTATCCGGCAGGTGCTCGACCAGTTGGACCCGATCGACGATCCGGTGCCCGACGACATCCGGGCCGATCGCTCGCTGATGAAGATCTCCGACGCCCTGCGCCTGATCCACCTGCCGGAGCGCAAGACCGATATCGATCAGGCCAGAGAGCGTTTGCGGTTCGATGAGGCGCTGGCGCTGCAATTGGTGCTCGCCGAGCGCAGGCACGAGGTGTCCGGCCGGTCCGCGCGCCCCTGCCCGCCGCGCCCGGACGGCATCGCCGCCGAGTTCCAGACCCGGTTGCCCTTCGAGTTGACCGCCGGTCAGCAGCAAGTGATCGCGGAGATCTCGGCGGACATGTCCCGCAGCCAGCCGATGCACCGGTTGCTGCAGGGCGAGGTGGGCTCCGGTAAGACGATCGTCGCGCTGAACGCGATGTTGCAGATCGTCGACGCCGGGCAGCAGTGCGCGTTGCTCGCGCCGACGGAAGTCCTTGCCGCCCAGCACTATCGATCGATGCGCGGGATGCTCGGCGATCTCGGCAGCGGCGGCGAACTCGGTGCGGCCGAGCACGCGACCAAGGTGGTGCTGGTCACCGGCTCGATGTCGGCCTCGGCGAAGAAGGCGGCGCTGCTGGAGGCGGTGACCGGGGAGGCGGGCATCGTGATCGGCACGCACGCGCTCATCCAGGACAACGTCGAGTTCTTCGACCTGGGCATGGTGGTGGTCGACGAGCAGCACCGCTTCGGTGTCGAACAGCGGGACGCGTTGCGGGCCAAGGCGAAAGCCGGAGCCAGCCCGCACCTGCTGGTGATGACCGCGACGCCGATTCCGCGCACCATCGCGATGACCACACTCGGCGACCTGGAGACCTCGACGCTGACCGAGTTGCCGCGCGGCCGCTCGCCGATCACGTCCAAAGTGGTACCGCGCAGGCAACATCCGAACTGGGTCGACCGCGCATGGGAGCGGATCCTGGAGGAGGTCGACGCCGGTCGGCAGGCCTATGTGGTGTGCTCGCGCATCGGCGACGACGAAGAGGCCGCCGGTAAGTCGAAGAACGGCAAGGCCAAGGCCAAGGACGCCGAGAAGGAAGGTCCCACCACCGCGGCCGCGCTCGACGTGTTCGATCAGTTGCGGGCGGGGCCGCTGTCCCGGGTCCGGGTCGGCCTGCTGCACGGGAGGCTGCCCGCGGACGAAAAAGACCAGGTGATGCGCGCGTTCAACGACGGCTCGGTCGATGTGCTCGTCTGCACGACGGTCGTCGAGGTCGGCGTCGATGTGCCGAACGCGACCGTGATGGTGATCGTCGACGCGGACCGTTTCGGCGTCAGTCAGCTACATCAACTGCGCGGCCGCATCGGTCGCGGCAAGCATGCCGGGTTGTGCCTGCTGATCACCGATGCCGCGCCGGGCGGCTCGGCGATGGCGCGGCTGGACGCGGTCGCGAGCACTACGGACGGCTTCGAGCTCGCGGTGCTCGACCTGCGCACCCGGCGTGAAGGCGATGTGCTCGGCGCCGCCCAGTCCGGGACGGCCCGCTCCCTGAAACTGCTCTCGCTGCTCGACGATCTCGAAGTCATCACCGCCGCACAGGAACTCGCGCGCGAGGTGGTCGAAGCCGATCCCGGGCTGCGGAAGCACCCGGGCCTGGCCGGCATGATGCACGCCGCCGTCGACTCCGAACGCCTGGAGTACCTGGCAAAGTCGTGAATTAGGCCGTCGCGACCGCGGTGATGTGGCTGAGCGAGCAGCGCCAGCCCTGGGCGGTTTCGACGTAGACGTCCGTCGTCCACTCGTCGGCGTCGAACCGTTTGCCTTGGTAGTGCGCGGTATTGGTGACTCGGACCGTCAAGACCGCGACCGTGCCGTGGCACTGGATCACCGGGTCGCCCACCCGCTGCATCGCCGAATGGGTGAGCGCGCCGGACGCGATGAACCCCAGGAAGTCCCGGGCGCTGGTGATCCCGTTCTCGGAGACCATCGTCCAGTCGTCGGTCATGAATTCGGCGATCCGTGCCGCGTCGTTGGCGACGATGGCCGCCATCCATGCGTCGAGCAGCGGCACGAGCCGATCATGCAGTGCGTCGGTAGTGGGTGTGGTAGCCATGGGCGCAACGGTAGGCCCCGCTCGAGCGGGTGGCTTGGACGAATGGAACGTCCCTTGTCACTGCCCGACGCGGGGGTAGGGGAGGTCGGTGCTGGTGTTCGTCGTCGACGGCCAGGGGCTGCCGATGTTCGG
>NZ_BAUA01000075.1 GCF_000710915.1 Nocardia brasiliensis IFM 10847
TTGCGGTGGGTGCGGGCAGGCGATTCAGGTGGTCTCGGGTGCAGCGGACGCGGGCGTCGTCGCTCGGCCGGGCGGTGTGGGCCGTCGTTGCAGGTAACTGGCCAGGCGGGAGATCGCTTCGCCAGCGCCGTCGGCCGCGGTCCCGAGGTGGCTGTTGTGGTACTCGCGCCAGCTCAGGTCGACACCGAGTGTGCGGTAGGCGCCGAAAAGTTCTCGTCCCATCGCGACGGGAACGAGGGCGTCTTGCGTGCCGTGGTAGAGGTGCACCGGCACTCGTGGTGCCACACGGGCGCTTTGCTCGTTGGCCAGGACGTACCGCCACATCGCGTCGTTCCAGGGGTCGGGGCGTTCACACCACTGGCCCAGCGGCTGATGGCGGTAGTCGACCTGGATATCGGCCGCGTCCAGCTTCGAGGCCCGCTTGATAACCTCGCGCCCCGATGCGAGCAGGATGTGGTCGACCGGCAGGTGCCGGTAGGCGCGCCCGAGCCCAATCAAGCCAGCCAGGGCGAGCCCCGCCCACGGGCCACCGTCGATCTCGGAGATCAGCGCGCCAGGGTCGGCGACCACGGCACCGGCGGCCACGCCGCGCAGATCCAGCTCCGCGGCATAGTCGAAGTGGGCCTCCCCAGTCCAGATCGCCGTACGACCGCCATCACCGAATCCCCACACCGCAAAGGGGCTCTCGGTCGCCTCCAGCTCCGGCATATCACGGACTGCGCGCGCCAGGTCCAGCACAGCTCGCGCGCCCGCGTGACCCGCCAGGAACTGGTAGGGGCCGAGGTCGGTCATGCCCAGGCCCGGACCGTCCGGTACCGCGACGGTCCAGCCGCGCTGCAACCCAGCGGTAATGAATCCGGCCTCGGGCTCCTCACCACGCACCAGCAGTTGCGACGGCGCGCACGGTCCGGCAAGGCCATGAAAACGCGGGCAGTACACCAGGGTTGGGCCGGCCCCGGCTATCTCAGTGGTTGACGGGGTGATGACGATCCCTGAGGCCGGCAGCGGCGCGCCGAGGCCGGTGCGGGTGGCGTAGACGATCTGCCAGGCGCTACCGGCACCTTCTAGTCCCGCCAGGTCCACTTCTCGTCGGCGCAGGATCGTTCCAGGAAGATGCTCGATTCCGACTCTGCCGCTGTAGAATTCGTCGCGCATGTTCGGTGTGCTCATCATCGGCTCCCGGCGATGTCGTGGGCGAGGGCGATCATCCAGGCGATGCCCGAGTTGAGTTGGCCGCTGGAGGCGTAGCCGGTGTGGCGGGCCACGGTGTCGGCGTAGCGCAGCCAGACCGCGGGGTTGACCAGGTCGGCGTTGTCGGCGACGAGTTGTCCCCAGGCTGTAGATAGTTGACCGGCGAGTTTGGGAATCAACGCGATCGGATTCGCCGCGATGGTCGCGGTGATCTCGGTCCACCGTGCCTCGGCAGCACCGCGTTCGGCCGGTGCGGACAGGCGCGGGTCGGCGGCTTCGATCAGCCGGTCCGCCAGCGACAACTGCGGGACGTAGTCGACATTGCCGCCGCCGACCTGAAAATCGTCAAGGACGACCGTGGTCCAGGCATCACCGAGCGCGGCGGAAAACACCGCTTGCAGCGAGCCCAGAGCGGCAACGGGGTCACGCAGATCGGCCTGGGCCGCGATTTCCGCGCCGACCCGCAGCAACGTCGCCCGGCCGGGGGCCGAGCACGCGAGGTCGCCATCGGTGCAGATGTCGGCCACACGGCCGGACAGCGCGCCGTAGCCAGTGTGGCCCTCGGAGATTCCGCCGCCACCGGCGGGGGGATTGGTGATCTGCACGCCCGCGACCGCTTCACCGCTGGTACCAGGCGCAGGGTCCGGTGTGATCTGGCCGGGACGGCCAGGAAAGATCGGGGCGTCGGGGGCGCGATCGGGGCTCGAGTACAACGCGATACCCGCGATCTTCTCCGGCGCGATCGCTCCCGCACCGGCGCCGACGTCGGCGGCGAAGCTCGATATCGCCTGCGCCCCTTGCGAGTATCCGATTCCGGCAATCATCGTCGCCGGGCAGGTCTCGGCGATCTGGGTCACTGCCGCGTCGACCTGACGGCGGGCTTCGGCGACCGACACCGCATATGGAGCCGAGCCGCCACCGGGGACCGCGCCGCCGAAACCAGCCGGATAGCCGATATAACTACGCTGCACCAGATCCGGGACAGCGGCCAGCACCGGAGCCACCAGCGAGCCGAGCATTCCGGTGTCGGCCAGCGGATCCGCCCCCGGCGAGGATTGCCCGGTCCCTTGGACTCCCAGCACGTACAGCGCAGGGCAACCTGGCCCGATCGGCACCGCCGAACTCACCGGTGCCCACATGGTGGCGGCGACTCCGGCAGCCGCCATCGCCGCCACCGCGTAGGCCGTACTGCGCCTTTTCGTTGCAGTCGCGGTCATGGTTGCCCAACCCCTACGCCTGCACCGAAGCCCGCGCCGACCGTGCCACCGGCGACTGCTCCGACAGCGGCGGCTGGGATGCCGACGACTGCTGCTCCGGCCGCGGCACCCGCCGCAGCCCCGAGGGCGGTGCCGGCGACTCCGGAAGTGACTGTGCCGATCACCGGTACGGGGATGACGGTGCCCAGGGCGGCGCCCGCGATGCCACCGATCGTGCCACCGATCAGTCCGCCGACAACCGCGCCCGCGGCGGCGACCGGTACACCAGCGATCGCCGCGCCCGCCGCACCGCCGATACCCGCACCGGCCAACGTCGCGCCCCCGACACGATCCGAACGTCCTGCCTCGATACCGATCGAGTCCAGCGCGGTCGCGAGCTGAGCCTCGGCGCCGGCGGCAGTGGCGTTGATGGTGTCCGCGCATTCCGGGGGAAGCCAGTCCGGGCGCGGAGTCTGCCATTGCCCGATCCGAATCATGTTCTCCGGGGCCTCGATTGGTGCAACGGGAGCGACCGGTTCGGGCAGGTGCAGCTCTTCGATCCGAATGGGTTCCACCGGTTCGTCGACCGGTGGAGCCGGGCGGGCGGAGGTACCGTTGCGCACCTCCGGGGGCTGCGAGTAGTAGACCGGTGGTGCAGGCGGCGGTTCCGGTGGCGCGGCCGGTGGCGGTGGTGGTGGCGGTGGTGTCGTGCCTGGTTGCGAGGGGCTGGTCACGCCCGGCTGATCGGCAACCGCCGCCGGCGCGGTCACCGCGCCAGCCGGTCCCGCGACCGCGAGGAGCATCGCGAGCGGCACCGCACCTGCCAGGATCATCGGACCTATACGAATGCTGTTGTTATGCAGCGTGTTCCGGCCGAGCGGTGACACCTCGGCGCGAAGGGAACTGAGGTAGCCGAGGCTCGAGCGTTTCCTTGATCGGGGCATGACGAATAGACCCTTCGTCCTGAAGGTTGGTAATGGGGATTAGTAGGCGAATGCGACGCAATGCCGCCACCCGCACCTCCCAGTCGCGAATGCTCCCGGGAGGTCCGCCGCTTCTCAGGGCGTGTGTCAGATGAAAGGAAGGATCAACGCCAGCGCTTGATAAGCAACGGACAATCCGTTGCTCAGCAAGGACAATCCGGCGTTAACCCAACCCAGAATCATGAAGGGGTCCAATTCAACTTCCTCTCAATCGGTTCGGACGAGCACCCTTATCCAAACTCCGGAAGCATCCCTATGACCAGCCTTTGCACCCATCTCATTGCTGTTAACTGCAATCGTGTCACCTGGCGAAACTGCCCTCTACCAGCGTGCATAAACTGCATTTGACACTACGACTGTGAAAAAAACAATTTCCCCGAAACGCCATCTCGGAGTTCATCTACGCCTCGCGGGCGCCTTCAGTCACCCCGGCAGCGAACGTTCTGCCAACTTCCAGCTGGCAGTTCTTGCCGGTTTGTAGCCAATCTGGTAGGAACGAACCCATCCATCGGGGGGCAATCGAATAGCGTATCGCTGTCCGCTTTACGGCGGAAGACACCGAATAGGGGGCATTCGCAGCATGGTCTGGGATCCGATCCTTCTACCCAACAAGCCGTGGCGTCAGCCGCAGATACCGACGCTGGGCGCTACCTGTCGGCATTTCCGCGAAGGCAGGCGGATGTCACGTGAGGTCGCGTCCCGAACCTGCGGCGTGGCCACCTCGTGGCTGTACAGGATTGAGATGCAGCACCAAATGCCGAGCATCGAGGTTCTCGACCAGATCATCAAGGGCTACCGCCTCGACAGCGCGCAGGCCAAACACCTCCACGAACTCCGCGTGCCAGGCGAAAGCCTCGAACCCTCACGCGATCTCCGTGACCGTGTCACCGCCAATGCTGCGCAGATGGCGCATCTGCGCGACCTCGAGTCCCTGGGTGTTCTGGCTGCCTACGTCGACCCTATGGCCTCTATCTTGGCGTGCAACAACCTTTTCCGGGCCGCATTTCCCGGTGTCGAAGAGCTGGGATCGTATCCGGTGTGGGTGTTCAGCGATCAAGCCAAGGAGGTGCTTGTCAATTGGCCTCGCGAAGCCGATCATGCTGTCGAAAGCACTAAACGCGCCCTCGGGCGCTACCGCGACGCTCGGCAGAGCCAGGACCTACTGCGGCACCTCAGGAACACCAAAGAGTACCGCAGCCGGTGGGCGGCGAGCATCAAGATCGCCTACGGCCGTGACACCAACGCTCTTCTGTACCTCCGGGATTCGGTCAGCAAGGTCGTCACCGCTTACTCCATGAGCCACTCCATTGAGTCTCGCAGCGTCCTGCTCTACGTCGGCTTCCCCAAAGACGATGCAACACACCGCCTCTCCTGAACCGCAGCACCTGGCCCAGGTATCAGTCAGCTCGGATCGACGCTGTCGAGAATTCAGTTATCAGCTAGCGATCCTCACTCCCAACGCTTCTCGCCGCCGGGAACTCCGGACCACGTCAGCCCCTCGCACACCCCCTTTGGTCACACATCGCTTAGGCAGGGCTGAGCGATCGACGAGCAGGCTCACTCCGCCCGGAGACCTCCTCCTCCCCACACCCACCGATGACAAGGAGCGCCGACATGACACGAAATCGTAGTAACGGCGGGCACAGCAATACCTCCGATCCGCATATTCTCGAAGACACGTTTCCGGTGTCCGTCGGCGCCCGCGCTTTACGGAAATCAGTACGCTGTTACACCGAGCAGCTCAAAACGGGGCGTTTTCCGGGTCACCAAGCAGGCCGAACATGGTTCCTCACCGCTAGCGACATACGCGTCGCGATCGAAATATGCAGGCCCTCAAACAAATCCGCCAAACCTAAAGCAACCAAGGCCGGTCGACCCCCGAGTTCACGCCCCCCTCAAAGAGCTGTAAAAAGTCGTCGTAGCGAGATGCCCCCGACCGGGAGATCGCCGTCGACCGCGAGCAGTCAGCCCTTATTCCGAGGGTTGGACCCCTCATCCACTGCGCTGCGACGTCTGCAGCGCATGGGCCTACTTTGCGAATCACATTGAGCAGCATGATGTCCGAGGTCTCCTGCACCGCCGACATTGTCACGCTGTACCCCACCACCGCATCGCCCCCAGGCGCGCGGAAGTAACTCAGATCGGTGCTGTCGCGCCCATAACTGATGTCAATGTTTTCGACCCACATCCGACGAAAGTCGTTGTTATCACGCAATGTTCGCACGAGAGCCTTCGCCTGTTCGGTATCACGGTGGCGGGCAAGCACACCCTTTGCCGTAGCCACCGCGCGGGCCGCCTCATTTTCCCAGTCAGCGCACACTTCTTTCGCGACCGGGGTGAACATCCACAGCAGAATCGAGCCCACTTCATCGATCCCTGGCAACAACGATCGCAGCAGGTCATTGCATGCGAGCACGGTGAAAAGTGAGGTCAGATAGGCACCTGGCATTCCCCGACTCTGCATATCGCGCAGATCGGCCGAGAACCCTGGCTCCGATTTCACCCGTCGCCGCAGTTCCTCGTCCGGCTCGAGATCTTCCGAGGGCAGACGCAGTTCCGTCAGGTAGCGCGCCTGATTCTCATCAAGACCGTAGCCGTGGATGAGGATGTTGAGCTTGTCCTGACTAGGCTTGTATTTCCCTCGCTCAAGTTCGTAGATGTAGCTGGCCGTGATGTCCTGCTTGCACCGTACGTAGGCCTGTGCCCGCGACAGTTTCTGGTGGTCACGAATTTGCCGCAAAGTTGCTCGGAAGTCCGGGAGGCGTACCTCGACAGAAACGCCACGGTTATCACCCCGTCGACGGCGCTCCGATCTATCAGCCACAACGGCATCCCTCCATTCCACACGCGGTCCTGGGTAGTCGCACCTCAACTGCGATGACTCGGCCATGGACTGCATACCGTGCTTCATCCAGACGGTGCCTGACCCCAGCCGAAGCACGCCTCGGTATGTGCACCCCGAGGCGAACGACGCGCGTGCTGGCAACTTGTGATTGCCCTCGATCGTGAGTATCCACGGCCGCAGTCTCCTCCATGCGCATAGTGCGGCGAACCGAAGAGAATACCACGGAGTACGCCAGCTTGACCGGAGATGACAGCAAACATCAACGCGAGCAGCGATACTCATATCGACGACCACGGCTGCGCGACTCAAGGGCTTCTGTCGCCCGCACGCCTGTTTGCCCTTTGATTGCCGTAAGCCGTCGGGATCGGCCAGGGTCAGACGGTCTGCGGGGTTCCTACGGAACGGGCGGGCAGCGGTGTACGTGCGGTTGCTTTCATCCGCAGTTGCCTGGGCTGCGGCACAACGGCCGGGGTGGGCCTGGTGTCGGTGCCGGAAACGATTTGCAGCTGCCAGCGAGCGGCGATGGTTGCCAAGGCCAGCGTGGACTCGACCAGCGCGAACTGATCGCCGATGCACTTGCGCGCACCAGTGGCGAACGGCAGCAACGCATTACGTGGGGGTGGTGTGCTCAGCGCGGGATCGAATCGGTCAGGGTTGAACGTTTCTGGGTCGGGATACAGATCTGCGCGGTGCTGGATGGCGTACGAACTGTAGACCACAGTGGTGCCGGCGGGCAGCGAATGCTTTCCGAGTTCGGTGTCCTCGGTCAGGATCCGAGTCTGCAACCAGCCCGGCGGACGCAGGCGCAGGACTTCGGTGATCACCTGTCCGGTGAACGGCAAGTTCGGCAAGTCCTCGTGCCGGGCGGCGCGGCCGGCCAGAACGGCATCCACCTCGGCATGCACACGATCGGCGAATTCGGGATGCTGATCGAGCATGATCAACGCCCAGGCCAGCGTGGCGGCGGAGGTGTCGGTGCCCGCGAAGAAGAAGGTGAGGACTTGATCGATGATTTCGTCGTCGCTCAACTGCCCACCCCCTTCGCTGTCTTGGGCGAATACCACCGCCGAGAACAGATCACCCCGATCGATCCCTTCGGCGCGGCGCTTGGCCACCAGCTTTCCCAGGATGGCGCGTGCCTCGGCAGCTGCGTCGATACAGGCGCGGTTGCCGAAGATCGGCACCCGGCGCATCCACGCCGGCATCATCACCTGCCGCACGACTCCGGCGAAGACGGCCTCGACGTCACGGATCAGCCGCTGCTGCGTAGCATCTGAAATCGCCCCGTCGAACAGCGTCGCCGCGATCACCTGTCCGGCAAAGGCATGCAGCTCGGCTTTCACATCAACGACCTGGCCGTCCCGCCATGAATCGACAAGCTCGGCGATCTTCTGTGCCATGACCGGCACATACCCCGCTATGCGTTTCGCATTGAACGCTGGCTGCAGCAGGCGTCGTTGCCGACGATGCTTGGCATGCGGGCAGGTCGCCAAACCCTCCCCCACCAATGTTCTTCCGCTGTCGAAGACCGCCCCGCCCTTGTCGAAAAGCTTGTCGTGCAGCAGCACCTGCCGGGTCAGGTCGAGATCGCAGACCACCACCGCGGTCACCGGGCCCAGGCCGATACCCACCAGGTCTCCGTGTGCGGGCAATCCCGCCATGAAGCCGAGCGGGTCGCGCAGCAGCGACAGCGCATGCCCCAGCACCGGTAACCGGTTCGGTGCCATGGCAATCGGGTCGGAACCGGTCTGCCCGTCTGCACGGCGTGCTCCCCCGCCGATCACACGCCTACCCCCAGGGATTTGGCCGATCACCTCTGTTACTCGATGACGAATTCCGGACAGCCCGCTCATGCCTATCTCCCTCCCTAGCAGATCGACTTCCCACCCCAGTGTTCGCCGACATCGCACGAACCACTACCACCCTCTCGGGTGGTCTTCACCGATCAGCGCCCGACGTCGAACGGTGCTTCCACGGCTCGAGCGAAACCACCGAGGCCCCGCGCGCATCCGTCCACGGTCCCAGGCCGAAGAGAGCCAAACGCAGCGGCTCGGCGCTGGTTAGGACTGTTTGACTGCGGACAAGTATTGGATCTTGTTGACCAGTCGACCGAGCGGGTCACGCCCAGCGGTGAGTGGCCGGCCATACCGTTCGGCCAGTTCGTCGGATGACGCGATGGTCGCGGTCCAGCCTTGCTCTGTCAGCCACTCAGCCGGATCCAAGCGGTCGTCTGTGTAGAACAGCTCGGTGAGATCGACCTTGGTGTCGCGGAGCTGCTCGGCCCGCTGCTCGGCGAGCTGCTTGAAGTCATCGCCGATCTCGACGGCGTCGCTGGCCACCCTGCTGCCAGGTGCAGAAAGCTGGTCGATGAGCGCGAACAGCGCATCCTGCGCCGCACCGGGCAGATACGGAAGCAAGCCCTCTGCCGACCACACCGTCGGCGCAGCAGGATCGAAACCCGCGCCGATGAGCGCAGCAGGCCAGTCTTCCCGTAGGTCGATGGCAACATCCCGACGATCAGCTTTAGGCGTGGCGTCCACCTCGGTGAGTACCTCGCGCTTGAACTCCAGCACCTTCGGCTGGTCGATCTCGAAAACCACCATGCCCTGCGGCCAGTCCAGACGATAGGCGCGCGCGTCCAAACCGGCGGCCAGGATCACCGCCTGCCGCACCCCGCTCTCGGCCGCGGCGAGAAAGTGATCGTCGAAGAACTTGCTACGCAGTCCGATGAATCCGGTACTCAGCGAACTCTGTGCCCACAGTGCCGGTTCGGTGATCAGCCGATTCGTCTCCGGATCACCGGATGCCGCGACGAACAACGCGGCGAATTTATCCTGAATCAGCGCGTCGGCCTGCCTGGCCTCGGCCGCGCGCGACGCCGCCACGAACAGCGCGGTCCGTCCGACTCGGCTGACGACATCCCAGTTATCACCTTCGGACCGCATGCTGCTCCCCTCGTTAGCAAGAACAAGATCCTACGACCGAGCACCCTGCTTCGCAGAACACATGACGAGTCCTGACCGCGCTGCCGGCCCCTGGTGGCTATTCTCCGATCGCAGTGTGAGACGCAGGCTGCGATGTAGTGGCAGCGATCGCGAAGATCAGGTTTCATGGAGGCGGGAGAATCAGGCTGGACGGACAGAAAGCGACTGCCCATGTATCCACTCTCCCGCCGCCCGTCCGCTCCTCCCGTCCCACCCAGCAGCGCGGACACAGTGCACGGCCGCGCATCTTCACCCTGCGATGGGCCTCAGCAGACTCTCGAACTGAGGCTGTCGTGACGGACGACGAAAGGCACGGTCCGGGCAATGACGGCATCCGAAGCAACAACGAGGTCGAAGTCGTCTGCCCCGACACCCTGCCAGTGCTCGATTCACCAGCAGCCAAGGCACTCATGCAGCTGATCCTCCGGCACGCCCACGAGCACCGAGGCACAACGAATAGGATCGGTCGAGCTCAACGCGTCGATCTCGAATCCCTGCCCGACACTACAGATTTGAGCGAGCAGCAAACAACTCGCGCATCGACAGGACCCGGCCGAACGCAGGCGCCGGACACGTTCCCGAGGACCGGAAGGCGGCGTAGCAATGATCCGATTCGCATTCGCAGGACGAGTATCAACCGAAGACCAGCAAGACCCCAACGCCTCCCGCAACTGGCAGCTCGGCCGGGCGACGGCTCTCATCGACCATCACGGCGAGATCGTCGCCGAGTTCTTCGACGTCGGACAGTCCCGGTCCATTCCGTGGAAGCGTCGCCCGCAAGCCTCACGGTTGCTCGACATGCTCGCACGCCCCGACCGCGGGTTCGACGCGGTCGTCATCGGCGAACCCCAACGCGCCTTCTACGGCAACCAATTCGGGCTGACCTTCCCCGTCTTCGTCCACTACGGCGTGGCACTGTGGGTCCCCGAAGTCGGCGGCCCCATCGACCCCGAGTCCGAAGCACACGACCTGATCATGTCGGTCTTCGGCGGCATGTCCAAAGGCGAACGCAACCGCATCAAAATCCGCGTCCGCGCCGCCATGGCCGCCCAAGCCCAAGTAGAAGGCCGCTACCTCGGCGGTCGACCACCCTACGGATACCGCCTAGCCGACGCCGGCCCACACCCCAACCCCAGCAAGGCCGCCGACGGCAAACGCCTGCACATCCTCGAACCCGACCCCGCCACAGCGCCGGTCGTCCAGCGTATCTTCCGTGAATACCTGTGCGGATTCGGATACTTCGCAATCGCCCAACGCCTCACCGCCGAAGACATCCCCTGCCCATCAGCCTACGACCGCAAACGCAACGCCCACCGCTCCGGCATCGCGTGGTCGAAAAGCGCTGTGCGCGTGATACTCACCAACCCGCGCTACACCGGTCACGAGGTATGGAACAAACAGCGAAAGCAGGAATCCCTTATCGACGTCGACGACGTCGCCCTCGGTCATCAAACCCGACTCACCTGGAACCCCACCAAAGATTGGGTCCGCTCCGACCAACCCTCACACGATGCGCTCATCAGCACAGAGACCTTCGAACAAGCCCAACTACGACTCGCCGCCCGAAACCAGCGATCAGTCCGCAGCAGGGTACGCATCCAGCACCCCTACGCCTTCAAAGGACTGATCCTCCACCAAACCTGCGGACGCCGGATGCAAGGCAACTGGAACCACGACCAAGCCCACTACCGCTGCCGCTTCCCCGCCGAGTACGCCATCGCCAACAAGATCGACCACCCCAGAGTGGTCTACCTACGCGAAGACCAGATCATCGGCCCGATCGACTCCTGGCTCGCCCAAATCTTCCGCCGCGACCAGATCGAGCACTCCCTCACCATGCTCGAAAACGCCCAACCCGACGCCAGCGCGGCAGTCACCTCTATGCGCGCTATCCGCCAATCGCTGACCGACTACGACCGCAAACTCAACAACTATCGCGCGGCCCTCGAGGCTGGCACCGACCCTCAACTAATCGCGACCTGGACCCGACAAGTCCAATCTGAACGAGAGGTTGCCGCCGCACAGCTCACAGCCATGGAGGCAGAGACTAAAGCACGCCCTACCTTAAGCCGCAACGAGATCCGCGAACTGGTGAAGTCCTTCGGCGGCCTCATCAAGATCCTGCGCGCCGCTGATCCCACCGACAAGCTCGAGGTCTACCGACAACTCGGCCTCAAGATGACCTATAACCACGAAACACGGGTGGTGGTGGCTGAAGTTCAGCCACCACCACCCGTGTGCGTAATGGTCGTGTCCGGAGGGGGACTTGAACCCCCACGCCCGATAAAGGGCACTAGCACCTCAAGCTAGCGCGTCTGCCATTCCGCCACCCGGACCGGTGGTGCTCAAGAAGATTATCGGATGTGGGCGCGTGGACCAAATCGCCCTTCTACCTGGCGTTTCAGGTGGGATTTGGGGGCCGGCGGGAGTGGCGGCCCCGGTCGGGTGGGTCAGTGGAGTTCTTCGACGGTGCGGGCCAGGTCGGCGGCGCCGTTGCCGTCGGCCACTTGGCGGTCGATGAGGGTTTTGAGGGGGGCGATGAAATCGGTGGTGACGCCGGCGTCGCGGGTTGCGCGGGTGATGGCGTCGATGGCGGCTTTGTGGAACGAGATGGATTGGGTGGGGTCGGTGTAGTTGCCGGAGTCGATCAGGGCGCCGAATGCGGGCAGGGATTGGGTCATGGCGCTCACCCAGCGCATGGCGCGTTCGGCGAATTCGGTGGCGGGGACGCCGACGGAGCGCATCATGGCGGCGCCGTGCAGGAAGCCGCCGAACATGGTGTACATGCCGGAGAGCAGGGCGAAGTCGTAGGTTGAGGCGAGGCCGGCGTCGTCGCCGAAATACTCTGCGGTGGCGAACAATTGAAGGGTCTGAAGGTTGTCGTCGTAGACGGTGCGGGAGCCGCTGTAGAGGATGGACGCGCCCGGCTGACCGATCATCGGGGGTACGGCCATGATGCCGCCGTCGAGGTAGTCGATGCCGTGTTCGGCGGCCCAGGCGGCCAGTTCTCGGGCCTCGTTGGGGGCGGTGCTGGTCAGGTTGACGAGTTGTCTGCCGCGAAGCTTTTCGGCGACGGGGTCGAGGGTGTCGTGCACGGAGGCGTGGTCGAACAGGACGGCGATGATCGGGCCGCCCGCGTCGACCGCTTCGGCGACCGTGGCGGCGCTGACGGCGCCTGCGGCGGTGAGGTCGGCGTCCTTGCCGGGGGTGCGATTCCACACCACGGCCTGCTTGCCGCCCTCGAGCACGGTTGCGGCCAGGGCCTGGCCCATCGCGCCCAGACCGAGGACCGTCACCGGGGTGTTCGTGGGTTCCGCCATTGCGGGGTCAACTCCTTGGAAGTTCGTGGACTGAGTGGTCAGCGCGCTGAATCCAAGGCTGCTCGTTGCCTACGGTGGCGACAAGTACCTACTATTTTGTCGGGTACTTACCGCTGGGTATGTGAACAGGTAGTGAGGTCGGACGATGGGCGAGAAGAGATCGGGGCCATACTTCTGTGGCATCGACGCCGCGATGGACGTGATCGGCGGCAAATGGAAGTCGCTGATTCTGTGGGAGTTGGCGAACCACGGCGTCCGGCGCTTCGGGGAACTGCGTCGCGGACTGCCCGGCGTCTCGGAGAAGATGCTGATCCAGCAGCTGCGCGAGCTGGAGCAGGACGGGATCGTGGACCGCGAGGTTTATCGGGAAGTGCCGCCGCGCGTCGAATATCGGCTCACGGAACTCGGTGTCGCGCTCAATCGCGCACTCGAGCCGCTCGGCGAATGGGGTAAGGGACGGATCGATCGGATCGGTGCGGAGCGTGTGCACCCGGTGGGTGCTTGATGGTCGGTCAGTATCGACCGCGTCGGACCGGTCGGGGTTTCCCGTGCGGTTCACGGCTACTCAGCCGAGATACTTGTCTGGGCAACGACCGAAGTCGGCGCGAACGCCCTGTCGGAGAAGGGTATCGGGGAGTATCGCGTAGAACTTTGCGAGGCGACGCTCGCCGAACCATCCACGCGGCAGGCAGCCGATGCTGAATGAGCAGACCCGTTCATCCTCGTAGAGCCGGACGACGTAGATTCCGGCCGGTGCGCCGTTGCTGGACCTGAACGTCATGGTTTCCACATCTATCTCGGGCCGAATCTGTGGTGCCGCGGATCGCGGCCGGAGCACGTCGCTGCCGAGCGCAAAAGCCCCTTCGGATGGATGCCAACTCGCGTTACCGAACAGACCGAGCACGATGGGTTGTACTGTGCCCAAAGGGGAGTCGGTGTCGAGCCAAATTCCGGACATGGTATTCACCTTTCGCGTCACGATGATTCGAACTCGACGCTACGAGTGACCCCAGCGTGTTACCAGACGCGAATTTCGAGTGTCACTGTTCGTTCATGTCACGCCGGATCGCTGACGCGGGGCGGCACGAACTGCGATGATTTTCCGATGACCGATCCTGTGGATCCCTCCTTTGAGGGCCATGTGAGCAGCACGGCAGGCGTCCGCATCGGTGTTGTCGAAGATCACGAGTTGTTGATCGATGGTCTCCGGCAAGCCCTGGGCACCGCCTCCGACCTGATGATCGTCGCGGCCGCTGAATCGGTCAGTTCCCTACTATCCCTTACGGTTTCGATGGACATGGTGGTGCTCGACCTGTCTTTGCCGGATGCGTCGACACCCCTCGACAACATCGAACAGTTGCGGTCGGCAGGAATTGGCAAGGTGTTGGTACTCACCACCGGTGATCGCCCTGATCTGGTTCGCGAGGCTGCTCGCGCCGGAGTACTGGGCGTTGTTCGTAAATCCGAGTCCGCGCAAGCGATCTGTGACGCGGTGCGATCGGCCGCCGGCAATCAGCCTATAGGCACCGTCGACTGGGCTGCGGCCATCGACTGCGATCCGTCCCGCCCGCGCCTGGCGCCGCGGGAAGAGGAAGTACTGGCGTTGTATGCGGCCGGCGAGTCCGCAGACGAGGTCGCGGCATTGATGAAGATCAGCAAGAACACCGTGAATCAGTACCTCACCAGGATTCGAGTGAAGTATGCCGCGGCAGGCTCACCTGTGGCCTCTAGGGCCGATCTCCGCTATGTAGCACGGCGCGACGGTTTTGTGTCCCGGCTGTGGTGGCGCCGAAGGAAATGAGCAGTCCGGCACGGAGAGGCGGCCGGACCGACTACGAACAAGTCCTGCGCTCGCTTGCTCTGCTCATTGCCGTCGGATACCTCGGGTACGCAATACTGCTCGCGGCCCGGGTGTATGCCAACTCCGTTTTCGTCGCGCCGTGGTGGACCGTCACCGCGGTACTGCTGACGCTGGTTCTCCCGCCGATTTCGCTGGTGTGGTCGGCGCGATTCGCCACAGCGAGGACCATTCGTCACGTCGGCGCGATCGTCGCGGCGCTGTTCTTGATCGTGGCGCTCTTGTGGCCGTGGGCTTGGCGTGGAGTTGCGCTGCCGGGGTCGCACTGGATGGCTTTCATTCCGGGGTTGGCAGCGATGGCGGCCGCGCTGGCATGGCGCTGGTGGATCACCGTGTCCTATTTGCTCGCGGCCACTACGGCAGCGCAATGGCTCAACCAACATCGGGAGACCGCGGCCAATTTCGCGTTCGGCCTGGAGATGCTGTACTCCTACGGATTCTCACTCGTTTTCGTCGCCATGATCCTCAAAGGTCTCCGGACGGCACGCGACCTGGATCTGACCCGGGCAGCCACCGAAGAGCAAGTTGTTGCCACTGCGGCGGCGCAAACGCGGGCGCGCCAACGCCTCGTACACGCGTCGCTCGTACACGACTGGGTGATCGCAACGCTGCTCGCGGCCGCCAAACTTCCGCACAGCGAACAACTCCGGTGGCAGGCAGAGCGAACTCTCGCGAAAATGGATTCGATACCGCTGGTCACAGCGCAGGGAGCGATCACCGCCGTCGACGCCGTCGCCACCATTCGTTCAGCTGTCGCCGAGGTTGCCGCGACGGTCGACATGGAGGTGCTGACCAACGGCACGGGTGGCGATTTCGATGCCGACGCAGTGCGTGCGGCGGCCGAGGGAGCAGCGGAAGCAATTCGAAACAGTTTGCGCCACAACATATCCGAAGTACGGTGCGAAGTGCGCGTGATCATCGAGGCGCAACGATTTCGGATTCTGGTCACCGACGACGGAGCCGGGTTCGATACGGCCGAGGTACCGGCAGACCGGTTTGGCGTGCGCGGGAGCATCGAACAGCTCAATCACCTCGCGGGCGGGAAGGTCACGATCTGTTCGGTGCCGGGGCGGGGAGTGCGAGTGACCTTCGAATGGCGGCGGCCCGCGACAAGCGACCCGCCGGACATCCGGGTCTTTCTCGGTATCAGAACACCCGGCGCGGCGGTTGTCACCGTGCTCTATCTGCTGGGTATCACGGCGCTCGCCATCATGAGCACGCACGGCCCTCTCGGCCGGCCTGCCATCGCGGGACTGCTGCTGTATGCCGCGATGGCAGCGACATTCCTCACAGCACCACGAGATCCTTTGGCGCCGTGGGCAGTCGGAGCAGCCGCATTCGGCCCGCTCGGTGCCGCCACCGCGTTGTGGGACATGGATCCACTGCACTCGCCTGAGCAACTGTGGCCCGCGTCGGCGACCGCCGCGATCTATGCGCTGCTGATGCTGCGAGGCCGTGCCACCGTTGCGTGGCTCGGCCAGGGATCGGTCGTGGCGATCAGCGCGGTGTGGGCCCAATCGCACGGATTTCCGCTATTGCCGTTGATTATCTCGCGATTGGCGGACTTTGCGCCTTTGATCGGCTGTGCGGCCTTCGCAGCCATGGTCCGGCCTCGACTGCACGCGATCGTCGGGCTGCGTCACCGCGCACTGCAGTTGATGAGACAGGAAGTCGCCGCGCACACCGCGGTCAACGAACGCCAAAGCCAGCTGAAGCATCTGGACACGATCACCCGGCCATTGCTGTCGAAGATCGCGGGGAACGAACCGCTGAGGAGCGACGAACGCCGCAACTGCCTGCTCGTCGAGGCTCGCCTCCGTGACAGCCTGCGGGGTGGCATCCTGTCCGCACCCGCACTCGCACAATCGATTCAGGATGCCCGCGAGCGCGGGGTAGAAGTATTGCTGTACGACGATCACGGGGCCGACGGTTGCACGCCCGCGGACCACGAATCGATCTTCGCGGCCGTCGTCGCCGAGCTGGCCGAAGTCGGCGTGGGGCAGGTCGTCATCCGCATACCGCCACCCGGCCGGGACATCCTCGCGACCATTGTCATCCGAACGCCTGGCGGCACAAGGCGACGCGCAGTGGTGCGCACGCCATGAGCACGAGCGGAAACTCCGGATCA
Source organism: Nocardia brasiliensis IFM 10847 (assembly GCF_000710915.1). Lineage (GTDB taxonomy): Bacteria > Actinomycetota > Actinomycetes > Mycobacteriales > Mycobacteriaceae > Nocardia > Nocardia brasiliensis_A. The sequence continues at coordinate 16,506 of NZ_BAUA01000075.1, forward strand.
TAGCCGCCCAAATACTTTGCGATGCAAAAGATGACACCAATAACTGACACTCGCGGTGCAGGTGCATCGGCCGCGATTCTGGTGATCTGCGCAGTGCAGCAGCCCGAACGGCAGGCAAGCCGCTCGAGCCGCATCCAGTGAAGGGAAACCATGATGCGTACCAGGATTTCAACCTATGGCGGCCTGATGTCGGCGGTGCTGGCCGTGTCCGCGGTATTCGCCGCCCCTGCGGTAGCTACCGATAGTGGCGTGGATATGCAAAAGGCCTGCGACACCCAGCAAAGAATGCCGTTGATTGCAAAACCTCTGGACCCGAACAACGCTCGGTCGTGGCGGTGCACTGCGACGCTGGTCTCCGAGCCCATCGACGTCGCCAGAGCATGCAGGGACCAGTACAGTCCCCAAGCGGTAGCTATTGTCCTCGACGAACGCAACGCCTATTCGTGGCGCTGCCGCCATTGACACAGGCGGACGTGCCCTGCCACCAGGAGCGCGGCAGGGTACACGCTGTTCGAGGACTGCAGCTGGGAGCTGGTCAACCGTTGTCGATCGCCTCGCGCAACGTACGGAACTCCGCGGCGAGGGCGTCGAGGGTGTAGTGGGCGTTGAGTCCGCTGGGGTTGGGCAACACCCACAATTCGGTTTCCCCGATCCGCTCGGGTTGGGGGCCGACCGTGGTGCGCGGGCGGCCGAAAGCCGTGCGGTAGGCGCCGATACCGAGTACGGCCAGTACCCGGGGTTGGTACTGCTCGACCCTTTCGACCAGGGCGCGTCCGCCGGCGCGCAGTTCGTCGGCGGTCAGTTGCTCGGCCTTGGCGGTCGTGCGTGCGGCCACGTTCGTGATGCCCAAGCCGAGGTCGAGTAGTTCTCGCTGTTCGCTGGGCTGCATCAGGCGTGGCGTGAACCCGGATCGGTGCAGGGCGGGCCAGAACCGATTTCCCGGACGAGCGAAGTGGTGTCCGGTGGCGCCGGACCACAGGGTGAGGGCGACAGCCATGCCGAGCGCGGTCTTCGCCTGCCGATGCCGGTGCCACCACCCGATCTTGTCGCGGGCCCGGGCGTTGCCTTCGACACAGCGATCTGTCCCGATCTCGTCACGTTCGGGATAGCCGAACGTCATGGGGGCCGAGCGAATATCGAGCAGCCCGCTGAGCGGATCGGTGGCCAGTCCATCGGGACCGGTACTTCGCGAATCGAACACGGTGCCAACCTTTTCGGTAGTCGTAACGGAATCAGGACTCGATGCCGTTGCGCCACTGGCGCATCAGCTCATCGAAAACTTCCGGAAGAGATCACTCGGGACGACCGGATCGATCAGCACCGCAGTAGTGATCGCCGGTCTGCTCATCGGTCGAGATGCAGCAGGCAAGCGGTTCGCCGACCTGCCCGGCGCAGGACACAGCCGAGGACACGGAGTCGGATTCGACTGCGGCGCAGGCACTTGACTCGGTGCGGGCTGCGGCTCCGGACGCGACCGTGGCGCAGGGACCTGCTCAGGGCAAGGTCGCGGCGCAGGTCGTGGACTAGGCTGTGGTTCGGGTGCGGGGCACGATCGCGGTTCGGGTGCCGGGCTCGGCCGGGGTGTGGGTGCCGGGCTCGACCGCGGTTCGGGTGCCGGGCACGACCGCGGCTCGGGCACCGGGCACGATCGCGGCTCGGGCACCGGGCACGATCGCGGCTCGGGCACCGGGCACGATCGCGGCTCGGGTGCCGGGCTCGGCTGCGGTTCGGGTGCCGGGCACGATCGCGGCTCGGGCACTTGACTCGGCGCAGGACAGGGGTTGGGCGCCGGGCGCGGCTGCGGTGCGAGCATCCTTTGCAGTGCGGCGACGAGTTGGTCCGAGTTCGGGTCGTCCGGTACGTCGTCGAGGAAGTGGGTGCCGGTCGGTGCCATACCCGAATTGCCTTGCGGGCAATTACGATCCAGCGCAGCCCGGATGGCAGAGATGACGGCTCCACGGGCACCGGGGTCGAGTAGTACCGCGACGGCAGCGGCGCCGAGCAACAGCAGCGGGATCGCGAGGAGGCCGAGCAACGCCAGCGGCGGCCCCACCACCACGATCAGCGCCGTGGCGGCGAGCATCACCGGTAGCGCAAGCAGTGCGAGCAGCACCCCGCCCACGACGGCAGCGAGCAAACCGCTTGTCAGCGCGGCGAACACTCCCCCTGCGACGGCAGCGAACACCCCGCCGGCAATGGCAACAAGCACGCCACCGACGACGGCAGCGAGCAAACCGCTTGTCAGCGCGGCGAACACTCCGCCTGCGACGGCGGCGAACACCCCGCCCGCGACGACGAACAGTGCCGCGCCGATCGCCGCGGACAGGCCGACCAACGCGCCGCCGAGCAGCGCACCAACTACGTCGAGCAGGCCAACTACGGTGAGCACGGCCAGCACCTCGCTCACCCCGGTAACCAACAACCCGCCGAGCAGTAAGGCGGGCAGGGCGAGGGTTCCGGCCACGGCGAACGCCACCGGGACCGCGATCTCCGCGAACGCGATCAACGCTCCTGCGGCCGCCACCGCGAGGGCCGGACCAGCGACGAGGACCGTGCCGAGCAGCACCTCTCCGATCGCCAGCGCGGTAGCCGCACCGCCGATCAGCAGCAGCGGAACCGCGGCGAGCACGGCGCCCACGGAGAACTCGACCGCGGCGGGCCGCCTGTTGTCGGAGGCCGGCGCACCGAGCGTGTCGCGGAACTGGGTGAACGCCACGCCGATCGCGGCAGCCGGATCGGCCGCCATGATCAGCAGCGGCGCGAGGAACGCGAGCGCGGGCACACCACCGCCTACCGGTGCCGCGAACACGCCCAGCACCGGGGCGGCGATGGTGAGCAGACCGGACGGCAGCGGTCGAGCGATCGAATCTTCTTGCGCGACAGCCGGTACCGCGATCACGCTGCGCAAACCCGCGACCGGATCCGGTCCGTCCTCGGGGACGCCGAAAAGCGTGTGGGCCTGGTCGATCAGGTGGTCGACTGGCGGTAGCGAGTTGTCACGACGAGCGCCCGCCAGTTCGGTAGCCTGCTGCGCGAAAGCCAACAGCTCGCGGACCGGCCCGGGCGTCGGATCGGGGACACTCCGCTGTGTCCAGGTGACCGATTGGTGCAGCGGCGCGATCGGCGCATCGGCAGCCACCGCTGCGACGGCGTCGAGCGCGTCGTCGAGCGTGGCCTGCTGACCGGGATCGAGCAGCCCGCGCGCCAGTTCGCCACCAGCGGCGGGCAGCGTGTCCTGCACAGTGCCGAGGTCGAGTCCAGGCGGGATATCGAAGTCGTCCGCGGTCGCCTGCCCGGCGCCGAGCACAGCGGCAGCCAGGGCAGCGAAGAGGACGGAAACGCAGATGCGTCGGCGCTTGCGTCGGTGCTTCGCTGATTTCTCGGCCTGTCTTGTCTGTCGATTCGTGACCACGCGCATCACCTTGTGCCGCCCTCTCGTCGAAAAATGTTCAGGTCGAAGCGATCTCGGATGGTGCGCACGTCGCGGTGGACCAGCCGCCTTGCGCGCCGATGGTGGCGCCGATGTGGGTGTGCGGGATGCCCAGCGGGTCTCGGCAGCGGATGAACGCATGCTGCCCGGCTCCCGCGCCGGGCACGCATCGGACGGTCAGTTGGCCGGGTACCGAGGTGTCCGAAGCACAGCCCGCTTCGGTGTAACCCGCGGCGACCTCACCCGCGGCGGAACCTGTGCCGGTTATCGCGAAACCGGCGGTAGCGAGCGCAGCCGCAAACCACAGCAATGGGCGTGGCCGCGCATTCGGAGCCGACCGGAAATCCGAAACGGTCATGAAAACCTCCTGGGGGTGGCACATCGAAACGATGTCGAATCAAGCGCACTTCCAGCAGACAGCACGGGAAAATAATTGGCAACCACAATTTGGGCGGATGAGATGCGCCGCGACCTTTCGTTAACCTGCAGGAAACCCAGCGCCGCCGGTCGACTGAATAATTCCCCCTCGAATTCGGCATGCTGTGATCCGGGACACCTGCGGTGTGTTATCAATACAACCGGCAAGAAACTCGCGCTCTTCACCCTGTCCCCTTCTGACATTCCGACAGCAGCTGGAGCTGAGGCAACGGTTGTCGTGTCGACTACAAAACGGATCGCGACCGCCGTTCCGGCATTGCGCGATCAGATTCGGCAACGATCCGCGATACTCACATTTCGATCGTAGATATCGTTCGATGACACTTCGAAACGACTTCGGCGCAGTCGCGCAGATCTCTGCGCAGACCCGTGTCGTGCGTCGCGGCAGCTGCGGCGCCGTGACCGGAGTGGGGCAGAATTTCGGGTATGGATGAGCCGACCACGCCACGGGCGCGTAAGCGACGCGACCGCGCACGTACCGAATCCGACCTCTTCGATGCTGTCGAGCGGCTGTTGGAGCGCGACGGAGTGCTGGCCGGATTGAACCTGAACGAGGTTGCCGCCGAAGCGGGAGTGAACCGCGCGCAGATCTACCAGATGTTCGGCAGTCGTCAGGAGTTGCTGCGTGCCACGATGATGCAGCGGTTCGCCGAGCTCGTGCCGCAGTTTCCCGGACATTGGGACCTGCCGTTCATCGAGCGTCGACGCCGTTTTCTGCAGGCCGCACTCAGCGGGACATGGCTGCCGTTCGCGGTCCCGCTCGCGCTGGACGGCGACGAGAAACTCACGCTCTTTCCCGAGCCGGACGAACCCCGCGCCGCGCTCCAGCGGGACCGGGCGTATGGAGTCCTGCCCGAGAACGTCGACGCCGAGGCGTTGTACCTATTGACCGCGGCGGCCGCTTCGGGCTACGCGATCTTTCGCGAGACGGCCGCACGCGACCTCGGCGTGCCCGTCGAGGAACTCGACGAGCGGATCACCGCGGCCTACGAGTACTTGCTCGAGCGGGTCACCGAGGCCGAAGACCTCTGACACGCCCGAACAACCCGGGCACGAATCACCGAAGGCGGCCCGCAGGCCGAATACGTTGCCGACAATCGGCACCAGGCACCGCCGAGATTTCAACCGACGGCGTGCCGTGGGAATGACATTTCGAAAGTAGATCAACGCAATCTCGTGCGTCATTGCGGCCATAAGAAATAACGACGAGCCGCGCTTCTAACATTTCGCTAGTATGTTCACCAACGTCAGCGTTACTTTCATTCTGTGAGCAATAGTGAATTTCTGGAGGTAACTCCAACGATTTCGGCAAATAACTGTTCGTTTGCCTGATGAAGATGCGAGACGCAGCTGGAATTGTGTTCCTGGAGCAGGTGCGCGCCGACTGAGGCATTCGATCCTGCACGCGCTATCAGTGAGGAGAAACCGACACATGCGGACACTGCGAGTCATCACGTTGGGGATCGTCCCGATCACTGTCGCCGGGCTGCTCGTCACGGGTTGCTCGACAGAGCAGCCGGGAGTCGCGACCGCGAGCGGACGCGACGCCTTCTACACCCAGCCGCTGGCCTGGGCGCCCTGCGCGGAAGCGGAATCCGGAGCTTGGTTCCCCGAGGTCACCGACGATCGAACCTGTGCACGTGTGCGCGTCCCGCTCGACTACCGGGCATCGGGCGAATTGACACCGGACACGGTTCGAACGGTGTCGTTGCCGATCGCCCGGCTGTCCGCCACGGAGCACAAGCAAGGCACCTTGGTGCTCATCAGCGGCGGCCCCGGCGAGCCGGGGCTGGAAATGCTGGATATGGCGTTCCCCGAACGGATCCGCACGAACTACGACATCGTGGCCTACGATCCGCGCGGGGTGGGACGTGCGCTGCCCGCCATCTCTTGTGATCCCGACAAGGAGGAACTCGCCGAAGAACACGATTCGGTGGGCGCCACCGAGAGTGCCCGGCGCGCGTTCGTCGAGTCCTGTGTGCGTGGGACCGGCCCGGAGGTGTTGCGGCACATGGGTTCTGATGAGGCCACCGACGACTTGGACGTATTGCGCGGGGTTCTCGGTGAGCAGCAGCTCAATATCCTTGCCGCCTCCTACGGTACGCAGGTCGCGGCCATGTACATCGACCGTTATCCGCAGGGTTATCGCGCCGCCGCGCTGGACGGCGTCGTCGACGTCACCGAGACGCACACCCAGATGAGAGTCGCCCAGGAGAAGGGATTTCAGAACACCTTCAACCGGGTCGCGGCGTTCTGCGCCGACCGATACCGCGACGAATGCCCGTTCGGCGACGATCCGGCTCGGGCCGAGAACGTCTTTCATGATGTCCTGCGTGCGGCCGAAGCCCATCCGGTCCCTGCGGGCGACGCCGAGCCGATCGAGCCCGGCGACATCCTGAAGGCGCTGATCGCCGGCTACATGTGGCCCACCGGCTGGGTACCGTTCCTCGACGCGCTGACCGCGATGCACGAGGGCGACGGCACTCCGATGCGCAGACTGGCAGACCGAGCCCAACCCGATGAGCCGCCGCGCCAGGCGGCGCCGTCGGCGGAGGCCACGAGCAACGCGCTCGAAGCGATCACGTGCGCGGATTTCGCCCGGCCGACCGCGGACCGGGCGTCCCAACAGGCCGATGAGGCAGCGATTTACGACGCGGCCACCTACGACGACTACGAACCGCGACCGTCTGAGTTCCCGCTCGACATCTGCGCCTTCTGGCCGACCCCGGGTACCGCGAAGGGGTTCCAACCGCGCCGGGCTGCCGGGTCTGCTCCGGTGCTGTTCATCGGCACCCGGCACGATCCGACCACTCCGCTCGGCAACGCGGAACGGATGGCGAAGTTCCTGGACAGTCCGCTGCTGATCCGGGAAGGCGACGGTCACACCTTCGTTTTCGGTGACGTCAACAGCTGCATAGACGACCGCGTGGTGAACTACTTCGCCAACCCCGATGCGGCACAACAGATCGTCTGCGCCGAGGAACCCGAGCGGTGACGGCGGGCCGACTTGTCCGGAGCTGAACGGCGGCAGTGCTGTCAGCTCCGGAAGGGCCCGGTCACCTCGTAGGTGATGCCGTCGCTGCTCGAGCCGCGGGTGCCGCGCTGGGAGGAGAAGTAGAGGCGGTTGCCTTGCGGATTGAAGGCCGGTCCGGTGATCTCGGACCGGCTGGACCGATCCACTTGGAGGAACGGGGCGACCACGCCGCCGGAGATGATGCAGATCTGCATATCGCCCCCGTCCTCGGCGACGAACAGGTCACCGTTGGCCGCGCCGGTCACGTTGTCCACCCCGGAGAGCGGCGCACCGCCGCCGGGTTCGTAGATGATCGAAAGCTTGTTGCTCGCAGCCTCATACGCCCAGACCCGGTTGTCGCCCTTGGTAGTGAACCAGCATGTCCCGTCCGCGTAGTAGCAACCTTCGCCGCCGTTGAACGGCTTCGACTCGGGTACCTGTCGCCGAGTCGGCGTGGACGCCCCCGACCGATCCGGTACTTCCCGCCAGCTCACGGTTCCGGCGTTGTCGACCAGCACCTCGAGTTTGCCTGCGGCGAGGTCGGGCCAGACCGTGGGAACGAAACGATAGAACCGGCCGTCGGAGCGGTCCTCGGTCATGTACACGACTCGGCGTTGCGGGTCGACGGCGCACGCCTCATGGGTGAACAATCCCATTTCGGGTCTGCGCACCGCTGGCTCGACACCCCAGGGGTCGGTTTCGAATACCGCCCCGCGCTCGACCTCTTCGCAGGACAACCAGGTGTGCCACGGCGTGGCACCGCCCGCGCAGTTGCGGTTGGTCCGGGACAGCGTGCGATGCGCGCCGACGATCGACCCGTCCGCGGCGAACTTGATCGCACCGACTCCGCCGGTGGCGTCGATCTCGCTGTTGGACACGTAGATCCAGCCCGAGCCGTCGGCGAAACACGCGCCGCCGTCCGGCGCGGCATGCCAGGTGTAGCTCGACGAGGCCACCTGCCTGCCCGAGCGGGCGACGATCCGGCTCGTGAAACCCTTGGGCAGGAACAAGCCGTTGGCGTCCGGCCGCTTCGCCAACGGGCCGTACGGGGACTCGCCGGCCTCGGCGCCGGCACTGAAGGCCGCCAGCCAGGACGCGCCACCGAACGCGGCGGCGGATCCGCCGACCACACCCACCCGAAGAAAATTACGACGATGCACGACCGTCCTCCAACGCGAACGCGGCCCGGCAGGGGCCGGCAAGTGCGGTCACCCACGAATCCACGGCGCCGTGACGATCCATGCACGGTTGACCAGGTCGTCCACAATTATGCTGGTACGCAATATTTTTCGCATCCCCAGTTGCCGGTACGCACACTGGGCGAGACCCGCACCCCTTGGAAGAACCGCACTCCTCCCCCGGTGGCGATACTCGGCATCGCAGCGGGGGTGGCCGGGATACCGAGCAAAGTCGGCTGGGCGCTGTCGAGAGGCGCGTTCGAACAAGCAGCAGTGACGTGCGCCCGGTAATTTCGGACGGTTGTCGGCGTGCCTGGCGCGCGGCGTCCTGGATTCTTCTCGTGTTCGGATTAGGCTGGCGTCTCCCGGTTTCGGACTGAACAGAAGGAGTTGTTGTGGCGCGCAAGGTGACTGTCGAACTCGTGGACGACTTCGACGGCGAATCCACAGCCGAAGATACCGTCCGGTTCGGCATCGACGGGGTCGACTACGAGATCGACTTGTCGGCGAAGAACGCCGACAAGTTGCGTGCGGCACTGGCACCTTGGATCGACGCCGCTCGCCGAGTCGGCCGGGCGCCGCGGAGCAAAGAGGGTAAGGGGCGCTCGGTGCGGGATCGTGAGCAGACCGCCGCGATCCGGGAGTGGGCGCGGCAGAACGGAGTCCAGGTATCCAGCCGCGGCCGGATCGCCGCCGACGTCGTAGCCGCCTACGAGAAAGCAGCCGCCTAGCCCGCGAGTTCGAGCGCGCGCGGTCCGACCGCGCGCGAACACGCACCCGACTGCGTCGGCGCGCTCGATCGACTCGACGACCACCGCCACCGAGTACCGACGTCAGTTCGTCGCACGCCTCGGCGCAGGGGACCTCCTCCCCTACCGCGGGCGGCACCCCATAGCCGCCGATGGGCGACTACACCGACCGATGCCCGATACCCGCCGAAGCCCGATCCGGTTGCGACCATCCGCCGTACCCTGTCGACCCCGACCGAGCCGGTCGCGGACTCGAACAGGTGGCGCGGAACATCCGCTGCGATCGAACCGCCTCGGCTTGCTACTATGCCTGGCATGAATTTCTTCTTCCTGCGCTGAGGGATCCGTCGGCGAAACGAGGATTCCCGTCGTCGGCGAGGCGGGGTGGCGTACGTCCTGCGGCTCGGCCTCGGCACCGTCGTCGAACTCGGTCATCGCGAAATCCACTGCGACGCAACATCTTCGGATACGAATATCCAGCGGCTGAGGACTGCCGACGACGCCTTCGTGCTGGTCGCCACCGGTCCCGACATCGGCCGGACCAAGGACTCGGCAACCGCCCTGACCGGTCTGGTCACAGCGCTGGATGCGTCGAGGCTGAAAGAGGCCAGATACCGGTGCGGCGGCCCGCTCGGGTTCGGCGTCGGCATCGAGGTATCGGCCTCGTTTCTGGGACGGCGGAACTTCAACCGCTACGACATCGAGGACACGGTAGGCCTGACGCTGTCCGAACATCTAGGCCTCCGGTACCATTCGCGCCGCGGCGGCAGCCGTCCGCCGGATGCCTGTAGTTCTTGGCGGGTGGTCCTGGACGGACAGCGGGCCCGCCTCATGCTCCGCATCGCCGCCCAGCCGTTGCACCGAAGGGACTACAAAAGCCAGACCGTGCCCGGCAGTCTGCACCCACCGGTCGCCTCGGCCATGGTCCAGTTGGCCGAGCTCCGCGCCGATGACCGAGTGCTCGATCCCTGCTGCGGCGCAGGGACACTGCTACTGGAGGCGATGCACTGCCAACCGGCCGCCACCTACCGCGGATTCGATATCGACCCCGCCGCAGTGCGGGCAACCAGGGCGAACGCCACGGCCCAGCTCCCGGCCGGACCTGCCGATGCCGCGAATATCCCGCTGCCGCAGGGCAGTATCGATCGCATCCTGTGCAATCCCCCGTGGGGCGGCCAGGCCCCCGCGCGGGGACTGCTCGCGCATAGCTCGGCACCACTGTGGACCGAGCTACGCCGACTGATCGTCGCGGACGGCACCGCCGTGGTCCTGATCCCCGACGCCCGGGAACTCGCCACCGCCATCCGCGCCGGATTCACGCCCACCTCTGTTCAACAGGTCCGGATCTCGGGCAGACATTCCTTCATCGTCCGCGCTACCCCGACGACCTGACTGGAACCGCACTCCGCCGGCGAGGCAGCAGCGCTTCGCCAGAGAAGAATCGGCGGCGCGGGCGCGCAGAGTGAAGGACGGCAATGCTTACACCCTGCGGGCATGGGTACTGCTGTCATGCACTCGATATGATGACGCCCGATGGCCCCAGACCCCGGCACGTGGCTGACCCGGAGGTCGATTCAGATGGCTACACAGCGCGATCAACCGCCCGGCACAGACCCGGCCGAGACCACGCAGCGGCTGGAGAATCACCGCCGGGATCTCTGTGCGCGACTGCTGCTCGTGCAACAGCAGATGGGCGAACTGGCCGACAGACGAACACAATTGATCAACGACCGCGACGACAGGCCGCCGGACGGAGACTGCGGTCGGGCACCCTTGGTTGCCGACCTCGCACTCCTCGACGCGCGCCACGAGCAGCTGATCGGCGAGCATCGCCGACTGTGGCTGCAGTTCATGCAATACCGGCGCATGATCTGGAATGCTCGCGAACATCTCGGGGGCCACGCAGACCACAGGCACGGACGCCGACGTCGAACTCCGGACCGCGCCACCGAAGACCTCGTGCGTGAACAGCGACTGCTCGAACGCGTCGGGCACATACTGCGCGGCTCGGACTCATGTCCGCCCGGACCGATGCGATGAGCCGGCCGAGCCAGCTGCCCGAGAGCTACGGCCATCGCGTGGGTCCCGCCGACACCTTCCGGCACCCGCAGGTGAGTCCACATTCGCGCGGAATCAGCGCCCGTTACCGCCTTTGCCACCAGACACGCCAAAGATCCAGGCAAGATCGTCAGCATGAGAGAGGAACTACCAAAGGCGTCCATCGAGATGATGCCGCCGGAGGCGGCGGCCGACACCGCACTGACCACTGAGCTGACCGACCTGATCAATCGGGTGTACAAGGTAGCCGAAGACGGCTTGTGGCGTGACAATGCGAGCCGCACAACGACATCCGAGTTGACAGGGTTGATCGCCGCCGGTCAGATCGCAGTGGCACGCGAGGAAGATCACCGGGTCGTCGGCGCCGTCTGCATCCAGCAATTGTCCGACGACATCGGCGAATTCGGCATGCTGGTGTGCGCGCCCGAGCGGCGCGGCACCGGAATCGGCCGGGCCCTGGTCGATTTCGCCGAGCGTCACTGTGTCGATCAGGGCGCTCGGACGGTACAACTGGAGCTCCTGGTACCCCGCAACTGGACGCATCCGGTAAAGGAATTCTTGCACGGCTGGTATCAGCGCCTCGGGTACGTCCTCGAACGTAAAGGCGAACTGGAGGAAAGCTACCCCCACCTGGTACCGCTGCTCGCCACCCCGTGCGATTTCCTCATCTTCCACAAGTCGATGCGCTGACCTCCGCGCAAGTCATGTTGTGCCCGAAACTCCCTGCCGTACAAACGATCATGAGGAAATCAGGGAACCGGCTTCTCGACCTCTCGAGCTGAGCGGCCGCCGCCATCTGTGCTGCGACAACTCGTGGCTGCACAGTGTGCGGCGATCGGGGCACCCGTGGCTCGTGCACGAGCTCGCTCGGCCGCGTGGGCAGCGGTTGGTCCGGCCGCTGCTGGGTTTGGCGTTGGTACTGGCGCTGCTCATCGGAGGGCTGTGCGCGTTCAGCCCCGCACCACGTAAGGAGCCCGTGCCAGTTCGCCGGACGGTTTGCCTGCCTGTCATTGTTCAGCCGCCACCGACGACCGCCGGGCCGAACCAAGCCACGTGCCCTTGATGGCTGCCGGCCGGCAGAGATCAGCGTGGAGCGACATCGAAGGCGCGGTGGGTACATTCGAGGGCGCACGAGTGGCGCAACCAGGGCGGGGAACCATGATCGAGATTCCGGACGCGGTCGTCGATGAGCTCGGATCGGCCGTCGCCGAGACGATGCGGACGGTGCGGCCGCGGATACCGACCTCCCCTGCGGCGACGCTGGGCCGATTACGGCTGTCGAGCGATGAGTTCGGGGCGTATGCCGTCGGTGCGAACGGGATTCGCGGTGAGCTGTCGCGGCTCGGGCAGTTACTGCCGGAACGGATACTCGGCGCGCTCGAGTTGCTGGTCGCCGAACTCGTCGTCCCGGTGGTACCGAGCCTGGCCGCGCTGCTGCCCATGCCCGACGATGGGCAGGCCGTCATGGTGGGTCACATGATGGGCGCCAGTGCGACGACGACGGCGATCGACGAACTCGAGGCCTTCCGGCCCGGCGCACTGGCGCTGGTCGTAGCGCTGGCCGCCCGGTTGAGCGAACACTGCGACGTTGTCGCACAACTGCGTTCGACTGCGGGGCGCGACGCCGGCAGCGCGCTGGACGAGGCCGCGATCGCGGCGGCTCACGGCGCGTCCCACTTGGCGCTGGGGGTGGCGGTGGCGGCGATCGTGCTGCGCAACGTGGGGTATGGCGATGATCCGGCGACGGTGGTCGGCGGCGCACTGACCGCGGCGTCGCCACTGCTGCGCGCTGCCCCGATGCCGGCCGCATACGACGCCGCGCGGATCGCGAAGATCCGCGCCGGGTATCTGTATCCGCGTTATTCCTCGGGTACCGTGCAGGCTCGCGACCATCGGTTCGCGCTGACCGAGTCGAGCTTTCCCGACACCGCCGATTTCCGCGACAACGGTCTGGTGGCCGTGAGTCCGGCGGGGCCGGTGGTGCGGACCGGGACCGCCGATGCCTTCGTTCGGGTGACGGTCGAAGTGTTCGACACGCCACCAGCCGAGGTCTACGCAAGCGAATGGGACGAGGTGGTCGAGGTCGCTTGGACCGCGACCCGGGGCCTGGCATCGATACTCGGTGCGCCGCAGTCCCCTGGCTACGGTGGCCACGGTTCGCTGGTCGAGCAGACGCCGCCGTGGCCGGGCACCTACCGGGTCCGGGTGCACGCTACCGGCCGCGACGACGCCGATGGCGCGGAGTCCTACAAGCTGACCGTGTGGCCGTCACCAGACACCGAAACGGTGGTGCACAAGCGGACCGATCGACTCGGACACCGTTTGCGCGGTGAGGCCGAACCACTGCTCGTGGCCAAACCCGAGGACGCCTACCGCTGGGTGGAGAAGTCCGCGCTCGCGGACGCCGGGACCATCACAGTTGTCGCCGCGAGCGATCCCGAGACCGTGGTGCGCGCCTTCGGCGCCGACCCGGCCAGCCCCGAGCGAATGGAGGAACTCGAGGAACGAGCGATAGAGCGTGGCGATCCGTGGATCGCGGTGGCGTCCCTCACCGACGCGGTGCTGGCGGTGGAGTACAACGGTTATCAAGGCAGTCAGGGCCCGGAGCTCCGCGCGCTCTCCCGCGGTACTCGCGCCGCGTCGCTGTACTGGAACGTCAACGGTCTGACCCGGTTGTCGTTCGCCGCTGACGGCCGGATCGTCGCCGCCTTCGAACTCGGTGAGCAGCAGCGCGATCACACGCTCGAACCGATCCTGGGCGACCTGGATTTCGATGATCACCGCAACCGGATCGCCAAAGGGCTTGTCGCGATTGAACGTTTCACCGGTAGCGCGTTCGCCGAGAGTGATCTCGTACGGGTGGCGTCGGCCGGGATCGGCTTTGCCGTGCTGCCGTTGCTCGGCGAGCTCTACCCGGTGTCGCGCCGATCCGACGGATCTCGCGCCGGTCGCGGGCACGGCCCGCTGGGCGCGGACACCGACCTGCTGACGGAGCTGCCCGCCGCACGCCAGCACGCAATGGCGTGGTGGGCCGTCGGCCGAACTGCCGAATACGTACAGTTGGTCGACGACCCCGACGTGGTCGCCTGCGTCGAGACCCGAACTCTGACTGCGGAAGCCGAACTGCGCGTACGTCGATCGACCGTCGGTGACCGGACGAACTACTGGTTCTGGTCCGCGCTGCACCAAGCCACCAACCCCGACCCTTTGGCCGCCGCGATCGGTGCCCTCGACGCCGCCCGCTACGCGTGGGGCCCCGCCGCCGCAGACTTCGTCGCCGAAGCCCGGATCGCCCTCAGCGATCTGCGCTAGCCGATCGCCCAGCCCCGCGCTCTCGAAGCCATACCCGGCAGCCGGAGTCGAACCCGCGGTAGGGCACCATGACCGCTTCGTGCCGACCGTCGGAGCTCAGCACGATGTCCTTCACGTCGCCGTCCTCAGCGGACCGGGCCGCTATGAACGACAGCGGCGGCTTCTCTTCGAATATCTTCTCGGCCAACGATTTATCCACTCGCGCCATCTGTGTCCGTGCTCCCCGCGTCCGGAGGTGGGCCGCCAGCCTATCGGCGCCCGCCTGCTGTCCACGAGCCCCGAAAATCCTGGGAAACCCTCTGACACATGGCCGACGGTCATCGCCCGCTCAACGAGCCCCTGCGTAACAACACCGTATCCGGCATACGAGAACGACGCAGGACCAGATCCGGCCCCTACATTCACCTTTCGTCCAAAACTCTGTGGCAATCGCTTGCGAGCACCGCCGCGCGCTTGCCACCATCGGGGTGTTGTCGTTGCGACATTGATTCGATCGAGGAGGAACATCTTGAAGTATGTCAAGTTGGGCTCGACCGGCATGGATGTGTCGCGGATCTGCCTGGGCGCCTTGAGTTTCGGCGTACCAGGCCACGGCGTCCACAGCTGGACCCTGGACCTCGAACAAGCACGGCCGATGATGCTGCACGCCCTGGAATCCGGCGTGAACTTCGTGGACACCGCCAACGTCTACTCTGCCGGGACCAGCGAACAGATCGTCGGGCAGATCCTGCGCGAATACGGCCACCGGGACGAGATCGTGCTGGCGACCAAGGTGCACGGGCGAACCCGCCCCGGCCCCAACGGCGTTGGGCTGTCTCGCAAGGCGATCATGGCCGAGATCGACAACAGCCTGCGCAGGCTCGGCACCGACTACGTCGACCTGTACCAGATCCACCGGTGGGACCCGGCGACGCCGATCGAGACCACCATGCAGGCGCTGCACGACGTGGTGCAGGCGGGCAAGGCGCTGCACATCGGCGCGTCGTCGATGTGGGCGTGGCAGTTCGCCAAAGCCCAGTACACCGCCGAGCGCAACGGCTGGACCCCCTTCAGCACCATGCAGAACCATTACAACCTGATCTACCGCGAAGAAGAGCGGGAAATGCTGCCCCTGTGCGCAGACCAGGGCGTCGGCGTCATCCCGTGGAGCCCGCTGGCCCGGGGACGGCTCACCAGGGAGTGGGACAGTGTCAGCGCCCGCAGCGAAACCGACGCGTTCGGCAAGACCCTCTACCGCGACACCGATCGCGAAATCGTCGACCGGCTCGGGCAACTGGCCGCGAAACGGGAGCTGCCGATGGCGCAGCTGGCGCTGGCCTGGATGCTCGCCAATCCCACGATCACCTCCCCCATCGTCGGCGCCACCAAGATGAGCCATCTCCAAGACGCCATCGATGCCCTGGACGTGGAACTCGACGACGAAGAGATCAACTACCTGGAAGAGCCGTATCAACCGCACAGCGTTGTCGGACATCCCATCACCGAGCTGCCGGGCCAGCACTGAGGCGCGCACGACACGGCTCAGCTTTCCCGGATGACCGGCTCGTTCAAGGCCTTCGGGAATCGGGCCAGTAGATCGGTGAACTGGTCGGCCAGTTCGCGGGCGTGTTCGGCGCTGAGCTGATCCCCGCGATAGGCCACCAGCCCGATCAGGTGTCCGTCCCGTTGCGCCATGGTCACCGTCAGGCCGAATTTTGCGTTGTCACTGCGCAAAGTGTCGTTCAGTACCGGCGTCAGCCGGGTCCCGCCCAGCTCCGTGGCGTGGCCGTCCAGCAGGTTCATGTTCAGCGTGACGTTCACGTAGGGCGTGTGCCCGAACCGCCGGGTCGGATTCAATCGGGCGACCACGTCGTCGAACTCGACGGACTGGTGCTCCAGCGCACCGAGCGCCGCGCCGCGCATCCGCAGCAGCACGTCCAGCACGGTGCTGTCCGCCGACACCCGAGAGCGCAGCACCGCGGTGTTCAGACAGGGGCCGAGCAGATCGGCGAATCGGGACTGATTCCGGTTCGCCGTCGGCGACCCGATGGTGACATCGTCGAGGCCGGTCCACCGATGCAGGGTCACCATCAGCGCGGTGGCGGCCACCATGAACCAACTGACGCCGTGCTCGGACTGCGCCGCGCGCAGTGAATCCAACAGCCCTGCGGGCAAAGGAATCTGGAACGCGCCGTTCGGCTCCGGCGTACTCGGCGCGGGCAACGGCGTATCCGCGGACGCACCCGCCAGGGTGGTTGCCCAGTAGTCCAGATCGGCGTGCCAGGAATCGCTGTCCCGCTGTGCCGCTTGGTGAGCGGCGAATTCTCGATACTGGACGACCGGGCGCGGCCGCTGCGCTGCGAGGTAGTGCCGGTCCAGCTCCGCGAGCAGGACAGGAATCGATTCTCCGTCGATCACCAGGTGGTGCAGACAGAGCAGCAGTGCCTGGCGGCCGGCGCCGAGCTCAGCGAGGGCGACCCGCAGCAGCTCGCCGGACGCGAGATCGAAAGGTGTGCGCATGGCTGCGGCCTGCCAGTCCGTCATGCCTTCGGGGGCGTCGCGCAGGTCGAGCAGTTCCAGCGGCGGTACCCACGGTTCCCGCAGCCGCACGGACAGCGCGAAGTCGTCCTCGACGAATCGGGTTCGCAATATCTCGTACTCGGCGACCAGTCGACCAAGCGCGGTGCGCAGCCGGTCGGGGTCCAGCCGACCCGCTACCCGCCAGGCGAGCGGCACGTGATTGCGCACGCTCGGATCGATCAGTTCGGCCAGCCAGATACGCCGCTGGAAAGCGGTCATCGCCAAGGGCACATCGGTGACAACGGCATCGGGCGGCGCTGTCGTAGGCGCCGCCGAACCCAGCACGTGTTCGGTGAATTCGGCCAGCCGGGAATGCTCGAACAGCGTCCGGATCGGGATCCGCACCCCGAACTGCTCGCCTACCGCGCTCAGCAGTGCACCGGCCATCACGGAATGCCCGCCCAGGGTGAAGAACGAGTCATCCGGCTCGATCCCGTCCTTCGCCAGCACCTGCTCCCATACGGCGGCCATCCGGCGCATCGCCTCCTGACCGTCGGATAGCGGGATACTCGAAACGGCGTCCATGAGCGTGGCGTCTCCTCATCTCGCGGCGGGCGAGAGCCGCGGTGCGGTCCTGCGGTCATCCGAGGAATTTCCTCATGTTCAGTTATGCCAGTCCAGGCCGCTCGACCGTCCCTGACGTTCGACAGGATGACTCGGCCACCGGCCCGTGATCGGATTGAGGCTCGGTAATCGATCCACCCCCGGGGGATGAGAATGTCGAACGAAAACCTGCTGCACACCTCGGTTCTCGGTCAGGCGAACGAGGCCACGGCCTGGCTCGACAGTGCCGGACAGCCACTGACCTATCAGGAGTTGATCGAGCGGTCCGGACAGCTCGCGAGGCGTCTCACCGCCGCAGGCGCCGGTCCCGGCCGCCGGGTCGCGCTGTTCCTGGAGCGCGGGGCCGACATGGCGATCGCGATGCTCGGCGTGCTGCGCGCCGGTGCGGCTTTCGTGCCGCTCGGCCTGCAGGAACCCGCCCCTCGGCTGGCGCTGATCCTCGCGGACTGCGCACCGGCGGTGACGCTGGTACACGACGCGACGGCGGACCGGTTCCGGCAGCACCGTGTCCGCACACTCCACGTCGCCGGCAACGGCGAGGGCGAACCGGCAGACGCCGGTACTCCGGACGATCCCGCCTACGTCGTGTACACCTCCGGATCGTCCGGCACGCCCAAAGGCGTGGTCGTCGAGCACCGTAACCTCACGCCGCATCTGGCCTGGCTCGCCGAGCGACTACCGCTCGGGCCGGGCGACCGGCTGTTGCAGGTGGCACCGTACACATTCGACGCGTCGCTGACCGACTTCTTCTGGCCGCTCGGCGCGGGCGCCACGGTGATCTCACTCGCCGAGGGCGAACATCTGGATCCCCTCGCCATCGCGACCGCGCTCGTCGAGCACGAGATCACCGCGGTTCGGCTCCCCCCGGCGATACTGTCGCTGCTGCTCGACGAACCGGAATTCCGCAAGGCCACCAGCCTGCGGTACCTGATCAGCGGCGGGGATCGGCTGCCGACCGCGGTGGCCCGCCGAATCACCGAATTACTGCCCGGGGTAAGGCTTTTCAACCGGTACGGACCGACCGAAGCGGCTGTGGCGGTGACCTACCACGAGTTCGATGCCGGTACGGACGACGGGGCGGAGGTACCGATCGGCCGTGCCGTCACCGGGGCCGAGCTGCGTATCTCGCCGGAGGAGGAGTTGCTGATCGGCGGCGCCTGCGTCGCGCGTGGCTACCTCGGCGACGCCGCGCTCACGGCGCAGCGTTTCGTCCGGCTGCCGAACGGGGGCCGGGTATTCCGGTCCGGTGATCGCGTCCGGATGACCGCTGCGGGTGTGCTGGAGTTCCTCGGCCGCAACGACGATCAGGTGCAGATCAACGGACTCCGGGTGGAGATCGGGGAAGTACAGTCCGCTCTGCGCGCGCATCCGGACGTCGCGGACTCTGTGATCCTGCCCCAGGATCAGACGCTCACCGGATACGTGGTGGCCGCGGCGAACCGACGGCCGGCCGAGGAGATCCAGCACTACCTGCGGGACCGGCTGCCGGGCCACATGGTGCCCACCGCGATCACGTTCGTGGATCGGTTGCCGATGACCGACCGGGGCAAAGTAGATCTCGCGGCCTTGCGCGCCGCGCACGCCACGAGCACGGCGCGCACCACGAACAGCCCCGCCCCCACGGTGGGCCCGGTGCGAGATGTGGTTCGACGGGTGTGGTCGCAAGTGCTGGGCGGCGTCGAATTGCGGGAACACGACGACTTTTTCCACCGCGGCGGCCATTCGCTGCTCGCGGTGCACGCGGTGGGCCGGATCCGCGCCGATCTGGGCCACCACGTACCGATGCGGATCATGTTCGAAAAGACGACCCTCGGCGAGTTCACCAAGGCCGTAACGAAAATCGTCGGCTCCACCGAGACGGCACCACGGGCACAGGCGGGCCGCGGTGCCGGCGGGCAGTCGAAAGACCTTATCCCGGAACAGGTCCGGGAATGAGGCCGAGATGCTCGGGGCGCACCAGGTCGAACTTCAGCGCCTGCGTCACCAGGGTGACCCGCTTCCACGCCCTGGTCATGCCGCGCGGCGCCACGATCCCGAGTTTCGTTGCCAGATAGTCGATGTGATAGTTGACCGCCGAGCGACCGAGCGGCCGAGCGGCGGCGGACAACCGGGCCGAGACCTGCGCCGGGGTGGGTACCGCCGACACGCCACAGTCCCGCAATCCCGGCTCGCACAGGCAGACCAGCACCTGGAAATATCGGCTTTCCTCGTCCAGCAACGGAATTCCGGCACCACCCGGCTCGGCGATGGATCCGTGTTCGGGGGCGTAGACAGTGAAGCTGTTGCCTCCGGCACCCACGCTCAGCGTCACCCGGCTCAGCTCGAAAGGAATCGGCACCCCGGCCCGGCCGGGCCGCACCTTCACGTATTCCCCCGCACCCTCCAGATTCTCCACGCAGTAGGTGCCCACCGTGCCGCAGTTCGACATCAGCCAGTAGTCACCGAAGGCATGGATCCGGCCCGCGGTCAGCTCCTGTTCGGCGCCGACCGCGAGCTTCCCGCCCTGCCAGCCGAACAACACGCTGTCACCGTTGGGCAACTCCACGACCGGTGACTGCCCGTCGAGACAGATCAGCAGTGACCGGTCGGTGCCGTCAGCCCGCGACATGACTTGTGCCCACGAAGGATTCGCGGATGACGTGCGCGATTCCGGTAGCGGCGGCGGTGGGCACGATCGTCGGATCGTGATCGATGCGCAACGACAACTCCCCCTCGTCGTGGACGGCCATGACAACCACCGGGTCCTCGACCCGGTTGCCCGACGGATATCTGAACGTGCCGGCCACGCCGTCCAGCACCGGCACCGGACGATGCGTGCGATCGACGACGGTCAGCACGAGATCGAGGTGGCCGGTCCACGGCGCGTGGGACGCCCTGGCCGCCCGCACGACTTCGTCGAACGGGGTATCCACGAATTCCAGATCCTCCCACCAACTCTCGCGAACACTCTCGCCCTGCGGGTTGGCCAGCACCGTGTTGATGAAGCAGCCGACCACCCCCGCCTCGTCGTGGCCACCCCAGGTGTAGGCGACAGGCGCGGTTCCCGGTATCCGGGCCAGCGCCGTATGGCAGGCGGCCAGCAACACCGAGAACGGCCGATCCGTGGCCGATTCCGGCAGCGCCACGTGCTGCCAGGCTGTGGCCAGCCCGCCCGGTTCACCCGCGTCCCGGTCGCGGCCCCAGCGCCCGGGCCCCGCGTCACGCACCCGGGACATCCAGTGCGCCAACGCCTCCGGCGCGCTGGCCGCGTGTTCCTTCGCCAGCCGCCGCTGCACCACCTCCCGATAACGGTTCAGTTCCGTGGCGGCGACCGAATCCGGGACCTGCGCCGCGCTCTGATAACCGGACATCAGCTCGTCCAGCACCAGTCCGGTGGATTCACCGTCACAGACGAGGTGGTCGAATCCGATGGCCAGCAGATCCCGTTTCTCGTCTCGAGCCAGCAGCACCCGGAACGAACCACGCCGCGCGGGCCAGTCGGCCAAGGCGGCCCATACCGCGCTGTCGATGTCCGAGGACACGATTTCCTGCACGATCGGATCCGCGGGTACCGGACCTATGCGCAGCACGGGCACGCCGCCGACCGTGTCCGCCACCCCGCGCAACGCCGGATGCCGCAGCAGGACCGAGCGCGTCGCCCGTTCCAGCCGGGCGACCGACAACAGGCCGGGCGGGAATTCCATGAAGACCGGCAGGATCCTGACCCGGTCGAGTGGGTCGGCGGACCGGGTGTGATGAAACCGCCGCTGGGCCCCGGTCAGCGGCATCAGCTCGTCGGCTCCCTGGTGGACGTTCGCGAAATGTTTGAGATAGGTCCTGGTGATACTCCGATGCAAGACTGACCTCCACTCTCTGTTGTTCCAGCGCCCCGGCGCCCTCCCGGCCATTCATCTGGTCACGCCTCGCTCGGCTCGAATCAGATCGCCGCGTACGGTGTCGCTGAGCAGCCTGCCCAGGCCATCGGGGTCCGTCCGGGTGTGGAAATGACCTCCTGGCCGCCGGAGCGACTCGAAGGCCCCGTCGGTGTGTTCCTGCCATCGCGCCATCAAGTCCCCGCCACTCGATTCCTCGGCACCGGCGATGGCGGTGACGGGGCAACGCAGCCGGGGTCGGGCGGCGTGCTCGTAGGTCTCCAGCACCTGGAGATCCGCGCGATAGCAGGCCAGGGCGGCGGCCCGCAGATCCTTGTCGGACTCGGTCGCAGCGGGCAGCGGCCCCCCAGAGTTGTTCGATCCGGGCATGCAGCTCGGCGTCGTCGAGCAGGTGTAACGGCTCGGCCCGCACGCGCAGTGGCGGCGGCGGACACGAGGAGACGAAAAGCCGTAATGGCCTCGCCCCCAAGGCTCTTGCCACCTCATAGGCGACGAGCGCGCCCAGGCTGTGACCGAACAGCGCGAACGGTGAGGTGAACTGCACCCGCTCGAGGATCTCGCGTACCAATTCCGGCATCGATGTGAACGCCTGCGCCCCGAGATTGTGCGCCCTGCCCGGCGGCTGGACGGCCACCAGTCGCAAGCCGGGCGTATACGCGGCCCATCGCGCGTACTCCCCCGCCGCACCGCCCGCGTGCGGAAAGCAGTACAGGGTGGCTACCGCGGTGGCCGGTGCCGGGCGCTCGATCACCCGTACTCCGGTCACGACGCACTCGCCGAGTCGCGCAGGTGCTCCTCGATCAACGCGGTGAGCTCGCGCACCGATGGCGCGAGATACATTTCCCGCACCTCCAGTTCCACCGGCAGCAACTCCCCGAGCTTGATCACCAGGTCGGTCGCGACCAGCGAATCCCCGCCGAGATCGAAGAAACTGTCCGCCGGGTCGACCTCCGGCAAGCCGAGGAATTCGGTGAACAGCATGGCCACCGTCTGTTCCGTGCTCAGACCGGCGTCCGGCGTGGACGCTCGCGTAGGGGCAGCGGTCTGCGCCGTCAACAGATAGGGCTGCCGCTGGAACGGGTAAGCGGGCAACGCGACCCTTCTCACCTGTTCGGTGTGGGCGGCTGCCCAGTCGATCGGCAGCCCGGCCAGCCACAGCTCACCCAGTGCGGCCAGCGGATCGGTGACCGGGACGACGATGTGTTCGGGCGTCCACAGGGGATGCTCGCGCAGGCGGGCGGACAACCCCGCGTCGTCGATCGCCAGGAACAGCCGGCCCGGCGTATCCAGAGCCGACCGGATCTCGTCGTCGCTACAGTCCGGATGCAGGGTGAGGTCCGGTTCCACTCCGAGCGCCCGCCAATGCCGCAGGACCTCCGCATCGGCCGTCTCCCGCACCAGCAGCGCGACAGCTCGGGCGTCTCTGGCGTGGTCACCGGTGACCAGTTGCTCCGGCACAGCACCGCTGAGCACCCGTAGCGCGTCCTGCCGATCACGCACCACCGCGTACCGACGGTGTCCGTGCAGTCGCCTGCCGACCTGCAGCGTCCACGCCACATCCGCCAGTTCGAGCTCGGGATGATCGGCGAGCCAGCCGGCGAGCCGCGTCGTCAGCTCGTCGAGGGCCGCCGGGGTGTGCGCGGACAGCACCAGCACCTGGGCCTGCGCGGTCACCGTCCGAGGCGGCGGCACCGGTGGCTGCTCCAGCACGACGTGCGCGTTGCCACCGCCGAGCCCGCGCGCGGTGACACCGGCCCGGCGCGGCAGCCCGGTGGGCGCCCATGGCGTCGGCTCGGTCACCACGGCGAACGGGCCCGCCGTGAAGTCGATGTCCGGATTCGGCTCGGAGTAGTGCAGGCTCGGCGGAATGACCCCGTGTTCCACGGCCAGCACCGTCTTGATGAACCCCGCGATACCCGCGGCGGCGTCGGTGTGCCCGATATTTCCCTTCACCGAGCCGAGCAGGCACGGCTGCTCGCGTGAGATCCCGTCGGCGAACGCCTGATTCAGCCCGGCGACCTCGATCGGGTCGCCCACCCGGGTGCCGGTGCCGTGCGCCTCGACGTAGGTGATGGACGAGGGTGTGACGCCTGCCGCGTGCTGTGCGGCGCGCACCACCTCGAACTGCCCGCGAACGCCCGGCGCGGTGAACCCCGCACGGTCCCTGCCGTCGTTGTTCACCGCGGAACCACGCAGCACGGCATAGATGTGGTCCCCGTCGGCGATCGCCTCGGACAACCGCTTCAGCACGGTGATCCCGCACCCCTGGCCACCGATCACCCCGTCCGCGGCCGCGTCGAACGGGCGGCACGCACCGGTGGGCGAGGTGATACCGCCGATTCGGTAGTTGTCCAGCGCGGCGGGCAGCCGCACCGAACTGCCGCCGGCCAGTGCGAGATCGCATTCCCCGGCGAGCAGCGCCCGCGCGGCGTAATGCACGGCATACAGCGAGGTCGCGCACGCCGCCTGCACGTTGGTGGCCGGTCCGCGCAGGCCCAGCTTGTAGGCGATGCGACTGGCCAGATAGTCACTGGTGCTGCCGGTCAAGATGTCCCAGGTGGTGATCGAGCCGTCTTCGAGTTGCTTGGCCCGCAGGGTCTCGGTGTAGGTGGACAGGCTGCAGCCGGCGTAGATGCCGATCAAGCCCGGGAATCGGTCCGGGTCGTACCCGGCGCCCTCGATCGCCTCGACCGCGCATTCCAGCAGGACCCGATGCTGCGGATCGATGAGTAGCGCCTCGCGCGGGGTATATCCGAAATAACTCGCGTCGAACCATTCCGGCTGCTGCAGCAATCCGCCGGCGGGCACATATTCCCGCTTACTGCCGCCGGGACCGGCAATACTTTTCGGCGAGAAACGGCTGACACTGTCCACACCGGATATCAGATTGCTCCAGAACTGACCGATATCCACCGCATCCGGAAAACGACAGGCGAGCCCGATGACGGCTATATCCGTTTCACGCCGATCAGCTACCGGGTAAACGGCGTCGGAACTGCCTACTTTTTCGTCGGCAATTACCTGAGACGGCTCTTTTATTGATCCGTCAAGGAAAGCGGCGCACGATCGGATAGTGGTGTGGGTGAACAATTCCGTCAAGGTCGGGCGGATACCGACGCGCTGCGCGATCTGCTCTCGCACCAGCTGCATGAGCATCGAGTACCCACCGACTTCGAAGAAGTTGTCGAGCACGTCGACCTCGTCGAGTTCGACTACGTCACACCAAATTTCGGCGAGAATACGCTCCGTCTGGGTGACCGGGGGCTGACGGGTACTCATGGCATCACATCCTGATGTCGTCTGCTTCCATGATCATTCGATACTGCCCGGCGATGCGCTGGTATTGCCCAGCGGTTGCCATGCTCAGTGAATATCGCCCAGCGTGGAGGAACCATCTCGCACCCAGTTCGACAACTCCGGCAGCGTTCCCGATCGACCCGATCGTGATCGCCCCATTACCAGCGAGCCTAACCACGCCCAACACTCGGGACAACAGCTTCGTCTGCAATATGTCAGGTATCCGTCCGCCATTGTTTACGCCTTTACAGTGACTTGGCCGCCGAGTACGCTGCGAACTGGCACTGGGGGTTTGTCGAGATACGTCGAGATACGTCCTGAATGACGAGGTCCGACGAGGAAAGATAAGGGTAGCCATGGGTACACATCAGCTGTTTCTCGCCTGTCTGCCTTTCGCGGGCAGTGGTGCCGGATTCTTCCGAGACTGGGAAAAACTGGACATACCGGAGGTCACCGTGCTGCCGGTCCAGTTGCCCGGACGCGAGGAGCGATTCCCGGACGACCCGTTCACCGAGGTCGCCGACGCCGTCGCCGAACTGACTCCGAAGATCCTGGCCGATGCCGACGACCACGCGCCTATCGCGTTGTTCGGGCACAGCCTCGGCGCAGTGCTCGCCTACGAGATCGCCCGGGAACTCGAGCGGATCGGTCACCCCGGACTACGGCACCTGTTCGTCAGCGGATCACCGGGTCCACACAACGGACGGACCGAACGAGCGACCGGCCTGGCCGACGCGGAATTCCTGGCCGGGGTACAACGATTCGCCGGTTACCGGCATGCGGCCTTCGACGATCCCGAACTGGTCGAGGTCCTGCTTCCGGTGCTGCGCGCCGACGTGCAGATGCACGAGAACTACCGGGCCACCAGCACCGAGCCGCTCTCGGTGCCGATCACCGCCCTGCGCGGCGAACGGGACGAACTCGTCTCCCGCGAACAGGCCGAACAATGGACCACGGTGACCCGGGGTCGGTTCACCTACCGGGAACTTCCCGGCGGCCATATGTATCTGGTCGATGAGCCGGAACAGGTGCTACGCCTGATAGCCGGGAGCTCGGAATGCGACTGACCGGCAAGACCGTGGTCATCACCGGCGCGGCCCGCGGCCTCGGCCGCGCCTGCGCGCTCCGGTTCGCCGAAGCGGGCGCCGACCTGCTGCTGCTGGACATCACCAGGGATCTCGCCGACGTGCCTTATCCACTCGGGTCCGCCGGCCAGCTGAAACACACTGCGGCCCTGTGTGAACGCGCGGGCGCCGCGACCGTGACCGCCGCCGTCGACGTGCGAGACACCCACCAGTGCGCGCTGGCGGTAGATCAGGCGCTGGACCGGTTCGGCACGGTGGACGTGCTGGTCAACAATGCCGGAATCGCCTCGCCCTCCGGGAAGATCGCCCACGACATCACCGAGCGGGAGTGGTCGCTCATGCTCGACGTCGACCTCTCCGGCGCCTGGCGGATGATGAAGATGGTCGCCCCGGTGATGTGCCAGCGCAGATCCGGCAGCATCATCAACGTGTCCTCGACGGCGGGCACGGTCGGATATCGGCATTTCGCGAGCTACGTGGCGGCCAAGCACGGGTTGATCGGACTGACCAAGGCCGCGGCCCTGGATTACGCCCCGATGCGAGTACGGGTGAACGCGTTGTGTCCCGGCTCGGTCCGGGACGACCCCGTGCTGGAAGGCCGGATGCTCGCCGAGATCGCCCGATCGCTGGACGTTCCGGTCGCCGAGCATGAGCAGATTTTCGTCCAGGATCAGCCGATGAACGCGCTGATCGATCCGTCCGACATCGCGAGCGCGGCACTGTGGCTCGCGGCGGACGAATCCCGCCAGGTCACCGGCAGCGTGCTGACCGTGGACGGCGGCTTCACCTCCCGATGAGCAGGAGGACCACCCGTGACAATCTCGACCCTCAATGATCCCGCCGCCGGATGCCACAGCCTCGTGCTGCGACTCCCCGGCGCCGCCGATCCGGCGCGCCTGCTGTCCGAGGCAGTGTCCGATCCGGTCCAGGTCTGGCAGACCTCGGTGCCGGTCGGCGCGGACGAGCCGCCGGCCGCCGACCGCAGGCGCGCCGAATCTCTGCGGCCGATTCACCCGGACGGCCCGCCACTAAGAGCCGTAGCCCTGCGGTACGCCGACGGGAC
This sequence comes from Nocardia brasiliensis IFM 10847, assembly GCF_000710915.1. GTDB lineage: Bacteria > Actinomycetota > Actinomycetes > Mycobacteriales > Mycobacteriaceae > Nocardia > Nocardia brasiliensis_A. Next base: position 43,124 of record NZ_BAUA01000075.1, read on the forward strand.
CGTGGATCTCGTGCTGGTGGCCGTCCGTGCGGTGATCCCAGCGGCCACTCTGCGACGAATCGCCCGGCTGCCGTTGGAAGGGCCCGGCGATGACGCGGCGCGGCGCCCCGCCGAAGCGCGGCCGGGCTTCCGGTACAACGGCGAAATCGCTTGGGGCTTAGGCGATCCGGAGCTTCGCGGAGTCGTCGGCAGTGCGCAGATCGATCTCACCGTCCTCGGCGGGCAAGCCGAACGACTCTTCCTTCCCGCGATCGCCCTGGCCCTGAGCCGGTACGGCGGCGGTAGTCGGGTGGCGTTGGGTGTGCTGGACCTCGACGACGACGCGGGCGAACATATCCGCGTCCACTCGGTGGACGAGCCTGCGGAGTGGTCGTGCGTCGAGTTCCTCCGGCGGTTCGATCAGACACCGGTCACGCCGCAGGAGCCGCCGTCCGTCGGCGTCGTCCTGAGCCCGGCCTTCGCGGAAGGCAGCTATACGGCGTGCCTGACGCCGATCTTCCCGCTCACCGTCCAGCTGGATCGAGGCTCGTCGCGCGCGATCTGCCGGTTCGATCGGGGCATCGTGAATGCCGCTGTCGCGCAGCGGTTCTGCGCGCACGTGGCGCATCTGGCCGAACAGCTTGCGGATGGACCACCGGATCGGCCGCTGGCCGGGCTGGAACTGTTGGCGCGTAACGAACAGGCCGAACTCCTGCGCGCGGATGACGCACCGCACGTGCGGGGACGCATCGATCGCACCTTCGAGGAGATGGCGGCCAAACAACCGGACGCCGTGGCGTTGCTGGCCGGCGACGAGCAGCTGACCTACCAGCAGCTGAACGATCGGGCGGACGCGGTGGCGGCAGGCCTGTGCACGATGGACATCGCACCGGGCAGCCTGATCGGCGTCTGTCTGGAACGGGACGCCGATCTGGTGGTCACTCTGCTCGGCGTGCTCAAGGCGGGTTGTGCGTATGTGCCGATGGATCCGCGCTATCCGGTGCAACGCCTGCGCTTCACCGCGGAGAACGCGGGGATGCCCGTCGTCATCACGTGCGCACCGGAGTTCCCGCAGGTTCCCGGTACGCGGCTGCTGACTCCCTCCGCGCTGAGGGAACTCGGTGCAGGTCAGGCGTCGGCGGATGCCCGATCCGCCGACGAGGGTGACGACCCCGCCTACGTGATCTACACCTCCGGATCCACCGGCACACCCAAGGGTGTGGTCGTGCCCCATCGCAACGTGCTGGCGCTGTTGCAGGCCACGGCCGAGGATTTCGCCCTCGGCTGGGACGACACCTGGATGCTGTTCCATTCCAGCGCTTTCGATTTCTCCGTGTGGGAGATCTGGGGTTGTCTGCTCACCGGCGGTCGCCTCGTCGTCGTGCCCTATTGGACCACCCGCGATACCGAGGAGTTCTACGCCCTGCTGACCGAGCAACGGGTCACGGTGCTGAACCAGACGCCGTCGGCGTTCGCCCAACTCGTGCACACCGATCACCGTGTCCGCGGGGACCTGGCCCTTCGATTGATCATCTTCGGCGGTGAACCACTCGACGTGCGCATGCTGGCGCCCTGGTTCGCCCGGCACTCGGCCACCGATTGCCGGGTGGTCAACATGTTCGGCATCACCGAGACCACTGTGCACGTAACCGCGCAGACGATAACTCCGAAGCAAGTCGTGACGGGCTCACGCTCGGTCGGCCGTCCGCTGCCGGGGTGGTCGGTGTCCATCCGGGATGAACGGGGACGGGTCCTGCCGCCCGGTCCCCCGGGTGAGATCTACGTGGGCGGTGTGGGAGTGGCCAGCCACTACCTCGGCCGGCCCGAGCTGACCGAGCAACGGTTCATCCTCGATGAGCTGACCGGGGAACGGCTCTATCGCAGCGGCGACAAGGGGCGGCTGCACCCCGACGGCCGCCTCGACCACCTCGGCCGCCTGGACAACCAGGTCAAGGTGCGCGGGCATCGCATCGAACTGGATGAGATCCGCACGGTGCTGCTGGGTGCACCCCGGGTGTCCGCCGCGGCCGTCGTGGTCAACCGGGAACAGCCGGATGATCCGGCGAGCAGCCGGATCGACGCTTATGTCGTCCTCGAGTCCGCCACGACCACCGCACAGGTGCTCGCGCATGCCAGAGCGATACTGCCCGACTACATGATGCCCGCGACGATCACCGAGGTCGCCGAGATTCCACTGACGATCAACGGAAAACCGGATATCGCCGGGCTGCCCGAGCCCCGCATCAGGTCGGCCGGAACACTCGTCCCGCACGAGCCCGCCTCCGGCGGAATCGCCGACGACATCTTGACCATCTGGCGCAAGCAGCTGAACACCGAGGTGAGCCTGCAGGACAATTTCTTCACCCTGGGCGGAAACTCGTTGCTGGTCGTCCGGGTGCTCACCGAGATGCGGGAGCGAAACCTGCCGAAGGTGTCACCGAAGCAGTTCTACCGCCATTCGACCGCGGCGGAGTTCGTCGAGCTGGTCCGGCAACTGAGCGAAGCCGGCCATTGACGTCGATCGCCGCTGGATATCGGGCGTTCAGCTGATCCGGGCCACTCGGGCCGCGGTCACCGCGACCGACAGCCCCAGAACGACACAGGCTGCGCAGACGAGGAACATCGCCTGATATCCGGCGGCATCGGCAACCAGACCGAGGGAGCCGCTGCCCACCGCGACGCCCACGGTGAAGCAGGCCCCGAAGGTCGACAGCGCCGTGGCGCGCTGTCGTTCGCTGACCGAACGCACCACGATCACCCCCAGCACCGGGTAGATCTGCCACATTCCGACACCGATGAGTACACCGCCGAGCGCACCGGCAACGAGACCGTCCGACACGCCGAGGAGCGCGAGCCCCGCGGCCTCGACGACGAACAGGCCGGCCAGCGCCACCGGTCGCGTGGCCTCCCAACGGACCCAGGTACTCGCTATTCGCAACAGCACCACGGTCATCGAATACGCGGTCACCACGGCCGCTCCCCCGGCGATACCGAGGGAATTGAACTTCGCGACCGCGAAGCTGGAGACGGCCGCGAAACCGAACGCGCTGAAGATCAGCGCGACGCAGGGCAGCACGGTGCCCAGCAGCGCCCGGCCTCGCTCGATGCCGGTCCGCTCATGCTTCGCGGAGATCCGCACCTCGGGTACGTACAGCGCGATGGGGATGACGAGCAGGGGGACCAGCCCGGCCACCACGAACGTGGCCGCCGTGCCCACCAGGTGCTCCAGCAAGGTACCCAGCGGAGCGCCGAGACCGATGGAGACATAGACGACGGTGCCGCTCAGACCGAGCGCCCAGGTCTGTCGATCCTTGGCGACCAGCTGCACCGGCCAGACCCCCGTCGCAGCCAGCATCACGCCCATCCCGACCCCCACCAGCAGACGCAGGGCGATCAGCTCGGTGATCGATCCGGCGAGCGGATAGCAGACGGTGGCCAGCGTCGTCAGCACCGTTCCGCCGATGGTCAGGGCTCGGGCGCCGAGACGGTTCATCAGCGCGCCCGATACCGGGCGGACCAGCAGCGAAGTCACCGCGTAAGCGCCGATGACCGCGCCCACCTCCGCCGGGCCGCCGTGCAACCGGCCGGTGACGTAGCCGGGCAGGATCGGGATGGTCAAAGAGAATGGCAGATAACCGATCCCGCTCGCCAGCGAGATCAACAGCGCGTAGCGAAAAGAGCGCTTGTCGGTGGTCTCGAGATCAGGCTCCAACTCGGTCCGCACAGTTTCACTCCCCCGAATCCGGGCGGCGATCGCCCACCGACAACCCGTTCCGACGCTGTCCTCCCAGCGTTGCCGCCACCCCCTTGGTCACCTGCGGTCAGCCTTCCCGATCAGTACCCATATAACCACGCCCCGGGTCCGCGCAGCACAGCACGGCTTGCCCGCACCGCTTCCAGTTCACAAGCGCCGCAGGCAAATCGGTCATCTCCGGACTCACCGGGGCGATTCATCGATCCGCTCCCTGTTGAAGTAGGCGAGGGCGAGGGCCAGTGTGGTCAGCGTGGTCAGCGTGGTGAGTGTTGTCGAGAGCAGGGCGGGTGGAGAATTTCGTAACGTGAGAGCTGCGGCGGCCGTGGTGACGGTCGCCGCGACGCCGGTGATGGCGGTGACGAGGTGGCGAGGGCGGGCGGATATGCCGAGGATGGCCCGAGGCTGTCGATTGGTGGTCGGCAGCGGTTGGGTGATCAGTGCGTACACCGACAGTATTGCCGTGAACGCGACGTAGCCGAGGCCCGCCGCCGGTGGGAAGCCCTGAGTATCGGGTGAGGTCTTCAACAGCAGATAGCCGATGTCGGAGGCCGCCGCGGCCAAGAGCGCGGTGGCGAGGAAGGCCGAGCCGACGATCCTGCGACCACAGATCAGTGGTCCGAACGCGGCCAGGCTCAGGGTGATGTCCGTGGCGGGGTAGAGGGCGAACACGAGCGTCAGGGTGGACCCGACGTCGCGGTCCAAGGCTACGAGCAACCACAAGACCGCCGCATACGCCCCGCAGAACATGCAGAAGTAGGTGACCGCGTTGTCGATATCGCTGCGCACGCTGGCGATGCCGAGTCGCCTGGCGCGGATCCACATCGCCGCGGCCAAGAAGACCGGCATCGCGAGAAAACCGACGTCGTGCAGATGCCCGGGGGGCATGTCCTGACCCTGGATATTGCGAGCCACGAACCACGCCACCTGCCCGCCGGTCCAGGCGGTGACCGCGCCGAGCAACAGCCCGAAGTAGCCGGTGTTGAGGCGATCGCCACGTCGCCGGAACAGCCACACCCGCACCAGAAGGATCGCCACCGCTGAGCTTCCGAACACTATCTGCGACAGGTCAGTGATAGCGAGCGCGTGTTCCCCATTGGTGTCGATGGCCTGGACCACGGCGATAATGACCATGCTCACGCACAGCATCAAGCCCAGCAGCAGCAACCCGATCCGCAACACCGGCGCCGGCGGTTCGTCCTGCTCGGTCGCGACGGCCGGCCCCGATTCGTCGGCAGCGGGGGCCGGCGCGGACGCGCATTCCCACAGCTGGCGCACGCGGGCCGCGTCCGCTCCCAGCACTCGGGCGACCTGCTCGACTATCGGCCAGGACGGCAACGGCGCGCCGGGGTTGAAGACCCGTGCGATGGTGGTGTGGCTGTAGCGGGTCTCGGAAGCGATTGCTCGTAAACTCGGCGCTCCCCTGGATTGGCGCACCCTTGCCAGGTAGTCCGCCAATTCGTGATGTGCGTCATTATCGTCGTTCAGGGGTGCCATTTCACCAGTGTAATCCCGAGTAATCCACGTTTGAGCTGCGTAAACCAGCGCCCGGGCAGGTTGCTTTCCAGCGATTGGCAATGTTGAAGTCTTTGGCATATCGCACAAGCAGTTCCTTGCAGTCGACCAGCGGCGACACACGCGCCCTGCGGTAGCTGGGAATTAGCCACACCTGAGGAGTATCTCTCGATGAAAAAAGTTCTGTGTGTTGCGACCGGTAGCGTTTGTATCGCTGCGGCCACGTCCTTGGTCCTTCAGACGGCCACGGCCAATGCCGACGTCATCATCTACAACAACCCCCCAGCGGCGGCACCGGCCAACCCGATGCCGCCCCTGATGAACCTGCCGGTGGCCCCGCCCTCGTGGTCGAATCTCGATGACGGCCGCACGACCCTGCCCGGCAAACCCCGCACGACATCGAATACGGAGAGCGGCGAGCTGTCCGAGGCCGAACTCGACCAGCTGCACGACGACGCGGTCCGCGACGGCGCCGTCGACGGTGCGGCCACCGGCGGAGTCAACGGCACCGCCCTCGGCGCCGCCGACGGCGCCGTGATCGGTGCGGGAGTCGGTGCCGCCACCGGCGCCGCAGCCGGTCTGGTGGCCGGGCCGGCCATCGGCGCGCTCACCGGCATGGGCCTGGGCTGCGTCGTCGGTCTGCCGGCACTGCTCATCGGATGCCTGCCCGGTGCTGTTATCGGCGGCATCATCGTCGGTGTGGCCGGGACCGTGTACGGCCCCGTCATCGGTGCGGGCGCCGGCGCCGCAGTCGGCGCCGGCGTGGGTGCTGCGATCGGCGGCGCGATCGGTGGGCCCATCGGCGAGATGAACGGAGCCAACACCGGCGCGGCAACCGCGGACTCCCAGGCCAATCTGCAGCGCTCCCGCCAGGCCGGCCAGGGAAAGCCCGTTGCGACGCATGTTGTGGACGCTGCGGCGGTGACCGCGCCCGAGGCGCTTGCCCCGGTGGCCGCTCCACTGCCCGTGCCCGCTGAGATCAGCGCCATGATTCCCCGCGATGTCGTCGACATGATCCCGACGGACGCGGCCGCCCTCATCGGCCTGCGCTGACCCCACGCGCCGAAGACAAGGAGGGGAGGAAGGGAACCACCACTGCGGTGGTTCCCTTCCCACGCTGAACACACCCTGGTGACCGTCTACCCGACACCGGCCACCGCGCGATCCGGACGCCGCCGACGACTGAAACCTGTTGCTACGCCGACGATTTCCTGCATGCCCGAAGCTCTCGGCCGAGTATCTTTCGGCGTTGTGCAATCGGCCGCGGTCAGTGCAGGGGTGCGAGGGTGTCGCAGTAGGCGAGCAGCGCATCGAGCCGCCCGCGGTTGTCGTCGTCGACGGGGGTCCACACGGTGAGGATCGTGTCGGGGGTGGCGGGTAGTTCCATGCGGGTCAGCGTGAGCGCCAGCTCCCCGGCGCCGGGGTGGCGGTAGATCATGGTTTGGGTGGGTGGGGCGGCGACGTCGCGGGTGGCCCACAGGCGGGTGAATTCCGGGCTGGCGGTGGCGAGTCCGCGAATCAGGTCAGTCCAGGCCGGATCGTGCAGGTGGTGGGCGAAGTCGGCACGAAACGAGGCGACCATGTGCGGCAGTCCGGCGTCCCGGTTGACGAAGCAGCGGGCTTCGGCGGGAGTGGTGAACAACTCCCACAACACGTTGCGGGAGCCCTCGGGGGCGGTCAGGCGCGGCCATAGCGCCGCGGCGGCGGCGTTGTGGCCCAACAGGTCCCAGCGGGTGTTGATCGCCGCGGCCGGATACGCGGTGATGGCGTCGAGGATCGATTGCACGGTGGGGGTGAGCGCTTCGGCGCGGGTGGCGGTGGCCGGGATCGGGACCTCGGCCAGACGGTAGAGGTGGGCGCGTTCGGCGCCGTCCAGGCGCAGCGCGGCGGCGATGGCGTCGAGGACCTGTGCGCCGACATTGATCCGGCGGCCCTGTTCGAGCCAGGTGTACCAGGTGACCGACACCCCAGCCAGTCCGGCGACCTCCTCGCGGCGCAATCCTGGTGTCTTGCGCCGCAATCCCGGTGCCAGCCCGACCTGGACGGGGGACAGCCGGTCGCGGCGGCTGCGCAGGAAGGCGGCCAGTTCGGTACGGCGAGGCGAGGCGGAGACGGTCACGGCGTCCATCATCGGCCACACCCGGCAGGGATGCCAGACGGTTGCCGGGTGCTGGCGACACCAGTGTCACCAGTGTCTTGGTACCGGTGCCGCGGCCCCGGCAAGCTGCGATCCGCACCATTCGACATCCCCTATGACGAGGAGTCCACCTGTCATGACCGAAACAGACACGCCCGCAACAGCGTCCCCGCAGACGAGGTCCTCGGACGCGACCGGCACCGAGCAGTTCACGTTGCGGTTCGCGGTGCGCAGCTACGAGCTCGACACCAACCATCATCTGGCCTCGACGGTGTATCTGCAGTACGCCGAACACACGCGGTTCGCGTGCGGGCAGGCCGCGGGGCTGTCTCCGCAGCGGCTGCTGGCTGACGGGCTGGGGCCGATCAACCTCGAAACCACCGTGCGTCACCACGCCGAGTTGCGCGCCGACGACACTGTCGATGTGACGTGCGTGTTCGTGTGGGGTCCGGGCAAGACCCATCGCGTCGAACACACGCTGACCAAACCCGACGGCACCTTGGTCGCCGAGGTGCACAGTGTCAGCGGCTTGCTGGATATGCGGACCCGACGCATGGTCGCCGACCCCGCCCGAGAATTGCGTTCGCGCGCCACCTACCCGGCGCTGCTGGGGCTGGCGTGAGCCGGTCCGCGCCAGCAGGAGTGGACAGCAGCACGCGACACCGGCTGGGACTGATCGATCACGGTTTCGTGCCGCGCAAACTCACCGTCAGCTATGTGGCGATCTGTACCGGGACGGTCGATATCGCGCTGCTGCACACCGCCTTCGGGTTGTTGTGCCGCAAGTATCCGATGCTGACCGGCACGATCGAGATCACCGGCGACGAGTGCTGCCTCCGGATTCCCGGCGACGGCACCAGCGCGGCCGGCACCGAGACTGTGGTGGGCCCGATCGCCGACTGGCTCGCCACCGCGGCACGCTCCCCCCTCGATCCTGCCCACAGCCTGGCGAAACTCACCATCGTCAGCGACCGCGACCGGACTGCGGTCGCGCTGCAGGTCAGTCACGCGATCAACGACGCCACCCTCGGCTTGGAGCTACTCGCGTATTTCTGGCACACCGCCGCCACCCTCGCCAGGACCGCCGCGCTCCCGGGCACCACTCCGGTCTACCCGCACAGCCTCGAACAGGCCTACCGTGCGCGGGGCTTGGCCTTGCCCGAGCTCGATCTCCCAACGTCGGGCGCGGTACACAGCATCCCGGCCGCCGACCGCGGTGAGGGGGCAGGATTCGCGCCCGCGCCGGAAGGACGGATCGCCCTGTCTCGAGCCGACACCGCCGCGCTACGCGCGCACGCGCGGGCAGCGGGCGTGACGCTGCACGCTCTGCTGACGGCGGCGATCGTGCGCGCCGAACGCGCGATCCTCACCGAGTTCGGCGACGCCACCGATCTGCCGATGATCATGTTTCATCCGGTTGACCTGCGCACTCACCTGCGGCCCGTGGCGCAGGCCGACGAGGTCACCAATGCGCTGGGGTTCGCGCCGACGGTCACCGTCTGCGAGCCCGGCACCGACCTGGAAGTCCTTGCGGCCCAGGCCAAGACGCAGATCGTCGCCGGAATCCAGACCGGCGCGGCACTGACGGTTATGCGGGCCGCGGCGGGGATCGCCGCACACGGCGGCCCGCGCAAGGGTGTCGGGAACTTCCTCACCAACTGGGGCGTGGTGCCCGACCTCGCCGTCCCGGCCGGGGTCGAGATCGTCGACTTCCACGGCTTCGCGACCTCCGAACCGGTTTCCTGGGTCGGCTATTTCGTCTCCACCTTCGCCGGGCGCGCCGCCCTCGAGCTCGCGTTCTCCCCGCGATTCCATACACCCGCGCAGATCGCCGCACTGCGCGCGCTGATCTGCGCCAACCTCACCGAGCTGACGGTCCGCCGGCCCGGTCCCGGTAGCCGGCGCCCGGGGCGCGTGCAGGGCGTCGAACGTCGCGGACCCGGCAGATCGCTGGTTTGGCAAACACCCCCAGTTACGTTACAGTCACTCACTGTAACGAAAGTAGGTGGCTCTCCCGCACCAGAGCGGGCGAGACCACCCTCGTTTGAAGGAGAGACATCCATGAGCAACCACTTCGCCGCCTCGATCAAGGCCGCCCTTGCCGCCCTGGTGCCGGGCGCGCACACCGACCGTGCCGAGGATGGGGCGCCGAAGCCGACAGTGGTGCTGGTGCACGGCGCGTTCGCGGACGCCTCCGGCTGGGCAGCCGTCGCCGCGCGGCTGCACCGGCGCGGGTTCCCGGTGATCGCGGTCCCGAACCCGCTTCGCGGCCTGGCCCACGACAGCGCCTACCTCCAAGGCTTGCTGGCCGGGATCGAGGGTCCGAAGATCCTGGTCGGGCACTCCTACGCCGGCGCGGTCATCTCCAATGCCGCCCCCGCCGTCGCCGACGTCACGGCGCTGGTGTTCGTCGCGGCGTTCGTCCCCGACACGGGCGAGGCACTCGGCGGCCTCCTCGAAGCGCACGCCGACGCGTCGGTGCCGCCGCTGCCGCAGCAGGTGTTCCAGTACACCCGTCCCGACGGGTCGACCGGGACGGAGGTGTGGCTGGACCACGCCCAGTTCGCGAACGCATTCGCCGCCGACGTCGACGCCGCCACCGCCGCCTACCTGGCGATCTCCCAGCGCCCGGTCGCCGCCGAGGCGTTCGGTGAACCCGCCACGGCCGCCGGATGGAAGACCATCCCCTCCTGGGCGCTGGTCGCGACCAAGGACCACGCCATCGCGCCGCGCCTGGAACGGTTCATGGCCGACCGCGCCGGCGCCACCGTCAGCGAGGTCGATTCCTCGCACGCAGTCATGCTCAGCCACCCCGACGCGGTTCTCGAGGTGATCGAGCAGGCGTATCAGGGCACCCGCTGACCCGCGTTCTCTGCCGGGGGCCGGGGAGGGAATACCCCTCCCCGGCCGCCACTACGTCCTTCCCCGCTGATCAGGAGTACCACGACCATGTCCGACCTACGGTTTCTCGCCCTGTCCGGCAGCCTGCGCCGCGGCTCGCACAACTCCGGCCTGCTGGCCGCGCTGCCCGCGCTCGCCCCCGCCGGAGTGACCATCGACCTCGACACCGACCTGGGTGCCCTGCCCCACTTCAACCAGGACCTCGAAACCGACCCACCCGCGGCGGTCGCCGAATTGCGGCAACGGGTGGCCGCCGCGGACGGGGTCCTGCTCGCCACCCCCGAATACAACTCCGCAATCCCGGGTGTACTGGGCAACGCCCTGGACTGGCTCTCGCGCCCGGCCACGGACCCCGCGCTGGGTGGGAAACCGGTCGCGATCCTCGGTGCGTCCCCGTCGCAGTTCGGCACCGCCCGCGCCCAGCTGGTCCTGCGCCAGATCCTGCACCGCATCGGCGCACCGGTGGTCGCCGGGCCCGAGGTGACCGTCTTCCGATCCCACCTGCGCCTCGACGCCACGGGCACGTTCGTCCCCGACGAGATCACCCGAACCCTGCTGCGCCAGCTCTTGGACGGCCTGATCGAGCTGGCCGAGCGGACCCGCGCAGTGCCCGCCCGCAGCGCCTGACCCGCTTGCTGTCCGGCCACCGCACCCGCGCGCTCGCGCCCAGAGGAGGAAACCCATGCCGCACCCATTCATTCCGCCGTTCGCCGTGGTCCGCCCGGGTGAACGACGGCACGTGCCGCTCCCCGGGTTCGGCGCGGACTTCGAATTCGACACCCCCCTGACCCACGGCGCGGTGTCGAGGGCGGAGCACCCCTTCGCCGTCTGCCAGATCACTCCACCGCACGCGCCTACTCCACCGACGGTGCCGACATCGCCGACCCGCATGCCCGGTTCGCCCTCGTCGTCGAAGCGGGGCTCGACGGCGAGCGAATCACCACCGCGTCGGCCGCCGGCACCAGGCCGCCGAAGGCCCGCGCGAGCATCCACCGCGGTCTGCCGCCCCGACACCGGCTGCACCCGTTGAAGGAATACAGTCGTGTCCTGTAACGAAACACGATCGGGGAGGCCATGACCCAGCGCAGTGCAGCCACCGACCACCCGCAAGGCCGCCGTTCCGGCCCGCGCGGCGGACGTCCCCGCGACCCCGCCGTGGACGAGGCGATCCTCCTCGCAACGCGCCGCCGCCTGGTCACCGACGGCTACATCGGCATGGCCCTGGGCGATATCGCCGCCGACGCCGGAGTCACCCGCCCCACTCTCTACCGGCGCTGGCCAGGCAAACTCGAACTCGTCATCGACGCCCTCGACTACGGCCTGCGCGCCCAGCTCGCCGCCACCCCACCCTTTCCGCTGGACGATATGACACCGGAAGCGGCGTTCACCGAGGCCATCCGCCGCGTCGACCCGTGCTACTACAACCCCGACGCCATCATCCTGCAGGGCGGATTCATCAGCGAAGCCGAACGCGTGCCCGAACTCCTCGCCCACCTCGTCACCCGCGCCGTCGAACCCCGCGTCTCCCAGGTCGAAGACGTGCTGCGCCGGCTCATCGACCGCGGCGCAGTCCGCGCCGATACCGACACCCGCACCGTAGCGACCATGGTCTTCGGCGCCTTCTTCGGCGCGTTCCTGCGCGGCGACGACACTGCCACCCGCGCCCGGCTGCCCGAACAGCTCGCCGCCACCCTCTGGCCCGCCCTCACCACCCAGCCCTGACCGCCGCCGCCGGGCGAGCCGATCACCACCGAGTTCGATGGAATTCTGTGGTGACCGTGTCCGTCTCGACCGGCGAACAAATCCTGAGCGCCCTGGGTGGTGACGTCGAGCGGACGCAAACCGGATCACCGCCGGATCCTTCGTCGTCGACACCGCGGTCGGCGTCCGTATCGGCCCGGGACCCCTCGTCGAAGCTCTCGCCGCCGAGTCCGGACTACGACGCTGCGGTCACGAGCCTGCCCCTTCCCAACAGCAGCAGCCGCCACCCCGGAGTCACGGTGACCGCCTATTTGACGACCTGCGAGATCGGGGTATTGCGTACATGTGCAGGTTCTGTGGCTGCAACGTCGCGCTCAGACCGGCGCGAACCTTTTGGCCGGGTACGTGTTCCAAGCGCCAGCGGGCAGCGATAGATGCGAGAGTCAGAGTGGCTTCGGTCATGCCGAATGTGTCGCCTATACATTTTCGCGCACCTGCGGAAAAAGGCAGTAGCGCATGTCGAGGTGGTTGGAGACGCTGCGGTTCCCAACGGCCGGGATCGAACGCTTCGGGATCGGTGTAGAGGTCGGGCCGGTGGTGAATGAGGTACGGACTGTAGACGACGGTAGTTCCGGCCGGCAGCAAATGGCCACCGAGACGAGTATCGGTGGTGACTATTCGGGTGAGAAACCATGCGGGTGAGTAGAGCCGGAGCGTTTCTGTGATGATTCGTGTGGTCAGTCTCAGGCGCGGAAGATCGGCGTAGGTCGCTGTTCTGCCGCCGAGGACCGTGTCGGTCTCGGAGAGCAACTGCTGTTCGATCTCGGTGTGGCTGGCGAGCAGATGTAGCGCCCAGGCGAGCGTGGCGGCAGTGGTCTCCGTGCCGCCGAGAAGGAAGGCTACAAGGGTGCCACAGACGTCGGCGTCGTCGAAACTCTGCCGACCGTCTGCTGCTGCGGCATGCGTGCAGACCAGCGCCGAGAGCAGATCACCGTGGTCTGCGTGGTCGGCGAGGCGCCGAGCAACGATCTGACCGCAACAACGGAACAGACGAGAGCGAGCCTGCTCGCAGGAACGGCTTCTCGGCATAGGGAGCGGGGCTGAGAAGGTAGCCACCAACGTTCGCCGGTAGACCCAGTAGAAGAAGGTTCTTACGTCCTCGACGATCTGCTCGTGTTCGGTCGCGGTCAGCGCATCCGAGAATAGTGCGGTTATACTGACTTTCGCCGTAATTCCCATCATTTCGGTCGGAACGTCCAGCTTCTGCCCGGGGAACCAAGAGTTGATCGCCGATTCGATGCAGCTACTCATGGTCCGGGCATAGCCGGGTAGCCGTGAGGGATGAAAAACAGGCTGGGCGAGGTGACGTAGCCGACGGTGGCTGTCGTGGGGGGCATTGAGAATTGAATTTCCACCCATGAACTCCCGTGTCCGCTCCCAAACAGGCCCACCTTTGTCGAAGACCTTGTCCCGGACGAGCACTTCTCTGGTCATTTCCGAGGTACAGATGACAACCATGGTGTGGGAGCCGAGCCGGATACGGACCAGGCCACCGTGCACGGGCAGTGAGTTCATGAATTTCAGCGGATCGCGACATAGCGGAATCAGGTGACCGATCAACGGCAGCGCCGCAGGGGCAGCCGGGATCGAGCTCAGATCCTTCATGGCATCTCCGAGAACGCGAGAAGTTAGATGAAGTTCCACCACCAACGGATGGACGCGGGCGGTGTGATGCGGGTAAACAGGCGTGTAGGTGAGACGTCATGGATGGCGTCGTCAGATAGTCGGCCTGTGGAGACGGGGTGTCCAGTACCGTCGAGCGACGCATAGTAGCGGGGAAGCCGCCGCTGCCATTCCAGCGTTCCCCTGACCATATGGGACAGGTGCTTCACGTAGTCGCGAAGGGCCGGGTGGCCTGCGGTAGCTAATTTCTGTTCGAGTGTGACGAACAGCTCGGTAATCTCCTCCACCAGAGCACAGGCACGGTAAATCGCTTCTTGCCGAGAGCAACGATTCTCAGCAGCGATTATACCGACAACATTCGACTCGAGACTACGCTGATCACGTTCACGCGCGTAAGACGGAATATCGGTCGAGACATTGAACAACAGCCCGGCAGCGTCGGTGATCGCCCGCACCTCAGGTAAATTCCTGGTCGTGAAGTCCAAGCATGTTCCCCCGATGACCTCAATGAGTGGAATCGTGACCAGATAAGCTCCGTCAGAACCGCGCGCGATCATGTGCTCGTCCAGGCTACGCATATAATTGCCGGAACGATCGGAAACACCACAGCCCGCGCCCAATGCCCACTGGAAATGTGCCATAGAAACCAGCATTGCATGTTCGGCACTTGTACGAGCCCGCACCCGGGCCATGATATCACCCAAAGCGGCAGCGAAGCTGTCGAAAGCACGATCACCTATCGGCCCACGCTCAGGATCCATCGAGTATTGCATAAGGTTCAAAACCACATGGTTGTAGGCAGTCGGATCCCACGCATACGGGCCGTCGTCACAATAGTAATCATCGAACAGCAGCGCCCACATCAACCAATCCGACATCAACTGCACCCCCTCCTCATCGGCAGTCGGGCCATACATACATGCCAGATCACCAGTACACATCCTCCGGGCCGAGCTCAGCAAATCAGCACCGACTCCCATCCTCCGAAAGAACTCTTCCGAACCCAGCTGAAAACTCAGCCCGTCCCCATATGAAAACAACTCCAACGGACACCAAATAGGAGGAATATTTAACGCACCACCTAAACCATCACCAGCCGACCTTTCCCGAAAAAACACATCGTCCAAGGCCGCGACCAAGCCGGAAGAGCGCCACCGCGGGACAGCCAACGCATGCGACGAACTCGCGAGACCCCGCCCAGGCGGCGAGGAAACCACGCGGTGCATCCGATCACTGAAGCCATCGATCGTCCTACTATCGGACCCGGCCGAACACCTTTCTGGCTCCGCTCCGGCTAGATCGACACTTTCAGACTCAGTCGGACCCGGCCACGTGGGTCCAAGCAAACGGAGCAGCTGGTTTGGTTGCCCGGTCCCGCTCGCTCCGGCAGGATCAGTAACGTCGCCTATTCGCGCGAGAGCGTTCGTAGCGTCGACGCCGCCGAGTGCAGTCGCACAGTCTTCCACCCGATGCTCGACAGCCTCCGAATGTGCGGGGTCGATCCCGAACAAGCGCCCGACATCCGCGGCCACAGTACCGATCCCGGTGAAACCGTGGACAACAGGAAGCGATGGTGTTGACATGTGTTCTCCTAAACGATCCCTACATCGACATGTTCGAGCAACGCGATAGCATCCGGCACAAGAACCGCGGCAGAGAAATAGCCGGTAACCAAGTAGCTGGCGACGGCATGCTCATCGACGCCCATGAATCGCATCGTGATGCCGGCGTCGTATTCGTCGGGCATACCCGTTTGATGCAAACCCACGACGCCTTGATCGTCGGCGCCGGCGCGGACTGTGATGATCGACGTACTTTGACGGTCTGTGATCGGTATATGGAGGCACGGAAAGAATGGGACACCGGCCCAGACCGTCACGGGGCGATCGTGGACCCGGATGACATCTGGCACGAGCCCACGTCGATTGCATTCGCGACGGAATGCGGATATGACCCGCGGGTGGCCGAACATATGGGTGGCGTCCCGGCACACTTCCAGAAGTGAATCGATGTCGTCGGGTTTCGGCGGGCCTGATCCTGTCGAGATACGTTGATCGTTGTCGACATTGTGAAGCAACCCGAAGTTTCGATTGTTTATCAACTCCCATTCGCCACGCTCTCGTATTTCCTCGACCACGAGCCCGAGTTGCTCATGGAATTGATTCATCGGATCGTTGTACAGGTCCTGCACACGGGTATGCACACGCAGAATGGATTGAGCCAGAGACAGCTCGTATTCTCGTGGATCCACGTCGTACTCGACATATGTTTGCGAAATCGCCGGTTCGCCTTCATGGCCAGAGGTGACATCTACGACGGCTTCACCTTTAGCATTGACCCGCAGGGCAGAATTTGTCATGAATGCGGTTATATGCTGCCGGAGGTCGGCATGGTCTTCGAATACGTCCAGGAATTCATTCCACGGGATGATGACGATCGTGGATGCGGTGGTTGCACGGACCGTGGCCGACCAAACGGGGTCGTCTTGGAGTAATGCTTCGTCACCGAGGTGGTCACCGTCGGTCAGTATCCCTACCAGTTGAGGGATTCCGTAGGAGTCGGTGATGGTCCGTTCGAGACGTCCGTGGACGACGGCAAGGGCGAACCGGACCTCCTGCCCCTGTGTGACAAGTGTTTCACCACTTGGTACAGTCCGTGGACGACACCTGCTGGCGAGCTTTCGAAGAACATCGAGATTGCCATATCCATGCAATACGGGTATTTCGGTCAAGGATTCCGGTATGACCTGAATATTTTCAATGCCCGTTTGAACGAAGGCGACACAACCGCGACTACGGCGGAGAGTCCGCCGGCGGTTGACCCGGTACACGCCACCGACTGCCTCGACCCACGGCAGCTGATCGAGTAACCACCGGTCGGTGATGCCAGCCATCTGTGGCGATGTTTTAGTGGTATCGGCCAGATTACGGGCTCCGAGCGTGCCCAAGGCCTGAGCGTCAACCATCCGGGGAATGTCGGCCGGGTCATAGTCCCGTACGGTGATCATGACAGCCTCGCTGTTCGGAGTGTGCACTCATGGCCTGGATCTGACGTATCGGCAGATTTCGGACCGAGACGGTCAGGGTCAATGGTCAAGGATCCGCTTCGCATACCATTCCATCCGAACCCCGTACCGTGATAACGCGTTGTCTCCAAAGACCATCGAAGATTGCCCGCACACAGGGCGGTCAATGCAGTCAAATACATCTGCATCTGAGGCATGTGGCAATAGCGCCGTCGCAATTGCGCATGAGCTCTGATAATCTCGGCGTCGACGTCCCGGATCAGCGTTCCGGTAATATCCAAAGCCGTCTGCAGCGGACGACAGTGCACATAGGACAGAATCGCTACGACATTGAACAGATCACCGTGAGAGACTTCCTTGCGGAAGGAAAGAAGATCGTTGACCAAAAGAGCATGCATGCAGACGGCACGCTGCGCGCGAAGGATATCGGGGTCGGCGCCGATTATATCCGAAAGATCGATACCGAGAACATACTCCACACACACCACCAGGGGTTGAAAGCCAAAGCTGAGCTGCCGTATAGCAAGGTAGCTATCGAAATCCGGCAAGTTGCCACTGTTGGTGTACTCACGCTCGGCGAGTATTCCCCGGAAGCAGTCCTGCCACCCATCGCGATAGCGTCGGAAGACCCGCTCCGGCATGTGCCCTTCTAGTGTTTTCCAAATATCACAAAAAGCGGGCCCGTACGGATGGCCGGTTGTCCGGTCCGAGGCGATCTCATCGAACGCCGCGTGCTGCTGTAAGGCTAGATCGTCCACCTCGAACATCAACGAGTTCATACAGGATGAATGCACGATTCGCTGGGGCAGCCCAGCCGGAAATATCAGCGCATCGAACATCGGGTAGCGTCGTTCGAAAAACTGCGTCATTGCCGCTGCATCGACGAATGGGAGAAGGCGCCGGCACCAGGCGGCGTGACGTTCATATATCGCGGGATACTCCGGGTTGATGTGGGCCTCGGTGTGGCATACCGGCTCCGGTATCCGAAAGGAACGCAGGCCTCTGGTCGCATGAGTGTTTGCGGTCATGGTTTGCTTCCCCTGGAGGAAGGGCCCCCGACCGCGGCCGAACCGGTGCAGGTGGTGGTACCACGAGGAAAGCACTCGGCGCGGCCGGTGCCGCTACATCTCCGCGTGCTGATCATCTGGACCACGACCCTCTCCTTACTCGGCCGCGTCGAAATCGGAGGGTAGCTCGATATTCATTTCAGCGGCCACAGCAATCAGCGATTCGGTACCGGTACATTCTCATCCGCGGGGAGCGGCAACGCTGACATGCTCCATGATTCCGATTGCATCAGGGACCAATATCGCGACCGAGAAGTACGCCGTGACCAGGTACGACATGATCGCGTGTGGATCGACCCCCATGAAACGCACGTTCAACCCGGGCTCTACCTGGTCAGGAATAGAATCCGGCCGTAACCCCACTACACCCTGCCGGTTTTCACCGACGCGCATAGCGATGATCGAAGTCACTTGAGAGTCGTTGACCGGGATCTTCGGAAGTGGGAACAACGGCACACCTCTCCAGGACGGCATTTTTCGTCCTCCCACATCGGTCGTTTCCATGACGAGACCACGATGATTACATTCACGAGCGAAGGCAGCGATGGCCTTGGGGTGGGCGAAGAGCAGATCGGTTCCGCGCCGCATGGCGAGTAGCTCGTCCATATCGTCCGGGGTAGGCGGTCCGGAGTGTGTGGCGCAGCGCTGATCGTAATCCGTGTTGTACAGAAGCCCGAAGTCGTGATTATTGACCAGCTCCCACTCCTGCTGTTCACGTATTTCCTCTATTGTCAGCCGGAGTTGCTGCTCGATCTGATTCATCGGGCTGTTGAACAGGTCCGCTACGCGAGTATGGACACGTAGCACGGTCTGAGCCAGTGACAGTTCGTACTCGCGCGGCGACAGCTCGTACTCCACGAATGTGCTCGGAATTTCTGGCTCGCCCTCGTGCCCGGAAGCCAGCTCGATTATTGCTTCGCCCTTGGAATTCACACGGCGACTCGCCAGAGCGAGTGTCGATGTAAGGTGATCCCGCAGACTGGGCGATTGCTCGCGCAGTTGAATGAATTCCTGCCACGGCAAGGACAACAATGTCCCAGAAGTAACGGCCCGTACGCTGGCGGTCCACAGCGGGTCTGTCTGCAGCAGCGCCTCCTCGCCGAGATGGTCTCCGTCGGTCAGCATTCCGAGGAGCTCGGTATCGCCATAGCTCCCGGTAGTTGTCCGTTCGAGTCGTCCGTGCGCAAGGAGAAACAGTTCCTGCACCGGCTGCCCCTCTTCTACGATGATATCTCCGGGACGGAACTTTCGCGTGACGAGCAGCTGCGCCGCACGATGCAGAACCTCCAAATCCTGATACCCACGCAAAATCGGTATTTCAGTGAGTGTCTCGGGAACGACCCGAATCTGGTTCGCGCCGGTTTGCACGAACGAGACGCGGCCCCGTCCTCGACGTACGGTGAGACGGCGATTTACGCGATACGTGCCGCCGGCCACAGAGACCCATGGCAACTGTCGCAACAACCAGCGCGACGTGACGCCGGCCATCTGAGGAGGCGTTTTCGTGGTCGTTGCGAGGTTGCGTGCCGCGCTCGTACTGAGTGACAGTTGAACTGCCTGCTCTTCCGGGAGGTCAGGCTGCTCGAAAGAGAGGTCAGGCTGCATGGTCATTGCGGTAGTCTCCTCGAATCATGGATAGGGACTCTTCGGTCGATTGCTCGGTCGCATACTGAACGATGTTTTGACCACTCAGTTTTTTCGATGAGTCATGAGTTTGGACAGTGCATCTAGTTCAGCCGATACGCAGCAAGCCGGAAGACAATGAAAAGCATCAATTACCAGTCGGTCGACTTCATTTTGGGCCCACTGCCGACCGCCCGCCGCTTCAACAAGTTCGGCGGCAAGTGCGGCCTCCCGAACGGATAGCGGCCCAGTTCTGGCATAGAGCTTTTTCAGTTCTGCCGCGGCATCCGTCCCCGATTGCATGGCCGCCACCACCGGTAGGGTGTAGCGCTGTCTGACCAGGTCGTCAGCAGGTTTGCCAGTGACAGTCGGATCACCCCAGATGCCGATCAAGTCATCGACAATCTGGAACGCCACGCCCAGCTCACGCCCGAATCGATCCATCATCGCCACGGTGTCTTCGTCGGCACCAGCGCACAGGGCGCCCAAGGCACACGCACAGCCCATCAACGCGGCTGTCTTTCCTCTCGCGATACCCTCGCAATACTCGATTGTGGGCACGGGCTCAGGCGCTGTCCGACAATCCTCATGCTGTGCACGGCACAGTTCGATCACTGTTGATTCGAGACGGCGCAAAGCCGATCCGGCGACCGCGAGCGGGAGCTGGGCGGCGAGTACCTGTGCCGCCAACGCGTGCAGACCATCACCGAGCAGAATCGCATCCGACACGCCCCACACCGCCCAGACTGTCGGCCGATTCCGACGGGTGGCATCGCAATCCATCACATCGTCATGGATCAGAGTGAAGTTATGGATCAGTTCGACCGCCGCTGCGGCGCTTGCAGCCGCGCTGGGCTCGCCCCCACACGCAGTGCAGCTACAAACCGTGAGCGCAGGCCGTACAAGTTTTCCCGCACCACCGCCGCTGCCGGGTCCGCCAGTGGCGTCCGACCAACCGAAGTGATAGCCGGCCATACGATTCAACGGCGTCGGCAACGAACTCACAGCCGTCCGCAGTTTCGGCTCCACGATTCTTCGGACCTGATCGACGACCGCGGCGGATCGGCCCGCGGACGAATCCGAGGTAGTGCCGGTAGTCAAATTCATTACATCAACCCAACCTGTGGCAAGAAACAACGCGGAGATAAGTCGAGGAATGCTCCGGTCTTGTATCCATGCACCGTCCTCCGTCGTCGTCGCGGGATGGCTGTCTTGACGACCCTTCTCAGGCTCACGCGAACAACGCCGAGCAGAGCCGCGCCCGGCGCATGACGGTCATGCATCCCATACATTGCAAGGGATTCCGCGTCTACGGCCTGAGCCTGTCGGATAAGCGTGAACGTTCGAGTCGACGGCGACGGGGTGCCATCGAAACGCTCGCCCGGCGGCTTACCGCAGAGCCCTTTATGCGTGCAGAGCATCGTCGCGATGCGTGAAAGGCTCTTCTGTCCTCGCGACGGGGAGCGCAGGGTTGGTTGCAGATATCTTCGAGCACTGCGTAGATCGGCGGCATCGCCGGCCCATCGAGTAGTCCGCCGCAGCGATGCCCAGACGACGCAGAATCGCCTTTGCGAATGAGAGCGTTATGGATACGACCGAGCCCGCCTCCGGCACCTTGATCGGCACCGGCGCCGCCTGCGGTAAGGCCATTCTGATCGGTGAGCACACGGTCGTGTATGGACGACCTGCTATCGCGATCCCGTTGGCGCCGTTGCACATCGCGGCTACCGCCCGGGTGTCGATGGCCACGGAGTCGTGCCTCACTGCTGCCACACGCCACGCCGACGGCGGAAGAGTTGATACGTTTTTCGCCTCCGGATCCGAGGCGTTGTCGACGAGCTCGGACGGCGGTGCTGTCGCGACGGCATTGCGTCGATGGGGTTTCCACCATGCGACAGCAGCGGTGACACTCACCGGTGACTTACCACCAGCGCGCGGGCTGGGGGCGAGCGCGGCCTGCGCGACCGCAGCCGTGCGCGCTGTCGCGGACGCGGTCGGTGTAACTGTCGACGGGAGGGCGCTTTACGAACTGGTGCAGGTCAGTGAGCAGCAGGCGCACGGCCGCGCCAGCGGTATCGATGCCGCCACGGTGATCGCGGCACAACCGATCCGATTCCAGGATGGAGCAGCACATCCACTGCTCACGCGTACGGTCGCGGTGACAGTGCTAGCCGACACCGGAACGCCGAGCATTACCCGGCAAGCGGTGCAGGCGGTCGAGTCGATGGTGCGCCGCTGCCCGGCGCGCGCTCGCAGACTGTTCGATGAGGCCGATCGCCTCATCGATGATGCCCTCGCCGCCATGGAGGCCGCGGACATCGCGACTTTGGGCGCACGGATGACTGGGTTTCATTGTCTACTACAGGAATTCGGGGTCAGCACTGCGGCGCTCAACCGGCTGGTGGACGCTGCCTCGAGCGCCGGTGCACTGGGTGCCAAGCTCACCGGCGGTGGGCTCGGCGGATGCATGCTCGCGTTGACCCGACCTCACGACACCGAGGTGGTGGAGCAGGCGCTGGTGTCGGCGGGTGCCCGCCGAACATGGACGATACCGATCGGGGAGCCTTCTTCGTGACCCCACGACACGCTCGGTATCTAGCGAAGGGCTTCTGGGACAAACATCCTGGGCGCTGCCGGTCGTTCCGCCCTGGGCACTCCTCGGTGCTCGTCGTCACAGACCGGTCCGGACAGGAGGTTCTCCCGTGACCGCGCTCCACTCCGAACACGCCGAAGTGCCGTTGGCTTGGCAAGGCCCGATCCGAATCACCGGCAACACCGTCCACGACGAAGTCGAGGTACCTCTGGCTACCTTCGAAACCCCGCTGTGGGCTTCTGTGCGCCGTGGCGCCCGCCTGTCGATGTCGATCGACAACGGCATCGTCGCCACCGTTGTCGATGACCGTATGACTCGCTCGGTCCTGCTCGAGGCCGATGACGCGAGCGTCGCGCTCGCCACGGTAGCTCACATACACGACCATTTCGCACACGCCCGGACTGTCGCAGCCGGCGGCAGCCGACACACCGAGTTGATCGACGTGCACCACCAGATCGCGGGAAATCTGCTGTTCCTGCGATTCGAGTACCGCACCGGCGACGCTGCCGGACACAATATGACCACCGATGCCGGCGATCGACTCATCGCGTGGATCCTGGCCACTGTCGAAGGCTTGCGCTATATCTCGGTATCCGGCAACTACTGCACCGACAAGAAGGCGACCGCGGTCAACGGCATCCTCGGACGCGGCAAGAACGTCGTCACCGAAATCAACGTCCCCGCAAGGCTTGTCGACCAACGCCTACACACCACCGCAGCACGCATCGCCGAACTCAACGTCCGCAAGAACCTCATCGGTACCGTGCTCGCCGGCGGCATCCGCTCCGCCAACGCCCATTACGCGAATATGCTCCTCGCCCTCTACCTCGCCACCGGACAAGACGCCGCCAACATCGTCGAAGGGTCCCAAGGGATCACCCACGCCGAGAACCGCGACGGAGACCTCTACTTCTCTTGCACCCTGCCCAACCTCATCCTCGGCACCATCGGCAACGGCAAACAACTCGGCTTCGTCGAGAACAATCTGGTCAGACTCGGCTGCCGTGAACCCCGTGCCTCCGGCGACAACGCTCGCCGCCTCGCGGTCATCGTCGCAGCGACGGTGCTGTGCGGCGAACTCTCGCTGATGGCCGCACAAACCAACCCCGGCGAACTGATGCGCGCCCACACCCGTTTCGAACGTACCCCACACCGAACCGATCCGAGGTGACCATGTCTGCCCCACCCATCGGCATCCACGACCTGTCGATCGCCACCACCCACTACGTCATCGACCAGGCCACCCTTGCCCGACACCACCGAGTCCCGATCGACAAGTACCACCGCGGCCTCGGCCAGGAAGCCATGAGCGTCCCCGCGGCGGACGAGGACATCGTCACCCTCGCCGCAACCGCCGCCGCACCGATCCTCGCCCGCCACGGCACCGACAAATTGCGCACAGTCTTGCTCGCCACCGAATCCTCCGTCGACCAAGCGAAAGCCGCAGGCCTGTACCTACATCCGCTGATCGGCTTGCCCCACACCTGTCGCGTCGTCGAACTCAAACAGGCCTGCTACTCCGCCACCGCGGCCTTACAACTGGCCACCGGCCTGATCACCCGCAACCCCGCCGAACACGTCTTGGTCATCGCCACCGACATCGCGCGCTATGACCTCGATACCCCCGCGGAAGCCACCCAAGGCGCCGCAGCGGTAGCCATGCTCGTCACGACCGACCCGGCCCTGGCCGAGCTGCATCCCCTCACCGGCGTCTACTCCACCCATGTCAACGACTTCTGGCGACCCAATTACCGCACCACAGCAATCGTCGACGGCAAGCTCTCCATCACCGCCTACCTCGACGCGGCCCGACACGCCTACACCGACTACCGCAGTCGCGGCGGCCGCGCGCTGGACGAGTTCGCCGCCGTCTGCTACCACCAGCCATTCGCCACCATGGCCTACAAAGCGCACCGGCATCTGCTGCAAACCCACGACTTCACCCCCACCGCAAGCGATCTCGATAACGCTCTGGCCGATACCACCCACTACAACCGGATGATCGGCAACAGCTACACCGCCTCGGTCTATCTCGCCCTGGCATCCCTTCTCGACCACAGCGACGACCTCGCCGGCAAACCCATCGCCATGCTCAGCTACGGATCCGGATGCGTCGCCGAATTCTTCACCGCCACACCGGTGGCGGGCTATCGAACACATCTGCACAGCAACGCCAACCACAACATTATCCACGCACGCAAACCCATCGACTACCACCGCTATCGCGCGCTGCTCACCGCCCCACCCAACACCCAGGGCGACCATGTGCTACCCCGGGAAACCAACGCCCCCTACCGACTGGCCGCCATCAACGGTCACACCAGAACCTACAAGGCAGCTGACACAGGGAAACAACCTGAACGCGACCGGATGGGGCGCACCAGGCTTGTGCCCGTCGACCGCCGCTAGCCCTCCGCCTCTCATATTCCGAGTAGTTGTCCCGGCGAGAACTACCATGGCGCAGATGTCTTTTCGTCGCCGGGACAGAATATTTTGGACATCCCGATCGATTCCCGGCTGCAGGGGTGTACTAGTTATTTGGACAGACCCGGCCGCCAGGGGCCGTAACAGTTCAATCATCTCAGTGTGTTTCGCATAGCAAGGCATAGATGTCTCGCATGATCGGGTGCATTTTGCGCATGTAGTTGCCGGACCACGCGGTTCAGCTGGTCTTCGGCTCGGATGGAATGTGTTTCGGCGATGATATGCAGGGCATGCCGGGCAACATCGATCGCTTTATCGGGTCTCGACGTGCCTGCCAAGGCAGCGGCGAGGAGCGCCAAACCGCGGCCGAGGTCGCGCCGGTTCTCCGTTTTCCACGCAGATAGTTGCGGCTCTAATACCGCCACAGCTTCGTCAGGAAGCCCCAATTCGAGGAAGCACTCGGCGGCCTCCATCCCGATATATTCGAGGGTGCAATAGTTCGCCAGGTCGTCCCCATCGCCGTTCGGGGACGAAGCTTGCTGCCGTGCTTGCTCGAGGGCTAGCGTGGTGTCTTTCACGTTGCCGAGGCGGGCGTGGCCCTGGGCAAGTTGCCGTAACGCCGCCGCGCGTTGGCGAGGACTGAGGCGGGTGGTCGTGTTCAACGCTGCTCGGGCAAGGGCAATGGTGGCATGCGGCTTACCAGCGTCGGCGGCAAGGTTGCTCTGCCTCATTTTGACGTACGACATCAGTTGCCCGTTACCTGTCTCACGAGCTAGATCGGCAGCAATCGTCGTGCACCTGATGGCTGCGCGCAAATCGCCGGCATCTTGGTGCAGCCAGCCCAGAAATTCTGCGAATCGAGCATGGACGAAATTCATTCGGTTCTGGGTTCGGCCATGACTGGTGCGTTCGAGGCGCTCAACGAACCGCAGTTGCTGGGTGACGAGCGGAACCAAGGGTTGTGGACCGGCCAGATTGTCGGTGCGCACGTACTCCTCCAGCGTGGACAACAACGAATCGATGATCAGGGTGTCGGCAGCCGGGGGCGCGGGTAGCGTACCGCCGCTGAGCCGCAACGGATTCAATGCGGACGGCATGTCCGGGGGATCCTCGATGTCGAACCACAGCAGCTCGGGCGGAATGCTGAGCGCACGGGCGTAGTGGATCAGCTTGTCGAGATCGCGTACTTTATTGCGGCCGTTCTCGATTCGGCTCAGTTGGCCCTGGGTGATGCCGAGCCATCGGGCCAGCTGGACTTGCGGGACCGGGTGCTCGCCGTGGCGGGGGTGGTGCCGCCAAGTATTGAACACCGCGCCGATATCCTTGCTCTGCAAGGCCGTTCGCAGGCCGCTGGTACGCCAGTCCGTGGCACGAAGTCGGGGTGGTCGGCCCACTGTCCTGCCGCAGGGGCTGCACGACATCCCCTTGTTGTCGCGCGCCAAGCCCGCTCCGCATCGGGGGCAATTCCGGCGCCGGTTGTCCAGCATGACCGTCTCGCTTCCGTCGGGAATCCGTGTGGGGCAGCCGTTGTGGACGATGGCCAACGTTCCACTGCTTTCAACCACGTCACAAACATCACGGAATCATCCAAACGAATCAGGCGGACGGTGGCTCATTCGTTGAGCTCAGTGATGCAGCGATCGACATTCAATGATAGGCGAGGCTGCTCCGGCAGAGCCTCAAATGCCCGCTGCGCATGGAATCTATTCCGCCGACGCATATCTCGGCTCCCCGAGAGTGACGTCGGTATACTTCCCCTCAGATCCCATTTCTGATCGTGGGGCCCGCGGTCCCCGAGCCTGGACGCACTGGGAGTAGTCACCGTGACCTTTGCATTCTGCACCGCTACCTCACACGATGAGACAGTCCGATGTGCCAGGATCGCAGTGCTTCCGGTCGGAAGCTTCGAGCAACACGGCGGACATCTGCCGTTGGCGACCGATACGCTCATCGCGTGTGAGATCGCCAGCCGAATCGCCGCGACCTACAAACTGTTTCTTCTGCCTCCGGTCGCAGTAGCGTGCTCGCATGAGCATGCCGGGTTTCCTGGCACAGTATCGATCAGCGCGATGACACTGGTTGCGACAGTCGACGATGTCGCGGAGTCCCTGGCCAGGTCGGGCATCCCCAGCCTTGTGCTGGTGAACGGACACGGCGGTAACCACGTGCTTGCGAATGTCGTCTGCGAGCACAACACTGCCGGTCGACAGATGATGCTGTTCCCGACGATGACGGACTGGTGCACCGCGCGAATCCACGCGGAGATGGCAACGACCGACCTCGACGATATGCACGGCGGCGAGCTGGAGACCTCGATCCTGCTCCATGCGCACCCCGAACTCGTCGCAGACACCTACAAAGACGCCGACCACGAAGCACGCGATCGTCCGCATCTACTGATCACCGGAATGGCCGGCTACACCACCAGCGGAATCATCGGCCGCCCATCCCTCGCCACCGCAGCCAAAGGCCGAGCCGCACTCGACAGCCTCGATGAATCATTCGCCTCCCATCTGAAAGAACTAGCCGGCTAAGGATTCAAGATCTTGGGACCGCAGCCATAACCCCTATCACAACTACGAGAGACTCGCTCTCCGGATAGCGTTTGCCGCCCCGAGACGGCCCGAAACCAGCGCCACAAACACAACAATCCACGCTCGACTCATGAAATCCTGACCCCATTGAACACGGGAAGAGCAAACCCGCTACTTCGATTTTGCAATAGAAGTTTTCCCATCTATGCGAATCGATCGATTACCGTTGCCGACAGGAGTGCCGATGCCAGCATTTGGAACTGCAGACGACGCAACCAGGAATGCGGTACGCATACCGCCGATCTGGTGTCCCTTGCCCCTGCATACCAGGAGCGGGGCAGAGAAATTTCAGCAGCGCACAGAACAGCTCTATCAGGATATGGGCTTCGACTCCACATCGATGAATACTGTACGTGAAATCTGCGCCGGCGAACTGGCCTGCATGTGGGCGGCCATGGGCGACGAAGAAGGGGTGCAGCTACTCAGCGATTGGCTACCTTGGCCGTTTCTTTTCGACGATGCCTATTGCGATGGAGGGCCGCTGTCCCGCGATCCCACGGCGTTCAATCATCGGGCCATGCGTCTCATGTATACGGCCATTTGCCCTGAACAAACCTCACGTGGACCCGAATTTGTCGACCTGCTGTCAAAGGTGCTGACGGAAATAATGGGACGCGTGCGCAGCCGCGCCGCAGAGGGCGTTTCGGCCGTGGCTCTTGCCCACTATCGCTGGGCGCTCGGCGCCGCATGCGGGGTGTCGGACAGGTCGACTGCTTATGTCCGGAGTTTGGACGAACATATGATCGTCCGCCCCGCCGATGGTGCGGATCTCATGTGTCTCTACCTGACCGAGATCGCGGAGGGCACATGGTATACCCCAGCCGCTATGAGCGACCCCGCCATTCGCGCCATCACCGATGCCGCCAGCGTCGCGTTCTCTGTCTTGACCGACCTCGGCTCCTACGGCCACGAAGGTGCCCAGAACAGTCTCGAATCGAACATTGTCCACGTCATCGCGAACGAGCGCGGGATCAGCGTCCAGGATGCCATGCATGAAGCCTGTGCTCTGATGGAGGAGGTCATGGAGCTATTCGCGCGCTTGAAGAACAGACTGTCACACCAGGATGACCCCCGTCTTCAGCGCTATCTACAACAGCTGTCGAATTTCGTGCGCGGAGCTCTCGAATGGCAGCGCCGACTGCCGAGATATGCACGATTCTCGGGGCGCGTGGAACCTTTGATTGCCACTGGCCAACTACTGAGTGACCCGATTCATGAGCTTTCAGAGCACAGGATTTTCCCGAAAGTCGAGCCGCCCCCATCAATTCGATGGTGGTGGGATTTCGTGTAGACAAGAGGGTTGCGTCGAATTTGCGGGTGCCCCGATCATCTTCGCCACCGTGGTGCGGTGGCATCTATCTGGGCAACGCTGGCCACCGTGCTACCACTGCGCGGTGCAGTGCTCCGGGGGCAGGCCCTCGGCACTGCGCAGATGATCGGCCACCTCGATCAACATGGCGATCGAGTCCATGGACAACGTTGAGCACAACCGAACGAGCCGGTCCATGACCGGGTTCGTCAGCCCATCGCCGAGCACGCTGTCCGGTTCCGCCGCGACGTGCGGCAGAACTACCGCAGCAGTCAGATCGCCCGCCTGCACACCGAAGTAGTCGGCCAACACCGCCAGCAGCGCATCGGACGGATTGGTCCTGATGCCGTTTCTGAGCTGCGAAAGATACGGCACCGACACCGCGTACCCGCGTTGCTTCAGCGCCTGCGCGAGCGCCCGGTTCGTCAGTGGCCTGCCATGCGTCTCATGCCACCGCTCGAAGAGCTGGTCGAGCTGTGCGGCAACACATTTCGGCGCTTCGACGACCATCTTTCCACAGGTATCTCCCATAGTGCGTCCTCCATCGGCAACGACAGTGCGGCAGCGGCCGGCAGGCCGCCGCCGCACCGCAACGCGGAGCTACTGAGCCAATCCCCCGAACTGCGCGCGGAGTTCGCGTTTGACGATCTTTCCGCTCGGATTCTTGGGCAGCGCGTCCACGAACACGACATACTTCGGCCGCTTGTACGGCGCCAGCACCGTTTTCGCGTGGTCGAGGACCGCGTCCACGGTGACCTCATGTCCGTCTCTGGCGACGATCACCGCGGTCACCGCCTCGATCCAATGCGGGTGCGGGATACCGAACACCGCGACCTCGGCGACGCCGTCGACCCCGTACAACGCCTCCTCGACCTCACGGGAAGCGACGTTCTCTCCCCCGCTCTTGATCATGTCCTTCTTGCGGTCGACCACGCTCAGGTAGCCGTCCGGGCTCAGCACGCCGAGGTCGCCCGAATGGAACCAGCCACGCCGGAAAGCCTCGGCTGTCTTGGGCGCGTCGTTGTGATAGCCCGCGGCGACGTGCGGGCTGCGATGCACGATCTCGCCGACCACGCCGGCGGGCACCGGATTGCCGTCGTCGTCCACCACCGCGGTCTCGACGTTGATCGCGGGCCGGCCCGCGCTGCCGGCATGGTCGATCTGCTCGTCCGGACGCAGAATGGTCGCCATCGGGGCGAGTTCGGTCTGGCCGTAGAAATTCCACAACCGCACGCCGGGCAGGCGACGCCGCATCTCGTGCAGCACCTCCACCGGCATGGGCGAGGCCCCGTAGTACCCCTTGCGCAGACTCGACAGATCCGTGGTGTCGAAGGCGGCACTGCGCAGCAACGAGATCCACACCGTAGGGGGCGCGAACAACTTCGTGATGCGGTGGCTCTCGATGCTCGCGAGCAGCACCTCCGGGTCGGGGTTGGGCAGGATGACGCTGGTCGCCCCGAGATACACGTCCACCGCGAAGAAGCAGTCCAACTGCGCGCAGTGATACATCGGCAGCGCGTGCACCTCCACATCGTCGGCGCTCATCTCGCCGTCCACCGCACAGCTGACGTATTGGCTGATCAACGAGCGGCTGGTGTGGATCACCCCCTTCGGGCTCGACTCGGTGCCCGAGGTGTACATCAACCGGATCGGATCGTCGTCCGCGATCGGGACGTCGATCGGCGTGGTGGACCCGCTGAGACACCATCGGCTCGCGTCCGACCAACCCGCGGCCGGTTCCCCACCGAGCTGTCCGCGCAGGGCGATCGGCAGACCGGCTCGAGTTATCGCCTCGGCCGCGGTCGGCACCAGGGCGTCTTCGGCGAGCAACCCCGAGGCTTGCGAGTCGGCCAGGATGTAGGCGACTTCCCGGCTCGTCAGCATGAAATTGATCGGCACCAGCACCACCCCCAATCGGGCCGTGGCGAAGGTGAGCACCGCGAACTCCCACCGGTTGTGGCTCAGCAGAGCCAGCCGGTCACCCTTTTCGATACCGCGATCGTCGAGCGCGTGCGCGGCGCGGTCGACCGCCGCGTCGAACTCGGCGTAGGTGAAGCGTCGGGCCCCATCGATGACGGCGAGTTTGCCCGGATACCGGAGAGCAGTGCGATGCAGCAGATCTGCGACGCCGTGGCGCCGGGCACGCGCGAGGTCGGCCGCGGTGGTGCCCGCTGATACGTCCAATGCTTCTTCAGAGCGCAATGTTCACCGCTTTGGTCTGCAGGTAGAGATCCAGGGCGCCGCCGAGCTCGCGTCCCCAACCCGACTGTTTGAACCCACCGAACGGCAACGCGCTGTCGAAGGCGTTGTACTGGTTGATCCAGACCGAGCCCGCTTTCAACGCTTTGGCGGTGCGGTGCGCCTTGGAGAGGTCGCGGGTGAAGATGCCCGCTGCCAGCCCGTAGATCGAATCGTTGGCAGCGGCGATGGGGCCGTCCTCGGCGGTGAACCGCTGGGCCACCACGACCGGACCGAAGATCTCGTCGCGAACGATGCTCTGCTGCGGGTGGACGTCGACGAAGACGGTGGGTTCGACGTAGTAACCCGTGTCGCCCCAACGCTTTCCGCCGGTCAACGCCCGCGCGCCGTCGGCGTGCCCCTGGGCCATGTACCCGACCACCCGGTCGAGCTGTTCCTGCGAAACCAACGGCCCGAGCTGGGTCGCGGGATCGAGACCTGGTCCGATCTTCACCGCCGCGACGGCGTCGGACACCGCGCGGGTGAACTCGTCGAAGATCGAGTCCTCCACGAAGAGCCTCGTTCCGGCCACACACGACTGGCCGTGGTTGAACAGCAATCCGTTGACCGCGCCGGGCACCGCCACCGCCGGGTCCGCGTCGGCGAACACGATGCTGGGGCTCTTGCCGCCGAGCTCGAGCGAGACCTTCTTGAGGTTGCCGCCCGCCGCGGCGAGCACCCGCTTGCCCACCTCCGTCGAACCGGTGAACGCGATCTTGTCCACGTCGTGGTGGGCGGCCAGCGCGGCACCGGCATCACCGAAACCGGGCACCACGTTCACCACACCCGGTGGAAACCCCGCCTCCTCGAACAGGCTGCCCAGCAGCAGTGAGGTCAGCGGGGTCTGCTCGGCGGGCTTGAGCACCACAGTGTTCCCGGCGGCCAGGGCCGGCGCGATCTTCATCGTGGCCATCAGCAGCGGAAAGTTCCACGGCGTGATCTGCCCGCACACGCCCAGTGGCTCACGCAGTGTGTAGGCGTGGAATTCACCGCCCGGCGCGAACGGCATCGAGACCGAGACCGTCGTGCCCTCGATCTTGCTGGCCCACCCCGCGCAGTAGCGGAAGATGTCCCCCGACCAGCCCGCATCCACCACCTGCGCGACACCCGCCGACTTGCCGTTGTCGAGCGACTCCAACTGACCGAAGATCTCGGCCCGCTCGGTGATCAGGTCGCCGACGCGCCAGATCAGCCGTTCGCGTTCGTTCGGCTTCATCCGCGCCCACGGGCCGTCCTCGAACGCTGCTCGTGCCGCTCTGACCGCACGGTCGACGTCCTCGCGCTCCCCATGGGCGACGGTCGTCAAGATCTCGCCGGTCGCCGGATCGTGCGTCGCGAACACCTTGCCCGACGCCGCAGGCACCCACTCGCCCCCGATCAGCATGTTCCGGGAGGTACTCACAAATTCACCGACCGCGGGCAGTACCGGGAATTCAACGGCGATGGTCACATTCGTCTCCTCGACAGTCGGGGCGAGCATCCGCCCGCTCGATCGCTCCGAGTGCAGAATGCGACTCCCGCCGGGGTGTGCGGTGACCCAATTCTGGACACGCCGCGCCCGGCGTGGCGACCGGGGCGAGGCGCGGACCGCTGTTCACATCTGCGACACCGCGCGACAGGAGATCGGGCCAAGCTTCGAACTGGACCACACCAGTGAGGAGATCGCATGTACCGATTGACCGTGCTCTACCCGCCCCCTGCCGACGCCGACCACTTCACCAGCTACTACCTCTCGACTCACTTGCCGCTGGCGGCGAAATTGCCTGGCCTGCAATCGATGCGGTACAGCCTCGAGGTCGCCGCGGTGGACGGCGAGAGCCCGTACTTCGCGGTGTGGGAGGCGGAATTCGATTCACTGGCGGCCATGGGGGCGCGATCGCCTCTCCGGAGGGGCAGGCCGTGGTTGCCGACGTCGCGAACTACGCCACCGGCGGGGCACAGATCATCCACTACCCGCTGACCTGAGCGGACCCGCGTCGCCGTCCATCTGACAATCGTCAACGCGGTTTGCGGGGTCCGGCAGGGATCCCGCTCACCGCGCGGAGGTCGGCGGCGCGATACCGTACCGGCGGATCGCGCGATACAACGTGGTTCGGCTGATGCCCAGCCGCTTGGCCGCGACCAGTTTGTTTCCCTCAGCGGCACGTAATGCGTCGACGATGGCGTCGTGTTCGGCCCGCTCGATCGGCGTCAGCTTCCGGATCGGGGCTCGGCCCCGGTAGCGCTCCGGCAGGTCGTGCACCGTCACGTCCCCGATGCGTCGCGTACTCACCACATGCCGCACGACCGCGTGTAGCTCCGTGAGGTTTCCCGGCCACGCCTGCGCGGCGAGCGACTCCAACGCAGCGGTCGTCCATCGCAATTCCCGCGGCGCACCCAGCTCCGCCGTCATCGACAGCACCAGGGCGGGGACGTCGCTCGAGCGGGATCGCAAGGGCAGCAAGTCGATTTGATGCACGCAATGTGCCCGCACGGTGCCGTGGTGGGCGTCGAGCCTGCTCTCGGGCACGCTGGTCAGCACCACACGCGCCCGGCTGCCGGTCAGCGCTCGCGCGAGACATCGTGCCGTCGACTCGGTGAGCAGCTCGGTCG
Source organism: Nocardia brasiliensis IFM 10847 (assembly GCF_000710915.1). GTDB lineage: Bacteria > Actinomycetota > Actinomycetes > Mycobacteriales > Mycobacteriaceae > Nocardia > Nocardia brasiliensis_A. The sequence continues at coordinate 76,256 of NZ_BAUA01000075.1, forward strand.
ACTCGATGATCACGACGTCGGTATTCGCCAAGGCATCGGTCACCCGCCCGAGCCATGCGGCAGGGTCGAGCGTGACGGTGTCGCTCGCGTCGAACCAGGTCGTCGCGCAGTGACCGGCAATGTCGCGGGCGGTGCGGGTGCGCCCGGTACCGGGCTCGCCGCAGATCGCGACGTGCCCGTCCTGCAGCGGATCGGCTACCGGCGGCTCGGCTGTGCCCCGCTCGAAGATGAACAGCACACCGCCGCCGACCGGATGCACCGCGACACGCACCGTGCGCCCGGAGCTGAGGCTCAGCGTCATGCGGGTCTGCGCGCGCGGGGTATCGCCGGCGATACCCCGCAGTACCGCGTGATCGGCGGGCTCGAGCGTTTCGATCGCGATCTTGTTGGCCACGAACAACTCCCCGCTGACCGCCGCGACCGCGACGGTGCGATCCCGCAACACCGCCGATTGAAAGCTGCCGAAAAGCCGCTGTTCGGAAAGTTTGGCATCGGAGGTCAGTCGCTGCTCGATCCGCCGCACCGCGGAGAGCACGAACGGTGCCAGCAACTGGTTGGACTCGGTCGCCGAGCAGGTGATATCGAGGACACCCTCGAGCCTGCGGGTCACCGGATGGGTGATCGGGTGCCCATAGCAGTTGAACTGCTTGAGCTCGTCGATATAGTGCTCGCCGCCCTGCACCGCCACGCCGACGCCGGCTTCGGCGGCCGTGGCCAGCGAGTTCGTACCGATGGCCGCTTCGTCCAGGCGGCGGCCGGTGATCAGGCCCATCCGTTCGAGCCGGGTTCGAGAACGCGTGTCGCCGCTGGCGAGGTCGGCCAGCCGCAGGTCCCGGTCGGCCAGCACAACGGCTACCTCGGCACCGCCCAGGACAGCGCCGAGATCTTCGAGGACCGGCGATGCGGCTCGGGCCAACCGGCTCTGCGGATCCATCTCGTCGATCCCTGCGCTGCGCACCGGCACCCCAGGGTCCAGGCCCGCCAGTTCGGCGCGCCGCCATGACGCGGCGATGATCGGCCGTAACAGGGAACGCTGGCTGCTCATCCGACCTCCTCTGACACCTCGCGAGCCCACCGCGTACGGTCGACCGGATTCGAGTGAGACGTAGTGTATCGGTAAAAATTGCGACAGTGCGCGATCTTCACGGTGATCATCAGGAGGAACGACCTTGGTTACCAAAATCGCCCTGGAAGAGCACTTCGGCGCCACCGATCCCGACATCGTCGAGCAATCCGCCGAGCATTTCGACGCGGGCGCATGGCCCGCGCACCGCGCGATGCTGCTCGATATCGACGAGCGCAGGCTGCGGCATATGGATGAGACGGGCATCGAAAGGGCCGTGCTCTCTTTGCTCTCGCCGGGAATTCAGTCGATTCACAAACCGGACAAAGCGGTAGATTGGGCGCGCAGGTTGAACGACTACGCTGCGGATCAGGTCGCTCGGCATCCGGACAGGTTCGCGGCATTCGCCGCGGTGCCGATGCAGGACCCGGCTGCGGCCGAGGCCGAACTGCGCCGGGCCGTCACCGAATTGGGCCTGGTCGGCGCGCTCATCAACGGATTCTCGCAGGTCGGCGACGAATCCACGGTCGCATACCTCGACGACATCCGTTATGCCGGGTTCTGGCGCACGGTCGCCGAACTGCACGTTCCCATCTATCTGCATCCTCGAGATCCGCTCCCGAGTATGAGCGCTCAATACGACGGCCATCCGTGGCTGTACGGCTCCGCGTGGGCATTCTCGGTGGAAACCGCGACCCACGCGTTGCGGCTGATGGGCAGCGGACTCTTCGATCGTCATCCCGACCTCACCATCATCCTCGGGCATCTCGGCGAGCTGTTGCCCTTCAACATCTGGCGCACCGATCACCGCACTGCGGTGGCACCGCGCGGGCTCGCCGTCGAGAAGTCCTTCGGCTACTATCTGCGAACCAATTTCTACCTCACCACCAGCGGCAACTTCCGTACGCCCGCGCTGCTCAACACCATCCAGGAGGTGGGTGCGGACCGCCTGCTGTTCTCGGTCGACTACCCCTTCGAAGACATGCACGAGGCCGCGGCCTGGTTCGATCGACTCGAGCTCAACGAGCGCGATCATCACAAGATCGCCTACGCCAACGCCGTCGAGTTGTTCGGTTTCGCCGACAAGCAGGCGTGAGTGTGGTGCCGATACCGGCACCACACTCACCTCCCTCGCGGCGGACTAGTTGCCCTGCGGCTTCAGCTTGTAGTAAGCCCACCGGAAGTGCTCATAGGTCCCGAAGGATCCCGGCACGGTGTGCACCGGCATTTCTGTGCCATCGAGCCAGCCGGCCGAGACGTAATCCGTCGAGTCGGTGTAGAACGTCTTTTCCATCTGAACCTCTTGTCCGGGTGCGCATTTGACTTTTATCCACCCGGGAATGGTGTGCAACGTGAACGGCGGCGTCAGCTGCCCGACCAGCGGCCGTCCCGGTTTGTAATCACCGAATTCCAGCGTCGTTTTCGAGCAGATTCGCGTCCCTGACGGACGCGCGTCGATCAGCGGTCCCGAGTACCGTCCGTCGTTGCGCATGATGCCGTAGAACTCGCTCGCGCCGCCGTCGGGCTCCATCACCGGCGCGTATTCCCAGCCTGCCCAGGACTTGTTCGGATCCAGTATGGAATCCACCACGCTGCCGAACATGCGCATGCGCCAGTAACCCGCACGCCAGCCGGTGATATCGATCTGACGGCCCGCGATGGTGACCGAGCCGGTCGCCCTGCTGTTGAGCACGATCTCGTCCATCAGCGAATCGGTACCGGGATCACCGCCGACCTTGATCAGTCCGTGCGGCCCGGCCACCGGTTCGGTAGCGGTGAAGTCGGCGGCGGCCAGTGGCGAAGAGCCCTTCACCTGCCAGCTATTGGTCTCCGCCGCGTAATTGATGCTGTAGTTGGACCCACGCATTCCCGGTTTGCCGTCGGCCGTCGCCCAATCCGCCCAACCCCCGCCGGGCAGCCCGTCCTTGAACGACAGGATCCCGTTCATGAACGGGAGTTGCGGCCCCTTCTCGTAGGACAGCTGCCCGACCGCCCACATGAACGGCCCGCCCTTGCCGATCGCTCGCTCACCCCAGAACGGCTCGGCTTCCACCACCACGATCATCCGTTGCGGGTTCTGCGGATCCTTGAGCCACCACCAGGAGATGCCGACATCGCCGAACTCGTTGCGTTCGAGCTGCGAATCCTCCGGAGTCGCAACGCGAACGGGATAGTCGTTCGGATCGAGGTCGTAGGAAGTAGGCTCCCACTCCGGCGGCACCGCCACCGCGGTGCCGGGCGAGCCGACCACCGCGACGGTGATGGCGAACAAGGCAATCGAAGTTCGCGCCACGGTCGCCCACCATCCGCGACGCCGCCGCGGCCCAACCGCAGCCCCAAGGGAAATTTCGTTGCGGGGCAACAGGTTACGATGATATCGAACAGATCTGATGACATCGAACATACCGGACCACTTTCTCTCCCGAAGCCTCGACTTCCAGGACTTGTTGAGCGGGCCAGACCGCGCACTCCGGCCGACCCGAATGGTGAATAATTCGAACCCCATACCGGCTAACCGCCGCTCGGCATCGGCGCAGGGGCGATGACGTCGAAGACATTGGGCAGGCCCGCGCCATAGCGCCGGTCATCCTCGGCGCGAATCCCCTCGAGCAGCTTCGGCGGCGAATAGTCCGGCAACCAGCAACGCCCCTCGCGCGCGCCGGCTTGGTCGAGAATGCCGTTGACAGCGATGCGGGCGGTCTCCATCGCGCTTTCCTGCGAGTCGACCGCGGTGGAATTACGGACCGCGCCACCGGCGAGGAACAGATTGGGAATCGCGCCGACCGGGGCCGGCCGCGGGCTGCGTCCCGCGTTCCCGAGCGCGTCTCCGGCCCGGGTATCAGTCACCTGCCAACCCGAATTCGCCCACCGCAGTGTGGTGTGCGGGGTCCAGCCCACGAAGTTTCCCGGCCGGAACGCATCCGCCATACCCGCATACCTGATGAGGAATTCGCGCAGTTCGACCAGGGTCTCTTCCTGGGTCAGCTGCAGCATCGGCTTGCCGTACACGAGGCCGGGCACCGAGAACAGGGAGGTGGAGAAGATCTCGATATCGAGTGCGGCCCCGGCCTCGCCGGACCCGTACCGGCGCAGATCTCGCTGCCAGATGGCGTTGACGCCGCCGAGGAACATGTACCACTGATCCTGTGGTGCTATGAATCCGAGAGTGACGTCCAGCTCGCGGAAGAACAGCTGGAAGCCGGTCTCGTAGGCGGGCACCACATTCCACGCGTCACGCAGCCCACTGTCGGCAGCGAGCAGATCGGGGGTGAACAGGCTCTGCATCCGGTCGCCCGGTATCGCCACGACGAAATAGTCCGCCTGCACCTCGATCGCCCGGCCCGCCGGATCCCGGACCGTAGCACCGGCGATCCGGCCGTTGTCGAGGGTGAGCTCGGTCAGCGTGTGCTGCAGGTGGAACGAGGCGCCATGCGATTCCAGGTACCGCGCCCACGGATCGAACCACACCTCGGTTTCCGGACCGTCGAAGCAGATCCCGGCCGGAAGGGCCGACGTCGCAGCGGGATTCAGGCCCCAGTAATACCCCGGCCGCCCTTCCGCTGTTCGGAAAATCGGCTCGATGAAGAAGTCCTTCAGCGCATTCGCCGATCCGCCTTGGTCTTTGGCGTCGCTGCCGAGGCAATGCTCTATACCCCAGGGGATCCACGCGGCATTCGGCGACATCTGGTCGGTGCGGAAGAACTCGCGCAAGGTCATGCTGTCGAGCTGGCCGCGACACCTGGCCGGCCCCGACGTGATCCAGGCGGCTGTCTTACTGGCCAGCAATGCCGCGTCGGCCGGAGTGTAGCCACCGAGCTGAGCGAAAGCCTCCAGGAAGTATTGCGGGTATTTCTCGATCGGCATGCTGCGGATCGCGGCGGCCGTCAGCGGAAGTGGGGCGTTGAGCCTCGTCTGGCCGATGGCGATCGGAACACGTTGTCCCTGAGTGCCCGCCGGAACTCCGGGATTCTCCGGAATGAACGCGGCGCGATCGAACACGCTGCCGCCCCGGCCGTCCGGAATTCGCTTGAGCGTTTCGGGCAAGATCGCGTAACTCGGCAGGATGAAATGCTGGGCACTCATCTCGAAGGGATACAGAGAGCTGCCGGGCGGGTTCGTGTAGGCCCGCACCATTCCGCCGAGCCGCTCGTTCTTGTCATACACCGTGACCTGGAAACCACGCTCCGCCAATTCGTGTGCCGCCGCCATTCCCCCGGGTCCGCCACCGAAGACCGCGACCCGCCGCCCACGCGCCGGGTCCGCGCCCGAGCGCCCAGGTCCGAGCAACGCGGAGACCGGGCCCACCATGGCCGCAGCCGCGATCCCGGTCAGCACCCGTCGTCGAGGCAATACCGCAGGACGCGAAGCGCCGGGCGCCGCCGTACTTACTGGCAGCTCACCATGTTCTTCCATACAGTGCAGGCCTTTCCCTATGCAGCCGTCATGTTCTGCCAAAAGCCGTTTCGTCCGTGAACCACACCTCGTTCGGGCGATCGGCGATGGGCCGGCATGTGTCCGGTGACACATTCGACCACTGGACGTTCAAGGCTTTGTGTTCAGAATCAGGACACTTCTTTTCGGCGCAAAGATCGCTCTCGCCCCGATCGCGACCGGGGACTATCGCAGACCCAGGAATCGCTCGGCATTCCCGCCGACATAAGTGCCCCGCTTGGCGGACGGAAGGAAGTCGGTCGCCGATCGGATCGCCGACTCACCATTGAGCGTCCGTTTGGCCGGTCCACGAGTTCGTGGAGCCCGACCGTACTGGCTACCCCACCGCGAGCGCCCCGTGGTCGAGTTCTCGGACGCGATCGAGACGGGCAGCGAGCTGCATTGGGCCGATCAACACGTTCTCGACACCGAGTTCGACGTCCGATCCGGCGTGGGTTGGTCCTTGGCCGCTGCCGCGACGACGTCGAGAACGGTGGCGGTGTCGTTCTTGATTTCGCATACCGTGACCGACGGACAAGGAATGCTCGCCGGGCTGGCGACAGCGCTCGGTCCGGATCGACCGCCGGCATCGCTGCTCAGGAGTCCGACTCGGCGCGCGGATCTCGCCGATGCAATAGGGGCCGGCGGTCGGGCACACGCCCGGGTGACGTTGGCGACAACGACTCAGATGGGGCATGACTTCAACCCCCTCGCTATGGCGCTCAACGGTTTACGTGCCGCCCGGCGCCGCAGGCAGGCCCCGGTCTCGCCGCCGCCGCACATCACCGTCCTGGTTGTCGACAGCAACGAACTCGCCGCGGTCGCCGCCCGATATGGCGGCACCGCGACAAGCCTGTCGATCGCCCTGACCGCCAACACCACCCTGGCCCTCGACGACAGCGGTGATCAGCGGATCCGGTTGCAGATGCCGGTCTCTCGTCGCGCACACGACAGTCCACGCGGAGGAAACGAGGTCGCCGCCACCGTAGTGGATTTGGGACCCTCGCATGGCCGGTACACCGACCTCGCCCGCATTCGGTCGATCAGCAAACAGGCATACGCTCACGCCGCTCCGGTCGTCATGGGAGCGATCGCGGACTGCGACGCGGCGCTATCGAGCGTCGGCGCTATCCCAACGGTGGTCGCGAACGCCTTCGGAACACCCACTGCGATGATCCCGAGGTCGCTCAGACGACGGATGCCGTCGAATCTGCCGTTGAGCGCACGCCCGTCGATCATGGTGTTTCGGACTTTCACCGATTTGACAACCACCTTCACCTTCGTCGGTTCCCACGACAGAATCGCGTCCGTCGCAGCCGCCGAATTCACCGCATGGGGCATCTCGCCCGTTGCGCAGTGGCAGAACACGAGACCCGACACCCGATAACGGATCCGTCCGTGGCGCCCCAGGGGCTCATCCGGCTACGTGGCGCGCGCCGCATCGCTGGCACCTGTTCTGGCGCAATCGAACCGACGGCGTCGCGTCGAGCAGCGCACAGGAAGGCCCGCCGCTCGGCAAGCCCGGCCGAGCGGCGGGTTGACTACGCATGCCGGGCTACGGAACGGAGTAGACCGATGCCTCACCCTCGACGACCGGGGTGGGCAGACCGGCAAGGCGGTGCGGGGCGAGGAGTTCGGCGACCTGCTCCGGGGTGAGCAGGCCGAGTTCGACCGCGATATCGCCGACGAACTGCCCCGTCAGCAGAGCCTGTTTCGCGATGGCGGCGCTCGCGGCGTAGCCGATGTGCGGGGCGAGGGCGGTGACGATGCCGATCGAGCGGCGGACACCGGCTTCCAGGTGCTCCTGGTCGGCGGTGATACCGGAAACGCATTTGGTTGCCAGCGCGTCGGCCGCGGCGATGAGATGGGTGGTCGTCTTCAACAGGCTGTAGGCGATGATCGGCTCGAAGGCATTGAGCTGCAATTGACCTGCTTCGGCGGCCATGGTGACGGTCAGGTCGTTGCCGATGGCTTCGAACGCGATCTGATTGACCAGTTCGGGAATCACCGGGTTGACCTTGCCCGGCATGATCGACGATCCGGCCTGCCTTGCGGGCAAACGGATCTCACCGAAACCGGTGACCGGGCCGGAGGACATGAGCCGCAGGTCGTTGCAGGTCTTGGACAGCTTCACCGCGACGCGCTTGAGGATGCCCGATACCTGCACGAACGCCCCGGCGTCCTGGGTGGCCTCGATGAGGTTCTCGGCCGGAGTCACCGCCTCGCCGGTGAGCTCGCTCAGATAGGCGCAGGCGAGCGCGGAATACCCTGGGTGGCCGTTGATTCCGGTGCCGATCGCGGTGCCGCCGAGATTGCTCTCGCACAGCAGCGGGATGGCTTCTTCGAGTCGCAGGCAGTCCTCGCGCACCATGAGCGCGAAGGTGCCGAATTCCTGTCCGAGGGTCATGGGGACCGCGTCCTGCAACTGCGTGCGACCCATTTTGATGACACCGGCGAACTCGCCGGCCTTCTGCTCGAAGGCGTCCGCGAGGCGGCGCAGCGCGGCGACGAGATCCCGGATATGGCGCACCACCGCAACATTCACCGCGGTCGGATACACGTCGTTGGTCGACTGACCGAGGTTCACATGATCGAGTGGATCCAGTTCGCCGTAGGTGCCACGGGCGTGGCCGAGCAGTTCGAGGGCACGGTTGGCAATGACCTCGTTGACGTTCATGTTCGTCGAGGTGCCCGCCCCGCCCTGGATGGGGTCGATCGGGAATTGATCGTGCAACTCGCCCGCGCGTATTTCCGCACAGGCGCTTTCGATCGCCGCGGCACGGCGGTCATCGAGCACTCCCAGCTCACGATTGGCGCGGCAGGCGGCGAGTTTCACCGAAGCGAGTGCGACGATCAGAGCCGGGTAGTTTCCGATGCGGTCGCCGGTGACGGAGAAGTTCTCCAGCGCGCGAGCGGTGTGGACGCCCCAGTAAGCCGCGCGTGGCACCGCCACCGCGCCCAGGGAGTCGCTTTCGAGTCGAGTGTCGGTCACCGGTAGCTCCAAGAGTTCGAGTCGTTGTCGGCCGCACTGGACGAGACATCCGGTGCGGCAGGGTTATTCGCGAGTTCACCGAGTAGGTTCGTCACCATCCAGTGCCGCAGCTCGACACCGCCGAATCCGTGGTCGACGAGGTAGGAGAGCTTGGCCAGTGCCGCTTCCCTGGTCATGTCGCCGCCGCTCAGCGCACCGGCGTCGAGTAGTGCGCGTCCGGGTTGGTATCGGCCGAGATCCACTGAGCCACTGTCACATTGACTGATCACAACCACCGGGGTGCCACGTCCGGTCGCGCCGCGAACGGGCTCGGCCAGGTCGGGCGCGGTGCCCGCCCCGTAGCACTCGAGCACCAGGCCGCCGCGGTAATGCCGAAGAGCCGCGTCCAGCAACTCCGCGTGCAGGCCGGGAAATACGGTGAGCAGACCCACCGGCGCACCCGTCCCGTGCCGGACCGGAAGCGCGGGCGGCACCGGCGGCGGCGTGCATTCGCCGATGGTGGTGAAACCGTCGTAGTCCTCGATCGCCCGTTTGGAGGCCCGCACCGCCGGATGCAGCCTGGAACCGAAGGCCAGATAGGTGCCCGGCGCGGGCTGCCCGACGATTGTCGCCAACGCCAGGTGCAGGTTGCTGCGCGCGTCACTGCCCGGCTGTCCGAGCGGAATCTGCGCCCCGGTCAACACCACCGGGATCGCACTGTCGCGCAACTCGAACGCCATCCGCGCGCCGATGTAGGCCATGGTGTCGGTGCCGTGAACGACGATCACGCCGTCCGGTTCATCCGAGGCGATACCCGCTCGAACCGTCGCGGCGATGCGGCACGCCGTACCCGCCTCGGCGAGCGCGCTGTCGATAACCTGATCGAACTCGCGGTAGCGGACATCGACGGAAACCCCTGCTGCCGACTCGAATTCGGCGACCATCTCCGAGATCTCGGCCGCCAGACCCGAGCGGGGCCGCATCCCGGCCCCACCGTCGACCATCCCGAAGGTCCCACCGGTATAGAGAATCCCTACACGGACCCGCTCGGAACTCATGAACGATCCACCGGCGCAAGCACATCGGCGGCGAGCCTGCCTCGCACCCGGAACCACCCGACCACCATCGCGACCACCACAGCCAGGAACGCCACCACGGTGATCCGCCCGATCTCGTCATCGAAGCACATGAGTAGCACGACACCGGCCAGGAACACCAGGGTGGCGATGTTCAGCACCGGAGCGAACGGCAGCCGGAAGGACGGCCGCACATACTCGCCGCGTTCGGCTCGGCGCACAAAGATCCAGTGGCACACCATGATCGACACCCAGGTGCCGACGATGCCCAGCCCCGCCAGGTTCAGCACGATCTCGAAAGCCTTGTGCGGCAGCACGAGATTCAACACGACGCCGGCGATCCCGACCACACTGGTGATCAGAATGCCGCCGTAGGGCACGCCGTGGCGGTTCATCCGCGCCGCGAAGCGCGGTGCGGTGCCGGCCACGGCCATCGAACGCAGCGTGCGCCCTGTCGCATACAGTCCCGCGTTCAGACTCGACATAGCGGCGGTGAGCACCACCAGGTTCATGACGTCGCCGGCATGCGGAACACCGATGGAGCTCATCACCGTGACGAACGGGCTCTCGCCGGCGGAGTACGCCGTCCACGGCAGCAACAGCGTGAACAAGATGACCGAGCCGGCGTAGAACAGGATGATCCGCCACATGATCGAGTTCACCGCCCGCGGCACCACGGCCTTCGGATTCTCCGACTCCCCCGCCGCGACTCCGATCAGCTCGGTACCGCCGAAGGCGAACACCACACCCAGGGCAATGGTCAGCATCGGGGCCAAGCCCTTGGGGAACAGCCCGCCGTTGTCGGTGATCGTGGAGATACCGGGGACGTTCCCGTCGATCGAGGTACCGGTGACGATCAATCCCACGGCGACCAGCATGAAGATCACGATGGTCGCGACCTTGATGAGCGCGAACCAGAATTCCAGCTCGCCGAACAGCCGCACCGAAACCACGTTGAGCGCGACCACCACCGCCAGCGCGATGAGCGCCAGCACCCACTGCGGCACCGGCACGAACATCGCCCAGAAGTGCGCGTACAACGCCACCGCGGTGATGTCGGCGACCAGCGTGGTCGACCAGTTCAAAAAGTACAGCCACCCCACGGTGTAGGCGCCGCGCTCGCCCAGGAACTCCCGCGCGTAGGAGACGAAGGCTCCCGAGGAGGGCCGATACATGACCAGCTCGCCGAGCGCCCGCACCACCATGAAGGTGAAGATGCCGCACACGATGTAGACGATCGCCAGCGACGGGCCGGCCAGCGCCATACGCCCGCTCGCGCCGAGGAACAGGCCGGTGCCGATGGATCCGCCGATGGCGATCATCTGCATATGGCGTTTGCGGAGCTGTTTGTGATAGCCGGCATCGCCGACGTCGACTTTGGCTGCCGACGCGTCGGGCGCCGGCAGTTCGTCGTGGTGCTGCATGGGAACCTTCCTCGGCCGAATCCAGCCCGCGACGGTGGCGACACCAACCTGTCTGGCTGTAAGACAGGCAGACAGTAACGCGGGTCACAACGTACTGTCAACGCGCCCCCGACATGCGGTGGCCCGACCACTTTGACGCCGTATGACCCGCTCTGGATACTTGGTCGCGTGACGGTCGACGAGGGACAGGTGCAGCGCATCGGCGCTACGGAAGCGGTCTTCCGGCGACTCAAGAGCCTGATCCAGGGCACGCAGTACGCGGTCGGCGACCGGCTGCCCGGCGAACTCGCCCTGGCCAAGGAGTTCGGCGTGAGCCGTCCCGTGGTGCGCGAGGCACTGCACGCCTGCGCCACCCTGGGGCTCACCGAAACCCACACCGGCCGAGGCACTTTCGTGATCTCCAAGAAAGAGAGCCCGCGGCTGACCTTCGCAGGTGTGCAGGCCACGGATCTCATCGAGGCCCGCCGGCTCATCGAGATTCCCGCCGCCGGGTACGCCGCCGAACGCCACACCCCGCAACAGCTGGCCCACCTGTTCACCCTCTTGACCGAACTGGCCGACGCCACCGACGCTCGCGAATGGGTGCGCCACGACGGCGAATTGCATACGGCCATCGCGGCCGCGAGCGGAAACGCCATGCTCACGACCTTCGTCGCCGACACCCGCCGCGCGCTCGACCCGCAGTCCGAATTCCTCAATGTCACCCAGGATCGTCGCGCCGACTCCGATCGCGAACACGAGGCGATCGTGCGGGCCATCGAGGCGGGCTCGCCCGAGCAGGCACGGGCGGCGATGGCCGAGCATCTGGAGCGCGTGGCCGAGACCATCGCCCGCATCGGCGACTGACCGCCTACCGCCGACCGGCGGGGTAGAAACCGCAAACCGGCGGATGGTCGATCCGCCCATCGCGCCGCGACGCTGGATCCATGACCTCGGTACAGCCGTCGCAACTGACAGCGATTCCTCGATGAGTCAGGGCCGGCTCGGCGCCGCGGCCAGCAGGAGTTCGGGTTCGAGGCAACTGCGGCGGGTGATGAGCGCGGCGGCGCCGCGGACGACGGCGTTGCGTCCCAGCGGCGAGACGGTGAGTGTCACCGGGCGATCGGCGGCCGCTACGACGCCGGTATCGAGTTCGGCGCGAACCCCGGGCGCGAGATCGTCGAAAAACGTTGCGTAACCGCCGCCGAGCACGACGGTTGCGACATCGCAGATGTTGATCAAGGACGCGAGCGCGGTACCCAGGGCCGATCCGGCGCGGTCGACGGCGGAACGGCTGCGCGTGTCGCCCTGATCCAGGGCGCTGCGCAATGTGGCGAGTCCCGGCGTGCCCGCGGCAGCGAGAATCGCCGCCAAGCCCGCGTATTGCTCGACGCAGCCGCGGCTGCCGCACGTGCAGTCTCGGCCGCCGCGCTCGACGACGACGTGCCCGAGCTCACCGGCGAAACCGCCACCCCCGCGAAACAGGCTCCCGCCCATGACGATTCCAGCGCCGATACCGACATCGCCGGACACGTGGACGAAGTCGTCGCCGACCAGGCGGTGCGGCCACACGTGCGCGAGGGCGGCGAGATTGGCTTCGTTGTCCACCGCCACCGCGGCTTCTCCGAGCGCGGCGGCCAAGCGGTCACCGATCCGGATTCCGTTGAGGCCGGGCACGTTCGGGGCGTCCAGGACCGTTCCGTCGCGGACGAGGCCGGGCACGGCCAGCCCGACGCCCAGCAGTTCCGCCCCCGATTCCGTCATCGCCGCGCGGACGAGCACGGCCAGCCGCTCGATTAGATCCTCGGTCTCGCGGTGCCGGTTGTCGAGGTCGAGATGTCGTTCGAGCACGGTGGACCCGTCCAGTCGCTGCACGGTGACCCCGAGGTGGGACACGTTGATCTCCGCGCCGATCGCCACGGGAGCAGCCGCCGAAAAGCGCAACGGCCGTGACGGCCGGCCACGGCCGGTGTTGACCACCGGGTCCTCGGTCAGAATCCGTTGCCGCAGTAGCGGTTCCACGATGCTGGCAACTGTGGCCTTGGTCCGGCCGGTGCGCTTGGCGAGCTCCGCCCGCGAGGCCGGGCCGTCGAGCACGGCCAGCAGCACCGCCCGCAGATTTTCGGTGCGCACCTGCCGCAAGTGGGCCGGGCCGGGCCGCGAGCTCATCGCCCGAGATACCGTGAGCGGGTCGCGGATTCGATCCCCGGCGACCGGTGTCGCCCGTTCACCGCGCGCCCAGCAGATGTTCCAACGCCAGCTGGTTCAACCGGACGAACCCGTACCCGCGCGCTCCGGCACGAGCAGGATCGAAGTCGGCCGTAGCGGGATCCGCCAGCAGCTGTGCGTACCCCTCCCCCGCGGCCAGCGTCGGGGTGCGCAGATCGGCGACGCCTGCTACCGACAGTGCCTGCTGTACTTCGGGATCCGCCCGGAAGGCGCTGGCGCGCTCCTTCAGCAGGAGGTAGGTGCGCATATTGGCGGCCGCCGAATCCCACACTCCGGCAATGTCTTCGGTGCGAGAGGGTTTGTAGTCGAAATGGCGCGGACCGTCGTAGGCAGGTGCGCCGTCGGGGCCGCCGTTCTCCAGCAGATCGACCAGACCGAAGGCGTTCATCAGGTCGCCGTGGCCGAATACCAGGTCCTGGTCGTACTTGATGCCACGCTGGCCGTTGAGATCGATGTGGAACAGCTTGCCCTGCCACAGCGCCTGCGCGATCCCGTGCGCGAAGTTCAATCCCGCCATCTGTTCGTGCCCCACTTCGGGATTCACGCCGACCAGCTCGGAATGGTCGAGGGTGGTGATGAACGCGAGCGCGTGCCCGACGGTCGGCAGCAGAATGTCCCCGCGCGGCTCATTGGGTTTGGGCTCCAGCGCGAAGCGCAGGTCATAGCCGCGGTCGCGCACGAATTCGGTGAGCAGGTTCAGGCTTTCGCGATAGCGGTCGAGCGCCGCCCGCACGTCCTTCGCGCTGTCGTACTCCGCGCCCTCGCGACCGCCCCACAGCACGTAGGTCCGCGCACCGATGTCGGCGGCCAGCTCGACGTTGTGCAGCACCTTGCGCAGCGCGAACCTGCGCACACTGCGGTCGTTGCTGGTGAAGCCGCCGTCCTTGAATACCGGATGAGTGAACAGGTTGGTGGTGACCATCGGCACGACCATTCCGGTGTCGGCCAGCGCCGTGCGTAGCCGGTCGATGCGACGCTGCCGTTCGGCGGCGGTACACCCGAACGGGAACAGGTCGTCGTCGTGGAAGCTCAGGCCGTAGGCCCCGAGCTCAGCGAGCCGATGCACCGCCTCGACCGCGTCCAATTCCGGCCGGGTGGCGTCTCCGAACGGATCCCTCCCCTGCCAGCCCACGGTCCACAACCCGAACGAGAACTTGTCCACAGCAGTCGGCTTCGCCATATTCATTCCTATTTTGTTCAAGTATTGAACTAAGTGTACTGCCCACCGTGCCGGCGGATGGATCTGATCGGTCAATCGATCGCGCCGGTACTACCGCGATAGCCCTACCCGCGGACCGGCCGACGCGGGCATTCCCCACATGAGTGCATTGACGTGGTTTGTCACCACGGCGGAGCCTTGTCGCATGAACTACAAGCCGCTGCTTTTCGGCGTCATTGCCGCCGCTCTGTTGATTCCTGCGGCGCCGGCGAGCGCCGCCGAACCCATCTATTCCTCAGGGACTTTCGAGCCCTGGCGGGACGGCGCCGTCGCCGTCACCTACGACCAGAAGCTAGCCCCCGCCGGCAGTCGTGCCATGGTCGTCGCCGTCAACGATGACGAGAAGACCACGGCCGTCCTGCTCGTCAGCGGGCTGCTCCCCAACCGCGTCTACGGCTCGCACGCGCACCTGAAGCCGTGTGGCGCCAAGCCGGCTGATTCCGGTTTCCACTACCAGAATGTGCAAGACCCGAACGCCAAGGACACCATGTCCATGGACGCCCGATATGCCAACCCGCAGAACGAACTCTGGCTCGACTTCACCACCGACAAGGACGGCAAGGCCGCGCAGATCGCCACCGTCGAATGGCCCTTCCGCAAGGGACAGCCCGCCTCGATCGTCTTGCACGAGAAGCGAACCGACACCACCGACGGCAACGCGGGCATGGCAGGCGCGCGGGTCGCCTGCTTGAGTGTCCGCCACTAGTCACTCGTTCACCTGGACGTCCGGACGGTCATGCTCGCCCTGGAGCTGATGGGACTCCGCGCTCGCGGGAATCCCACTTCAGTCAGCGGTGCGCCGCCGCGCCCGTGCAGGCGGACGCGGCGGCGACCAGCGTGAGCCCGGCAACACGAAAGGGCTCGCCGACGAGCTACCCACACCCCGCCACGCCAAACAAACGGGGCATGCTCGCCTGCGCCGAGGCATCGGGGATCGCCCTCGGTCGCCGTCCGACCGAATGGGAATCGCCGGCTTCGGGACGGGCCGAAGGGCAGCCCACACTCGCGGGTCGCTCGAAGTTCGCACACGCCAACGTGTTTCGCCGGACATTGCACGCGTGGCCGACGCGGGCGTGCACAGCCGCTGTGCCCTCCGGCCCTGTTCGGAGTTCACTGTCGCGGTCTCAGGTGCGTGGGTCTGTCTGCCGGAGGTGTTCGAGGACGAGGCTGCGAACAGGTTCGACGTCGGCCAGGAGGCCGTGCCCCGCACCGGGGAGAATCACCGTGCGCGCCCCGGCACGCCGCGCGACCTCCGCGGCCGCCACCGAATCGTGCACCTGGCTCGCCCCGGCCAGGGCGACGAGGGTCGGGACCGGCAGGTGCGGCAGCCCGTCCGGCAGGTGGGGATGAACGATCGGCGAGGCCGGGAAGTGCGCGGCTCCGCGCGCGAGCAGGTCGAGGTACGCCTCCACGTGCGCGGGCCCGCTGCCGGGAGGGCCCGGTGCGAGCATCGCGCGGGCATCCTCGAACGTAGGGTGCGGGTCGCGGTTGCGACCCAACTCCTCGAACTCGGGGCTGAGCCCGGCGAAGACCAGCGGCGGATCGAGCAGGACCAGTCGCCGAACCCGCTCGGGATGGGCGAGCGCGAACCGGAACGCGAGGTGCCCGCCCAGCGACTGGCCGCACAGGTCGGCGGCGCGTAGCCCGAGCAGATCGAACGTTTCCGCGAGCCAGTCCACGAGATCGTCCATGCTGTTCACGGCCGCGCCGGTGTGTCGACTGCGGCCCGGCTCGCCGATGGTGTCGACGGCCAGCACGTGATGCTCCTCGGCCAGCGAACCGATGACCGGATACCACATTCCGGCCGTCCCGCTGTATCCATGGAGCAGGACCAGCGACGGCGCCGCGGTCGAACCTGCGGACGTGACTCGTGTCGTTCCGTACCGACCCGGAAGATCTACCGTCTCGGCCGGTACCGGCCAAAACGTCATCACCGCGTCGTAGGCCGCGAAATATTCTGCTTCCAGCTCGGGAGTGGCGAACACCCCTGGTCGACTCGTCATCTTTCGATACCCCTTTCCAAGTCAACTGTATTATGTCACTTGTATGGAAACGAAGGAAAGGGGGTGCCTGCCGAAATGCGCAACGTTCCAAGCCAGTTCGGTGGAGACCGCCAACGAGCCAGCTGACCCGTGGCGGGGTCGGTTACCGACGGGCCGCGGTGTCGGACGGCAGTTCGCCGAAGCGGTCCCGGTAGTCGCCGGCGAACCGGCCGAGATGAGCTATCCCCCATCGGTAGGCGATCGCGCCGACTTGGTCGGTGGACCCGAGGATGTCCGCGCGGATCCGTTCGAGGCGCAGGTTGCGGATGTACGCCATGGGCGTCACGCCGATCCGGTCGCGAAAGGCGCCGGTGAGGGTCCGCGGGCTGCAGTCGGCGGCCGCGGCGATCTCGCGGAGGCCGAGCTGCTCGGTGAGGTTCGCTTCGATGAACGCCAGCGCCGCGCGCAATGCGCGGGGATATGCGGGCTGCGGACCGTCCAGCAATTCGCCGGTGTGCGAATGCGGTTGAGCCAGCAGCAGTGCGGTGACGATGCTCCGTAACTGACTGCGTTGCAGTTCCACGCGCTGGAACAGCGGATCACCCGAGTCCAACTGCGCCAGTAGCGAATACACGAGCAGCCGCACCGCCTGTCCCTTCGGCTTGCCCAGATCGAGGGCGAAGTCGAACCGCACCGTCGACAGCGGCGGGTGTCCGGTCAGGGCGGTGAGTTCCTGGTCGACCAGCGCGGCGTCGATCCGCAGGCCCAGAAATCGCGTCGCGCTTCCCAGCGGACGCAACTCTTGGGTGTCACCGGGATTCACCACTCCCGCCGTCGACGAGTCGAGGACCGCACGCAGTCTTGCGCGCGATGCCGAGATCGCACCGGAGACACCGATATTGACGAAGTAGGACCGGCGCCCGGCCGCGCTGTCGACGCGCACGTCGAGCGGCGAGGCGAAGTAACCCACCGCGAAATCGGGCGCGGTGACGCCGCGCACCTCGTGCTCACCCTCGCGCAGGTCGGCCAAGGGCGAGGTGATGATCGATCCGCCGAACAAACGGGTGGCCGCGTTGAGCAGATCGACCGGGTTCCGCGAACTCGTGATGCGGAAATCGCGCAGCGGCGCAGTCATAACATTCACCTCCCTCGGGAGGACCCACGCCACCTCTGGTGCGGCCGACTCCGACGATCAGTATGCCAACACCTGGCGCGCGGTCGCGATGACGACGGTGCATGCGGGTTGGCTCACGCGGATTCGGCGAGCTGCCGGTGACCGGCCTCGATCAGCGGATATGCCTCGTGGTGGCGCTGCTGCTGCTCCAAACCCGAGATCGTCACCGAGGTGTGGACCAGCGCACGGCACCGTGACGCACGCCGGTCGACGAAGGCCGCCAGCCCGGCGCCGACCGTCGCATGCCGAGTCAGTTCTTCGGCCGCCACCAAGCCGTCCTCGATGGCAAGCGCTGCGCCGCTGGCCATTTGCGGAGCCGGGGCGTGCGCGGCGTCGCCGATGACGACACCGTTCCCGCGGTGCCACGCGCCGGTCAGCACGGCGGTCCGGACCGGGCGGCGCACGACCGAATCGGACGCGGACACCAGAGGCCGGAGCTGCGTGACCCGGCCCGGGAAGACTGCCAGCAGCTCAGCCAGTCGCTGCGCGAGTTCGGCCTCGGGCAGGACGCTCGGCGGCACCCCGTTCTCGGTCAGGAACACATACGCCAGGCGATCCGAGATGGGCACGAGCCCCGCGGTATCGAGCGGCCCGGCGAACTGGTGAATACCGTTGGCCCACAGCGGACGCGGCACCAGCGCCCGCCACACCATCTGGCCCAGGTAGTCGATCGAGGTCCGCAGACCGAGCAGCTCGCGCACCGACGAGCGAATTCCGTCCGCACCGACCAGCAGCGCGACCCGGCGGTCCGTGCCGTCCGACATCCGCACCTCGACCCGGCCAGCCGCCTGCCGCACCGCCGTCACGGTCGAGCCGTGATGGATCGCCGCCCCGCGCCGTTCAGCATTCATGTACAGAATGCGGTGCAGCGCAGCACGGGAGATGCCGAGCATCGCCGGTCGCTGCTCGCCGATCAGCCGCGGCAGTTCCACCTGCTCGGCAGACCTGCCCTCGACGTCGACATGGATAATCGCGCTCATCCCATAGCCTTCGGACAGACACGCGTCGACCAGGCCCAGTTCCGCGAGCGCCCGCAGCGACGGGCCGGTCAGACACAAGCCCCACCCCGCGGTCGATCGATCCGGATGGGCCTCGGCAACCTCCACCCGCCACCCCGTGCGCGCCAACGCGATGGCCGCCGTCAGACCCGCAATCCCCGCACCCACGACCAGCACCGACCGGGAACCGTCTTGACTGTCCATATCCGCCTCCTGCACAACCGATTTCGCAGGAACAGTAGGAGACGTGCCGCACCCGCCTTATCCGGATCGAGCAGCAATCCTCCGCTCCCGGCAAGGATTCCGGACGAACATCGCTGCAACACCCTGAAGTCCACCTGAGTGCCGGGCAGTGCCCACTCCGAGAACGTTTCTCGGGTTCCACGCCATCTCAGGTCGGCCGTCGCGTACCAGAGCACAGCGAAGATGACCTATGGCGTTCGACATCCGATACCGCTGAGTCGGCCCGACACAGCCACGAGTCAACTGACATCGGCTTCGATATTCAGGTACACCAACAGATCGCGAGGCAGGCCATGGGTGTCGTGCAGATAGCGGTAGTCGTCCTCGGTCAAGAGACGTCCGGTGAAACGGCTGTGGGACAATATCTTTCGTCCCCGCTGGAGCAGCCGGACGAATTTGCGTTCCTCGTCGAGCAGGACGGCACGCACATCGTGTGGGTGAACAGATTGCCGGAAGTGCCCGAGGGTGTGTTCGATCAGCTCAATCGGTAGATCGGACAGGGTTCGGGTCGGATCGTCGCGCCACAGCGTGGTCAGGACGCGGCGGATCAAACGGCGGAGTACGTACCCGCGGCCGGACGGGGAGGGAGTGACCCGATCGCCGAGGACAACAATGCTGGATCGCAAATGGTCGGACAGCAATCGCAGCGACCTTTCGTCCAGCGGGCCCCAAAGTCGGGGCAGAGTGTTCAGCCAGGGCAGGAAGACGTCGATCTCGAAGACGGACCGCGTGTTTCGCAGGATGCGCACCAGCCGTTCCAGACCCAGCCCGGTGTCGATGCCAGGACGGCGCAACGGTTCGAGGATGCCGTCGGGATGCCGGAAGTATCGCATCATGACGTGATTCCACACTTCCACCCACCGGTCATCGGATGTCGGTGTGCCCTGCGGCATTTCGTCGCCCGTCCAGACGAAAATCTCGGCATCGGGTCCGCAGAGTCCGGTCGGGCCGTTGGACCACCAGTTCTCGTCGGTGGTCGGCTTCACCGGTAAGCCCAGTTCATCGCATGTGCGCCACGACTCGCGGTCAGGCTCGACCTGTTCGTCACCGCCGAACACGGTCACGTGCATCCGGCTGGGCTCGATACCGAAACCGTCACGCAGCAGCTCGAATCCCCAGCGCAGGCTTTGCGAGCCGCCGTAGTCCCCGAGTGACCAGGACCCGAGCATCTCGAACACGGTGAGGTGAGTATCGTCACCGACCTCCTCGAGATCGGTGGTGCGCAAGCAGCGTTGCAGGCCGGTGAGCCGCTGGCCCAGCGGGTGGGGTCTGCCCAGCAGGTATGGAGTCAGCGGGTGCATTCCGGAGGTTGTGAACAGCACCGGATCCCCCGGCGAGGGAATGAGCGATCCGCCCGGCGTGCGTTCGTGCCCGCGTTCGCGGAAGTAGTCGAGGAAGGTTTGCACAGTCTGGTCTGTGGTGATCATGGTGGTTGCTCCATCGATGTGAAATCGACCGGAAACGACCGCACATGGCAAGTCCGGCAACAAGACCGACGCATACCAGCGGACCGTTTCCGGTCGCCGGCAGGGGAAAGAGGTCAAGCGGCAGCGACCGGCGAGCTGAGAGCTCGCGCGGCCGCGGCAGAGATTCCCGAGTTGACCTTCATAGAGGCACGGTAGCAACCACGCCATGCAGAGCACGACCGATTTTCGGCCCTCCGCCGTCCAGCATCGGCGGTTCGATCCTGGCGTGCACAGGTAGTCAGCGTAGGCAGTAGCCTGCTGCTGCCAGTCATCGACAACGCCAGACCCTGCCCGCTGGTTTTGGCGTCGCGACCGGGTAGCTCGATCGAGAATCGAATGATGACATCGTCTGGGGGATCCGCTGGCAAGTCGAGGGGGCTCGACCTCGATGCCGTTCGCTGGCATATCGGCAGGGAAGATCAGTTGCGCGCTGCGGTGTCGACGCGAGCAGGCGCGGTATTGAGTACGAACGCGCTGGTGATTGCCGGTACGGCCCTGTCGTTTTCGTTGCGGGACGCGCGCCGCCCGAATCTGGCGATGCTGTGCACGACACTGGGCGCGCTGCTGTTGGTGGCGGGGTCGGTGATATTCGCGTCGATGGCCTTGATCACGTTGCGGCGCACCGATCGTCAGTTCTTCGGACCGAGAGCGGACGCTTCGGCTGTCTACTACTACACCGGGATCAGCGACCAGTGGTCTACCTTCGACGCGTTCCGGGAATCAGTCATGAACCAATCCCAGGAGCAACAGTTCCGGGGCGCACTGGTCGAGCTCTGGCGCGCCGCCAACCTGCACCGCTACCGATACCGCAAACTGCGCACCGCGGCCTGGCTACTCCTCGGAGCCCTCGGCATGCTGCTGGTCACGGTGTGGATCGCCGCCGTCGCCCCGTAATCTTGCTGTGCGCGAGGCGAGAACGCTCGACTCCGCTGCTGCACACCGGTCGCTACCGCCCAGATTCGCGTCTCGTCGACCGCGCGCGAAACAATGTTCCGGCTAGCAGTCAGGCGCGGGCGAACGCGTACGCATGCAGATGTGCGTATCAGCAGTCCTGGCCTGGGTCTGAGTCACGTTGTGCCGCAATCATTCTGTAGACCGGAGCCGATTCGCGCGGTAGCGTCACGAGGTCATGGCCTTGGTTGACCCCACCTATATCGGCGTGATGTCTGCGGCGATCTCCCTCGGTGGTGCGGCGCTGACATGGCGCAACGCGAGGGGCGCGAGAATGCACACCGGCTTCGAGCTGGCTCGATCGCTGTACGGTTCGCTGACATCGCCTCAAATGTGCGATGCCCGTGATGTTTTGGGCTTCGAAGGTGTACTCATCGGCAGAGAAAGCCTGCTCGGCCAGAAACGGATGAACGGCACCGAACCAGCGGTCCGCTACCTCGACAACGCGATTCGATGGCATGTGCAGGAGTGGGCGAAACGCTGGCCCGAACTCCGTCAGCAGATAAAAGACCATGTCAGAGATCTAGACGATCATCATTCGCTCACGAGCTTTATCGGTCTGGCTGCCGCTGTATTGCACGATTCCCCAGAGGTTGCCGAACTCTTTGAACTGCTTGCCGACCCGCAATAGTCGTCGAAAACTTGGCACCTCTCGCATATGCCCACATTCTGCCGAACACGTCGGCGAGCCGGCCAGGGAATTCAAGCAATTGTCCCGGCCGACAATGCATCCCTCGGGTACGCCGCGAATATCCGCCGGACCTCATCTTCCGAACGGCATTGCCGCCGGCGTCCGACGAGTTCGCACATCCGACTGCTACGCTTCTCGGCGAAGAAAACCATTCCGGCGGACAACCGCCGCAGGCGGCAGGAGACGACACCGGATGAGTCCGCGATCAACCGGACGCCGATCAGAGCGTCGTGCGCCGACATGGACCAGCGGTCACATCGTCCCAGCCCACTGACCCGGCGACCCTGACACGTCCGCGTCAGCCCACCCTTCAACTTACCGCGAATAAATTAACATAACTGAGAGTAAATCGGACCTGATGGCAGACGACAATCGCTTGCAACGCACCTATCGCTCCCCGGTGCGCGAGGAGGCTGCGCGGCGCACCCGGGACATCGTGGTGCGAGCCGCGATGCAGGTGTTTGCCGAACGCGGCTACGCCGGTGCCACCATCGATCAGATCGCGACCTGCGCCGGCGTCTCCCGTCCGACGGTGTTCGCCGCGGGCAACAAGGCCCAATTGTTCGCGCTCGCCCGCCAATACGTAGACAACGACGGTGACGTCGCCGAAGCCGATTCGACGATGGCGCAAATCCTCACGATCGCCGACCCCCGTCGCCTGCTCGAGCAATTCGCCGAGCACACGGCCGCGATCATGCAGCGAGCACGGCCGTTGCAGGGAGTGCTCGAACAGGCCGCGGGCACCGAGCCCGAGCTGGCGGAACTCCTGCAATCGACGCAACAACAACTGCTCGACACGGCCGGTAGCGTCGTGGCCGCCGTCGCGGCGACCCGATCGCTGCGCCGAGGGATCTCACGCCGCACAGCGACCGACGTGCTCTGGTTACAACTCCAGTACACGAACTATCAGCGCTTGGTCGACGAACGCGGCTGGAGCCACCGGGAATTCGAGCGATGGCACGCCACGGCGATGATCGCCACCCTGCTCGAACCGCGCCACGAATAACCAGCCGCGCCGCCGCTGCGGGACAGCGCCCCGGAAACGCCGAGGCGAGCGAATTGCACTATAAAGCAACCCCTTTCGCCGAACTCGCGACTCATGCCGACGGTTGGCAGCGCTCCGCCGCGCCCGCTCAGCCAGTCATGGTCAACAACGCACCGTGCACATGGGCAGCCCGGCGGGAAACGAGAAACCGGATGGCCTCCGCGACCTCCGCAGGCCCGTTACAGTCCTGCGGCGCCTCGCCCGGACGCAGTTCCCGAGGCGGGGCGAGCAGGTCGCCGGGATCCACGAAATTCACCCTGACGCCGCTCGGCCCGTACTCGGCCGACCACCACCTGGTCAACTCGACCAGAGCCGCCCGCGCCGCCCGCGCCCCACCATTGTCCGGCGTACCCGTCCGAACACCGAACCCACCGACGTTGACGATCGCCCCGACGCCACGCGCCGCCATCGATGGGGCGAGCGCACCCGCCAACAACAAAGGCACCCGCACATTCAGATTGAACACGGTGTCGAACACGTCCTCGGTCGAACCGTAATCAGCTTCCCCGGCATTGTTGACCAGCACCCGCACCGGGACGCCGGACAACAATCGGGGTATCTCCCCGATCAACCGAGGCGCCGCCGCAGGATCTTCGAGATCGGCCACCAGATCGACCGCCCGGCCCCCGGACCACTCGATCAATTTGCAGGTCTCCGCCACAGCGGTGCCGTCACCACCGCAAGCCAGCACCGAATATCCATCCGCTGCCAGCCGCAATGCGGCTTCCCGCCCGATCCCACCCGACGAACCGGCAACCACTGCCCACTCCCCCCGGCTCCGAACATCCCCCACCAAGGCTTCAGCCATCCGACGTCATCTCCTTTTTGCTTGCGCCGCTTGGTGACTCCGTCCGCCACCACCGGCGGCACAGGTGCGCGAAGGCTGGGGCAGGAGAACAGGTCCGCCCCTGAATGTTGCTTCGTTAATATTAACCTGTCAAGACTGAAGCTGCCCGGCACGCGAGATGACCCACGGGCCCTGAGGACGTCCGGGACCAGTATCCCCGTCTGACCGCCGCGGAGCCGCGTCCCGGTCCGCCCTCGACCCTCCTGAAGTGGACCGACACGATCACGAGACATCGGCCTGCGGTGATCATGCCGCGTTTACTTCCTTGCCCTCGAAAAGGTTCTGCCCGTACACCTCTCAGGTAGCATCGGCCAGGTGGAGGAATTTCTGTCGCTGGCGGCGTTGGGTACGGTCGCGTTGTCCGAGGGCGTCAGATTTCTCTACGACCAGGCAGGTGAGTTGCTCCGGCGGCGACGCGCACGTGCGGGTTCGGACACGGAGTCGGAGACGGGCACGGACCGCGAGACGCCGCCGATCGTGACCGAACCCGAACAACTCCCCGCGCCGGACATGGCACAGGTGCAGCGATTCGAACCCGAACTGCGTGCGTTGCGCGGCGATCTGCACGAATACGCGGCCGGTGTGGATCCGGTCGCGCCGTCGGACGAACGCTTGCTCCACCTCGTCGACGCACTGCGTCGGGTGCTGGAGACGATCCACGGTACGCCGCTCGTGTTCGCGGGCGAAGGGCGAGAATCGGCGCAGGTGCGCGGCAGCATCGACGCGGACCAGGTAGCAGGCTACGTGGCCGCGGTGCGCGCCGACCGCGCCGAGGGCACGATCGAGGGCCACACGCGGGTTCGCGAAGTGGTTGCGGGAGGGCAAGCCATTGGAGTCGATCTCGGAGCCGACCGCCGGGAGCGGTGACCGCGGGCCGCGACCGTTCGCCGAACTGATCCGGGACCGGGTCGGGCCGGACTTCGTCGAGCGTAAATGGTTGCGGGACAGGGTAGCAGCGGCAGCCGAGACCAACAGGTACGTCTTGGTGACCGGCGAGCCGGGAGCGGGCAAGACCAGCCTGCTCGCCGGACTGTCGCACGCCCGTCCCGACTGGCTCCGCTACTTCATCCGTCAGGACAGCCGAACACGGTTGGCAGGCGGGGACATCCAGTCATTTCTGCTGTCCGTCGGCCACCAGCTCGCCCGCGCGCGGCCGGAACTGTTCGAGCCCGAACGCCTCTCGGTCGTCGTCCGCCAGCACATCGAGACGGTCGCGCACGGCGGTCGATCGATCGGCATCCGTATCGAAGACCTGACCGTCTCGCCCTTCCATCGCACCGCCGTCCTCGAGGTGGAACAGCGGATCAATAACGTCGCGGGGACGGTGACCGGTGTCGAAATCGGTTACGCCGCTGTCGAACCCCGGCTGCTGGAGCCGGATAATCTGGCGCATCTGGCGTTGATCGCGCCGGCCGAAGTTCTGCTCGCGACGGACCCCGCCGCCAGGGTCGTGATCGCGCTCGACGCGCTCGACGAACTAGCGGACGACCAAGCCGCACCGAGCCTCTTGCGCTGGCTCGCCGACGGACCCGAACTGCCACCGAACATCTGTGTCCTCATGACTTCTCGGCCACATGCCGGACTCGGTCGACTGCGATCCGCGCGTATCGGACAGCTCGCTGAGATACCCATCGATCCGGGCTCCCCAGAGGTGGCCGACGACCTCGTCGGCTACGCCCGGCGGGTACTCGGCACCGAGCCGATCGCGGCGGCCGCACGCGCACAGGGCTATCTGCTCGATCAATTCCACCGTGATGCCGTCGGCCGCGCCGACGGAAACTTTCTCTACCTGTCCACCTATGCGCGGGCACTGACCGACGCCCTCGCCGAGGATGCGCCCCAGACCGCGCGGCTGCTCGAGGTCGTCGGGCTGCCACCCGGACTCGCCGGTCTGTACACGTATTTCATCGACACCCTGCGCACCGACCTCACCCGGCTCGGCCAACTCGAGATCCGCGATCCCCGCAATGCCGACGACACGCTGACACCGGCCTGGGAAGGGGTGGTGCAGCCGATTCTCGGCGTGCTCGCGGTGGCCGCAGACCCGTTGACCACGGATGAACTCAGCACGCTGGCCGGCGTGCGGGTCTGGCCGAGTTCGGTACGCAACATCCTGGCCCGACTGCGCTGGCTGCTCGACGTCCGCGACGATCGAATCACCCTATATCACAACTCGATCGGCGAATTCCTCACCAGCGAGCCGATCCGCCGGCAGCGACCCGAGTACGCGGTCGACGCTCAGGAGTGGCACGAGCGCATCGTCCGCCACTACCGCGGCCGCGCCGCCGCCTGGGCCGCCGTCGACTGGGACAGTGTCGACCGCTACGGGCTCATTCATCTCGGCAGGCACCTGGCCGGCAGCCGCGCCGCCGTCGCATCGGAGCTACCCGACCTCGTCTGTCCCGGGCTGCGGCGCGCCATCCGAACCACCCTCGGCAGCGACCGCCACTTCCTCGGACTGGTCGAACTCGCCGCAGAGCGAGTTCTCGAAAGCCCCTCGCTGACAACGGGATTACCGGCGATCCTGTATTTGGGCGTGGTCCGCCGGCAAGCGCTGCGCTCGGTGCACGACGTGGTGCCCGGCGTTCTCGGCCTCCTGGCTCGGATGGGGCGCACCGAGGTAGCGATCGAGCATGTGCTCGCAGTGCCGCCGTCGTATCAGCAGTTCCTGGGCATGCACGAGATCGTGCGGCAGACGCCGCGAGGTGCGAGCGACGCCCGCCTACGCGACCTGTTGGTGCAGTGCGCGTTGACGGTACCGGCAAGCGAGATCGGCACGCTGCAACCGGCCCAGTACCCGCTGCGATGGGCCGCGACGGCTATCGCGCCGTACGATCTCGACCGCGCACTCGTGCTGTGGGAGCGAGCCCGGCGACCCAACTCCGGCTGGCGCGAAGACCACCCGCCGGACGACTTGTATCGCGCGGCCGCGGCGATCACTGACGACCGCGCGGCACGGGCACTCGTCGCCGCGATCCGGACCGATCGAGCCGGTGACTACCTGGATCTCGCCGTCCGCGCCGACACCGGGGACGTGCCGGAACTGCTTCGCCTGGCCGAGTCGAGTCTGATCGAAGCCGGCACGGCGGGCCGTTTGCATTGCCGCGCCAGGCTTTTCCGGGCCTGGCTGCCGCACGACGCGGCCCGTGCCGATCGGCATCGGGCGCAGTTGCTGGCGGAGGTCGAGCAGGGCAGCGACGACGCGGGCGCGCTCGGGCGCGGCTTGGTCGACGCCGCCACCGAATTGGCCGACACCGATCGGGCGACGGCTCAGCACCTGCTCGGCCGCCTCTCGACCGTCCCCGTCAACGGCCACACCGAAGAGGCGTTTCTGCGTGCGGCACGCCTGCAGGCGAGCTGGGGCGCCGTATTCGAGAGTGGACGGCTGCTGCACCAACTCTACGAGTGGAACAACTCCATCTGGAGCCGAGTCGAGCGCGCCTCGGTGGTAGCGGAGTTCGACACGGCCGACGCGGTGGGAATGCTCGAGGACGCGCACACCGCGATTCCCGCACACCAGCCGGATCTGGACGTCATCAGCCGAATGCACCGAGAGAGCCAGTTGCGGAGTGTCGCATTGGGTTTGGCCGAGTTCGATCTCGGCCGAGCTGCAGCGGTAGCCAGGGAGCTGACGGAAACCACCTGGTCTCGAATGAATACGGACCGCTACAGCGTCCTCGCGCTGCTCGCGCATCGTCACCTGGACGTCGGCGACACCGAGCAGGCGACCGTGCTGCTGCACGAATGCCTCAACCATCCCGGCGGGGTCCGCCCGCTGGTCGACGCCCCGAAAACGGTGCCGTTCCGACTTGCGGACAGCGAGCGGGCCGACGTACCGGGTGCGCGGGAATTCGCCCTCGTGTATCTGCACAATCACATGCGCGACTGGGCGACGCTGTGCCGCACCCGCTTCTACCACTCACCGGGCGACGTGGTCCGCGCGCTGGCGCCCGGACCGAGAGCGATCGCAAACCCCTACAGCTGGGCACGCACCACCCGGGTCTTCGCCCAACACCTCGCTCGTCATGATCTGCCGCGGGCGATCGCCCTGGTCGACGCGCTGACCGACGACGGAGAGCGGGTCGTCGGCTTGGCCACGATGTTCCAGTTCGCCGCGAGCGTCGCCGTCGACAGCACCGACGAAACAGCGAACAACATGTGGGCGCAGTTCGGTACGGCGCTCGCCCGAATGCGGCGCTACGAATGGGTTTTCGATGACGAGCTCGATGCGACTCCCTTCGCCTACGTGCGCCCGGACCATCGCACGCGATTCGACGCCGCCTTCTGGCTCATCCCGTACGAGGCCGATTCCGCCATGGCGTTGCTGTCCCAGAGTGGAGCGCGATATCTGACCGACGCCTTCGCGATGGTGTTCGGCTACGAGGGTTCGTCGGGATACATGATCAGCGCGGTGCATGGCAACCCACCGTTCCCGCCTTATCGGCAGTTGCACGCCGCGACGCTGTCCGTGCCCTCGCACGGAACCGGATTCGACGAGTTGCTGTGGAGCATCAGCAGCGCGATGGCCTGGGTCCATGAACACCTGATCATCTCGAGTACCCGACAGCCGACGGTGTCCGCGCCGATGCCACGCATCCCCGACCCGCTCTACGCCGCGCTGGTGGACCTGCTGTTCCATCCGCCGGGCAGGGACCCATATCGGGACTTCACCGATCGAGTCCGCGAGCTGATGACCGGCGACCGACTGCCCGCGGTCGCGGGCCTGGTCGCGTTCGCCGCGGCGCTCCTCCCGGCGGGCGACGCACTTATTCGCGAACTCAGCATGGAGATTCTCGCCGAGGCGCGCCGCCGCGATCGGGCCACCCGTGTCGTCACGCTGCTCCAGTTCGCGGTATCGCAGACCTGTGCCGCGCTGGTCGACCCGGTCGAATTGCTCACGGACGCAGCCACACTCGACCTCGACCCGGATCTGTCCGTATACCACGAGGTGATCACCGAACTGTTTCCCGTGCTGCTGGACCGGGCTCCGGCGTTCGCTTTGCGTCAGCTCTATGCCGCCCTGCGCGACAACTGGGCCCTGGCGATGGCGCTACTCGAGCGTGGCGCCGAGCCGCTTCTCGCGGCCCTCGGTGTCGACGTGGTCGAAGTCCTGCATGCCGAAATCCGCCGAGCGGTGGCCTGCGTCGCCGACGACGGTACGGCGCCGACACTGGTGGACGGCGTGGATCTTTGATCGCTCCGGCGGTTGCGTGTCCGCGACGATGGTGGTGGCCTGCCGACGCGATTGCTCGGCAGGCCACCGCCGTCGACTACCGCGCCGCCGCTCAGTCCCCTTCGGGAATGTCGGTGTAGCGCTGCAGGTACAGCTGCTCGCCGAGCTTTTCCAGCAGGGCGAGTTCGGTTTCCAGATAGTCGACGTGGTGCTCCTCGTCTTCGAGGATCGCCTCGAAGATGCGGGCGGAGGTCACGTCGCCGCGGGAACGCATCAGCTCGATGCCGCCGCGCAACCGCTCTACGGCTTCGAGCTCGATCTGCAGGTCGGCCTTCAGCTGTTCGGGCACGGTCTGGCCGATGCGCAGCGGGTTCAGCTTCTGATAGTTGGGCAGCCCGTCGAGGAAGAGGATGCGGTCAGTGAGGATCTCCGCATGCTTCATCTCATCGATGGACTCGTAGCGGGTGTGTTTGGCGAGCTTGGTGAAACCCCAGTTCGCCTGCATTTTGGCGTGCAGGAAGTACTGGTTGATCGCGGTGAGTTCCGCGGTCAGTTGCTCGTTGAGCACATTGATGATGTCCTTGTCGCCTTCCATGGCCACGGATGGTGTCACACGTCACACCGGGGCTTTCCAGGAAGGATTGCCTATCTCGCTCAGGCGGCGGGCGCCTCGGACCGGACCGCCGTCCGGGCTTGCCCGATCGCGTCGACGAGCCTGCGGGTGCAGCTGCCGCAGCCGGGCTTCCAGCCGCACACCGCTTTGACCTGCTTCACCGTCGCGGCACCCGCGGCGACGCAACTGTGCACGTCCGCCTCGGAGACGGCGTTGCAGATACAGACGTACACGGTCGACCCTCGCAGGTAGGCTTCAACTAGTAAGCGAGGCTAACCTAACGAGGTAAGCCTCACCTAATTGGTAGCACCTTTTGTCCGCAAGATCCAGTTACCGATCCATCCTGTGACGTTCAGGGCACCAGATGCCGGACGAGGCCGGCTGCTTCCGCGGCGAGCCCCGGCGGGTTCGTGGCGATGAACATCGCGTCGGCGGCCAGATTGCCCAGGACGTGCCAGGTCGGGTCGGGACGACCCGCGACGAGCAGACGGCGGGAGCCGGATTCGGTGCGCACTCCCCCGGCGGTCGCGGATTCGGCTGCGCCGCAAGCCAGCAACGCACTGATCAGCGGCTCGGTCTCGGTAGGCGTGGTGTAGGCAGGCGGGTTGACCGCGTTGACGACCGTCTGCGCGGGCCACTCGATGTCATCGTGCACGGTGAAACCGCCGCCGGTGCGCGCCTCGATCTTGCGCAGTCCGGCGCGCAGGCGCAACTGTCCCGAATCCAGCAGCCGCAAAACGATTTTCGCGTTGTGCGGCACCATCGGTGAACTCAGGCTGCTGATGGTGCGAAAGTGCTCGGTGCGCAGCATGGTGCGATCCGATTCCGGCAGCAGCGGCCAGACGATCGGGCCGAGCACCCGGATCGCCATGGTGAGCAGGCGGCGGCCCTGATGCGGGTCGTCCAGCTCGGTCAGCTGCCGGCGCAACCGTGCCACCGGGTCCTCGGCGGCACGGATCTGCGTGGCGAACGAGTCGAAATCCTGTCCCAGCTCGGCGAGTTCGGCGCGCATGAGTTCGACCAGTTGCGGCAGCCGCACCACACCGGCGGCGGCCAGTCGCTGCCCATTGGCGGCGGTGAGGTGTTTCGGTGAGAGCGGAAGGGGTCGCTGTTGCACGAACGGCAGGACGCCGCTGCGCGACAGCAGGCTGATCGGCCCCGTGTGGCCGTTCGCCGTGAGCGCCACGGCTGTGTCGACCGCCGTCAGCCCGCTGCCGATCACCGCGACGTGCGCGTCGGGTGCTACCTCGGTGATCGTGTCGCCCAACGGATATGGCTCGTTGACGTAGCCCGGCGCACCGGTCAGCCCGTAATGGTCACGGGGTCGACCACTGCCGACGCTGAGCACCGCGCGGTCCACCGGATGCGCACCGGTCGCGGTGTGCAGCAGCGCCTGGTCGCCCGCCGCACGAGAGAAGCCGACGACGCGCGCGTTCACCACACTGACCCGCCAGCCCCTGCGCCGCAGGCGGTCGATCGCGCTCCGGGCGGTCTGCTCCAGATACTCGCCGTACATGCCGCGGGGTACCAGCGGCTGTCCGAGGCCCTCGTCGAAGTAACGGGTCGCCTCGTGGCGCCCCTGTAACCATCGCTCATAGTGCGCGCGGTCGGTGGCACGCACCGACATCAACGCCGGCGGCGCGTTCACCCGAACCGCCTCGACGTCCGCCTGGTACGCCCGCCCACGCCAGACCGCGGTGGAGCCGTCGAACACCGTGATACTGCCTGCCGTGCCCGAAGTGGCCGCGAGCGCGTCGAGCAGCGCGACCGCCGCCGCGCCCGCACCGATGATGCCGAGATCCATCCTGTTTCCTTCCGATCACTGGGACCGGACCAGCCTCACCCGGACCGGGTCACCCGGGACATCCCTCGTTTGCGGGGTTCCCGCTGCCACTTCGCCACCCCCGCAAATGAGGGATGGCGGACCGACGGCGGACACGGCATGGTTGCGTGCATGAGTGTGGCGTCGGTCGACATGGGCGGGCTGCTGGCGGGAATCGAAGAAGCCACGGACGCCCACGCGCTGTTCGCGCGGACATCGACGCGGCTGCGGCGGATCGCGCCGTTCGACGCGGCGGTGTGGGTGGCCACCGATCCGATCAACGGACTCACCACCGCGCCGGTGCGGGTGGAGAACCTGCACGAGGGTGGCTGCGGAACCTATTGGGAGTCGGAGCTTTTCTCCGAGCACGTCAACCTGTTCCGTGAACTGGCGCGGGCGCCGGTCCCGGTCGCGGGACTGCGCGCGGTGACCGGCGACGACCCGGGCCTGAGCCCGCTGTATCGGAACTTCATGTGCCCGCGCGGATTCGACGACGAACTGCGCGCCGTGCTCCGGGTCGACGGGCAGCCGTGGGGCCAGCTCAGCCTGTTCCGAGAGCGTGGGCGAAAGTCATTCCAGGACAAGGAAATAGCCCTGATCAGCGCGCTGTCGACGCCAATAGCACGGCGGTTGCGCAGCTTCGCGCAACCGTATGCCGCCACCGCGGCGAGCGGGCAGCCGGAAGCGCCCGGCATGCTGCTGTTCGACCAGCACGGCGGCCTCGTATCGATCAACGACGAGGCGCGGCAGTTGCTCGCCGAGATGCCGCCCGGCCCCGCGACCACCACCGCGAACGGCATCGAGATACCACTGCCCGTATGGATTCTCAGCACGGCGGGCCGCGCCCGCATCACCGGTGAGAACTCCCGGATCCGCATTCGCACCACCACCGGACGCTGGCTGGTCTGCCACGCCTCGTGCCTGCGCGACCTGACCGGTGCGCCGGGGATGACCGCGC
Source organism: Nocardia brasiliensis IFM 10847 (assembly GCF_000710915.1). Lineage (GTDB taxonomy): Bacteria > Actinomycetota > Actinomycetes > Mycobacteriales > Mycobacteriaceae > Nocardia > Nocardia brasiliensis_A. The sequence continues at coordinate 108,611 of NZ_BAUA01000075.1, forward strand.
TGGTGATCGAACCCGCCACGCCCTCCGAGATCGCGTCGCTGGTGGTGGCGGCCTACGAGTTGACCCGGCGCGAGCTCGACGTCACCGAGCTGATCGCGCGCGGCCGGTCCACCGGTGAGATCGCGAGCACCCTGTTCCTGTCCGCGCACACGGTCCGCGATCACGTGAAGGCGATCTTCGAGAAGGTCGGCGTCACCAGCCGCGGCGAGCTGATCGCCAAGCTGTTCACCGACCACTACGAGCCGCTGGCGACCACCCGGACGGTACGGGTCTTCGACGGGGCGCAGGATGAAGCCGACGCCGGGACCGCGGGAAGATAGTTCGCCTGGCGAACGTTATGGTCGGTTGTGCACACGACGACCACCTTTCCCCTACGGAATCCGATCACATGCTGATCGGGCTGATCGCGGCGTTGCTGGCCTGTCTGGGTTACGGCGTGGCCTCGGTGTTGCAGGCGTACGCGGCGCGCCAGTCCGCGGCGGCGGCGCTGGCGCGGGGTGCGGGCGGGCAGGTGACCGAGACCGGGGCGCCGACCGTGGCGGCGACGGTGGCAGCGGTGCTGACCGTGACGTTCATCCTGGGCAGCGTGCTCGATGTGGTCGGCTTCGTCGGGAACGCGGTGTCGGCACGGCTGATTCCGTTGTTCCTCTCGCAGACGATCATGAGCGCGAACCTGATCATCACCGCGGTGCTCGGCATCTTCGTGCTGGGCATCCGATTGCACCTGCGCGATTGGGCGGCGATCTGCTCGGTGATCCTCGCGCTGGCCGCACTCGGCGCCGCCGCAGGGCACGAGGGCGGCGGTAGCGACGATCCGGCACTGCACTGGGGTGTGCTGATCGTGTCGATCCTGTTGTTCACCGGCAGTCAGCTGGTGGTGCGGCGACTGGGCTCGCGGGGCGCGGTGGCGGCGGGCCTGGCCGCGGGAATGCTGTTCGGGGCGTTGGCGATCGCCGTCCGGATCGTGCACGGGATCGATCCGTTCGACGTACCCGCACTGCTCGCCGACCCGGCCGCGTGGACGATCGCGATCGCGGGCATCGGCGGCTTCTATCTGCATACCGTTGCGCTGCAACTCGGTTCGGTGAACGGCGCGACCGCCGCGCTGGTGGTCGGCGAGACGGTGGTGCCCGGCATCGTCGGTGTGCTGCTGCTCGGTGACACCTCGCGGCCCGGCCTGGAATGGCTTGCCATCCTGGGCTTCTTCCTCGCTATCAGTGGTGCGGTGGCCGTGGCGGTGTTCGGCAACCTGTCGCAGCAGGCCGCTGAAACCGCCCCCGCGCCTGTTGCGGTCGGCAGCCGATAGTCACTGACCGCCGCGTGCCGCGTCCAAAGCCGTTGTGGCCGGGCGTATCCCGTTCACCTGGACCGGAACCGCGCGCGGCCGAGACTGTTTCGGCTCCGGCTTCCGCAGGATGTTGATCGGCCACCAGAACCAGCGCCCGGTGAGCGCGGCGATCGTCGGGACGACGAACGAGCGGACGATCAGGGTGTCGAGGAAGAGTCCGATGCCGACGGTGGTGCCGATCTGGGCGATGTTGTGCGCGTAGCTCACCAGCATCGCGAACATGGTCACGCCGAAGACGAGACCCGCGGTGGTCACCACGCCGCCGGTGTTCACCATCGACCGGATGATTCCGGTGTTGATGCCCGCGTGCAACTCTTCTTTGAATCTGCTGACCAGCAGCATGTTGTAGTCCGCCCCCACGGCTACCAGGAAGGTGAACGAGACCGGCGCCACCGACCAGTGCAGCGGATTGCCGACGATGTGCTGCCAGATGAACACGGTCAAGCCCAGCGCGGACAGATACGACAGCGCGACGGTGCCGATCACCGCGATGGCGGCGACCAGGCTGCGCAGCAGGATCAGGACGACACAGAACACGAAGGCGAACGCGGCCACCACACTGGTGACGAAGTCTTCGTGCACGAACGCCTCGATATTGAGCAGCGTGCCGCCCGGCCCGCCGATGCTCACCGTGCTGCCCGCCAGCGACGTGCCCTTCATCGCCTGCAACGACGCCGGAATGATCTGCGCGCTGAGGTCCATCGCCTCCCGGCTGAAACCCTCCATCTGCGGCGTCACGATCATTCGCGTCACCTTGCCGTCCGCGGAGAAGAAGAACGGCAGCGCGTTCTTGAACAGCGGGCTGTCGAACGCTTGACTCGGCAGGAAGAAGAATTCGCCGGGATCCGCGGTGGTGAAACCGCTGGCGACCTCGTCGAGGAACCGGGTGATGTCCGAGATCTGCGGGAGCAGGATGTCGAGCGTGCCCTGCAGCGGCGCTATCACGCTCTTGACCTGCGCGACAAAACCTTTGAGGCTGTCCACCTGGGTGGCGAGTTGCGGCAGTGCCTGCGAGGCGGTGCGCAGACCGTCGACGAGTCCGTCGACGGTGCCGTCGAGCCGGTCGGTGTCGTCGAACAGCGAGAACCCCGTGAGCGCGGCTCGGCAGGCCTGAATGTCTCGGCAGTTCGGTATCGAGTTCACGAACTCCCTTGCCGGACCGACGGTCTCGCGCAGTGTGTCGAGCTTGTCGACCACCCCGGAGACGGCCGTCTGCATGGCGGCGGCACTGTTGTTCACCTGGCCGAATCCCTGCTGTCCGGTGGCGAGGGCGGTTTCGAGTCCCTTGATGGTGAGATTCAGCTGATCGATGCGTCCGGCGAGGGTGGTCAGGTCGTCGAGGCGCGGGGTGAGCATGTCTTTCATCTGGGTGAACCGGCTGCCGATGTAGCCGGCCTGACCGGTGAGCGTACCGAGCTCGAGTGGGGTGGTCAGCGGCCGCGTAATGCCCTGCACCGCACTGACTCCCGGTACCTTCACCACGGCGTTGGTCAGCTTCGCGAGCGCCACCAGATCGGCGGGATTGCGCAGATCGTGGTCCGATTGGACCAGCAGGATGCTGGGCGCCATGATGTTCGGCGGCAGATGCCGGTCGGCCGCCGCGATACCGAGATTCGCGGGCGAATCGCTCGGTTGGGCGATGCGCTCGTTGAAACTCGGCTGAAAGCTCGGCAGCACGAGGATGGCGAGCACGAGCACGGCCAGGCTCGCCACCAGCACCGGGCCGGGCCAGCGCACCACGGCCGTCGCGATCCGCCGCCACCGGCGCTGCGAGGACTGCGCCCGCGGTTCGAGAAAGCCGAGCCTGCTGCCGAGCGCCAGCAGCGCGGGCCCCAGCGTCAGCGCGGCGGCGAGGGTGACCGATACCGCGATCGTGCACGGCAGGCCGGAGGTGCTGAAGATCGCGAGGCGGGTGAACGACATGCACGCCGTCGCACCCGCGACGGTCAACCCGGACGCGATGATGATGTGCAGAACCCCGTGCAGCGCTGTGTAATACGCCGTTTCCGGGTCCTCCCCCGCGCGCCTGGCCTCCTGGTAGCGGCCGAGCAGGAAGATGCCGTAGTTGGTGCCCGCGCCGAGCACGATCACCGCGAGCAGCGCGGAGGCGAAGATCGAAACGCCGATCACCTCGTGCTCACCGAGATACGCGACCACGGGCCGGGCCACCGCCAGCCCCATCCCGACGGTCAGCAGCGGCATCGCGACGGTGATCGGCGACCGGTAGACGCACAGCATCACGCCGCCGACGAGCACGGCACACATGATGATGAGCAGCAGAATCGAATCGTTGATCGAGACGAGTTCGTCGTTGACCACCGCCGACGGTCCGGTCAGGTGGACCGTGATGCCGGCGGGCGGCGGGTTGTCGGCGATGATGTCGCGAGCCGCCTGGGTGGATTCCATCGCCAGCGCGGTGCCCATGTTCCCGGCCAGGTTGAGCAGCACGTAGGCGGCCTTGCCGTCGGCGCTCTCACTGGCGGGCGAGAAGTCCGGACTCGACCACAGGTCCATCGCGGAGTTGACGTGCTTCTTGTCCTGCGTCAGCCGATCCAGCAGCGTCAAGTAATACCGATGCGCGTCACCGCCGAGCGGGGCGTCGCCTTCGAGCAGCACGTAGACGAAATTGTTCGTGCCGGCGCCGCCGAACGAATCACCCATCTTGACGATCGCCTGCACCGACGACGCCTCGTCCGGCAGGAAAGAGCGTGCATGCCCGTTGACCACCGTTTCCAGCTGCGGCACAACGAGATTCAGTCCGCCCGCAAGCAACAGCCAGATCGCGATGATCGGCACCGAGAACATGTAGAGCAGCCGCGCGAACAACGGCCGGCCGGGAACGCGTCGCAGCAGCGCCCGGTCGAACGGCACCGAGAACTCGTGGCGCGCTGTGGGAAGCAGCGCACGCAGACGCTCCCGCAGTGGTTCTCGCGACCCTTTCCCGCGCCGCCGCACGAAGTTCGTCATGACACCGGCACCGTGCAGTTGACCGCGGCGAACGGGCCGCTGGCCGCCTGCGTATCCCGGGCCTGCCCGTTGATCACGATCCGGCACGAGACCTGGTCGGAGTCGGCTTGCGCGACAACGCCGGTCGGCAGGGCGAGCTTGCGGGTACGCAGCGAGGTGCGCCACGGAAGTTCGGTCGACACTTCTTCGACCTTGCCCTGCTCGTCCAAGTAGGACAGGTGCACCAGTGCTCCCGGTGGGCCGTCGATCTCGTAGTCGATGACTTTCTCGCGCAACTGGCCGAGTACCGGGGGCGGGCTGGAATGCCCGATCGCCAGATCCTCGATCTCGCTCAGCCGCAACCGCGCGATGAAGAGGGCCGTCAGGCCCAGAACCAGGAATACCACGCCGTATACCCAGGCACTCTTCATGACTTTCTCCGCTATCCGTTCGAGCGTCGAGCCTTACTTCTCCGCAAACACGCGGCACTGCTGCGCCGGTCCCGTTCGCCGACCCGCCGACGGCCCTCGATTCGACGGCCACGGCCCGCCGAGGTGGGCGGATTATTGCCGTGACGCACGGTAACAGAAACCTTTCCGGTTCAGCAATATGCCATAGGACATACTTATGGCACGCCTGCTACCACTGGATTTGTCCCGACGTTCACACAGCGCGGCGACTCAGCGGCACGAAATCGAACGGATCACGCAGCGGGCACGATGCCCGTGCGGCGGATGGTCAGGACTCGGGCGCGGGTGGTGTCCGCACCGCGATCTCGCCGCCCAGCGTGTAGCCACCGGAAAGCTGAAGGTTGTCGCCGCTCCAGAAGCGGCCCGGGTCATACCAATTGGGGCTGCGATGGGCCGGCAGCAACCCCATCGCCTGGTAAGTCGCGGCGACGATCTCCGCGCAATACGCGCTTTCCAGCTCACGAGCGGCAGCCCTGCGCGATTTGCGCAGCGGCAGCCTCGCCCGGCCGCGCAACCACCGCCCGGCCAGGCCGGCGGTGGAGGGGAACGGGGTGCCGTCGAGCCGGGCGATGGTGCGCAGCAGGCTGTCTTCCATCTCCCGCGTCGCCGGCCGGTCCAACTGACGCAACCAGGCCTGCTGACCGTAGCGATGCGCCCACACCAGCACCGCATCGCGCAGATTGTGTAATTGGACGCCGCGATGCGCCGCACCCGACCACATGTCCGGCAGCGACCGGCCGAGTTCGGCATGCCAGATCAGCGCAGGCAGATCATCGAGCACCACCGACATCCCGACATGATTCACCGGACTGTTCGTCGTCAGCCGAATCGCCCGGTCAGCGGCCGAATGCCCACGGAACAACCAGATGTCGCCGGTCCTGGTCAGCTCGAGTGCCCGATCCAGATCGATGCCCGTCCCCGTCATGGCCGTAGCCTATGCGCTATGCGGTGGTGGAAGGCAGTGGGATTGGCAGGTGCGGCCGGAGTGGTCGCCACCGGCGTGGTGGTCGTGCGCGCCGAGCGACGTCGTCGCGCCTATACCCCCGAACAGGTCCGCGAGCAACTGCACGTGCGCTTCGCCCAAGCAACCGCGGCCGAGAATGCCGCCGAAACCCCCACTCCGCCGGCCGAACCCGCCACCGGCCTGCGCGCCCGCCTGCGCCGCCGCTTCCGCCGCTAGGCGCCGCGGCTCCCCTGGCTCACTATCTGTCGCTTGGTCTACACGCCGAGCGGCGTTGGCCGGTTCTCGCAGCTGTCTTACGTTCGGGCTTGTCGGCTGGCTGCTGATGCATTCGACCGCCGCTGTCGTGGACCTGCGACACGCTCAGCATGTTTGCGACGTTCGTACCAGTTCGAAAACCACGCCACTACAACGCCGACAGCACCCACCGGCAGGTAGTACCCCCACGCGGCGAACACGGAATCTGTTGTGGGTAGGGCGATCAATGGGCCGATCAGCAAGATGCCCGCGATGAGCCAGGACAGTCCGCGCCCGGCCCGCAGCGCGGGCACGGCGCACAGCACCACCGGCACCGCCAGCAAGAGCACCAGGCGCGCTCCGTAGTGGGCGACCATCGGATCGCCGCACGCCGGGTCCAATCCGATGACCTCGCACGAAGAGATCTGGTACAGCGGCTCGGACGCGACGAAGACGCCCCACGCCGCGGTCGCGCCCGCCAGCACCAGCCATGCCGCTCTCGCCGATCTCATGCCGCAATCATCGCATCCACCGCCACAGATCCGTGGCCGGAAACTACTTCAGATCTAAAGCTTTAGTTGTAAAGTACTGCTACCGCGACTTCAGAGGAGAGCAGATGAAGGTCGTGTGCATCGGCGGCGGACCCGCCGGCCTGTACTTCGGGTTGCTGCTGAAGCAGCTCAACGCCCAGCACGAGATCACCGTCATCGAACGCAACCGGCCGTATGACACCTTCGGGTGGGGTGTGGTGTTCTCCGACGCCACGATGGACAACATGCGGGAGTGGGATCGCCCCACCGCGGACCGGATCCAGTCGGCGTTCAATCACTGGGACGATATCGAACTGCGGTTCAAGGGCCGGGTATTGCGCTCCGGCGGACACGGATTCGTCGGCATCGGCCGTAAGAAGCTGCTCAACATCTTGCAGGAGCGGTGCGAAGAGGTCGGGGTGAAACTGGAGTTCGACCGGGAGGTCCACTCGGATCGCGAATTCCCGGATGCGGACCTCATCGTCGCCGCCGACGGCATCAACTCCAGGATCCGCACCGGCCACCGCGACGTGTTCGCACCCGATCTGGCCACCAGGCCCAACCGCTACATCTGGCTCGGCACCGAAAAGCTATACGACGCTTTCACTTTCGATTTCGTGCAGACCGAACACGGTTGGGTGCAGGCGCACATCTACAAATTCGACGAGAACACCAGCACCTTCATCGTCGAATGTCCGGAACGCGTCTGGCGCGCCCACGGACTCGACCGAGCCGAGCCGGACGAATCGGTGGCGTTCTGCGAGCGGCTGTTCGCCGACAATCTCCAGGGCGAGAAGCTGATGACGAACTCGCGACACCTGCCCGGCTCCGGGTGGCAGAACTTCCAGCGGGTCAAATGCGATCAGTGGTGGCTCGACAACGGCGACAGTCACGTCGTGCTGATGGGCGATGCGGTGCACACCGCGCATTTCGCGATCGGGTCGGGCACCAAACTGGCACTAGAGGACGCCATCGAACTCGTGCGCCAGTTCGGCGCGCACGGCGACTCCCCCGCCGACCTGCCCGCGGTGCTGACCCGGTATCAGGAGGTGCGGTCGATCGACGCGCTGCGCTTGCAGAACGCGGCATGGAACGCCATGGAGTGGTTCGAGGTGTGCGGCGAACGGTATTGCGACCAGCTCGAACCCGAGCAGTTCATGTACTCGATGCTCACCCGCAGCCAGCGAATCAGTCACGAGAATCTGCGGCTACGCGACAAGGGCTGGCTGGAGGACTACGAGCGGTGGTTCGACGCCCGGGCGGGCGTCTCCCGCACCGCCGACGAGCCTTCCGTCCCACCGATGTTCACGCCCTACACGGTGCGCTCGGTGACTTTGAAGAACCGGGTGATCGTCTCGCCGATGGCGCAGTACTCGGCGGTGCACGGCGTGCCGACCGATTTCCACCTGGTCCACCTCGGCGCGCGTGCCACCGGCGGGGCCGGACTGGTCTTCGCCGAGATGACCTGCGTGAGCCCCACCGGGCGGATCACGCCCGGCTGCCCGGGCCTCTACACCGACGAGCAGCAGCGGGCGTGGCAGCGCATCGTCGATTGGGTGCACGCCAACACGGACGCGAAAATCGGTATGCAGCTAGGCCATTCGGGCGCGAAGGGCTCCACGCGCCGCATGTGGGACGGCACCGATCAACCGCTCACGGCTGCGGACGACGAACCGAACTGGCCGTTGATCTCCGCCTCGCCCCAGCAGTACTTGCCCGGGGTCAGCCAATGGTCGCGCGCGATGACCGAGGACGACATGGCCGAGGTGACGAGCCAATTCGTCGAAGCCACCCGCCGGGCGGCGGCAGCGGGCTTCGACTGGCTCGAATTGCATTGCGCGCACGGCTATTTGCTGTCCAGCTTCATCTCGCCGCTGACCAACCGGCGCACCGACGACTACGGCGGTTCCCTGTCGAACCGATTGCGCTATCCACTGGCGGTGTTCGCCGCGGTGCGCGCCGCTTGGCCGCCGAATTGCCCATATCGGTGCGGATTTCGGCGCACGACTGGGTGGACGGCGGTATCACCCCGGCCGATGCCGTCGAGATCGCGAAGCAGTTCAAACAGGCGGGCGCGGACCTGATCGACTGCTCCGCCGGACAGGTGTCGAAGGCGGAGCAGCCCACCTTCGGCCGGATGTGGCAGACGCCCTTCGCCGACCGGGTGCGCCAGGAGGCCGGGATCGCCACGATCGCGGTGGGGGCGATCTCCGAAGCCGACCATGTGAACAGCATCGTGGCGGCGGGACGCGCCGACCTGTGCGCGATCGCCCGCCCGCACTTGGCGAATCCGGCGTGGACGCTCACCGAGGCGGCCAAGATCGGTTACACCGATCTCACCTGGCCGAAGCAATATCGCGCCGCCAAGCGGCAATTCGAGGCGAACATCCAGCGCCAACAGGCCGCCGCGACGGCGAAGGGGTGACCGGCATGGCGCAACGCACCCGCGGCAGGCACGCACTGATCACCGGTGGATCACGCGGGATCGGCGCGGCGATCGCGAGCAGGCTCGCGCAGGACGGCGTTCGGCTCACCCTGCTGGCCCGCGATCTCACGCGGGCTACCGACACCGTCGCCCGGCTGCCGAAATCTGCTGCCGCGCACGCAATATCGTGCGATATCACGGATCCGGCGGCCGTCACAGCGGCCTTGGCCGACGCCCGCGCGCGGCACGGCGCGATCGATATCCTGGTCAACAACGCCGGGCAGGCGGCCAGTGCGCCGTTGCGGCACACCACCGACGAACTGTGGCAACGCATGCTCGCGGTCAATCTGACCGGCACCTTCCTGTGCACCAGGGACGCGGTGCCGGACATGCTCGCCAACGGGCGCGGCCGGGTCGTCAACATCGCCAGCACGGCCGGGCTGCGCGGCTACCCCTACGTGGCCGCCTACGCGGCGGCCAAACACGGTGTGGTCGGACTGACTCGCGCACTGGCACTGGAACTTTCGGGCACACCCGTCACGGTGAACGCGGTCTGCCCCGGCTTCACCGATACCGACCTGCTCCAGGAAAGCGTGGCACACGTGATCGAAACGACCGGGCGCAGCACCGAGGAGGCGCGCGCGGCCTTCGTCCGGCACAACCCGCAGGGGCGGCTGATCGAGCCCGCGGAGGTCGCCGCGACCGTCGCCTGGCTCTGCTCGGCGGCCGCCGATGCGCTGACCGGGCAGTCCATCTCGGTCAGCGGCGGGGAGGTGATGTGAGGTGACCGCACAGCGTGACGCCGGGCCGGTGCTGGGTGACGAACGCATCGGGATGGAAGCCCGCGCCGCCTCCGGTGATCATCTCGACGTGCGGCTGTGGTTGCGACTCCTGGCCACCACCAACGAGATCGAACAGGAGATCCGGACCCGGCTGCGCTTGCGATTCGCGACCTCGTTGCCCCGCTTCGACTATCTGGCACAGCTCGACCGTCATCACGACGGCCTGCGGATGAGCGCGCTGTCGCGCTACCTGATGGTCACCGGAGGCAACGTCACCGGCTTGACCGATCAGCTGGTCGCCGAGGGCTGGGTGGACCGGATACCGGATCCGGTCGACAAGCGGGCGACGCTGGTGCGGCTGACCCAGCTGGGCCGCACGCGGTTCGAGGAGATGGCCGCCGAACACGAAGGCTGGCTCACCGAGATGTTCGCCGGTTTCGGCCGCGGGAACGAGCAAGCGCTGTTCGACCTGCTCGGCAAGCTCCGCATCCACCTCGCCACCACCGCCGAGCTCGACAACGATCCATCGACCCCACGGGACTTCGCATGACCCAGCATCTCGATCCCGCCCTGCGCGCGGCGAACCGCAGCACGCTCGCCGATTACACCGGCGAACACTTCCGCTGGCAGGTCGACGCCGGCGTCGGCACGATCGTGCTCGATCGCCCGGCACGGAAGAACCCGCTGACCTTCGACTCCTACGCCGAGCTGCGAGATCTGTTCCGCCGCTTGGCCTATGCCGAGGACGTCAGCGTGATCGTGCTGTCCGGTGCGGGCGAGAACTTCTGCTCCGGCGGCGACGTGCACGACATCATCGGCCCGTTGATCGCGCTGCCCGCGCCCGAGCTGCTGATGTTCACCCGGATGACCGGCGATCTGGTCAAGGCGATGCGCGCGTGCCCGCAACCGATCGTCGCGGCGGTCGACGGGGTCTGCGCGGGAGCGGGTGCGATTCTGGCCATGGCCGCCGATATGCGCGTCGGCACCGCGCGCAGCAAGACCGCGTTCCTGTTCACCCGGGTGGGCCTCGCCGGCTGCGATATGGGCGCCTGCGCGATCCTGCCGCGGATCATCGGGCAGGGCCGCGCGTCAGAACTGCTGTACACCGGCCGGACGATGACCGGGTCCGAAGCCTACGCATGGGGCTTCTTCAACCAGCTGACCGAGCCGGACCAGGTACTCGGCGCGGCCGGCGAGCTGGCGCGCCGCCTCGCCGAAGGCCCGACCTTCGCCCAGGGCATCACGAAAACCATGCTGCACCAGGAGTGGTCGATGACGGTGGACCAGGCCATCGAGGCCGAAGCGCAGGCCCAAGCCCTCTGCATGCTCACGCAGGATTTCGCCCGGGCGTATCACGCGTTCCGGGACAAACAGCGGCCGAAGTTCGAAGGGAACTAGTCCGATGCGCGCCGACCATTGGGACTGGCCGTTCTTCGCGGACGAGCACCGTACACACGCTGCCGCGCTGAGTGATTGGGCGGACGACCGGTTGGGTCGGGACCCCGCCGCCGAGCTCGACGACCGGTGCCGTCGACTGGTCCGGGAACTCGGCGACGCGGGTTGGCTGCGGCATGCCGTCGCGGGCACCGACTTCGGCGGCAGTCGCGATCAGATCGACACGCGCGCTTTGTGTCTCACCCGCGAGATCCTGGCCGAGCGGGACGCACTGGCCGACTTCGCTTTCGCGATGCAGGGACTCGGCTCCGCAGCGATCAGCCTGGCGGGCACCGACGAACAGAAGCGGCGATACCTGCCGCGAGTGGCGACCGGCACGGCGATCGCGGCCTTCGCACTGTCGGAAACCGAGGCGGGTTCCGACGCCGCCGCGCTGTCCTGCGCCGCCCGCGCCGACGGCGGCGATATCGTGCTCGACGGCGAGAAGACCTGGATCTCCAACGGCGGCATCGCGGACTTCTACGTGGTGTTCGCCCGCACCGGCGAAGCCCCTGGCGCGAAAGGCATTTCGGCTTTCCTGGTCGACGCCGACAATCCGGGTCTGCGCATCGCCGAACGCCTGGACGTGATCTCCCCGCACCCGCTCGCCCGGCTGCGCTTCGAGGGGTGCCGGATACCGGCGACACAGCGGATCGGCGCCGCGGGCGGCGGTTTCGGTGTCGCGATGCGCACCCTCGACGTCTTCCGGACGTCGGTGGCGGCCGCCGCACTCGGATTCGCCAGGCGCGCACTGGCCGAAGCGCTGGACCGCACCACCTCGCGACGGATGTTCGGCGGCGTGCTGGCCGACTTCCAGCTCACCCGAGCCGAACTGGCACGCATGGCGACCACGATCGACGCGACCGCGCTGCTCACCTATCGGGCCGCGTGGCAACGCGATCAAGGCCGCCCGGTCACCAGGGAGGCTGCCATGGCGAAGTTGGCCGCGACCGAAGGCGCCCAACAGGTCATCGACGCCGCCGTACAGATGTGGGGTGCGCTCGGGGTGGTCCGCGACCAGCCGGTCGAGCGGCTCTACCGCGATATCCGCGCCCTGCGCATCTACGAGGGCGCCACCGAGGTGCAGCAGTTGATCATCGCCCGCGAACTGCTGCGCGGCATCCCACCCGATCCGTCCTGATCTCCGATCACCCTCTCCCCCACAAGGTTCGACCATGACAAGCGCCCACATCGACACCTTCGCCCGCGACCACCTGCCGCCGCTGGACCAGTGGCCCGACCTCGTGTTCGATCGACCGGAACTCCGCTTCCCCAGCCGACTCAATTGCGCCACCGAACTACTCGACCGGCACGTGCTCGACGGCAACGGCGACCGGCTCTGCGTCCAGGCCCCGGGCGGTCCCCGCTGGACCTATGCCGAACTGCACGACCAAGCCAACCGGATCGCCGCGGTGCTGGTGCACGACATGGGGCTGGTGCCGGGCAACCGGGTACTCCTGGACGCCCCGAACAATCCGATGCTCGCGGCCTGTTGGTTCGCGGTGATGAAGGCCGGCGGGATCGCCGTGACGGCCATGCCGCTGCTGCGCGTCAAAGAACTCACCCAGATCGTCGACAAGGCGCAGATCACCCACGCGCTGTGCGATGTGGCGCTCGCCGGTCAACTCGCGGCGGTCGCGGCCGCCTGCCCCACCCTCGACCGGATCCGCTACTTCCACAGCAGTTCCGGCGACGGACTGGAAGCGCTGATGGCCCGCCACGACGGCTGGTTCGACACCGTGGCGACCGCGGCCGACGACGTCTGCCTCATCGCCTTCACTTCCGGCACCACCGGAGTTCCGAAGGCCACCGCGCACTTTCACCGCGACGTGCTGGCGATCTGCCACACCTTCCCGCGGCACATCCTGCGGCCCGATCCCGACGACGTGTTCATCGGCAGCCCGCCACTGGCTTTCACGTTCGGGCTCGGCGGACTGCTGTTGTTCCCCATGACGGTCGGGGCGTCGACGGTGCTGCTCGAGCAGGCGAGTCCGGCCCGATTGCTGGAGGCCATCACCGAATTCGGCGCGACGGTGCTGTTCACCGCGCCCACCTCCTATCGGATTCTCGCGCGGCACGGCGTCGGACTGCGCGGCACCACCCTGCGCAAGTGCGTCTCCGCGGGTGAACCGTTGCCGCCGTCCACCCGCACCCGGTGGCGCGAGGCCACCGGGATCGAGCTGATCGACGGTATCGGCGCCACCGAACTGCTGCACATCTTCATCTCGGCCGACGAGGCGCACGCACGGCCCGGCGCGACCGGGTTACCGGTGCCGGGATATCAGGCTCGGGTCGTGGACGCGGACGGAAACACGTTGGGGCCCGGGGAAGTCGGCCTGCTCGCGGTGCGCGGACCGACCGGGTGCCGCTACCTCGCCGACGAGCGGCAGACGGTCTATGTGCGCGACGGCTGGAACTACACCGGCGACGCGTACTGGGTCGACGCCGACGGCTATTTCCACTATCAGGCCCGCTCGGACGACATGATCGTGTCGTCCGGGTACAACATCGCCGCGCCCGAGGTGGAAGATGCCCTGGCCGGACATGCCGCCGTGGCCGACTGCGCGGTGGTCGGCGTGCCCGACGAGGATCGTGGTCAGATCGTCAAAGCCTATGTAGTGCTTCGTCCGGAGATCGACGCCACCGACGGGATGGTCGAGGAATTGCAGGACTTCGTGAAACGTACTGTGGCCCCGTACAAGTACCCGCGGGCCATCGCCTTCGTCGCGGATCTGCCGCGCACCCCGACCGGCAAGCTGCAACGCTTCCGCTTACGCGAAACCGGTGCGATGCACGGCGATTCGGCAGCGACGGCATGAGGGTCCTGCAACCGCCGGGGTGGCCGCGGCCGCGCGGTTACGCGAACGGCGTCGTCGCGCGCGGCGAGCTGGTGTTCGTGGCGGGCATGGTCGGCTGGGACAGCGACGGCGTGTTCCGCGCCCACGACCTCGCCGGCCAGGTCCGCCAAGCGCTGCGCAATGTCGTCGCGGTGCTGGCCGAGGCGGGCGCCGAGCCCGCGCACATCGTCCGGATGACGTGGTACGTCACCGACGCCGATGCCTACATCGCGGCCCAACGCGACATCGGCACGGCCTTCCGGGACATCATCGGCACCTTCGACGCCGCGATGACCGCCATCGAGGTCACCCGGCTCATCGAAAAACAAGCCATGGTCGAAATCGAGGTCACCGCCGTGATCCCCGACCGCGCGTAGGCGGGCGCACGCGCCGGGCCTGTCTTGTGCGTAAGACGCATAACCGCAGGCAAGAGCTGTGCATAAGGCCGAAAAGGGGCTGCGGCGCACATATTCCGAGCCGATGTTCGGCCGAATTTCCGAACGAAGTCACCGAACCCGCTGGCGTCCGGCGAACATTCTGGAGACACTGTTCGGACCTCCGGAAAATTCCGGAGGTGGGGGAACACCTGAAGAGAGACAGTCAACGGCGCTCAAAACGGACACCGAGCGCCTTCGCCGACCGGGCCGCGCCCCGGCAGTGCACACGGAGTACACGATGTTTTCGCGATGGAAGAACACCGCCGCCTGCGCGGCCGCCATGGTCACCGCAGTCCTGCCGGTCGGCGCGGCGACGACCGCACAAGCCGCCCCGCAACACTGCCCCGAAATGTACGTGGTCGCGGTGCCCGGCACCTGGGAGACCTCGAACGCCGAGCCGGGCAAGGGGATGCTCGCCGCGGTCGCCGACAACCTGCCGGGCGATGTCGCGACCGACTATGTCGCCTACCCGGCGACCGCGTTCCCGTGGGAAGGCGACGTCTACGGACGTTCCAAGCAGGAAGCCATCAACGGCACCCGCGCGTTGCTCACCGGCATGGCCCAGCGCTGCGACTCGACCCGGTTCGCGCTGCTCGGCTACAGCCAGGGCGCGGACGCGGCCGGTGACGTGGCCGCCGAGATCGGCACCGGGCTCGGCGTCGTGCGCCCCGAGCGCGTCGCCCTGGTCGGGCTCATCTCCGATCCGCGCCGCTCGCCCACCGACACGCTGATCGGCCCGCCGGTCCTCGGTGCGGGCGCGGGCGGTCCGCGCCTGGGCGGCTTCGGCTGGCTCACCCCGCAGACCTACACGTTCTGCGCCGCGGGCGATTTGTACTGCGCGATCCCCGACGGTGATTTCGCCGCCCGCATCGCGGGCTTCTTCGCCCAGGTCTCGAACCCCAACCCCGCGCTGCTCGGCGCCTACCAGCAGCAGGCCAACGCGCTCATCGCCGACGCGCTCGCCGCGGGTGGTCTCGGGTTGCTGTCCGACCAGCTGAACAACTCGGCCTACGAAGAGCGCAAGCAGCAGATCGACGACTTCCTGAAATCCGGCATCCACCAGAGCTACCCGCACTACGCGGTCGGCGGGGGAGACACCCCGCTGACCTGGCTGCGTGAGCGGCTGATCGAGGTGTCCAGGGGCTGAGCCCGGCGCGGCGGTCCGGCGCTGAACGCCGGACCGCCGCAAAACTATTCGGCTTGCCGCCGACCGTGCACGAGGCGGCAGAGTTCGGCGGCCTCGGCGGGGTCGGTGTCGAAGCGGTCGAAGCCTTGCGGCACACCGGCTCCCGCGAACAACACCGCGCTGCCCGCGGCGCCCGGCACCGGAGTGCGCATGGCCGCGTGCAGATCGGCGACGCCGGTCGCGTCCAGCGCCGCGACGGCATTCGACGGACGGACACCACCGCACGCCATCACGTCGAGCGCGCCCGCGGCCCGCCCCACCAGATCCTTGATCACCGCCGCGCCGTCGAGGACCGCACGCTGCCTGCCCGCGGTCAGCACCCTGGTGAAACCGAGTTCGATCACCTGATCCAAGGTCCGCTGCGAAGACGCACTGACATCTATCGCCCGGTGAAAAGTGATGTCCAGGTGTTCGGCCGCCGCGACGAAGGCCGCGCAAGCCGGATCGACCGCGCCGGACCCGTCGAGCGCGCCGACGACGACCCCATCGGCTCCGGCCGCCCGCGCCGCGGCGATATCGCGGACCATCAGCTCGATCTCGTCGCGGGTGTACACGAAATCACCCGACCGGGGCCGAATCAGCACGTGCACTTGGGTTTTCGTGGTAGCGGCGATCGCGTGCTCGAGCAGGCCGATGCTGGGCGTGAGCCCGCCATCGGACAACCCGCCGCACAATTCGATCCGATCCGCACCCACCTGTTCGGCGATTCGCACCCCGTTGACCGACTCCACACAGATCTCTACGCGCACAGCAGCGAGTATCCCCCCGCCGCCCCCTACCCGGACCGCAGCGCCCGATAGACCGTCTCGGATCTCGGACTCGGCCGAGCCGCCTCGTGCCAGTTCCGGGGAAGGTGTCGCCGGTTTGTTCAACTCGGCAATGGATCGGCACCGAGGGTTTGCGTCCCATTCGCCGCGGACACCCGCACCATCGCGAACCCCTCGTCGATCATGTCTCGCTCGTAGTCTCGGATCGCGTCGAGTAGCGTGCCATGATCTGTCGCGGCGGCCAACGCGGCGGCGAGGGCCGCGGCGTCCCGCAGCGCCATGTTCGCGCCCGCACCGGCCGCGGGGCTCATGGCGTGGATCGCGTCACCGAGCAACGTCACGGTCGAACTCGGCCATGGTGCGACGGGCACGCTGCTGCGCACGACGATGGGGTAGACACTCGACGGAATCCAGCTCCCGACGATGCGAGTGACCAGCGGATGCCAGCCGAACAGCTGGTCGAGCACCAGGTTTCGCAGCTGCAGGCCGTCTGCCGATCGAAACTCGTTGTCACCCAAGGGCATTCGGTCGACCTGGCAGCCGAACAGCACAGCGAGCGTGTCCGTCACCGCCCCCAGCCGGAGTCCGGGGGCCAGCCGAGCGGCGGCCGTCGCCGGAGGTTCGCGGTATTGCACGGGCGCGATACCGACGAACCGCCGGTCCGGATCCACCACGGAATTGAACACACTGAACATCGTCGGCGCAATGGCGCGTCGTAGTTCCGGCGTGAGTGGCACCCGGCCGTAGATCAGCCGCGTTCGGGTATCGACGACGCGGGCTTGCGGCAGCCGCACCCCTCGGATCGCCGACCCGATACCGTCCGCGCCGACCAGCACCGCGCCGCGCACCTGTCCGCCGTCCGCGAATCGCGCTGTCACGCCACCGTTTTCCCTGACATATCCAAGGCACCGTCGCCCGAAATGCACGACGTCGCCGAGACCGGACAACAGGATCCGCCACAATATCCGCCGGTCGACCACCGTGTGCGCGGGCATGACCTCGGACCCGACGCTCTGCTCCGGTGCCGGTTCGTCCAGGGTGAACACCCCCGTCGGACGCAATTGCGCATCGAAACCGTTCACCACGGGCGCAGGCCGTCCGGCGATCGCGCCGACGAGCGAGAACAGCTGCG
>NZ_BAUA01000074.1 GCF_000710915.1 Nocardia brasiliensis IFM 10847
CTCTCGTAGCCACCCCACTGGTTGTCGGCGGGCGGGAATTCGCGAGTCGCGTTCGGTGGGGGCGGTGACCACGGCTCGAACTGCTCGGTCGCCGGATACGCCGAGGGCGCGCCGGACCCGTACGCCTCGGAATACTCCGTGGTGTGCAGCGGCTGCTCGAACCCGGACTTGCCCGCCAGGTGCTCGGTCGGCGCATCCTCCGGCCGCTGTCCCCACGGATCGTTCGGGTTGGTCATGGACTCCAGGTTAGGCGTTACCGGGCCTGCTCCGGGGTCATGCGCGACAGGAATTCGGAGTGCGCCCGGATAACAGCGGCACGGCGCCCTCGGTCCGACCGGACCGAGGGCGCCGTCTTCACCGTGCCCTACTTGCCGACGATCAGCCCGTCACCGTCCGGCGAAACCGTCACCTTCACGGTGTCCCCGTCGGTGACCTCACCCGAGAGCAGCTCCTTGGCGAGCGTGTCGCCGATCGCCTGCTGCACCAGCCTGCGCAGCGGTCGCGCACCGTAGACCGGGTCGTAACCGCGCACGGCCAGCCAGAACCGGGCCGAATCGCTCACGTCCAGCTTCAGCCTGCGCTGCGCGAGCCGCTTCTGCAGCTGATCGAGCTGGATGTCGACGATGTGCTCCAACTGCTCCTCGTCGAGCGCGTGGAACATCACCACGTCGTCGAGGCGGTTGAGGAACTCCGGCTTGAACGCCGAGCGCACCGCGTTCATCACGAACTCGCGTTCGCCGCCCGCACCGAGATTCGAGGTCAGGATCAGGATGGTGTTGCGGAAGTCCACCGTGCGGCCCTGGCCGTCGGTGAGCCGTCCCTCGTCGAGCACGGCGAGCAGGATGTCGAACACATCCGGGTGCGCCTTCTCGATCTCGTCGAACAGCACCACCGTGTACGGCCTGCGCCGCACCGCCTCGGTCAGCTGACCGCCCTGGTCGTAACCGACGTATCCGGGCGGAGCGCCGACCAGCCGAGCCACCGCGTGCTTCTCGCTGTACTCGCTCATGTCGATCCGGACCATGGCGCGTTCGTCGTCGAACAGGAAGTCCGCCAACGCTTTCGCCAGCTCCGTCTTGCCGACGCCGGTAGGTCCGACGAACATGAACGAGCCGGTCGGCCGGTTCGGGTCCGCGACCCCGGCGCGCGCCCGGCGCACCGCGTCCGACACCGCCTGGACCGCCTCGGTCTGGCCGACCACGCGCTTGCCCAGCTCCTGCTCCATCCGCAGCAGCTTCTGCGTCTCGCCTTCGAGCAGCCGGCCGACCGGGATACCGGTCCAGGCCGCGACCACCTCGGCGATATCGTCCGGGCCCACTTCCTCTTTCAGCATCACGTCGCCGTCGCCCGCGCTCTTCGACGTGCGTTCGGCTTCGGCCAGTTGCGATTCCAGCTCCGGAATGTCCTTGTAGCGCAGCTTGGACACCTTCTCCAGGTCGCCCTCGCGGTCGGCGCGCTCCTCCTCGCCGCGCAGCACCTCCAGTTCCTTCTTCAGCACCTGGACCTGATCGATCGCCTTCTTCTCGTTCTGCCAGCGGGTGGTCAGCTGGTTGAGTTCCTCACGGGCGTCGGCCAATTCGGAACGCAGCTTCTCCAGGCGCTGCTTGGAGGCCTCGTCGGTCTCCTTGGTCAGCGCGAGTTCCTCGATCTCGAGCCGGCGGACCGCACGCTCGATTTGATCGATTTCCACTGGGCGGGAATCGATTTCCATCTTCAGCCGGGACGCGGACTCGTCGACCAGGTCGATCGCCTTGTCCGGCAGGAAGCGCGAGGTGATGTAGCGGTCGCTGAGGCTGGCCGCGGCGACCAGCGCGGAGTCGGTGATCCGCACGCCGTGATGGTTCTCGTAACGCTCCTTGAGCCCGCGCAGGATGCCGATGGTGTCCTCCACCGACGGCTCCCCGACCAGCACCTGCTGGAAGCGGCGTTCCAGGGCCGCGTCCTTCTCGATGTGCTTGCGGTACTCGTCCAGCGTGGTCGCGCCGACCAGGCGCAGTTCACCGCGGGCCAGCATCGGCTTGATCATGTTGCCCGCGTCCATCGCCGACTCGCCCGTCGCACCGGCGCCGACGATGGTGTGCAGCTCGTCGATGAACGTGATGATCTGTCCCGCACTGTTCTTGATGTCCTCGAGCACGGCCTTGAGCCGTTCCTCGAACTCGCCGCGATATTTCGCGCCGGCCACCATCGCGCCGAGATCCAGCG
Organism: Nocardia brasiliensis IFM 10847; assembly: GCF_000710915.1. Lineage (GTDB taxonomy): Bacteria > Actinomycetota > Actinomycetes > Mycobacteriales > Mycobacteriaceae > Nocardia > Nocardia brasiliensis_A. Next base: position 2,206 of record NZ_BAUA01000074.1, read on the forward strand.
AGACGACGGACTTGCCGCGCAACGACTCCGGCACGTCACCGGCGACGATGCGCTGCGCGAGCCCCTCGACGATGGCGGTCTTGCCGACGCCCGGCTCGCCGATGAGCACCGGGTTGTTCTTGGTGCGACGGCTCAGAACCTGTACCACGCGGCGGATTTCGGTGTCTCGCCCGATCACCGGATCGAGCTTGCCCTCCTGCGCGGCCGCGGTGAGGTCGGTGGAGTACTTCTCCAGGGCCTGGTAGCTGCCCTCGGGTTCCGGGCTGGTCACGCGCGCGCTGCCGCGCACGGTGGTGAACGCCTCGCGCAGCGCGTCGGCGTTCGCGCCGTATTTCGCGAGCAGCATCGTCACGTCGGAATCGCCCTTGGCCAGGCCGACCATGACGTGCTCGGTGGAGACGTACTCGTCGCCAAGCTCGGTGGCCAGGTGCTGGGCGGCGGTGATCGCGGCCAGCGCCTCGCGGCCGAGTTGCGGTGTGGTGGTGGTGCCGGTCGCCTTGGGCAGCCGCTCCACGATGTCCTGGGCCTCGCGCCGGACCGACGCCGGGTCGACGCCGACGGCCTTCAGCAGCGGGGCGGCGATGCCGTCGGTCTGATCCAGCAACGCCACCAGCAAATGGGCCGGACGAATCTCCGGATTGCCCGCAGCGGAGGCCGCCTGCAGCGCGGCGGTCAGGGCCGCCTGGGTTTTGGTGGTGGGATTGAACGAGTCCACAAGTCACCTTCCTGCTAGTCGATGTGGCGGCTCCGGAGCCTGATCCGCACGAAACCCTTCGCACGGCTCCGTGCCGTTCCTAACGTCCAACGTCGGAAAGGTTGAGTCTGTTCCGCTCAAGTTCAGTTGTTTTCCCGTGCGGTGCAACGCTACGCCGCGCCACGGTCGAACAGGACGAATCCCGCCGCCCGGTTCGGCCGCCGCACCCGCCGCGACACCCGTCAATGCGATGAATCACAGTGTCTACGGGGTATGGATGCATACGATGAGGCCGGCCGTTAGTTGATGCATCACTCTTCACCCGACCGAGGGAGCGAATGCATGCGCGCGATCGTGGTACAGAAGTTCGGAGCGACACCCGAGTTGGTCGACATGCCGGTTCCCGAGCCGGGACCGGGGACCGTCCGGGTGCAGATCGAGGCGGCGGGGGTCAACCCGTTCGACGCGAAGATGGCCGACGGCATCCTGGACGGCAAGATGCCCCACGATTTTCCGATGATCCTCGGCATCGACGGCGCGGGCACTGTCGCCGGCGTCGGGCCCGGCGTCAGCCGCTTCGCCGTCGGTGACCGGGTGGTCGGCAAGTTCCTGACCCCACCGGCGGGGCACGGCAGCTTCGCCGAGTTCGCGGTGATTCCGGAGAGCGGCATCCTGGTGCCCATCCCCGACGGCGTGCCGACCGCGACGGCCGCCGCGGTGCCGACCGCGGGCGTCACCGCACAGGACCTGGTGGACGCGACCGGGATCGAGCCCGGCCAGACGGTGCTGATCGTCGGCGCCACCGGCGGGGTGGGCTCCTTCCTGGTCCAGCTGGCGAACATGGCGGGGGCACAGGTCGTCGCCACCGCCCGCGCCGCGGTCGCGGACCAGATGACCCGGCTGGGCGCGGCCGAGACCGTCGACTACGCCGCGGGCTCGATCGGCGCGCAGGTCGCCGCCGCGCACCCCGACGGCATCGACGTGCTCTACGACCTGGTGAGCCCGCCCGCGGCGCTGGCCGACCTCCTCGGCCTCGTGCGCCCCGGCGGCGCGGTGTACTCCACCATCTGGTCCACCGACGAGAACGCGCTGCGGGCCAGGGGACTGCGCGGCGGCAACCTCGAATCCAGCGGCGGCGCAGCGGAATTGGCCCGTTTGCTGGACCGGGTCGCCGAGGGTGACGTGGTGGTGCCGATCGACGCGACCATTCCCCTCGCCGACGGGGTGAGCGTGCTCGGCGCCGCCGGTGCCCGGGGCAAAACCGTCCTCGCGATCTGAGTACCCTCGACAGCGGCAGCGCGCTCCCGACAAGCCGCGACTGCCATGATGTGATTTCCGCATCAAGGCCGTAACAGATGGCGTTAGCCCGACGGTTACCGTTTGGTCTGGGCTTCAGGGACATACCCGCCCCGACCACGGGGAATTCAGGGATACTGGTCCGCGGAGGACAGCCGGTTACGGGTAGGTCCCCGGGCAGAAACTGAGGGAAAGGAAACACCGCGTCGTGGATGCGCGTTCGGCTGCGCTGGTCCGCGCCAACTTCCGTTCGGTGATCGAGGCGCCGAACGGGCCCGAGCGGTTGGTCAGTGCGTTCTACGGTCATTTGTTCGCCGAGAACCCGCAACTGCGTGAGCTCTTCCCGCCTGCGATGGACATGCAGGCGAAGCGGATCGTCACGGCCATCCAGTATGTGCTCGACCATCTGGAGGATTGGGGACGGGCGCAGAAGTTCCTCGAGCAGCTGGCCCGGGATCACCGCAAGTACGGCGTCGACGCGGCGCACTACGACGCGGCGGGTCGCGCATTGCTGTCCGCCTTCCGTGCCTACAACGGCGCCGCCTGGCACCGCGGCCTGGAGGAGGGCTGGCGCGACATCACGATCCTGATCTCGGCCTCCATGGCGATCGGCGCGAATTCCGATAAATCGCAGCCGTTCTGGGAGGCGACCGTGGTCGGGCACCGGCGGGTGCTCGAGGATCTGGCCATCGTGCGGTTGCAGTCCGAGAGCCCGATCCCGTACCAGGCCGGTCAGTACGTGCCACTCACGGTGCCGCAGCGACCCAAGATGTGGCGCTACTTCTCGCCCGCGATTCCCGCGAACCCGTACGGCGAGATCGAATTCCACATTCGCAAGATCCGCGGCGGCTGGGTGAGCCCCGCCATCGTCAACGAGACCAGGGTCGGCGACCGCTGGCAGATCGCCGGTCCGCTCGGCGGCCTGCACGTGGATCGGGAAAGCGGCCGCGATGTGCTGATGATCGGCGCGGGCACCGGCATCGCGCCGCTGCGCGCCCAGCTGATCGAGATGGGCCAGCGCGGCATCAACCCGCGGGTGCACTTCTTCATCGGCGGCCGCTACCCCTGCGATCTCTACGACGTGGAGAACATGTGGCAGCTCTCGCAGAGCAATCCGTGGCTCACCATCGTTCCGGTCTGCGAACAGAAGACCAACCCGTGGTGGTATCCGCATCCGCCGCAGGAAGAGCCGTACGGCATGCATCGGCGGTTGATCGGTAACCTGGGCGCGGTGGTCGCGAGCTTCGGCGCGTGGGCGGACCGGCAGATCCAGATCGCCGGATCGGCGAAGATGATCGCGGATACCCGCCGGGCGTTGATCGCGGTCGGTACTCCGGAGCACATCATCAGCTCCGATCCTGTGTGATGAAGGAGGCCCCAATGGTGGGGGACCCTGGTGCGCGTGGCAACGGCGCACCGCAGCCGCCCGAGTGGACCGCGACCGTGGTCGGGCATCATCGAATCCGCCACGACCTGGCGGTGATTCGCTTGATCGGCGAGTTCGTCCCGTTCGTCGCGGGGCAGTCCGTCGAGGTGACGGTGCCGCAGCAACCGAGCATGCGGCGCCGGTTGTCCCCGGCGCTGCCGCCCTCGCTGGACGGCAAGCTGGAGTTCCATGTGCGCACCGTGCCGGGCGGCTGGTGCAGCGGCTCCATCGTGGCCGACACCAAAGCGGGCGACGAGTGGAAGATCCGGGCGCCCCTCGGCGGTTTCAGGGTCGACCCCGAGGGTGACGAGGTGGTGATGATCGCGGGCGGCACCGGACTCGCGCCGATGCGGGCGCAGATCCTGGACCTGGCGCGTGCGCCGGAACCGCCGCGCACCTATCTGTTCTTCGGCGGACACTCCCCGCGCGAGCTCTACGCCTCCGACATGCTGTACCTGCTCGCCGATGAATTGCCTTGGCTCACGGTCATTCCCGTGGTGGAGAGCCCGGACGACCCGAGCTGGGTGGACGAGTGGTACGAGCACAGCCGCGTCGACATCGGCTTCCCGCCGGACGACATGCTGTTCGGCACCCTCGCCGAAGTGGTCGGCTCGCACGGCGCCTTCGAGAATCACCAGGTACTGGTCTGCGGGTCGCCGCGAATGGTCAGCGCGACCGTCGACCGCCTGCTGGAAACCGGAACTCCGCCGGAGCGGATCCAATTCGAGGGGCTGTAACTCCGGAAGACCGGAATCCGGCCGCGGTACTGGGCACGGCCGGATTCCGGGTCGGTCCGGGATTACGGGAGGGGTCGAAATCCCGGACGGCCGGTCAGAACAGCGGGTCGTGGCGGATGTTCTTGGTGAGCGTCCCCGCGGCCATCAGGCGGAACTTGGTGGTCTGCACCATCGAAGGTGAGCCGACGATCTGCACGTCCCGGTCGGCCCAGGCGCCGTAGCCGGCGACCACCTTGCCGATCTGGCCGGTCAACTGCGGCTCCAACCCGGTCCAGTTCGGCGTCAGTGCGCCGGAATCCTGGTACCACCATGGGTTTTCCTCATGTTCGGTCACCGGGGTCACGGTCAGCCAGCGGTTCGCGACGGCAAGACTGTTGAGCGTGTCGAGATCGTAGAGGTCGCACGGATGGTGGCCGCCGACGAACAGGTGCACCTTCGGGTTGGTCCGGCGCTGCGCCATCGCCATCAATTGGGCGCGCAACGGCGCGATACCGGTGCCGCAGCCGACCATCAGCATCTTGCGTTTCGCGTTGCGCGGAATGCCGAGGCCGCCGAGCGGCGCGCCGAGCAACCACCTGTCGCCGATCGCGGTGTGGCCCACGATGGCCGAGCTGACCCAGCCGCCGAGCACGCTGCGAATGTGGAATTCGATCTCGCCGTTGGCATTTGCCGGTACGGCGGGCGATAGGTAGCGCCACATCCGGGGCCGGGACGGCACCTGCACGCTCATGTACTGCCCGGCCGCGTACTGCATCGGCTGATCGAGCTGCAACCGCACGATGGTCAGATTGCGCAGTACCGCACGGCTTTCCACGACGGTGCCGGTCCAGACCGGCGGTGTGGTCTCCTTCTCCGCGGCGCCGATCATGGTGTCGCCGATGACCGTCAGGCCTTCGTCCCAGGCCCGGTCCACCTCATCGGTCCACATCTCGGTGCCCGCGTAGAGCCGCATCGCGGTCTTCAGCGACTGGGCGACCGCGGCGTAATGCTCGCGCTGCACACCGTATTTGCGATGGTCGCGCCCGAGCTGAGCGAGGAAGGGCAACAGCTTGTTCGGCTCCTCGAGCCGGTCCAGCGCGTAGGCGATGGCCTTGACAAGGCGGTCACGCTGTGCATCCATGGCTGCCGGGAAGAAATCGCGGGCTTGGGGGTAGTCGGTGAAGAGGATCGAATAGAACGATCTCGCTAATTTCTCCTGCCCCCCTTCCTCCGCAGCAACCGCCTTGAACGTCGTTCTGATCAAAGCGACAGTCCGCGAATCCATTTGTGTCACAACCCCATTTCGCACTCGAACACAAAGCTGTGCCGGCGAGTGAGGTGCTGCGGGACACTCGTCAGCAGCCGTTGCCAAGGAGTGTATGCGAGGTTTGCCAGCTACGGAATCCTCCGTTTAAACATCAAGCGTGTAATTCCCCTGAAACGAGGATCCGCAGCGTGAAACGCCGATCAAACAGACTGAAAGACCGTAAAAACAGGTGAAATCGGTCACAGACACACTGAATTTGCAAGGCTCACTTTGAAAAACTCGAGTCTGGAGCGACCGTGCGGCAACTTCTGGACCATCCGTTGGTCACCCGGGCAGACCTCGGGCACGACCGGTCCGCGGGGGTCGGCGGTGAAATCCGGCGGAGAGCAGGACCGCACGGACCGAATGCGCGAAACACAGTCGCGCACCGGCTCTCGGCGTACCTTTGGCTAACCTTGCCGACGATGCTCCCGCAACGCCATCGGGCCCCTGTCCTCGGAACACGAATTGTGTGCCGGGACAAGGGGCCCGATGGTTAGCCAGCCGTATTCAGCGTTGTTGCGCGAGATCTAGCTTCCGCGACGATTACGGGGCTGCCACACCACCAGCGCGGTACTGCGTTGCGGCGGCGAGAGATCGGGCCGGTAGCCCGCCCGCAGCCGATCCAGCTCGGCCGCCATCTCGGCGACGCGCTGTTGCAGTTCCTCGACCTGATTGGTGAGCTCGATGATGCGCTTGATGCCCGCCAGGTTGACGCCCTCGTCCTGGGACAACCGCTGCACCTCGCGCAGCAGTTCGACGTCCCTGGTCGAGTAACGTCGCCCGCCGCCCGAAGTACGTTGTGGCGTAACCAGTCCCAGCCGGTCATAGGTGCGCAGCGTCTGCGCGTGCATGCCCGCCAGTTGAGCCGCCACCGAGATCATGAAGAACTCGGCTCGTGACGCCCCACCGGACGCCCGCTTCGGATCATTGGACATCAAGCACCTGCCCATCCTGCCCGTGGATCGAATCCGCTGGCCTTTTCCGCGTCCGCGTAGCGCCGCAACGCCTCGGCCGCGTTGTCATCCAACTTCTGCGGCACCGCGACCTTGACGGTGACCAGCAGATCACCGGCGCCGCCGCCGCGCTTGGGCACGCCACGGCCACGCACCCGCAGGATGCGGCCGTCCGCGGTGCCGGGCGGCACCTTGACGCCGACGCGCCCCTCCAGTGTCGGCACGGAAACCGTTGTGCCGAGCACCAATTCGCTGTAACTGACCGGTAACACCAGCGTCAGGTCGTCGCCGTTGCGGCCGAAGACCTTGTCCTGACTGACGTGCACGCTGACGAACAGGTCGCCCGACGGCGCACCACGCAACCCGGCCTCGCCCTGACCGGCGAGCCGAATCCGCTGTCCGTCACTGACACCCGGCGGGATCCGCACCGTGATGGTCCGGGTCCGGTTCTGGATGCCGCTGCCGTGGCAGTCGACGCACGGGTCGTCGATGATCGAACCGGTGCCCCGGCAGTCATCGCACGGCTCGCTGAAACCGAAGGCGCCCTGGTTGCGGCTGATGATGCCGGTTCCGTTGCAGTGCGGGCAGACCCGAGGGCTGGTGCCCGGCTTGGCGCCGCTGCCGTGACAGGTGGTACACGGCGACGGACTGGTCATCCGCAATGGAACGGTGACACCCTGCGCGGCCTCCCGGAAACCGAGGGTCGTCTCGGTCTCCACATCGGCCCCGCGGCGCGGGCGGCTCGCCGTCCGCGTGCCGCCCCGGTTGAACAGGCCGCCCAGCAGGTCACCGAGGCCACCGTCGCCCGCGTTCGCGTTGCCGAAGATGTCACCGATGTTGAAGTCCTGCGAGAAGCCGCCGCCCGCACCGGGGGTGAACCCGCCGCCGCGCGGATATCCGCCACCCGCGAACAGCTTCCGGGTGTCGTCGTACTCTTTGCGCTTCGCCGGATCCGACAGCACCGCATGCGCTTCGCTGACGGTCTTGAACCGTTCCTCGGCCTTGCTGTCGCCGGGGTTGGCATCCGGGTGCAAGTCGCGAGCGAGCTTGCGGTACGCCTTCTTGATCTCGTCCTGTGAGGCGCTGGAGGAGACACCCAGCTCCTTGTAGAAGTCCTTTTCGATCCACTCCCGTTGACTCACCGGATATCTCCTCCTCTCACAGTCCTGGGGTTGCGGCGCGCCGCGCCGTTATTGTTTGTTCGCACCGGCATCAGCATCCGATGCCTCTGTCTGCGCGGACCCGTCCTGCTCGGCCACCGCATCGGTTACCCCGACGAGCGCGTGCCGAAGCACCCGGTCGCCGAATCGATAGCCCTTGCGCATGACCAGCCCGATCACCGGTTCGTGCCCGGAGCCCTCGTGCTGCACGGCCTCGTGCAGGGTCGGATCGAACGGCTCACCCGCCGAACCGAATTCCTCGAGGCCCTGCTTGTGCAGGGCGGTGGCCAGTTTGTCGGCCACCGACTTGAGCGGTCCGGCATCGAGGTCGCCGTGTGCCCGGGCTCGATCGAGATCGTCGAGCACGCCGAGCAATTCGGTGACCACGGCGGCCTTGGCGGCATCGATCGCGGTCTTGCGATCGCGTTCGACGCGGCGCCGGTAGTTGGCGTACTCCGCGGTCAGCCGCTGCAGATCGGCCGTTCGTTCGGCGAGTTCACCGCCGGCGGCGTCGGCCGCGGCCTCGGCCGCCGTCCCGTTCCCGGCCTCGGGCCCGGGGCCCGCGGCGGCCTCCGCCGCGGGCTCACGAACCTCACCGGTCTCCGGATCAATCTTGCGGTTGTCCACGAAGGTGACCGGCTCTTGCTCGGTGTCGCGCTGCTCCGAATGCTTGCCGTTGGTCACTTCTTCTCCGTGTCGACCGGCTCGTCCACGACCTCGGCGTCCACGACCTGATCATCGTCCTGGGTCGCGGAGGCGCCGTTGCTCGACGCGGCGGACTCGTTGGCCGACGCCTCGTAGATCGCCTGGCCCAGCGCCTGCGACTCGGTCGCCAGCTTCTCCACGGCCGCCTTGACCGCGGCGATGTCGGTGCCCTTGAGCGCCTCGTTCGCCTCGGCGATGGCCGCCTCGACCTTGGTCTTGATCTCGGCCGGGACCTTGTCCTCGTTGTCCTTGATGAACTTCTCGGTCTGGTGCACCAGCGACTCGGCCTGGTTGCGGGTCTCGGCCTCCTCGCGGCGGGCCTTGTCCTCGGCGGCGTGCGCCTCGGCGTCCTTGACCATCCGGTCGATCTCCTCCTTGGACAGACCGGAGCCGTCCTGGATCTTGATCGTGTTCTCCTTGCCGGTGCCCTTGTCCTTCGCGGTCACGTGCACGATGCCGTTGGCGTCGATGTCGAAGGTGACCTCGATCTGCGGCACGCCGCGCGGGGCCGGCGGGATGCCGGTCAGCTCGAAGGAACCGAGCAGCTTGTTGTGCGAGGCGATCTCGCGCTCACCCTGGAACACCTGGATCTGCACCGAGGGCTGGTTGTCGTCGGCCGTGGTGAAGGTCTCCGAGCGCTTGGTCGGGATGGTGGTGTTGCGCTCGATGAGCTTGGTCATCACGCCGCCCTTGGTCTCGATGCCCAGCGACAGCGGGGTGACATCGAGCAGCAGGACGTCCTTGACCTCACCCTTGAGCACACCGGCCTGCAAGGCGGCGCCGACGGCGACGACCTCGTCCGGGTTCACGCCCTTGTTCGGCTCGCGGCCCCCGGTCAGTTCCTTGACCAGGTCGGAGACGGCGGGCATGCGGGTGGAGCCACCGACGAGCACGACGTGGTCGATATCGGCCACGTTGATGCCCGCGTCCTTGATCACGGACTGGAACGGCGCGCGGGTGCGGTCGAGCAGGTCCGAGGTGATCTTCTGGAATTCGGCACGGGTCAGCTGCTCGTCGAGGAACAGCGGGTTCTTGTCGGCGTCGACGGTGATGTAGGGCAGGTTGATCGAGGTGCTCTGCGAGGAGCTCAGCTCGATCTTGGCCTTCTCCGCAGCCTCACGCAGGCGCTGCATGGCCATCTTGTCCTTGGTCAGGTCGATGCCCGCGCTGGCCTTGAACTTGTCCACCAGCCAGGAGACGACGCGCTCGTCCCAGTCGTCACCACCGAGGTGGTTGTCGCCGGAGGTGGCGCGGACCTCGACGACGCCCTCGCCGATTTCCAGCAGCGAGACGTCGAAGGTGCCGCCACCGAGGTCGAAGACCAGGATGGTCTGTTCCTTGTCGCCCTTGTCCAGGCCGTAGGCGAGCGCGGCCGCGGTGGGTTCGTTGACGATGCGCAGCACGTTCAGGCCGGCGATCTGGCCGGCTTCCTTGGTGGCCTGGCGCTGGGCGTCCTCGAAGTAGGCCGGCACGGTGATGACCGCGTCGGTGATCTCCTCACCGAGGTAGGCCTCCGCGTCGCGCTTCAGCTTCATCAGGGTGCGCGCGCTGATTTCCTGCGGGGTGTACTTCTTGCCATCGATCTCGACGGTCCAGTCGGTGCCGATGTGGCGCTTGACCGAGCGAATGGTGCGGTCGACGTTGGTGACGGCCTGGTTCTTCGCCGGCTGGCCGACCAGTACCTCGCCGTTCTTCGCGAACGCGACGATCGACGGGGTGGTGCGCGATCCTTCCGAGTTGGCGACGACGACCGGCTCTCCGCCTTCGAGAACGGCGACGACCGAGTTCGTGGTCCCGAGGTCGATTCCGACCGCACGAGCCATTGTGGTTCCTCCTATTGACGTACCTACAGGTGTCGGTGCTTGGGCGGGCTGTCGCCCTGCGGCCGGATGTCCGCATCAGGACCGTTCGTGCCGCGAGACCTCGCCCCAAGCACCTGACGGAGCACGGTCCCAGCAACGCAGGCCCTTTCGAGCGACCTGCGAGCAGTCGCTACGCTGAGCGTGGTCGACTCAATCCTGCACCCGATCATCGCTCGGGTCAACTCAAACTTGAGCCCGACACACTCAACGTTGTCGAATAGCTCAACGGACGACCGGCGCGGATCATTCCCGAACACCGGCACGAATTTCCTCCGTCCGCCATTCTCGTCCCCGCCACCCCCGCCTACCAGCACTTACCGATAACGACACCACCCTGAGCAGGGATTACCGGCCCCTACGGCGACTGCCGCCGGACGCGCATCCGTGGTGCAATAGCCGCGCGACGGGCCCGAGCCCGGCGGGAAGGAGTCGGGGTGTCGGCGAAGACGCGATCGTGGTGGGGCTGGGGGAACGTCGAGGACGCGGTCGTGGGGGCCGAGCGAGCGGCGCTGACCCGGCGGGTCGCGGCCGTCCTGCCCGACGCCGATCTGACCGCGCACGAACCACCCTCGATCGAATCGCTCGCGCTGCCCGCGCCGCGGGTCACCGTGCCGGACGCGCTCGCGGACCTCGCGTCGGCGGATCCGGCCGATCGCGCGGCACACGCACACGGCCAAGCCTTCCGTGATGTGGTGCGAAACCTGATGGGCGATATCGGCACACCGCCCGACCTCGTCATCCGGCCGCGCACCGAGGCCGACATCGTCGACGTGCTCGACTGGGCGAGCCGCTGCGGCGTCGCCGTGATCCCGTTCGGCGGCGGCACTTCCGTGGTCGGTGGCGTGGAGCCGCGGCTGGACGGCGATTTCGCCGGTGCGATCAGCCTCGATCTCGGCGCGCTCGATCGAGTGCTGGAGATCGATCACACCAGCCGAGCCGCCCGCATTCAGGCCGGTGTGCTCGGTCCCGCCCTGGAAGACCAACTGCGCGAAGCGAATCTGACGCTGCGGCACTTCCCGCAGTCGTTCGAGTTCTCCACGCTCGGCGGCTGGCTGGCCACCCGGGCCGGTGGGCACTTCGCCACGCTCTACACCCACATCGACGATCTCGTCGAAGCCATGCGGGTGGTGACGCCCGCGGGGGTCAGCCAATCACGCCGGTTGCCCGGGTCCGGCGCCGGGCCCTCCCCCGACCGGATGTTCCTCGGCTCCGAGGGCATCCTCGGCGTGATCACCGAGGCCTGGCTGCGACTGCAGAACCGGCCGCGGTGGCGCGCAACGGCTTCCGCGCATTTCGACGACTACACCGAGGCGGTCGCGGCCACCCGTGCGATCGCGCAGTCCGCGCTGTATCCGACGAACTGCCGCCTGCTCGACCCCGCCGAGGCGTTCCTCAACGCAGGCGCGGCGACGGCGGGCGGCGTGCTGGTGCTCGGCTTCGAATCCGCGGACCACCCGACCCGGCCCTGGATGGAGCGGGCCGTCGAGATCGTCCACGCGCACGGCGGCACGCTGCCGGAGCCGGTGCGCTACACCGATTCCGACGCGCGCACCGACGGAGCGGGGGCCGCGGACGCCTGGCGCTCGTCGTTCCTGCGCATGCCGTACCAGCGTGACGCGCTCGCCGCCCGGTCGATGATCACCGAGACCTTCGAAACCGCCTGCACCTGGGACGCATTCGAGGAACTGAAGGCCGCGGTGACGACGGCGGCGAACGAAGCGATCCGCGCCGTCGGCGCCACCGGCGTGCTCACCTGCCGATTCACCCATGTCTATCCGGATGGTCCCGCACCCTACTTCGGCGTCTACGCCGCGGGCCGCTGGGGCAGCACGCTCGCCCAGTGGGACGACATCAAAGCCGCTGTCTCCGAGGCGCTCTCGGCCGCCGGCGGCACCATCACGCACCACCACGCGGTGGGCCGCGATCATCGCCCCTGGTACGACAGGCAGCGGCCGGAACCGTTCGCCCTCACCCTGCGCGCGACCAAATCGGCCCTCGACCCGGCGGGTATCCTCAATCCCGGCGTACTGATCTGAGCCGCCGTCGTCCCGCGCACGCGCACAGGCCGGAGTGGATCGTCCACTCCGGCCTGCTCTTTCGGACACGTCAGACGTGTACGAGCTGTTCCGGGTTCGGCACGACCGCGGGCTTTGCGTTGCGCCGCAAGCCGGTTGCGGCGACCACACCCGCCAGGATCGCCGCGATCACCGGCACGATCAAAGCGCTGCGCAGCGCGTCCATGCCGACCTTGCCCGCGTCCACCGCGGCCACATTCACCGCGGTCACCACGGAGACGCCCAGTGCGACACCGAATTGGATTGCGGTGTAGAGCAATCCGCCCGCCAGGCCGTGCTCCTCCGCGGCGATGTCATCGGTGCCAGCGATGGTGAGCGGACCGTAGACCAGAGCGAAGGCCAGCGCGATCAACAGCATCGTGGGCAACAGGGCGACATAGGCCCGGTCCAGTCCGCTCGGCAGGAACAGCAGGTAGGCCAGCGCTGCCAGCACCGCGCCGCCGAAGATCACCCGCCCGGTGCCGAATGTCCGCACCAGCCACGGCGTCAGCAGTGGGGCGATCAGCGCATCCACGCCGAGCACGGCCATCGCCAGACCGGTCTGCACCGTGGACCAGCCGCGCAGCTCCTGGAAGTACAGTGTCGCCGCGAACTGGAAACCCATGAACGCACCCATGAACAGCACGGCCACCAGATTCGTGCGCACCAGCGACACCGAGCGCAGTACGCCGAGGCGGACCAGCGGTGCGGCCGCACGGCGTTCGTTCAGGACGAACAGGGCCAGCGCCACGAACCCGGCCGCGAAGACCGCCGCGGTGAGCACCGGTCCGTCACCGAGATGTTCCAAGCGGACGACGCCGTAGACGAGCAGCAGCATGGCGCCGGTCACGCTCAACGCGCCGAGCAGGTCGAAGCCCGCCAGTCCGGGAACCCGCTGCGGCACACCGGAATCCCGGACCAGGCCGTACGCGGCGGCGAGCAGCAACGCCGAGACCAGGACCGGCACGAAGAACACCCAACGCCAGCCGAGTGCGGTCAGCAGGCCGCCGACCACCATGCCCAGCGTGAAACCGCCCGCGCCGATGCCGGCGTACACCACCAACGCCCGGTCACGCACCCGCCCCTCGGCGAAATTCGTGGTGATCAGCGAGAGTCCGGCGGGAGCGAGGAACGCCGCGGCCACGCCGGTGACGAAGCGCGCGGTCAACAGCATCCAGCCGGTGGTGGCGAAACCGCCGAGCCCGGAGAAGACCAGGAACACGGTCAACCAGAACAGGAACATCCGCCTGCGGCCGAGCAGGTCGGCGGCCCGGCCGCCCAGCAGGACGAAACCGCCGTAGCCGAGCACGTACGCCGAGACCACCCCGCTGAGCATGCCGGTGGACAGCCCGAGCTCGGCCCGGATCGACGGCAACGCCACATTCAGCATCGCGACGTCGATGCCCTCCAGAAATATCGCGCCGCACAGCACCGCGAGCACGCCCCAGGCGCGGCCGTTCATCTCCGTAAAGACCTCGGCGGCTCTGGCTTTCACCATCACGACTCCCCATTTCAGTTCCCCACAGTGGGGTCGGTTACCTCTTGATACCGAGAGCCAGTTTCGGGCAGAATCGACGACCATGGAAGACGGCACTTTGAAGTCACCCGGGGACTGCGGGGATACCGACGCCGACTACGACGTTTACCAGTGGGACACCCGCGTCGACTGCGAAGTGCGCCAGATCCTCGACCGCGTCGCCGACAAATGGTCGCTGCTGGTGATCGCGCTGCTGGATCAGCAGAGCCTGCGGTTCACCGAGCTGAAACGGAAGATCGACGGGGTGAGCCAGCGGATGCTCACCCGCACACTGCGCCACCTCGAGCGCGACGGACTCGTCGAACGCACCGTCTACCCCACCGTTCCGCCGCGAGTGGACTACGCGCTGACCCCGCTCGGCGCGAGCCTGCACACCACCATCAAAGCGCTGGTCACCTGGACCGAAAGTCATCAGCCCGAGATCGTCGCGGCACGTAACGCCTACGACCGCCGCACCGCCGCGGAAGAGGAACTGACCACCGCCCGCTGAACCTTCCCGAGGACTGGGCGACGCAGTAGCGTGGACCCGCCGTCGACCCGAGGAGTCCGCCCATGCGCGCCGCCGTCGTCACCAACACGAAGTTCGAGGTCATCGACCTGCCGATGCCGGTGCCGGGACGCGGGCAGCTGCTGATCGACGTATCCCGCTGCGGCATCTGCGGTTCCGACCTGCACGCCCGCGCGCACGCCGACGACATGGCCGACCTTGCCGACGCCACCGGCTACGACGGTTTCATGCGGTCGACACAGCAGGTGGTGCTCGGGCACGAATTCAGCGGCGAGGTGGTCGAATACGGGCCGGACTGCCGAAAGCGCTGGAAGACAGGCACACCCGTGGTGGCGTTGCCGATCGTGCGGCACGGCAAGAAGTCCGAGCTGACCGGGCTTTCGGCCGCCGCGCCCGGAGGCTACGCCGAACAGGTGGTGGTCCAGGAATCGATGACGATGCCGGTGCCGAACGGGCTGTCCGCCGAGCACGCCGCGCTCACCGAACCGATGGCGGTGGCCTGGCACGCGGTCCGCAAAGGCCGAGTCGGCAAGGGACAGAACGCGTTCGTGATCGGCTGCGGCCCGATCGGTCTCGCGGTGATCTGCATGCTGAAAGCGGCGGGCGTGCGCACCGTGATCGCCAGCGACTTCTCGCCCCGGCGCCGGGATCTCGCGCGGGCCTGCGGTGCCGATATCGTCGTCGACCCGGCCGTCGAGTCGCCGTGGACCGCGGCACCGAAACGGGGTCGCATCGTGGGCGTCACCGACATCCTCGATCTCGGCTTCGACACCATGGAGCGGCTGCGCCGGGTGCCGAAACTGCCCTGGTGGTACGTCTTCCGGCTCGCGGACAAGTTCGACGCGGGCCCCTCCGGCCCGGTGATCTTCGAATGTGTCGGCGTGCCCGGCATTCTCGACGGTGTGCTCGCCGCAGCGCCGCCGCGCTCCCGCATCGTCGTGGTCGGTGTCTGTATGGAAGCCGACCGCATCCATCCCGCCGTGGCCATCAACAAGGAACTCGACCTGCACTTCGTCCTCGGCTACGACCCCGGCGAATTCCGCGACACCCTGCACCTGCTCGCCGACGGCAAAGTAGACCCCACCCCGTTGATCACCGGCACCGTAGGCCTCGACGGCGTCGAAGCCGCCTTCACCACCCTCGCCACCCCCGACCACCACGCCAAAATCCTCATCGACCCCAAAAGCCCAGCCACCCACCCCTGACCCCCACCGGTTCACAGATCGCCGAATGCGGTCGATTGCGGTACGCTCGTATACATAATTTTATATAGTGCCAGCTCGTGAAGCCGATCAAGTTCGTCGCCAGCGCGCTGGACGACCTGCGTGAGTTTCCACTTCCGGTCCGGAGAGAGTGTGGCTATCAACTAGATCGGGTGCAACGGGGGCTCGACCCTGTGGATTGGAAGACGATGCCCAGCGTGGGCCTCGGTGTCCGCGAGATCCGGGTGCGAGATCACGCCGGCGCGTTTCGAGTCATCTATGTCGCGAAGCTCGCCGACCACATCTACGTCCTACATTGCTTCCAGAAGAAGTCGCAGAAGACCGAGGCGGCGGATCTGAGCGTTGCAGCGAAGCGGTTGGCGCAGGTCGTAGAGCAGATCAAAGAAGGAGAACGCTGATGGCGGACGAAACGTTCGACAGCGTGTGGGACGCGATCGAGGACACCCCACAGGAGGCCGAAAGTATGCGACTGCGGTCACGGCTGATGATCGCACTGACAGAACGAATTTCGGCCCAGGGATGGACGCAGACCGCCGCCGCCGAACGCCTCGGTGTCACCCAACCCCGAGTCTCGGATCTCATGCGCGGCAAAGTCCACCTGTTCAGCCTGGACGCACTCGTCAACATGGTGACCGCTGCGGGGTTGCATGTGGAGATGTCGGTCAGTTCGGCGGCGTGACGAGTTCGTGGGCGCGGTAGTTCTTGATGGGGATGGTGCGGGCGACTTTTTGGGGTGCGCCGCCGATGAGGGCGCGCCAGGGGAGGTAGGGGAGCAGGCGGACGTTGAGGTTGCGGAGTCGGATCATCGAATCGGTGCGTGGCGCATACCATTTGCCGACGCCTTCGGCGAAGCGCTGGCAGGCCTCGACCATGGGCCGCATTTGCTGGTGGTAGCGGGCGAAGGCGACGGTGTGGTCACCGTGGGCGGCGGCGAGTTCGCCGGCCAGGACGTAGGCGCCGACCAGTGACAGGTTCGCGCCCTGACCGGACAGCGGAGCGGCGCAGTACCCCGCGTCGCCGACCAGCGCGACCCGCCCCTTCGACCAGGTGTCCATCTTGACCTGCGCCATCGCGTCGAAATAGAAGTCGGCGGCGGCGTCGAGGTGGGCGAGCAGGCGCGGCACCGCCCAGCCGACGCCGGCGAAGGTCTCGGCGAGGATCCGCTTCTGCTGCGCGACATCTCGGTAGTCGTAGTCGAGCGGACCGGATTCGAACGCGAAAACCGCCTTCGCTTCGGCGTTTTCGCGAGCACTGTAACTGCCCGCGATCTTGCCGGGCACGTTGTAGTCCTGTTCCCAGTGATCCAGCTCGAGCAGATTCGGGGTGGTGAAGATGGCCAGGTAATAGCCCATGTGCCGGAGGAATTCGCGTTCCGGGCCGAAGACCAGCGAGCGGGTGTTCGAGTGCACGCCGTCGGCGCCGATCACCAGATCGAAGGTGCGTGACTCGGCACGCGCGAACGTGACGTGCACACCCGCGGTGCCCTCGGTGAGCCCGGTGATGCTGTCGCCGAACAGATATCCGACATCGTCGCGGGTCGCGTCGTAGAGCACCCGCGCCAGATCACCCCGCTGGATCTCGGTGTCGCCGTGCGCGCCGACCCCGTTGAACATCTCGCTGCTGATATCGGCGCGGGACCTGCCCGACGCGTCGACGTAAGAGGTGCCGCGTTTACCGGTGCTCGACTCGAGCACCTGGTCCAGCAGGCCCATCGTCCGCACCACGTCGGTGCCGGCGCCGAGCACGTCGATGGCCTGCCCGCCGGTGCGCAAGGTGGGCGCGCGCTCGACGACGGTCGGCGCGAAACCGTAGCGGTTCAGCCAGAAGGCCAGCGCGGGCCCGGCGATGCTCGCGCCGGAGATGAGGACGTTCCGATTGCACGGAGGCGGGGGATTGCTCATGCGCCGAACTGTACATTTGTCTTAGGCGAACGCACAAGACAAATGCCTAAGGCGTCTGCACTACTCTGACGAGCATGGGAAACCGCGAGGATCTACTGGCCGGCGCTCGCCGCTGTCTGCTCGAGAAGGGCTACGCCCGCACCACCGTGCGCGATATCGCGACCGCCGCGGGCGGGGTGAGCATGGCCGCGATCGGCTACCACTTCGGTTCCAAAGAGGCCCTGCTGAACGAGGCCCTCGCCGAAGCCAACCGCGAGTGGGGCGTGGAACTCGAGCGCGCGCTCACCGAGGCGCGCCGGCCCGACAGCACGCCACTGGATCGCTTCGCGTCGAGCTGGAGCGCGGTGATCGACTCGATCGGTACCCATCGCGGGCTCTGGGCGGCCACGTTCGACACCATCGCGCAGGCCGGACACGACCCGGCGACCAAGGACCAGCTCGCGGCCCGAATGGCCGAGGCCCGCGGCGGTCTCGCCTATCTCTTGGCCGACGCCGACGCCGACTCACCCTCCGACGGAGCCGACCCGCGAAAAGCGCAGGTGCTCGGCGCTTTTTATCAGATCCTGCTGACCGGTCTGGCGGCCCAGTGCCTGATCGACCCCGAGCACACGCCCACCGGCGCCGACCTGGCCGCGGCGATCCGGGAGATCACGGAATGAGGCCGCGAAAACCCCAGCGGCGCCGCCTGGTCCGGCTTACCCGGACAGGACGCCGAGCGCTCCTTCGGCGCTGCGGGCGGCGGTCAAGCACGCCGTAGTCGTGAACTGATCGGCCAGCGGATGGCGGGCGCGCGCCCGCCATTTGCGGACCGCGGCCATGGCTTGCGCACGTTGCGTCGCGAGAGCGGCGTCGACCGGCAGCCCGAGCCGCAGGTGCGGCGCGACGCCCGAGCCGCCGATGAGGCGGTGTAGTTCCGCGAGATCGGTAGGCGGTAAGGACAATTCGTCGGTCCGCAGCCGCCCGAGCAGCCGCAACTCGGCGAACCCGTGCACATCGGCGAGCAGTGTGCGCACGCGTGGCAGCAACGCGTCGGCCTCGCTGCCCGGGTAGGCGGTGAGCACCCGGGCAAGCGCGGTGAGGGCCGAGTGCGCCTTGAGTTGGTCGGCCCGCTGCCCGAATTGCACGTCGAGCACCGAGCGCAACTCGTCCACGCCGCTGCGCGCGGTCAATTCCGCTGCCAGCGTGGCCGAATCCCGTACACCGAGCCGCACCAGGGTGACCGCCATCCGAATGCCGAACAGCCCGAACCGCTCCGCGAGCTGTGCTCGGTTCTCGGGTAGCACCGGCAAGGCGATATCGGGCCGGGCGAAGCGATCGGCGGACAGCAGTGCCGCGCTCAACTCCTCGACGGGCACACCGGCCAGCGCTTCGAACGCGGCGTACTCCTGTTGCCGCAGTGTCGCGGCCGCGAAGGCGAGCAGCCCCGCGACCGGAATCACCGCCTGGCACAGGCCCGTACGCTCCAGCTCGCCCGCGAATCGGGTGGCGACATCGCGCGCCGAATGCAAGGCGTCGATCCGACCCGCCCCGATCTCGTCAGCCCGGGAGACCACGCCGACCACGCCGAGCGGGCCCGAAACACCCGAGGCCGCACCGGTTCCGGCGCCGACCCGCTCCAGGAAGTGGACATCGGCCGCGTCGAGCCTGCGGAGCAGGTAGACCACCGCGTCGGCACCGGGGATCGCCGGTCCCGCCGCGGCGGGCACCGCTTCCGTACCGGGCGTGAGCAATCGAGCCGTGCGTTGCGACACCTCCCGCGACAGCGACGAGGTGCCCGGGGTATCGATGATCGTGGTGTGCGCCAGCGCGGCCGCGGGCCATTCGACCTCGAGATGGTCGACCTCGCGCGCGGCAGGCGCGTTCCAGCGCAACCGATCCAGGTCGAAGGTCAGTCCGTGGGTGCCGCTGCCGCGGCGCACCACCACGTTGGCCCGCGCGCCGTCACCCGCGTGTGCCGTCACGCTCGGCGTGGAACCGTAGCGATACCAGGTGACCACCCGGGTGCACTCGGTCGCGTCGGTCGGTGCGATGTCTTGCCCGACAAGCGAATTGAGCAGGGTGGACTTGCCCGCCTTCAGCGATCCGGCCAGCGCGATACGCAACGGCTGGTCGAGCCGCCGCGCGCAGTCGGCCAGCAGAGCCCGCGGCCGCGGCTCGCTCGCGAAGGCCGCCCGTGCGGCGCCGACCAGACGATGCGCCTCGGCCACAATTCCCGGTGCCGCGCCGACCTCTCGTGTCACGAGGCAACCGTACCGACGGGCGCGCCCGGCAGCGCGGCCTGCATCGCCTCCGCGTATCTGTTCAGTTCGGCGACCACCCGGAGCTGACGCTCCAGCACCGTGCAGCGTTCGGCCCGGCGGGCATTCGCCATGGTCGCCGCCTCCTGCGCGGCGCGCAGCGAATCGTCGATCGATCGCAGGCTCCGGTCGGCGACGCCCGCGTAGTGGTCGCGCAGCGCTCGATGGATCCGGTGCAGGCGGTCCTTCGACTCCTTGCCCGTCTGGAACGCGACATCGTCGACGAAGCGGCGCACGGCGGCCTTGGCCTCGTTGCGGCGCCGACCGAGCCGCGCCTGCTTGTCGTCCCGGAAGGCCTTGCCGCCCACCACGAGTCCGGCGCCGATGGAGATCGGATTCAGCAGCGCGAGCCCGGCGAAAGTACTGGCGAGGCCGACCATCAGCACACCACCGTAGGACCCGCGCATGCCGACCAGCAGCTTGCTGCCGAAGCCGATATCGGGTTCCAGATCCGCGAGGGTGCCCGCGCTCGCGTGCGCGCCCTCCGCGGCGTCCGGGCGCACCTGTGGGAGTTCGACCGTGCCGAGTTCGGTGAAGTGCTCGGCCACCCGTTTCGCCAGTTGCAGCGCCCGCGCGTGCGTCCACAGCAGGTTGTCGCCGATCGCGGTGTCGATGGTGCCGGTGAGATGTTCGGCGATACGGTCCCAGTGCCGGCCCGGATCGTGCTCGTCGATCCACTCCTCGGTGGTTCTGGCGATGCCGCGCAACCGATCTCGCAGATCGTGGTCCACGTCGCCGGCCAAGTCGGTGATCCCGTCGGCCAGCGTCTGCTGCCACGCGGCGGTGCGGCGCTGCAGTTCCTGCGCCGAGTTACGCGCCGCCTGCAATTCGCGCATCGCGGCGGCGCCGCGCGCCGGATCGCGCACCGCGACCAGCTCGCTTCCCAGCGCCAGGGCCAGATGCTCTGCCGCCGAACGGATATCGCGGGCGACGGCGGCCCGGGTGGCGAACTGGTCGCGCGCCACCACCTGCTCACGCAGGAATTGGTAGAGCGGTCCGAAACCGGATTCGAGGCCGAGTTGCTGGTCCTGCAACCGCAGCGCGTGGCTGCGCAGCAACGACGACACCGCGATCATCGGCACGTCCACACCGGCCCTGGCCAGATGCCCGCGATCGGCCTCGTACACCTGTCGCCAGTGTGGATAGAGGTCGGTCTTGGTGACCAACAGCGCCACCGTGGGGCACAATTCGCGGACCTGCCGCAGGAAGGCGAGCTCCGGCTCGGTGAGTTCGGTGGACGCGTCGGAGAGCACCAGCACCGCGTCGGCGGCGGGCACCATCCCCAAGACACTTGCCGCGTAAGAACTTCCGTGTCCGCCCACGCCCGGGGTGTCGACCAGCACGATACCGTCGGCCAGCAACGGGTTGGGCACCTCGAGCTCCAACCGCAGGATGCGGCGCCCGTGCGCGAGCGGCGACCGCGCGGAGAGCTTGCCGATCTCGTCGATCGGCACCGCGACCCGGGTTTCCGGGCCGCCCGCGTCGCCGCCGGGGGCGGTGAGCACCAGCTCCGCCTTCGGTGCGGGACCGTGCGCGAGCACCGTGGTGAACGTGGTGGTCACGTCGTCGCCCACCGGGCAGATATCCAGGTTCAGCAGCGCGTTCACGAACCGGCTCTTGCCCTGGTCCAACTGTCCGGCCACGATGATGCGCCGCCGCGGATCCCGCACCCGCTCGGCCGCCACCTCGAGCGTCCCTACCAGATCGGTGCGGCCGGCGGCCCGCGCCGCCGCGATGGTTTCGCCGAGTACCGCGAGCAGCGGCACCGCCGGTGGTGTGGCGTTCGGTGTTGGCGTCCCCATCGCGGACTCGACCTCTTTCGATTGGTGTGGAACGGTTTTCGGCGGTGCGCGATCAGTGCAGCAACGCGTCGCCGCCGAGATCCGCGCCGGCGGAGCCGCTCAGATCCGTGTTCGCGTGCGTGTCGGCGAACAGCCCGGCGTCCGTGGAGCTGTCCAGTCCCGAACCGAACGCGCTCGATACATCCAGCGACGACCAGGTGTTCGCCGTGGAGCCGACACTTCCGTCGATCCCCGCGGCGGTGTCCACCGTGCCGTGCGCCGTCGAACCGACCGAACCACCGAGTCCCGCAGAAGAATCCACCGCACCCTGTGCGGTGCCGCCGAGCGAACCACCGAGATTCGTACCCGCGTCCACGGTGCCGCCCAGCGAACCACCAAGGTTCGTACCGGCATCCACCGCACCGCCCAGCGAACCGCCGAGATTCGTACCGGCATCCACCGCACCCCCCAGCGAACCACCGAGATTCGTACCGGCATCCACCGCACCCCCCAGCGAACCACCAAGTCCCGCAGCGGTATCCACAGCCCCACCGAGACCGCCGGACAGTTCACCGCCGAGATCGGCAGCGGAGCCGAGGCTCGTGGACAGCCCGGTCTCCAGGCCGGTGGTCGCCTGCGCACCGGCGTCGAGTCCCGCACCCAGCCCGGTTTCGAGACCACTCCCGATCTGCGCACCAGCGTCGAGCCCCGCGCCGAGACCAGTCTCGAGACCACTGCCCACCTGCGCACCGACCCCGGCGGCACCGTCGAGGCCCGCAGCGAGACCGCCACCGAGTCCAGCACTCGCGTCCGTCGCCGTGCCGACGCTCGTGGCCAGGCCGGTGTCCAGGCCGGCGCCCACCTGCGCAGCCGAATTCCCCACGCCGCCAAGGGCGGTGGATACATTGCCGGTCAGGCCGCTGGACAGGTCAGCCGCGGCGTCGACGGTGCTACCGAGCCCGGCCGACAGGTCACCGGCCGCGCCGACCGCGCCGTTCAAACCGGTCGACAGGCCGGAGCCGAGGTCCGCGCCCACGGTCGCGCCGAGGCCGGTTGCCGTGTTCACCGCGTCGAGCGCACCGCCGACGCCGGCGGACAGGCTCGTCTCCAACCCGGTCCCGAGGTGCAACGCATTGTTCACCGCGCCTTGCAGTCCGGTACCGAGGTCCGCACCGACCTGCAGGCCCGCGCCGAGACCGGTGGCCGCCTGGGCGCCTGCGCCGAGGGCGCCGGTCAGGTCCGCGCCCACGTTCGCGGCCGTCTCCAGTCCGGTCTGCAACCCGGCGCCGATATTCGCGCCGATCTGCAAACCGGTGTCGATCGCGGTGTGCAATCCGGCGTCGACATCGATGCCGGTGCCGACCTGCCCGCCGAGATCGAGGCCGAGGTCGGCGCCGATGTTCAGCCCCGCGTCGGCCGCCGCGGCAGCCCCGACCGCGCCCGCCGCGCCGAGCCCGGCGGCGACACCGGTCTGGGCGCCCGCGGCCACGATCGCGGACAGCTGGGAACCGCCGGCGACCAGCGCCGACTCGGCGACCATCGGGGCGACGGCGGCGATGTCTTCCGGTGTCACCGCAGGCAAACCCGCGGCCACCAGCGCCTCTGTCGGGTTGGCGCAGTAGCCGACCGCCGCCTCGTGATCGCGAAGCAAATTCAGGATGAACTCGAGAATCGCGTTGGGTGTCATCGGAAACATCTCCTGAGAGCTGGCGGACCTTCACGATCCGCGTCGTTGGAATGAATTTCACGCTAGGGCCGCAACTCGTTACGCGGAACGGGGCCGACCCCTACTGCTCCCCCGGCGCGGCCGTTAGGGGCGGCCTCGGCATTAGGGGAATTTCCCCGCGAGTTCCCCCACGCAGGTAACGGCGGACCGCCAGCTACCGAAACAACTGTTGCATCGGCGTGCCCGCACTGCCTTTCGCACCCGGACTACACAGCAGCGAGACCCGACCACAGAGTTTTCGAACGGGGTTCACGAATGACACAGCGTGTGGCGCTCGGCATCACTGTCGGAGCGTCGAATTCGGTCGCCGTGGCGGCAGCGGGGGAGGACAGCGACAGCGTGTGCACGCGCCCCAGCGTGCTGCGAATGAGCGCCGGCGCACCACCCGCCCTCGGCGCCACCACGGCCGGCGCGGGACGGCACTCCCGCGAGGTCCTGGTAGAAGGATTCCTGGCCCGGGTCGGCGATCCGGTCGACATGCTCGCCGAGGACGGCAGCGCGCATTCGGCCGCCGACCTCGTCGCGGCCGCCGTGACGTGCCTGATGGACGAGATGGACACCGGGTCGCGCACGCCGGGCTCGACCGTGGCCTGCCACCCGGCGTGGTGGTCCGGGCACACCGTCGACATCCAGCGCGCCGCCTTCGATCGGGCCGGACTGCGCGAGGTGACCCTGGTGCCGGAACCGCTCGCCGCGCTGCGCTGGCTCACCGCGACCCACGGTCGGCGCACCGACGGCGCGGTGGTCGTGTACGACCTCGGCGCCACCGGCCTCACCGTCTCGGTGCTGCGCACCGGCGATCAGGCCGGATTGCTCGGCACACCGCTGCGGAGCACGGACATCGCCGGCGCGGAATTCGATCTGCTCACCATGCGCTACGTTCTGGCAAACGTTACGGACGCAAATGATTTGGATCCGTTCGACCCGGCGGTGGAACGCGAATTGGCGAGATTGCGCGAACGCTGCCGAGCGGCCAAAGAAGAGCTGTCGATAAATACCGCCACGGTCATACCGGTGCGGTTGAATCCGGCGGACGCGCAGAGCAGCAATGTGCGGCTGGTCCGCGGCGAGTTGGAGGACCTGCTCCGTGCGCCGCTGCTGCGCTCGACCGATCTGGTCCGCGACGCGGTGCACCGGGCCGGTTTGGCGATCGGCGATATCGGTGGTGTGCTGCTCACCGGTGGCGGCGGTGCGATACCGCTGGTCGCCGAACTGATCTCGTCCGAGTTCGGGCTCCCGGTGCTGGCCGCGCCCGCGCCGGCGCAGACCAGCGCACGTGGTGCCGCACTGCTGGCGGCGGACCTGGCGGACGCCGCGGCCCGGGTGCCCGTCGCACCGCAGGCCTCGATCGGATCGGAGACCGAAGAGCTGCCCACGGTGGCACTTTCGGCCACACCCGCGGTTGCCGCTGCCGCGGCAGCGCCCCTGCCGCCGGCGGCCGCCGGGCCGCGCAGCGGCAAGCGACGGCTCGCCGTCGTCGCGGGCGCGGTCGTCGCACTCGGCCTGCTCGCCACCGGCACCGTCGCGATCGGCACTGGTATCCAATCGAATCCGGCTTCCACGAATAGTTCGACGCCCGCCCGCGCCGGCGAGATCGCCGCGACGGTCGGCGCCCAACCCGGCGCCTCGGCCGATCCGAATGCACCGGTCGCCGTGGCGGATCCAGCGTCGCCGACCGCGAGTCGCCCGAAAACAGAGGCGGGGCAGCCCGGCACACCGGCGGCGACCACCGTCGCCGTGGTGAACAGTCAGCCCGCCGCGGGCCAGCCCGCCGCGCCACCCGCGGAACCCGGTGCGGCACAACCGGCCCCGCAGCCACAGCCCGCCCCAGCCCCCGCCCCCGCGCCCGCACCTGGCCCGGCCCCGCAACCGCGGCCGCCGACCGCGCCCTACCGCCGCCCGAGCCT
>NZ_BAUA01000073.1 GCF_000710915.1 Nocardia brasiliensis IFM 10847
CCGCGATCAAGCACTTCTTCGAGCGGTACAAGGACCTGGAGCCGGGCAAGTACGTCAAGGGCTCGGAGTGGGTCGGCCGGGCCGAGGCCGAGGCCGAGGTCGAGGCCTCGGTGCAGCGTTTGAAGGACCAGGGCGGCCACTGAGCCGCAGCGCCAGCGGGAAGCCGGGTCGCCCGGCTTCCCGCTTTCGCGTTGTGCCCCAGGCCAGTTGCGCCGTCCTCACGCCCCCATGGCGCGAGTACGCCGCTCGGCCCGTTCGGCCATCACCTCGTCCAGGTGTTCGCGCAGCAGCGACAGGATCGGCGCCTCCACCTCGCCATCGAGCCGCTCGTGGGTGAAGTGCGCGTCCTCGATCGAGGCGAAAGTCTCTGCCGCCGAGCGGTATACGCAGTACGCCTGATGGGTCCGCCCGAGCGCCTGCAGGATCAGCCCGTGCATCACCAGCACCCGTGCCCGGCTCAGCGGCCCGATGGCGCGATTGAGGGTACGCACGGCCGCTTCCGCGATCGGTTCGGCCTTGGCCAGTTCGCCCGCCATCATGTGCACGTGCGCCAGGCGCGCCAACGCCCAGCCCTCGCGTAGCTCGACGCCGCTGAGCTGGGCCAGCCGCACCGCCTCGGTGCACAGCTCGATGGCCTGCGCGTGGTCACCCTGAAAACTGCGGCACACGCCGAGTTCATGGGTCGCCATCGCCTCCAGCGCCGCGTTGCCGATCTTCGCGGCGAGCGTCTTGGCGGTACCGGCCCGCTCCTGCGCCTCGGCGAATTCGCCTGCGTCCGAGAGGGTTTTGGCGATGTGCACCAGGCTGGCGCACTCCACCGCGGGATCGCCGACCCGCTGCGCCAGCCGGATCGCACGCTCGCCGTGCGCGATCGAGGCCGCCGTCTCGGTGCCCATCCGGGTCGAGGAGGCCAGCAGCTGCGCCGCGAAGGCGACCAGCCGCACGTCGCCCGGCGTGGCCCCGCCCAGCGACAGCGCGATGCGCTGATGGTCGCGGCCCTGCCGCAGCGTGCCGAGCGAGTAGCTGAAGATCGAGCCCAGCGTCACCCGGATCCGGCATTCGACGCGCCGGTCCCCGGCCCGCAGCGCGGCGTCGAGCAGCTTGTTCAAGGCCCGCGACAGTTCCTGGCCGTGCGGGCCGCCGTCGATCAATTCCGCGGTGGCCCAGGCGATATCGGCGGCGGCAGGCAGGGCCGCACCGCCCACCCGAGCGGCCTGTTCGTACAGCGAGATCAGGTTCGGGCGCTCCGCATCGAGCCAGTACTGCGCGGCGATGGTGTCCACGAACGAAAGACCCTGTGCCACAGTCTCACCGAGATGCTCCGACAGCGTCGTGCCCGGATTGCACACCACCATCAGGTTTTTCATGCTCGCCAGATAGAAGTCCAGCAGGCGGATCAACGCGTCCGCGGCAGGCTCGTCGGCGGCCTGGTGCAGTTCGCGGGCGAACAGGCGCGGCAGGTCGTGATAGGTGTAGCGGCCCGGTGCGCTGGTCTCCATCAGATTCAGGTCGACCAGCGACTCGCACAGTTCCTCGACGAGCATCCGGTCCGAGCCGAGGACCGCCGCCGCGCCGTCCAGTGAGATCTGCGCGACCTCGGGCACCGCGAGCATCCGGAACGCCCTGGCCTGCGCGCGATCGAGCTGGTCGTAGCTGAGCCGGAACGCGGCCTCGACCGCGAGGTCACCGCTGCGCAGCGTGCCGAGCCGCTGCTGTTCGTCGACCAGCCGCTCGGCCAAACTGCCGATCGTCCACTGCGGCCGGGCCGCGAGCCGCGCGCCGACGATCCGGACCGCCAGCGGCAGCCCGCCGCACGCGTCCAGCACGCTGTCCACCGCGGCGGGCTCGGCGGCGACCCGGCGCAGCCCGGCGATCCCGGCCAGCAGCGTGCGAGCTTCGGCGCGTGCGAGCACGTCCAGTCGCACGCCGAGAATACCTACGACACAGGGCAATTCGGGCATGGACGAACGGCTCGTGATCAGTACCGCCGACCCCGGGGTGCCGGGAATCAGCGGCGTGACCTGATCGACGTCGTGCGCGTTGTCCAGCACGACGAGCACCCGCTTGCCGTCGAGGAAGCTGCGGAACTGACCGGAACGCTCCGCCGGCGTCGGCGCGATCTCGCCCTCCGGTACGCCGAGCGCGCGCAGGAAGTCGCCGAGCGCATCGGCGGCCGGGGTGGCCCGCCCGGCGGGGTGGCCGCCGCGCGCCTGCGCGAAGCCGTGCAGATCGACGTGCAGTTGCCCGTCCGGAAACCGGTCCCGCACCAGGTGACCCACGTGCACCGCGAGTGCGCTCTTGCCGATGCCGCCCATGCCGCCGATCACACACACCGGCACCGCGGAACTGTTTGCGCGGGTGAGCCATTCGCTGATCGCGCGCACCGTGTCGGCCCGGCCGGTGAAGTCCACGACATCGGCGGGCAGCTGCGCGACCCGGGTGACCGCGCGCCGCTGCGGACGCGCCGTCGCGGAGTTGCGCGTCGTGGCGAGGTGCGGCGCGGTCAGGTCCGCGCGCAGAATGCGCTGATGCAGCTCGGTCAGCTGCTGGCCGGGTTCGATGCCGAGCCGGTCGATGAGCGCCTTGCGGGTCTCGGCGTACACCGCGAGCGCCTCGGCTTGGCGGCCCGCGTGATACAGCGCGGTCATCAGCAGGCCGCGGGTCTGCTCACGCATCGGATGCTCGGCGCAGAGCGGGGTGAGTTCGGCGATCGCCTCGGTGTAGCGGCCGAGGCGCAGATCCAGTTCGATCCGCTGCTCCAACAACGCGACTCGGCGCTCGATCAGCTGGGTGCGCTGGCGATCCGCGTAGGGGCCGGGCAGTCCGGCCAACGGCGTGCCGGACCACAGGCGCAGCGCCGCGTCGAGCCGTTCGCGGACTTGCTCGACCGAATGCGGCTGCTCTGCGCCGGTCCGCTCCCGCTGCACCTCGAGTAGCAGATCCTCGACCATCTCCACGTCGACCGCGCCGGGGTCGAGCCGCAACGCGTAGCCGCCGCCGAACCCGACGAGCACCGTCGCGGGCGCGCCGGACGGGCGGTCCGGCTCGAGTGCGCGGCGCAGATGCAGGATGTGGTTGCGCAGCGCGCCGATCGCGCTCGGCGTCGGATGCTCACCCCAGACGCCGTCGATGAGTTCGGGCACTGTCGCCGACCGTCCACTGCGCAGCAGCAGCGCTGCCAGCAAGGCTCTGCGTTGCTTCGACCCGAGATCGAGCTCCAGGTCGTCGCGCCACGCACGCACCTCACCCAGCACAGCGAACTTCAGCATGCGGCCCTCTCTCTCCGACCGTCGGACGTCCGGCTTCGAAGGTAACCAATCGTCCGACGTTTTCGGCAACCTCGCCCTGATACCAGACGATGAGCCACCAATGATCCATCGCCACAGATACCGCATCAAACCGAGGATTCCGTGAGTTTTCGGTGACGAACAGCTGATCGGATGCTGATGTCCCGACGAAAGACGGGCCATGGTGGTGCTGGCACCACCATCGGAGACCCGTAGGCGTTACCCGATATTCGGGTGCGCGCGGCATGGGCGCGACCTCCTGGAATTCCTAGGCTCGAAACCGTCGTGGAGCACCGATGTCTCCCGACTCGAACAGGAGGACAGCACTGCTCATGAACCCATTTCGGCGCAACGGCGCAAGGGTGGCCCTGTCGGCCCTCGTGGCGGGCGCGGTACTGGCTGCGGCCGCATGCGGCGGGGAAACGTCGGTGCGTACTCCGGCCCCCGACCACGCGGCGCCGCCCGCGCTCGCCGCCGCGCTGGATCGCGTGGTGCAGAGCGGGATTCCCGGGGTGCAGGTCGTCCTCGACGGCCCCGGCGGGCATCGGGTCTACACCGCGGGTGTCGGCGACATCGGCACAGGTGCGCCGTTCCAGGACGACGCGCTCGTCCGGATCGGTAGCAACACAAAGACTTTCGTCGCGACGGTGGTGCTCCAGCTGGTCGCCGAGGGCAAGGTGGACCTGACCGCGCCGATCGAGCGCTACCTGCCCGGCGTGGTGCAGGGCAACGGCAACGACGGCAACCGCGTCACGGTGCACCACCTCCTGCAGCACACCAGCGGTCTGCCCGACTACCTCGGCCACGGCAACGGCACCAGCATCGACGCGAACGGCCCGGCGCAGCTCGATCCGGACGAAGACGCCATCCGGACACAGCATTTCGAGGCCGCGGAGCTGGTTCGCAACGCGATGACCATGCCGCCGAACTTCGAGCCCGGCGCGAAATCGGTGTACACCAACACCAATTACCTGCTGCTCGGCATGCTGATCGAGCGCGTCACCGGGCGGCCCTACACCGACGAGATCGAAAGCCGGATCATCGCGCCGCTCGGACTGAAGTCCACCTACTCTCCCCCATCGGGCGAGCGCACGCTGCGCGATCCGCATCCGCGCGGCTACCACGTACGGGAGGGCAAGCAGACCGATTTCACCGAGCTGGATCCGTCCTGGGGTGGCGCGGCGGGCGCGATGATCGCCAGCAACGCGGATCTCAACACCTTCACAGTCGCGCTGCTGTCCGGAAAGCTGTTGCCGCCTGCGCAATTGGCGCAGATGCAGCAGACGGTGCCGTTCGACCGGATGCCGGGCGCAGGCTACGGCCTCGGCCTGATCCAGCGGACGACCTCGTGCGGCAAACAGGCCTGGGGCCACGGCGGCAGCATTCCCGGGTTCGGTACCCGCAACAGCGCCACGGCCGACGGGAAAGCGGTCGCTGTGGCGGTGAACCAGCTGCCCACCTCCGACGAGTCGTCCGAACTGATCGAGGCCGTGCTCGATACCGCGCTCTGCGCTCAGTGACCACACAGCTACCTGCTCCGCACCCGATTCCGGTGCGGCCGAACGATATCGGAGGATCGACCGTGAACCGCACCCGAAGGCGCACCGCCGTCGCGAGCGTCGCCGCCGGACTGGCGCTCTGCGCCGGCCTGGCCGGCTGCACCGGCACCGACGCCAACGCCGAACCTCCTGCGCTGGAACGCTTCTACAGCCAGCAACTCGACTGGAAAGCCTGCGACGATCCGAAGCTGGATCCGGCGGGCGCGCAGTGCACCGACGTGACAGTGCCGCTGAATTACGCCGACCCGCAAGGGCCGGCCACAACGGTGGCCATCTCGCGGCTGGTGTCCCCGGAACCCGCGAAACGACGCGGGGTCATGCTGTCCAACCCCGGCGGCCCCGGTGGCCCCGGGCTCGACTTCATGCTCGGCGTCCGCGAGGCGATGACGCCCGACGTGCGCGCACAGTACGACCTCATCGGCATGGACCCGCGCGGTATCGGGCGCTCCGCGGCGATCAACTGCCACTGGCCGCGCGGCTTCGCGTTGGAGTCGGCCGGTGTCGACGCCGCGAGCTACGCCGAATCCGTGGCCACCCAGGCCGATTTCGCCGCGCGCTGCGCGGCGACCGAAGCGGCCAGACTGCCGCACATCAGCACCCGCAACACCGCGCGCGATATGGACGTGATCCGCGGCGCGCTCGGCGTCGACAAGGTCAGCTACTTCGGCACCTCCTACGGCACCTACCTGGGTGCCGTGTTCACCCAGATGTTCCCGCAGCGCAGCGACCGGATCGTGCTCGACAGTGCGGCGAATCCGGACACCTACGGCTCCGTCGGCATGATGCAGGCCATGGGTCCGGCGAACGAGGCCGCGCTCGATCTCTGGGCCGACTGGGCCGCCGCACACGACGGCGAGTACCACTTCGGCGACTCCCGCGCCGCGGTGCGGGCCACCATCATCGATCTGATCCAGCGATCCGCACGGCAGCCGATTCGGTTGGGCGAGTTCGAAGTCGACGATCACATCGCGCCGATGCTGCTGTTCGTCGGGCTGGACGACGTGCGCAACTACGAGCTGCTGGCAGGCCAGGTACGCCAGCTCCGCGATGCGGCGAACGGTATACCCGTCCAACCCGACGACACACTGCGCGAAAGCCTCGAGCACATTTTCAAACCGGTCGAGCAGGACGGTTCACCGCAGATGGCGGTGCTGTGCGGTGACGTCGCCGCACCCCGCGATCCGGCGTTCTACTTGCGCAACATCGAGGCAGCCAGGGCGAGTCAGCCGGTGTTCGGCGCGTTCGCGAACAACATCACCTCGTGCGCGTTCTGGGCGCCGCCGCTGGAACCGCCTACGGTGGTGGACAATTCGGTGCCGAGCCTGATCCTGAACTCCACCGGCGACACCCGCACCGCGTACGAGGGCGCGCGCGTGCTGCATCAGAAGATGACCGGCTCGGCCTTCGTCACCCTGCAGGATGTGCCGATCCACTACATCTTCGGCCGCTACCCCAACACCTGCGCGTACGGCGCGGTGAACGCGTACCTGCGCGACGGCACACTGCCCGCCGGGGAACTCACCTGTCGGGCGGACTAGCCCGCACGCGTGCAGGCCTGAATCCCGCACGGGTTCAGGCCTTCACGCATTCAGGTAGGCCAATACCGCGAGCACCCGGCGGTGCCCGACCTCCTCGGTGGACAGCCCCAGCTTCGCGAAAATGCTCCGAATGTGTTTGTGCACAGCGCCTTCGCTGACCACCAACCGCTCGGCGATGGTGCCGTTGTTGTGCCCCTCGGCCATCAAGGCGAGCACCTCTCGCTCCCGCGCGGTCAGCGCGGCCAGCGGGTCGTCGGCTTTTCGTCGCACCAGCAGTTGCGAGATCACTTCCGGATCCATGGCGGTGCCGCCCGCCGCCACCCGGCGCAGCGAATCGAGGAACCGGTCCACCTTCCCGACCCGTTCCTTGAGCAGATAGCCCACCCCGCCCAGGCCGTCGCCGAGCAGTTCGGCGGCGTAACTGTCCTCCACCCACGAGGAGAGGACCAGCACCGGCAGACCGGGATGCAGTTCGCGGGCGCGCACCGCGGCACGCAGCCCGTCGTCGGTGAACGTCGGCGGCATCCGGATGTCGACTACCACCGCGTCCGGCCGGTCCGCGGCCACGGCGGCGAGGAAGTCGTCGGCATTGCCGACCGCGGCGACCACCTCGATCCCCGCAGTGCTGAGCAAGAGCACGAGACCCTCCCGCAGCAGGGCGTCGTCCTCGGCGATCATGACCCGCACGGCAACTCCACCCGCAACACAGTAGGGCCACCCATCGGGCTGGTCAGCACCATCCGTCCGTCGAGCGCCTCGGCGCGGCGGCGGATGCCGGCCAGCCCGCCGCCGTAGGTCTCGACCGCGCCGCCGACGCCGTCGTCGCGGACCTCGATGGTCAACAGCTCCGGTCGGCCGCCGAGCGCGACGGTGATGCCCTCGGCCCCGGAATGCTTGGTCGCATTGGTGAGCGCCTCGGTGATGACGAAGTAGGCGGCCGCCTCCACCGCGGCGGGCTGCCTGCCCACCTCGGCCAACTCGAGCACGCACGGGATCGGGCTGCGCGCCGCGATCGCCGACACGGCGCTGACCAGGCCACGATCGGACAGCACCGGCGGGTAGACGTTGCGCACCACATCCCGTAGTTCGGCGAGCGCGGCCGCGGCGGTGTCCTGGGCTTTGCGCACCAGCTCATGCGCTGCGGCCGGATTCTGTTCGCGCAGTTGATCGGCCAGGCCGAGCTGCATGATCACCGCCGCGATCCGGGCCTGCGCGCCATCGTGCAGGTCACGCTCGATCCTGCGCAATTCCGCGCCGTGCGCGTCCAGCGCGGCCGCCCTGGTCGCGGTCAACGCGGCGACCCGATCGGCGAGCACGACCCCCTCCGCGGGGCCGAGCAGGGCGCGCGCCAGCAGCGCCTGCCATCGCGCCACCACCGGGACCAGCAGCGTCAAGCTGATGAGCGGCAGGGTGAGCAGCGCGCTGAGCCACGCCGACGGCCACGATTGCACCGGGTAGCCGAAGGTCATGAACTCCCCCGGCGGCAAGTGCTGCCACAGCGCCGGGGTCGCCAGCTGCACGAGCACCGACACCGGCAGCGCGACGGCGAAAATTCCCAGATAGATGCCGGTCAGACCGTGCACGATCAGCCAGGCCACGTCGCGGCGGTTCGCCGGATCGGTGAGCGCCGTGCGCACCCGAAGGCGCAGCCCGCCGACGAGGGGCTGATAGCTCTCCTCGATCGGCGTGCCGAGACGCTGCGCCGCCCTGCGCCGTTCGAACGACACCAGCGGCCGGACCACCCGGATCGCCTCCGGCACCGCCGGGATGCCGACCCCGATCAGGCAGAACGCGAGCACCAGGAGCAGGCCGATCACCGCGAACATCGCGGCCAGCGAGGTCACGCTGCCGACCGCCAGGTACCGGATAGCACCCGGCAACAGCCGTAGCCGTGCCAGCGCGGAACGCAGGACCTCTTTCACCCTCGTCATGCTGTCAGAACATCAGTCCGCGAGCGCTGGGCGGTCGCACCGGCCCGCAACGACGGCAACCGCGCCGACCGTCGAGCGGTCCGGCGCGGGTGCCGCGGTGCCGGGTTCGCCTCACGCAGACCCGGGGCCGTCCGCCGGGCGGCGGGAAGCGCCGTCGCTCTCCGGTGGGTCGACGACCTCGCCGCCGCCGAGCACCAGCCCCGCCTGATCGACCACGCGCGCCTCGGCGGCCGGGACGCTCTCGCCGTTCTCCGCCGCCGCCGCGGCGTGAGCCGCTTCGATACCGCCCGTCATCCGCAGCGGCACCTCCCGCCAGAACAACACCAGGATCAGCGCGATCAGCGCGACACCGGTCGCCGACAGGAACACCGTCGACATCGAATCGGCGAAGCCGACCTTGAACGGCCGGGCCAGGTCGGGGCTCAGCTGCTGGATGATCGAGCTGTCCTTCAACACCTGCCCCGCAGCTGAAGTGTCCTGCGCGAGCAAGCCTTTCGCCAGCGCGGCATCGGCCGGGTTGCTGCTGCGCGCGCCTTCGACCACCGCGTGCTGGAACTGCGGATCGGCTGCGGCACTGCGCATTTCGTCCGAGATGTTCGGGGTCAGCTGCGCGAACAGGATGGACAGGAACACCGCGACGCCGAGCGTGCCGCCGATCTGCCGGAAGAACGTGGCCGCGGCGGTCGACACACCCATGTCCTTGGGCGGCAACGCGTTCTGCAAGGCCAGGGTGAGCGGCTGCATCAGGTTGCCGAGACCGAAACCGGTACACGCCATGAAGATCATCGCGAGCCACAGCGGGCTGTCGGCGCTCAGATAGTGCAGCAGGAACAAGCCGAGCGTCAGCATGGTCGCGCCGATGATCGTGAAGGCGCGGTAGCGGCCGGTCCGTGAAATCAACTGGCCGGAAACGACCGAACCGAGCATCAGGCCGAGCACCATGGGCAGCATCTGCAGACCGGCCAGCGTCGGGCTCGCCCCGCGCACCACCTGCAGGTACTGCGGCAGCAGCGAGATGCCGCCGAACATGCCCGCGCCGACCACGAACGAGATCACCACGCCCAGTGCGAAAGTGCCGTTCTTGAAGATCCGCAGCGGGATCAGCGCAGCGTCGCGCAGGTTCTTCTCCACCAGCACGAAGCCGATGATGCCCAGCCCGCCGATCACGTAGCAGGCGATGGAACGGCCACTGCCCCAACCCCATTCGCGTCCCTGCTCGGCGACCACGAGCAGCGGGGCCAGGCCGATCGCGAGCACCAGCACGCCCCACCAGTCCACCCGGTCGGTCGAGCGCGGCCGCTTGGGCAGCTTCAGCACCCGCGACACCACCGCCAGCGCGATCAGGCCGATCGGCACGTTCACCAGGAACACCCAGCGCCAGCCGCTGACGCCGAGGATCGTCTGCTGTCCGGCGAGCACGCCGCCGAGCACCGGGCCGATCACGCTGGACGTGCCGAACACCGCCAGGAAGTAACCCTGGTATTTGGCGCGTTCACGCGGGCCGACGATATCGCCGAGGATGGTCAGCGCCAACGACATCAAGCCGCCCGCGCCGATGCCCTGCACCGCGCGGAACGCCGCGAGCTGATACATCGACTGGGCCATCGTGCACAGCAGCGAACCGACGATGAAGATCGCGATGGCCAGCATGAAGAACTGCTTGCGGCCGAACATGTCGGACAACTTGCCGTACAGCGGGGTAGCCAGCGTCGCGGTGATCAGGTAGGCGGTGGTGGCCCACGCCTGCATCGAGTAACCGTTGAGGTCGTCGGCGATGGTGCGGATGGCGGTGGAGACGATCGTCTGATCGAGCGCGGCCAGCAGCATCCCGAGCATCAATCCGCTCAGGATCACCAGGATCTGACGATGGGTGAAAGCCGGGGGTGCTTCCGCGGTCGGCGCTGCTGCTGTCATCTGTCGTTCTCCGTCTCGGTAAGGGCCTCGTCCCAGTTGCGGCGCATGGCGGCGATCATCTCCGGTCGCGTGCGCTCGAAATCGTCGACGAACTGCCGGAGCAACTCGGCGAATTCGGCCCGGGTCTGCGGTGCCCACTTCGCCATCACCTTGCTCAGGTTGTCGTTGCGGCGTCGGCGGATCTGCTCCGCGACGGCGCGACCACGGTCGGTGACCACGAGCACGGTCGCCCGGCCGTCCGCCGGGTCGGCCTGCCGCTCGACGAGTTGCCTGCCGACCAACTGGGCCACCTGACGACTGACCGTCGACGCGTCCGAGTGCAGTGCGGCCGCGAGTTCGCCGGAGCGCATCGGCCCGTCGAAACACAGCCGGATCAGGGCGCCGAACGCGGCGGGGTCCAGCCCGTCCTTGGTCCACGTGCCGATCTGGGCCGCGGTGCGGTCCCGGATCCGCTGCAAGCGGGTGAGCTGCATCGCGATCGTGTCGATCGTCTGGTCGTCCACACCCTCACCTTTGCTTGCATCAATCAACTAGTTGCGCGATGCAAGTATGCAGACGGAACCGGAACTGGGGCAAGCGATAAACGGCGCTTTACTCGCCCTTGAACTCAGGAGCCCGCTTCTCGAACACGGCCTTGATCGCCTCGGTGAGATCCTCCGAGGGCAGGAACGCGGAGTTCCACGCGGACACGTAGCGCAGCCCGGTGGCGACCTCGTTCTTGGTGCGCTGATCCAGCACATCCTTCACACCCTGCACCACCAGCGGCGGGTTCGCGGCGATCTCGCGTGCGGTGGCGTGTGCCGCGTCCAGCGCTGCGGCCTGATCGGCGAACACGTCGTTGACCAGGCCGATCTTCTCCGCGCGGGCGGCGTCGATGTCCTTGCCCGTGTACGCCAGCTCCCGCAGGTGCCCCTCGGAGATGATGCCGGGCAGCCGGTGCAGCGAACCGATATCGGCGACGATCGCGACCTTCGCCTCGCGCAGGCTGAACTTCGCCTCGGCGCTCGCGTAGCGGATGTCGACGGCCGCGATCAGGTCCAGACCGCCACCGATGCACCAGCCCGAGATCGCGGCGATCACCGGCTTGCGGCAGTCCGCCACCGCCGTCACCGCACCCTGCATCTTGCGCAGCTCGACCAGGAATTCGGTCCGCGGCGCGGCCAGCGCGCGATCGCCCAGCAGCGGGCCGAACATGCCGCTCATCGCGGGCAGATCCAGGCCGTAGGAGAAGTGCGGGCCCGAACCCGTCAGCACGATCGCGCGCACCTGCGGATCCGCGTCCAGCCCCTGGAAGATCTCCGGCAGCTCCCGCCAGAAATCCGGGCCCATCGCGTTGCCCTTGCCGGGACCCGTCAGCGTCACCTGCGCGACGTGGTCTTTGATCTCGACGGTAAATGCCTGCCAGTCAGTCATTTGTACAGCGTATTCCAGAGGATCGCAGACGAACACACCTCTCCCGCGCCAACACCTCTGACGCTGTGACCGCGAAGTCCGCCATAAGGCGCCGCGTGCGCGTAAATCCTGTTAAAGGTGCGCAAAATTGTTGCCGTGCAGTAGTTCCGAGCCGGCCGTGCGCGGATCATGGAACCAAGTCATCGAACCTCACTTTCGGCTCGGAGGCCACCGTGCTGATGCATCAGGGAATCGGGCTCGACCGGTTCAACGAATTTTCCCGCACCCGCGCGATACACGCGCTTTTCGGCTGTTGCGGCAATGTCACCTGGGCGACCGAACTCGCCGACGCCCGACCCTTCCCGGATCGGGACACGCTGCTGGCCACCGCGGACATCGGTCTGCTCGCCCTCTCGCCGGGCGATCTGGATCGAGCGTTCGAAGCAGTTGCGCACGAACAGGTCTCGGAGCACAGCGTGTCCGAACTGGCGCGTTGCATGCACGCGCGGATCGCGGAACTGCTCGGGCCGAGCGAGGGCTATCCGGAATACTGACGCATTCCCGGCGATCGCTCTACTCGGTTTTCATGCGCAGGTCGACATTGCCACCGATCGCCTGCCGAGTCGCGGACACCCTCATCGCCCGAGGCCATCACGGTGTCATCGTGACCCAGCCGGCACCGACGCCCACTGTCGCGGACGCGGCGCGCGCACTCGGAGTAGAGGTGGGGGCCATCACGACCGCGGCGGTGTTCCTGCTGGACGAGGATCCCGTGCTGCTGCTGGTTTCCGGCGCGCACGAAGTGGACCTGACCGTCACCGGCAAACGGCTGGAGGGCACACTCACCCCGGCGCCCGCCGAGTTGGTCCGGCAGGTGACCGGGCAACCGATCGGCGGGGTCGCCCCGGTCGGCCATCCCACCAACCTGCCCACCTGGGTGGATTCGGAGCTGTCCCGGCATCGCGAAGTGTGGGCCGCGGGCGGTCATCCGAACACTGTGTTCCGCACCTCTTTTCACGAGTTGGTGCGCATCACCGCCGGCCTGCCCATCGACGTCGTATAGATAGCGCGCGCACCAGCTTTCAGCGCTGTCATCCGATACGTGGGGACGAGGGTTCGCGCGCAAACCCCCGGGCGGGGGAACGCGAAGCGGACGAACCCGGCGTAGGTTGGCTTAGGTGACCGAGGCTGAACGACCCGTGGATTTCCAGATCCCTGACGATTTGAGCGGGATCACCGCCGAGCAGTTCCGCGCGTCCATGCGGCACTATCCGGCGGGCGTCACCGTGGTCACCTTGAATTCGCCGAACGGGCCGATCGGTTTCACCGCGACGTCGTTCGCCTCGTTGTCGCTGGCGCCGCCGCTCGTCTCGTTCAATATCGCGCACACCTCGTCCAGCCTCACCGCCCTGTTGGACGCGGGCTCGGTGGTCATCCACTTCCTCGGCGAACATCAGCGCCATATCGCCCAGCGTTTCGCCCGCACCGCCGACGAGCGTTTCACCGACCGTTCCCTCTGGACCACCCTGGACACCGGCGAACCCGTCCTGCACGGCACCCCCATCTGGCTGCGCGCCACCATCCACCA
This sequence comes from Nocardia brasiliensis IFM 10847, assembly GCF_000710915.1. GTDB lineage: Bacteria > Actinomycetota > Actinomycetes > Mycobacteriales > Mycobacteriaceae > Nocardia > Nocardia brasiliensis_A. The sequence continues at coordinate 13,210 of NZ_BAUA01000073.1, forward strand.
ACTGATCCCCCTCGGCGACCACACCCTCGTAGTAGGCCTCGTCACCCGAGTCCACGACAACACCAACGAATCCCCCGCCGCCGCCCCACTCCTCTACTACAACGGCCGCTACCACCGCCCCACCCAACTGTCCGACTGAGCGGTCAGCCTCCGTCCAGTTCGGCGAACGACACCTCCATCGGAAACGGATCGGTCAAGCGCTTTAGACCAGCGTGGACAACCGGGCCGACAACTTGTCGGTCAGTCGACGAGGCAGGGGGCGGCGCCGGTGGGGGCTTGGGAGGTGAAGGGGCGGGTTTCGGGGGTGGGGTTCCAGAGGCCGTTGGTGGTGGCGTAGTTCCAGGCGGGGCCGGATCGGACGAGGGTGGCGACGGCGTCGATCAGGCGGTCGACGTGGGCGGGGGTGGTGCCGAGACCGATGCTGGCGCGGAGCGCGCCGTCGAGGTCGAGGCGGGCGAGCAGGGGGTGCGCGCAGAAGCGGCCGTCGCGCACGCCGATGCCGTGTTCGGCGGACAGGTAGGCGGCGACGTGGCCGGGGACGAATCCGTCCAGGGTGAAGGCGACGATGCCGACGGTGTCGGGGCTGTCGTGCCAGATCCGCAGCAGGCGCACGCCCGCAATCGCGGCGAGGCCCGCGCGCAGGCGATCGGCGAGGCGGTGTTCGTGCGCGGCAAGGGTTTCGGCGTCGATCTCACAGAGCGCGTCACAGGCGGCGGCGAGCGCGGCGGCGCCGAGCACGTTGGGCGAACCGCCCTCGTGCCGCTGCGGCGCGGCGGCCCACTCGACACCGGTGGTGCTGACCTCGCGGACCGCACCACCACCGGCCAGGTACGGCTCGGCCCGATCGAGCCAGTCCCGGCGCCCGACGAGCACGCCCGCCCCGAACGGCGCGTACAACTTGTGCCCGGAAAAGGCGATGTAGTCGATACCGGTGTCGCGCAGGCTGATTCGGCGATGCGGGGCCAGCTGGGCGGCGTCGACGAGGATGCGGGCGCCACACTGGTGCGCCACGGTGGCGAGGCGCTCGAGCGGCAGCACCTCACCGGTCACGTTGGACGCGCCGGTCACCGCGAGCAGCGCGGCGGGCTTGCTGCACAGCTCCGCGACCAACCGGCCGATGGTCTCCTCGACGGTCGCCGCGGCCTGCACCACTCGACGGCCGTGCCGAGTCCAGGGCAGAAGGTTGGCGTGATGCTCGATGTCGAGCACCACGGTGTCGCCGGGTACGCAGGACGCGAGCAGGTTCAGCGAGTCGGTGGTGTTGCGGGTGAACACCACGACCTGGTCGTCGGCGGCGTCGAGGTAGCGGGTCACCGAACCGCGCGCGGCCTCGTAGCACTCGGTCGAAATCCGCGAGGCATAGCCCGCGCCGCGGTGCACGCTCGCGTAGAACGGCAGCAGCTGCTGCACGCGGTCGGTGACCTGGGCCAGCGCGGGTGCGCTCGCCGCATAGTCGAAGTTGGCGTAGGTGGTGGTTCCGCCCTGGACGAGCGGCACCCGCAGGTCGTCACCGGAAACCCGGGCGAGGGCGGCACAGGTCTGGTCCACAACAGCAGTCATCACAAAATCCCGTCGGCTCTGGGACCCATGATCTTCGAAGATTCATCGAGTCCGCGCTTGCCGCACCCGGTCGGGCGACGGCCCGGTCGTCACCCGGAGCACCCCACCGCGGAGGAGGGTTGCCGACCAGCAAGCCGGGGCTGAACGCTGGTACTCATGACCTGTCCCGAGATTGACAGACACCGCCCCGCCCTGTCAACCCGCGACCGGACACGCGCCCGCACCGCCGAAAACACCTTGCGCCGACGCCGACCGAGGACCAGATTCAGGAAATGTCGCTTTCCCTGCTGCTGAGCTTCGTCGGCGTGTGCATCCTGCTCTCGATCACCCCGGGCCCGGATTCGTTCCTGGTGCTGCGCTTCTCGATCGTGGACGCGCGACCGGGGATCGCCGCCGCGATCGGCTCGGCGGTGGGCGGCATCGTGTGGGCCGTGGTGGTCGCGGCGGGCGTCGCGGCGCTGCTGGAACAGTCCGCGACGGCGTATCGCGCACTCAAGGTGGTCGGCGGAATCTATTTGGTGTACTTGGGGATTCGCGCACTGCTGGAACAGCGGCGGGCGCGCCGGGCCGGGCTGCACGCCGACGACGCGGCGCAGGCCGCGGCGGGCGCCCGCGCGTCGGTTCGCTCGGCGTTCACCGCGGGCCTGGTCTCGTGCATGTTCAACCCGAAAGTGGGCCTGTTCTACCTCGCCGTGCTCCCCCAGTTCCTCACCGAGGTCACCTTCGCCAACACCTTGGTGCTCGGCGCCGTCGAATCCTCGATCGCCGCGGTAGAGATGGTGCTGCTGGCCCTGGCCGCTTCGCGCGCGGTCGCGCTGCTGCGCCGGCCGAAGATCCGGGAGCGGCTCGAACAGGCGAGCGCGGCCATCTTGGCGACCCTCGGGATCGGCACGGCGGCCTCCGCGGCCTGATCCCGAGCGCTTCGAAACGCTCTGAGCTGCAAGATCACCAAGCCGATGAGCGGAATCACATCGCGGTGACCACTCACCCGTAGCGATCGGCCAGCGAACCCGCCGGGCAGACCGCCCACCAGCGGTTGCTTCGGCGTGTCCGCTGGAAACCGCCTCGACCTGCAACGACTCCGCCCGGCCCCCGGAACCCGGCCACCACGCCGGTGAACAACAAACGTCGACAACCCCGAGTACCGTGGACAACTGGTCACCGTGGTGTTTGCCCACTGGTAACCCAGCTATGACACAACAAGACCAGGGAAGTGCGAGGCAGGTCGAATGGGAGGTGGGCAGGGCGTCATGCTCCAGCCACAGGTTGATGCGACGGTAGACCCCCTGCTCCGCGGCACGCACACACCGCAGGCCCGGACTCTCGTCGACATTCTGACCGCGACGGCCCTCGCGCATCCGGACGCGCCCGCCATCGACGACGGCGAGGTGGTGCTCAGCTACCTCGAGCTCGTCGTCGAGATCGAGCAGACCATGGCGCGCCTCGCCACCGCAGGCGTGCGACCGGGCGACCGGGTCGGGGTGCGGATGCCGTCGGGTTCCCGGCAGCTGTATCTCACCATCCTCGCGGTGCTGTACGCGGGCGCGGCCTACGTGCCGGTCGACGCCGACGACCCGGACGAGCGGGCCCAGCTGGTATTCGGCGAGGCACAGGTCACCGCGATCGTCACGGCGGCAGGCATCGAGACCACCGCCGCCGGAATCCGTGCCGCCGAAGGCAATTCGCTCGCTCCGCACGAGAGCACCCTGCCCACTCCCGCCGACGACGCGTGGATCATCTTCACCTCCGGCTCCACCGGGACGCCGAAAGGTGTTGCCGTCACACACCGTAACGCCGCCGCCTTCGTCGACGCCGAGGCGAATCTGTTCCTGCCGGACGCGCCGATCGGCCCGGGTGACCGAGTGCTCGCCGGGCTGTCCGTCGCGTTCGACGCGTCCTGCGAGGAGATGTGGCTGGCCTGGCGTAACGGCGCCTGCCTGGTGCCCGCCCCGCGCGATCTGGTGCGCACCGGCGCCGATCTCGGTCCGTGGCTGGTGCGCCGGGAGATCAGCGTGGTGTCCACCGTGCCGACCCTGGCCGCGACGTGGCCCGCCGAAGCACTGGACGCGGTCCGGCTGCTGATCTTCGGCGGCGAGGCGGTACCACCCGAACTCGCGGAACGCCTTGCGGGCAAAGGTCATTCGGAGCGCGAGGTGTGGAACACCTACGGCCCCACCGAAGCGACCGTGGTCGCGTGTGCCGCCCTGCTCGACGGCGAGTGGCCGATCCGGATCGGCCTGCCGCTGGACGGCTGGGACCTCGTGGTGATCGACGCCAACGGAAACCCGGTGGGCGAGGGCGAATCCGGTGAGCTGGTGATCGGCGGGGTCGGCCTGGCGCGCTACCTCGATCCGGCCAAGGACGCCGAGAAGTACGCCCCGCTGCCCTCGGTCGGCTGGGACCGCGCCTATCGCAGCGGCGATCTGGTCCGCAACGACAGCGCGGGCCTGGTGTTCCTCGGCCGCGCCGACGACCAGATCAAACTCGGCGGCCGCCGCATCGAACTCGGCGAGATCGACAACGCGCTGCAACACCTGCCCGGCGTCACCGGCGCCGCCGCCGCGATCCGAAGCACCAAGGCGGGCAACAAGATCCTGGTCGGCTACCTCACCGGGCCCGGCCCCGACTTCGACCTCAAAGCCGCCAGAGCCCAACTCACCGAACAGCTTCCGGCCCCGCTGGTACCCCGGCTGGCCGTGGTCGCCGAACTGCCGACCCGCACCTCCGGCAAGGTCGACCGCAACGCGCTGCCCTGGCCGCTGCCCAACAGCGCCGACGACGACGAGCACAACGATCTCACCGGCACCGCGCAGTGGGTGGCCGGACTGTGGGATTCGATCCTCGGCGGCGAAGTGGTCGATCTCGACGCCGACTTCTTCGACCTCGGCGGCGGTTCGCTGGCCGCCGCGCAGCTGGTGACCGCGCTGCGCGAACGTTATCCACAGATCACCGTCGCCGATCTCTACGACCACCCGCGCCTCGGCGCGCTGGTCGAGCTGCTGGAGCAGAGCACCCCCGCCGTCGCGGTCGAGGAGCGCGTGGTGCGCCCGACGCCGGTGCGCGCCCAGGCGATCCAGGTGCTCGCCACCGTTGCACTCACCACGCTCACCGGCCTGCAGTGGCTGACCTGGCTGGCGATCGTCGGCAATATCGCCGCCTGGTCCGGCTCACTGCCCTGGCTGCCGCAGCTGTCCTGGTGGTGGACGCTGGTCGCGTTCCTGCTCTTCATCTCCCCGATCGGCCGGATGGCGATCTGTGTGGCGGGCGCACGGGTACTGCTGCGCGGGGTGCGGCCGGGTCAGTATCCACGCGGCGGGTCGGTGCATCTGCGGCTGTGGGCCGCGGTTCGGTTGTCCGAAGCCAGCGGAGCCGAAAACCTCTCCGGCGCACCATGGATGGTGCCGTTCGCCAGGGCGCTCGGCGCGAAGATCGGCAAGGGCGTCGATCTGCACACCATTCCACCGGTCACCGGCATGCTCGAACTGGGCGACGGGTGCAGCGTGGAACCCGAGGTCGACCTGTCCGGCTATTGGATCGACGGCGACGTGGTGCACATCGGGCCGGTCGTCGTCGGCCCCGGCGCGGTGGTCGGTTCCCGCTCGATCCTGTTGCCGGGCACCAGGATCGGCAAGAACGCGGAGGTCGCGCCGGGCTCCGCGGTGTCCGGCAAGGTCAAGGCGGAGCAGGAGTGGGCGGGCTCGCCCGCCGTGAAACTCGGTAAGGCCCAGCACCGCTGGCCCGCGCACACGCCCGACCGGGCGGCGCACTGGGTGGCCATTTTCGGCATCACCTCGATGGCCTTGGCCGCGGTGCCGATCCTCGGGCTCGGCGCGGGCGGACTGTTCATCGCCTGGTTCATCCGCGACACCCGCACGCTCGCCGGTGGCCTGGGCCGCGCCTTCGCGATCCTGCCGGTGGCGACGCTGCTCAGCCTGGCCGTGTACGCCGCGATCACCATCATCCTGGTGCGGCTGCTCAGTTTCCGCCTGCGCGAGGGCTATCACCCCGTGCGCAGCCGGACCGGCTGGCAGGTGTGGTCCACCGAACGCCTGCTCGACGCGGCCCGGACCTTCCTGTTCCCGCTGTACGCGAGCCTGCTCACGCCGATCTGGCTGCGCCTGCTCGGCGCGAGGATCGGCAAGAACGTGGAAGCCTCGACGGTGCTGCTGCTGCCCAAGTTCACCGTCGTCGCCGACGGCGCGTTCCTGGCCGACGACACCATGATCGCCAGTTACGAACTCGGCGGCGGCTGGCTGCGGATCGGCGAGGCCAAGGTCGGCAAGCGCGCTTTCCTCGGCAATTCCGGGATGACCGCGCCCGGTCGGCGGGTACCGAAAAACGGTCTGGTCGCGGTGCTTTCGGCCGCGCCGTCCAAGTCCAAGGCCGGCTCGTCCTGGCTGGGCAGCCCGCCCGTCCGGTTGCGCCGCGCACCGGAAAGCAGCGACACCGCACGCACTTTCGATCCGCCGCCACGACTGCGGGTGGCCCGCGGCATCATCGAGACCTGCCGGCTCGTCCCGGTGCTGGTGACGTTCGCGATCGGGCTCGGCGTGCTGTTCACCCTGGCCTGGCTGGCGCACACCCTCGGCCACCTGCCCACCGCGCTGCTCAGCGGCGTGGTCCTGCTGGCCGCGGGCGCGGTCGCCGGCGCGAGTTCGGTGGTCGCGAAATGGACGCTGGTCGGCCGGATCGGGACCGAGGAGCATCCGCTGTGGAGCTCGTTCGTCTGGCGCAACGAAGTCTCCGACACCTTCGTGGAAACCGTTGCGGCGCCATGGTTCGCGCGCGCCGCGACGGGTACTCCGGTGCTGAATCTGTGGCTGCGCGGCCTCGGGGCCGAGATCGGCCGCGGGGTATGGTGCGAGTCCTATTGGCTACCGGAGGCGGACCTGGTGACACTCGGTGACGGCGCGACCGTGGAACGCGGCTGCGTCGTGCAGACCCACCTCTTCCACGACCGCATCATGTCCATGGACACCGTCACCCTCGGGGCGGGCGCCACCCTCGGTCCGCACTGTGTCGCGCTGCCCGCGTCCACCATCGGCGAGGGCGCGACCATCGGTCCCGCCTCACTGGTCATGCGCGGCGACACCGTGCCGCCGTCCACCCGCTGGTGGGGCAATCCGATCGCGCCTTGGTTCCGCGGCGACCCCGGAGCTGCCTCCTGATGCCGGGCAAGTTCTACGAAGAGCCCATCGATGATTACTTGCCGCAGAACGGAAATCGAGGCTATCGGGTATCGCGGTACGAGCTGGAGCTGACCTACAAGGTCGCGAGCAATCGGTTGACCGGCCGGGCGGCCATCACGGCGGTGACCACCGCCGTACAGCCGCGGTTCGCGCTCGACCTGTCCCAGGCGCTCACCGTGACGAAGGTGTTCGTCAACGGAACCAAGGCCGCGAAGTACGTGCACCAGCGCGGCAAGCTGACGATCACGCCCCAGCAGCGGATCCCCGCGGGCGGCGCGCTGTCGCTGGTCGTGCAGTACGGCGGCACGCCACGGCCGGTGCGCGGACCGTGGGGCGAGGTCGGCTGGGAAGAACTCACCGAGGGCGCGCTGGTCGCCAGTCAGCCCAACGGCGCCGCGTCCTGGTTTCCGTGCGACGACCACCCGAGTTCCAAAGCCAGCTACCGGATTTCGATCACCACCGACACCCCGTACTACGCGCTGGCCAACGGCACGCTGCTGCGCAAGCAGACCAAGGCCAGCCAGACCACGTGGGTGTACGAGCAGGTGGAGCCGATGTCGAGCTATCTGGCCACCATTCAGATCGGGGCGTATCAGAAGCACCGCATCGGTGCGGCGCAGGCCGCGGTGCCGATGCAGGCCGTGGTGCCGCCGCGGCTGCGCACCAACTTCGAACACGACTTCGCCCGGCAGCCGCAGATGATGGAGCTGTTCACCGAGCGGTTCGGGCCGTACCCGTTCGAGGGTTACACCGTGGTCGTCACCGATGACGAGCTGGAGATTCCGATCGAGGCGCAGGGCATCTCGATCTTCGGCGCCAACCACTGCGACGGCAGGCGCGGCGCGGAACGACTGGTCGCGCACGAGCTGGCGCACCAGTGGTTCGGCAACAGTCTGACGATCCGGCAGTGGCGCGATATCTGGCTACACGAGGGCTTCGCCTGCTATGCCGAATGGATCTGGTCCGAAGCGGCGGGCGGCCCCACTGCCGATCAGCTCGCGCGCGGCGTCCGGCACAACCTGGCCAGGCAACCGCAGGACATCGTCGTCGGCGACCCCGGCCCGCAGCGGATGTTCGACGACCGAGTGTACAAGCGCGGCGCCCTGACCCTGCACGCTCTGCGCTTGGAGCTGGGCAGTACCGCGTTCTTCGATCTGTTGCGCGAGTGGACCATTCGCTATCGGCACGGTTCGGTCACCACCGAGGAATTCACCGACCTGGCCGGGCATTACAGCCCGGTGCCACTGCGTCCGCTGTGGGACAGCTGGCTGAATGCCGAGCCGCTGCCGCAGCTGCCGCCCGCTCAGAACACCAGATAGCGCGACGCGAGCTCCTCGACGAGCGGATCGTCGTCGGAAACGCGGTTCAACGCTTCGAGATCGGATTCGACCGAGACCTGGCGTGGGTCGTCGTGTTCGGTGTCGGGTGCGCCGTCCTCGGTCAGTTGGCGCTGTAGCTTCGCGCGGACACGGTCTTTCAGCGAGTCACTCATGATCTCAGCTTGCCCGGTGCCGGGCGATCGAACCACGCGCGCCGCGCCGCGCCGGCTAAACCGGGGTGAACCAGGTGCCCCACGGCGTATTTCGCAGCACGGTGTAGGCCGTGAGCAACGCAAAGAAGGTCCACATCGTCACGCGATTGATCGACGGCAGCCGCATCTTCTGCCCGCGCCAGGCCTGCCAGGTCCAGTCGCCCACCCACAGCGCGAAGGCCAGCACCAAGGGAATCGCGAGCAGATTGCTGTGCAACGAGTCGAGCAGATTGCCGTCGGTGAGGTTGTGGATCGCGCGCATGCCGCCGCAGCCGGGACACCAGTACCCGGTCAGCGCGTAGACGGGGCACACACCATAGGAACCCTCGACGTGCGGATCCCGCACGTGCAGCAGTGCGCCGAGCCCGACACCGACGCCCGCGACCAGCAGCGGGACTCCGACGCCGCGCCAACCGGACCGGGACGGGTGCGTGGCTCCCTCATGCGCCGCCGGTTCCGGTGCGACGTGCGTGCTTTCCACAGCACCAACCGTAACCGGCGCGCGTCGGCCGCCGCCACCACGGCAATGCGTCAGGGGCAGAACGGTTCTCGGGGCCGGGTGGTTGCGATGATCACGATACGGCCGCTTCAAGATCGAATAAGTAGGACGTTTCCGCAGGTAGAGTAGAATTCTGCCTGTGGATGCCGCAGGTTCTGCCCGGCTCGACCACGGCGCGACGAGCGCCGCTCGCAGGCTCGAATTCGGGCATGTGGGGCAATGGTCGGCAGCCCGGCACCACGATCTCGACGACGACAACTGCGCTTCGATGGTCGCGGTCGAGATCGATCCCGGTGACGGATCCTCGCTCGTGGTTTTCGTCCCCGCCGACGACGGGGGTCTGCCCAGCGGCTTCCAGCCCGACGATCAGGTGTGCCTGGTGCTACCGGAGGGCATCGCCGCGATGTATCCGCCGGTCGACCCGCGGCTCGCGTAAGTCGTTACGGGATCGCCACTCTCAGGGGCTAACGGCGCGGTACCGGTTGGGCGATGAACCCACTGACCACCCTCTTTTACGCGACTTTATTTGTGAAGAGAGACAGTGTCACTGCACTGGTTTACGGGTATTACTCCCGATGAGCCAGAATTTTCCGCCGCAGCGCGCTTGCACTAGCAAGCACTGAGCTTGCACTGTACTGTGGCGGCAGACACAAAGGAGTGCTCGATGCTGGTGAAGTCGATGAAGACGCTGGCGGACGCCCGAAACGGCGCGCTGACCGCCGCCTACCGTGCCGGATTGCGATCCCGCACCTTTCGCACCGCGTCCCTGAACACCCCCACCGCCCCGCACGAGGTCATCCCGGTGACCACCGTCGACGGCGCGCGACTGCGGGTGCACGCCTACGGTCCCGCCGACGGCGACGTCATCGTGCTGATCCACGGCTGGAGCTGCAGCATCGAGTACTGGAACCCGCAGATCAACGCTTTCGCGGATCACTACCGGGTGGTGTGCTACGACCAGCGCGGACACGGCGAGAGCCAGCTCGGCAAGCGGATGCCGAGCCGGGAAACCCTCGCCGACGATCTGAGCGCGGTCCTCGACGCGGTCCTGCGGCCCGGGCAGCGCGCCGTGCTCGCCGGGCACAGCATGGGCGGCATCACTATTCAGGCCTGGGCCGCGCACTACCCCGAACAGGTGCAGCGCCGCGCGGCAGCGGCCATCCTGCTGAACACCACCTCGGGCAACATCCGCTACGACACCGATCTGCTGCCGCTGCTGAACAAGCAGCTCGTCGTGCAGAACAAGCCGATCACCCTGCTCGGAGCGCCGGTGCGGATGCCGACGATCCTGTCCGAAGCGGTGCTCACCTCGCCGGTTCCGCTGCCCGGCGGCCTGCTGGCCAGTGCCATCCTGAAGGCGCGCGTGATGTGCAAGCACGCCACGGCAGACGAGGTGAATTTCTCGCTGGGCATCGTGCGTTCCTGTCGGCCGCTCACCCGCGGCAGGCACGCCGCGGCCCTCGCCGATATCGATGTCAGTGACGCCGCCGCGCATCTCACCGTGCCCACCACCGTCATCGCGGGTACCTACGATCACCTGCTGCCGGAACGGATGTCCCGGCGTATCGCCGACGACCTGACCCGGACCGGCCACCTCGCCGGGTACCACAGCTGGCCCACCGGACATCTCGGCAATATCGAAGCCGCCGGCAAGTTCAACGAGGTCCTCGCCGCCGTCGCCCAGCAGGCCCACCTGCCGGCCGCCGCCGCGGGCTGACCCCGCCTGTTCTCCTGAGCCGGTCAACGGCGCCCGGCTCAGGAGCACCGATTCCCGGCGCAGCGATGAGTCCTTCGATCTCCCGGCGTCCTTACTGCTGAACGCGTAAGCACCCCTGGGAGAAGAGGTTCAACGAGTGTTGATCATCGCCGGTCACGCCAGAGTCGATGCCGACCAGCGCGACGCCTACGTCGCCGCATTCCACGACATGGTCCGCCGATGTCGCGTCGCTCGCGGCTGCCTGGACATCGCCATCACCGCCGATTCGGTCGATCCGGCACGGGTGAACATCCTGGAACGCTGGGACAACCGGGAGAATCTCGAGGCCTGGCGCGCGATTTCGGACGCGCCACAGACCGGCATCCCGTTCGACGCGGACGTCATGGAATACACCGTCGGTTCGGTCCGTCCGCCGTTCGGCTGAGGTGCGCCGATCCGGGATCGGCCGTGATCTGTACAACAATAAGTACGATCGTTCGCCCTTATTGTTAGCCTGAGGGCATGACTTCCACTGACGTTCGAGTTGACGAAGATCGGGACCGGATGCGCGCAGTCATCGAGACCTTCTACGAGCGCACCTCCGCCAAAGACATGAACGGTGTGCTCGACCTGTGCACCGACGATCTGCGGATGCGTATTCCGTTCGATCCCGTGGTGGCCGTGCGCGAGGTCAACGGCAAGGAGGTGCTGCGCGATATCTCGCAGCAAGCCTTGGCGATGTACGACTCCTACCGCCAGATCGTGACCGCGATCGAGCCGATGCTCGACCCGCACGTCTGGCTGGTGACGGTCAAGGGCGATCTCGTGGTCCGCAGCACCGGCCTCCCCTACCGCAACGACTACCTCACCGTCTTCCGCTTCCGGGACGGCAAGATCGCCGAATGGGTCACCTACCACGACCCGATCCGCCAACTGGTCGCGTTCGGCATCGACGAGCTACCAGCAGCCGAGTGAGTCGCCCCAGAACTGGGGGCAGCACCTGCCGAGTGCTAGAACGGCGAAGGTGCAGATCTTCCGTACCAGCGGGTGTGCCGCCGCCGGGCATCCCGAGTTCACCGTGGTGTTCGCCGAGAAACTACCCCGGCCGTCGGCCGTCGACTGGATATTGGACGGGCTCGAGCGGGCCGTGACGCAGGGCAGCAGTCTCTCGGCGGGAATGTATTTCCCGCTCGGGTGGCGGGTGCTGCGCGTCATCGATCGCCACGACGGGACGCTCGGCCTCGAAGAGCGCGTCGTCGCGGACTTCTGGGAAGAGCACGTCGATCAGACCCTGGGTGATCTGTGGTGGCAGACCGACGCGGCCGTGAAACTCGGTCTACCCGTCGAGTTTTCGTCGGTCCGTGAGGACCACGCCGCCGCCGTGCAGTCGTGCGCCTACTCCGCCGGGCTGCTCATCCTGAACCGGATCGGGCCGGATTCACCGCAACACGGCAGTTGGTCGGTGAGCTGCGGCATGGACCACGAACACGGGGACTGGACCCACCTCGACCTGCACCAGCTCGCTGTGGCATTTCCGTTCGTCACCCACTTCCTCGCGCTGCCACCGGAAACCGGGCTGCTCATCGAGCGCGGCCGAGTCGAGGAGACGGGCGGCCTGGTGGCCGAGGTGGCGTATCAGGACACGATGGTGACGCCGGACGGCGGCGTGCACTTCGGCCCGGCGCCCGAGCCGGTGAACTTCGATCTCTGGGCGCGGTTCGCGATCGGCCAATCCGCTCCGGGGCTGTACCGCACCACGATCGGCGCCGAATACCGGCATCCCGAATTCGTCGCACGACTCAGCGAACCGGCGATCCCGGACAGCGATGACGCGCTGGTGGATTGGGTCCTGGACGACTTACAGCGATCCATCAGTACGGGCACACGCTTCACACCGGGCGAGCGGATCCAGGTCGGGTGGCGCACACTGCGGATCATCGAACGAGCGGACGGCCTGCTCGGACTGCACGAACGAGTGAGCACCGACGTATGGGAGGAACATGTCGAGCTGACTCTGCGCGAGACCTGGTACCAGAAGGAAGTCGCGGCGAGCCTCGGTGTGACCGAGGAGCTGGACTTCCCCACCGAACACCAGTCGGCAGCCGTCGCGTCCTGCGTGCACGATCGGTTGCCCGCACTCGTGCTGGCCCGCGACGAGTCCGACGACGCTCGGTTCTCCGGCTGGCGGGTCCATTGCGCACAGGACCACGACCACGGCGCATGGTCGTCCCGAACGCTGTGGGAAGTAACGGATTTCGCACCATTCGCCACGCAATTCCTCGCGCTTCCGGCCACCACGTCACTGACCGTCGAGGCGCCGCACACCACACCCTCGGGCCGCATCCGCACCCACATCACCCTCGGCGGTCGCCATCGTGTCCCCAATCCGGGCTCCTACCTGGCGATCCTCAACGCGGCTACGTAGCGTTGGCGGCGAGCGTCTTCAGCCGCCCAGTGCGGCGAGCTTGCCCGCGAGCACGTCGCGTTCGCGGTCGTTGCCGCACAGCTCGAGCGCGCGTGCCAACTCGGCGCGCGCCTCTGCCTTACGTCCCAGGCGGATCAGTAGTTCGCCACGCACACTGGGCAGCAGGTGCGAATCCGAAAGTACTGCCGCGGAACGCAATCCGTCGACGATCGGGAGTGCAGCGGCGGGCCCCTGCGCCATGGACACCGCCACCGCCCGGTTGAGCTCGACCACCGGCGACTGCGCGAGCCTCCCCAATGCCTCGTACAGCAGCACGATGCGCTCCCATGCCGTCTCCGCCACCGACGGTGCGACAGCGTGACATTCGGCGATCGCCGCCTGCAGACCGTAGGCGCCGAGCCCGCGTCCGGCCCGTGCCGCGCGCTCCAGGGCCGCACGACCCCGCTCGATCGCGGCTCGATCCCAGCGCCGACGATCCTGCTGCTCCAACAGGATCGGCCGTCCATCCGGTGCGGTGCGGGCCGGGAACCGGGCGGCAGTGAGTTCGAGTAGCGCCAGAAGTCCTTGTGCCTCAGGCTCGTTCGGCATCAGCCGGGCGAGTACACGCGCCAATCGCTGCGCTTCGCCAGCCAGATCGAACCGGATCAGGTCGCTGCCGGAACTCGCCGACGAACCCTCGGTGAAAATCAGATACACCACATTCAGCACCGACCCGAGGCGCGCGGCTCGCTGCGGCCCCGACGGCACCTCGAAGCGCACCTTGGCCGCAGCCAAGGTCTTCTTCGCGCGGGTGATCCGCGCCTGCACCGTCGCCGTCGGCACCAGACACGCGTTCGCGATCTCGTCACTGGTCAAACCGCCGATCACGCGCAGCGTCAACGCGATTCGCGCATCCCGGGACAGGGTCGGATGGCAGGAGACGAACATCAGCGCGAGGACGTCGTCATCGATCTGGTCCGGATCCCACAGCACGTCCGCGGCGGTCTCGACGACCTCGCCGCCCGAAACGGCACCGCCCTCGCCCAGGTTGCGAGCGAGGGCCGCATACCGCTCATCGAGTGCGGAACGCCTGCGGAAGCCGTCGATGGCACGCCGCTTGCCGACGGTCAGCAACCAGCCCGCGGGATTGCCCGGCACCCCGTCGCGCGGCCAGGTCACCAGCGCTTCGGCCAGCGCCTCCTGCGCCAGGTCCTCGGCGAGCGCGAAGTCCCCGGTGTAGCGCGCCAAAGCGCCGACGATGCGCGCGGATTCGATCCGCCAGACCGCGGCGACGGCCGCCCGGCCACTGCGTTCGGCCATCGCCCGCCGTCCCGCTCAGAGCTGGCCGGTGGCTTCGCGCCACGCCCGCTCCTTCTGAATCCACTCGTTGTCCTGCGGGAATTCATCGATCGAGGAGACACGCCGGATCTCGGTCTTGAAGCCCGGTCCGGCCATCGGCATCCGCTTGGCCCATTCGATCGCCTCCTCCTTGGACGCGACGTCGAGAATGTAGAACCCGCCGAACAACTCTTTGGTCTCGCCGTACGGGCCGTCGGTGATGATCGGCGTCTCCGACGAATAGTCGACCACCACGCCCTCGGCCGGATCCTCGAGTCCTTCGGCCGCCAGCAGCACCCCGGCCCGCAGCATCTCGTCGTTGAACCGGCCCATGATCTCCAGCATCTCGTCGAAGTCGACCTCGCCCATCTTCGCGTAGGCCTCGTCCGTCGCCCGCATCACCAGCATGAACTTCATGACTCTGTCTCCTCGGTCAGCATCCCGGGCCCCTTCTGGACCCTCTCATCCCTAGGTCGAATGGGGAGCGGTCTCGATCGACACGTCCGCAAAAGTTTTTTCGAACGCCTTCGGGCCGCCGGCTCCGGCCCCGGCGTTCTACCCGCGTGTCGTGCTCGAACCTGTTGCGGAAGAGGCGGTTTCAGCGTCTAACCGGCCGCCCCGCATGCGCACGCGACCGCCGGTCGAGTACATTGTCGCCGCCAGTACGAATATGAATGTCGTTACCGATACGAGAGGAGTGTGGCGGTGAAGATCGCCTTCGTCGGCAAGGGTGGCAGCGGCAAGACGACCCTGTCCTCGCTGTTCATCCGGCATCTGGTCGAGCGCGGATTGCCCACCGTGGCCATCGATGCGGATATCAACCAGCATCTGGCGGCCGCGCTGGGTGCCGGAGAAGAAGAGTCACTGACCCTGCCGACCCTCGGCGCGCACCTGCCCTTGATCAAGGACTATCTGCGCGGCGACAACCCTCGGATCGCCACCGCCGACGCGATGATCAAGACCACGCCGCCGGGATCCGGTTCGCGGCTGCTGCGCGTCGTCGAGGAGAACCCGATCTACACCGCGTGCATGCGCGATGTCGGCGGGGCGCGACTGATGGTGACCGGACCGTTCAGCGACGAAGACCTCGGCGTCGCCTGCTACCACTCCAAGGTCGGCGCGGCCGAACTGCTGCTCAACCATATGATCGACGGTGCAGGCGAGTACGTCGTGGTCGACATGACCGCAGGCGCCGACTCGTTCGCCTCCGGCCTGTTCACCCGTTTCGATCTGACCGCGCTGGTGTGCGAACCGACCCTGCGCAGCGTCGGCGTCTACCGGCAATACCTCAACTACGCCAAGGATTTCGGCATCCACATCGCCGTCGTCGGCAACAAGATCTGCGACGCCGACGACCTCGCCTTCCTGCGCGAACACGTCGGCGACAACCTGCTCTGCTGGACCGGCCGCTCCGCACACGTGCGCGCCGCCGAACGCGGCGACATCCGCCCCATCACCGACCTCGAGCCCGAGAACCGCGCCACCCTCGCCACCCTTCACTCCGCCCTCGACGCCCGCACCCGCGACTGGACCACCTACCAGCAGCAAGCCGTCGACTTCCACATCCGCAACGCCAACGCCTGGGCCGGCCCCGACCTCCTCACCCAAATAGACCCCACCTTCACCCTCGATCCCACCCCCGCTTGATCCCCTGCGCCCGTCCCGTTCTCCCGGGACGGGCGCGGGGCCTCGCGCTAGTACTCCAGATCGGACCATGGGATGTCGATAGGGAACGGCGCGCCGCTCCGGACGCCGTCGGGATCATCGTGTGTCCATTCGCCGACCAGGATGTAGTCAGCAGAGCGGAGGGGGCGCACACCGTCCGGCAAGGGTCCGTGCTCTGTTTCGAGCCCGTAGGCGCGGACCGTGGCGATAGCACTGGCTTCGCGTGCCAGAGTAACTTCCCAGTACCAGGGAATCCGAGCGCTCGCATAGCGCCCCTTCTTCGCCTCCATGTCCATCTGCGCGTTGGAAGGCGACAGCACTCGCCGACGAGCAGCGCATCAGCACCGCGGACATCCTGGTACGCCGATTCCAGACGGCGGTGCACCAGAAAATCCGGTGTCAGGAAGTCGGACTTCCCGCTCGTTCCGAGGAAGACATTGGTCTCGAAGTTGACCACCCAGCATCGATCCGGCCTGTCCGCCATCACCTTTCGCGAGCAGCGCTCGATCGAATTGGTCAGACGACGAGTGAAGGTTTGATGCTCGCCGGACCCACACCACGCGACCATCCCACAGCTCGATCTGATCCGCGATGTCCCCACGAAGTCGCTGCAGTTCATCCACAAGTCATGTACTCGGGCAGATCCGGCCGCTCGATGCTCGGACGAGACATGCCGCAATCGTAGGCGACCTGCAATGCAGTCGACCAGGATGTTTGTGGAGCCGCCTGGGGGAATCGAACCCCCGACCTTTTCATTACGAGTGAAGCGCTCTACCGACTGAGCTAAGGCGGCGTGCCTTTCGGCGTGGCGAGTCTATCGTCTTCGGGGGTGGATCGCGAAAACGGGTGGTCAGGGGGTTTGGGCGGCCGTGAGGGCGGCGGCGAGGGCGGCCAGGGCGAAACGGGGTTTGACGTTGAGGTCGAGGGCTTCGCGGCAGGCCAGGACGGCGTCGATGGATTGCAGGAGGCCCTCGGGGCGGATGCGGCGGGCCAGGTCGTGGATCTGGTCGGACATGTCGGGATGAGTGAGGGCCACGCCCGAGCCGTTGCGGGCGGCGCCGAAGCGGACCGCCAGCGCGTCGCGGTAGACGCCGGCCACGTCGATGAGTGCCCGGTCCAGGGCGTCGCGGCCGGTGCGGGTGGCGCGGGACTTCTGGCGGCGTTCCAAATCTTTCAGCACGCCCGCGGAACCTCGGGTGGCACCGGCCGCACCCTTGCCTGTGCCACCCGCGCCGAGGGCGGTCGCGAGTTCTTCGCGTTCGCGGTCGTCGCGGGTGGCGCTCATCTGCTTGGCTTCGTCGTCGGCGGCCTTGACCAGTTCGTCGGCGGCGGCGTAGACGGCGCCGGGCTTCGAGGCGGCGGCGACCAGCGCCAGTGCGCGCTGACGGCGGGCGCGTGCCTCCCCGTCGGTGGCGAGGCGGCGGGCCCGGCCGACGTGGCCGCCGCTGATCGAGGCCGCCCAGTTGGCGGTCTTCTCGTCGAGGTTGTCGCGCTCGCGCAGGACGTGCGCGATGGCGGGCACCGACGGGGTCACGAGGTGCACGTGCCGGCAGCGCGAACGCAGGGTGATCGAGATGTCCTCGGGGTCGACGGTCGGCGCGCACAGCAGGAACACGGTGCGGTCCGGCGGCTCTTCGACCACCTTCAGCAGAACGTTGCCCGCGGCCTCGGTCAGGCGGTCGGCGTCTTCGATGACGACGACCTGCCAGCGGCCGGTGCTCGGCCGGCGCGACGCGACCTGCACGATCTCGCGCATCTCCTTGGTGCTGATGCTCAGTCCCTCGGGGATGACGCGGCGTACGTCGCCGTGCGTGCCCGCCATGGTCGTCGTGCAGGCGTGACAGCGGCCGCAGCCGGGCGAACCGGGATCGGTGCACTGTAACGCGGCCGCAAAACACAGCGCCGCAACGGATCTCCCGGACCCGGGCGGGCCGGTGAACAGCCACGAATGCGTCATCGCGCCTTCGACCACGTCGGCGCGAGCCGCGATCGCGGCAGCCGTCAGCTCGGACTCGACCGCATCCTGGCCGACCAACCGATCGAAGACACCTGCCACGCCGTACACCCTAGCGGCCCGCACCGACACCGATCGCCGGGCACAGGACACACCCATCCCTATTGACCCGCGTGCCACCCGGGCGGATCCTCGAGA
The DNA here is from genome assembly GCF_000710915.1 of Nocardia brasiliensis IFM 10847. GTDB lineage: Bacteria > Actinomycetota > Actinomycetes > Mycobacteriales > Mycobacteriaceae > Nocardia > Nocardia brasiliensis_A. The sequence continues at coordinate 31,244 of NZ_BAUA01000073.1, forward strand.
AGGAGGTGCAATCACCGTGCGAATTCTCTTGATCACCGGCGATGCGGCCGAAGACCTCGAGGTCATGTACCCGTATCAGCGTCTACTCGAAGAGGGCCACGAGGTGGACATCGCGGCCCCGGCCGTGAAGCAGCTCCAGTTCGTGGTGCACGACTTCGTGGACGGCTTCGACACCTACACCGAAAAGGCCGGGCACAGTTGGCCGGCCGACGTCGCGTTCGCCGACGTCGATCCCGCCGCCTACGACGCGCTGGTGGTGCCAGGCGGCCGAGCGCCGGAATACCTGCGCAACAACCCCGAGTGCCGGCGCCTGGCCCGGCATTTCGCGGAGGCGGGCAAGCCCATCGCCGCGCTCTGCCATGGACCGCTGATCCTCGCTGCCGCAGGCGTTCTGAGCGGACGCTCGTGCAGCGCGTACCCGGCGCTGGCCCCGGACATCGAGGCCGCGGGCGCGAAATTCGTCGACAGCGCGGCCTACGTCGACGAGAACATCGTCACCGGCCGCGCCTGGCCGGATCATCCGGCGTGGATGCGCGAATTCCTCAGGGTGCTGGGCAAATAGCGGTTCAACGCGAGTAGGTGCTGTTCGCACCGTCGAGCTCCTCGCGGATGATGTCCGCGTGCCCGCTGTGGTGCGCGATCTCGCGCAGAATGTGCAGCAGCGTGAAGCGGACGGTCCACCAGACTCGTTCCGGCGTCCACGGCGCGGTCGGGGTGGGCACCGAGGTGTCCAGGCTGTCCACCGTGCGGATCAGCTCCGCCGTGGCGGCCGCGACCTCGTCCCACTCGGCGAGCAGCCCCGCGACGGTCTCGCCTTCGGCCATCGCGTATTCGCCCTCGAACCGTGCCGGGTCGATCGCGGCGTTCTCGTCCCGTTCGACGAGCACCGTGACCCAGTGCCGCTCGCAGCTGATCAGGTGGTGCAGCAGACCGCCGAGGGTCAGCTCGCTGACCGTGGTGCGCTTGCGGGCTTGGTCGTCGTCGATGCCGCGCAGGGTGATCCGGAACAGGTCTCGCTGGTCGGCGAGCATGCTGATCAGGTCTTCGCGTTCTTGGTCGGCCACAGGTACATCCTTTCGCGGGTCGTGCACTCGAGACCGTACTACGGCTCCAGCATCCGACCCGCGAACTCAGGAATTCCCGACGCCCGTCTTCTTGGTCGCCGCCTTCTTCGCGGCCGACTTCTTGGCGACCGTCTTGGTGGTCGTCGACTTGACCGCCGTCTTCTTGGCCGCGGTCTTCTTCGCCGGCGCTTTCTTCGCGGCCGACTTCTTGGCCGCCTTCTTCACCGGTCCACGCGCGCGCCGGTCGGCGAGCAACTCCATCGCCCGTTCCGGGGTGATCGACTCGATCTCGTCGCCCTTGCGCAGGGTGGCGTTGGTCTCGCCGTCGGTGACGTACGGTCCGAAGCGACCGTCCTTGATCACCATCGGCTTGCCGGAGGCGGAGTCGTTGCCGAGTTCGCGCAACGGCGCCGCCGCGGAAGCCTGCCGGCCCCGGCGCTTCGGCTCGGCGTAGATCTTGAGCGCCTCTTCCAGCGTCACGTCGAAGATCTGGTCTTCGCTGGTGAGCGAGCGAGAGTCGGTGCCCTTCTTCAGGTATGGGCCGTAACGTCCGTTCTGCGCGGTGATCTCGTCACCGGTGGCCGGGTCGGCGCCGACCACCCGCGGCAGCGACAACAGCTTGAGCGCGTCGTCGAGCGTGACAGTGGCCAGGTCCATCGATTTGAACAGCGACCCGGTGCGAGGCTTGGGCGCAGCCGCCTTCTTCGCCGTTTTCTTTGCGGGCGTGGCGGTTTCGTCCGCGGCGGGCTCGGGTAGCACCTCGGTGACGTACGGGCCGAAACGGCCTTCCTTGGCGACGATCTCGTGCCCGGTCGCCGGATCGATGCCCAGCGAACGACCTTCCTGCGGGGTGGAGAACAGCTTCTCGGCGACCTCGGGCGTGAGTTCGTCCGGCGGCAGATCGTCGGGCAGGTTGGCCCGCTGCGAGACCGAATCACCTTCGGGGTCATCGGGATTCGGGACCATCCGCTCCAGGTACGGCCCGTACCGGCCCACCCGGACCACCACGTCGCGGCCCGCCTCGTCGGCAAAAAGCTTGATGGAGTTGACTTCTCGCGCGTCGATATCGTCGAGCCGCTCGCCGACCATCTTCTTCAGACCGCCGGACCGCGCGACCGAGCCCTCTACTCCGGTGTCGCCACCGAAGTAGAAGTTGGACAGCCAGCTTCCACGCTGTTCGCGACCGCCCGCGATGGCGTCGAGGTCGTCCTCCATGCCCGCGGTGAAGTCGAAGTCGACCAATCGGCCGAAATGCTCTTCCAGCAAACCGATTACGGCGAAGGCCACCCACGACGGCACCAGCGCGCTACCGCGCTTGTACACATAGCCACGATCGAGGATCGTCTTGATGATCGAGGAGTACGTCGACGGGCGGCCGATGCCGAGTTCTTCGAGCGTCTTGATCAGCGACGCCTCGGTGTATCTGGCGGGCGGATTCGTGCTGTGCCCATCGGGATTCAGCTCGACCGCCGTGACGCCCTGGCCTTCGCTGAGCGCGGGCAGCCGCGATTCGGCGTCGTCGGATTGACCGCCCGCCTCCTCGTCCACGCTCTCCACGTAGGCCTTCAGGAAGCCCGCGAAGGTGATGGTGCGGCCGGAGGCGGAGAACACGCATTCCTCGCCGGTACCCGCGACGCCGGTGATGCGCAGCGTCAGCGTGGTGCCCCTAGCGTCGGCCATCTGCGAGGCGACCGTGCGCTGCCAGATCATCTCGTAGAGCCGGAACTCGTCGTTGTCCAGCCGCGCGTGCAACTGCCCCGGGGTGGCGAACGTGTCGCCGGCCGGGCGGATCGCCTCGTGTGCCTCCTGCGCGTTCTTCACCTTGCGGGTGTACTGGCGCGGCGTCGGATGCACGTATTCGGAGCCGTACAGCTGCGTCGCCTGCGAGCGAGCCGCGGCGATCGCCGACTCCGACAGCGTGGTCGAGTCGGTACGCATATAGGTGATGTAGCCGTTTTCGTAGAGCCGCTGCGCGACCCGCATCGTGCGCTCGGAGTTGAAGCGCAGCTTGCGCCCCGCCTCCTGCTGCAGCGTCGAGGTCATGAACGGCGGATACGGCTTACGCGTGTACGGCTTCGCCTCGGCGGAGGAGACCACCATGTCGACGCCGTCCAGCGCCTGGGCCAGGCGGCGCGCGTGCGCCTCGTCGAGCACGACGACACCGGAGGCGGACTTGAGCTGACCGTCGGAGTTGAAGTCACGGCCGGTCGCGACGCGCGCACCGGCGACGCTCACCAACCGCGCACCGAAGGTCCGCGGGTTGCTGGTGTCGCCGTCCTCGCCGGGACCCGCGTCGAGTTTCGCGGCGATATCCCAGTATTCGGCGGAGCGGAACGCCATCCGCTCGCGTTCGCGTTGCACGATCACCCTGGTGGCGACGGACTGCACGCGGCCCGCCGACAGCTTCGGCATGACCTTCTTCCACAGCACCGGGCTGACCTCGTAGCCGTACAGCCGGTCCAGGATGCGGCGGGTCTCCTGCGCGTCGACCAAGTCGTTGTCGAGGTCACGCGTATCGGCCGCGGCCGCCTGGATGGCCGGCTCGGTGATCTCGTGGAACACCATGCGCCGGACCGGGACCTTGGGCTTCAGCGTTTCCAGCAGATGCCAGGCGATGGCCTCGCCCTCGCGGTCGGGGTCGGTGGCGAGATAGAGCTCGTCGGCATCCTTGAGCAGGCTCTTGAGCTCGGCGACCTTGGCCTTCTTATCCGGGCTCACCACATAGATGGCCTCGAAGTCATGGTCGACGTCCACGCCCAGGCGCGCCCAGGACTCGCCCTTGTACTTGGCGGGCACGTCCGCGGCACCGCGCGGTAGGTCTCGAATGTGTCCCACCGACGCCTCGACCGTGTAGTTACGGCCGAGATAAGGCGCGATCTTTCGGGCCTTGGTAGGGGACTCGACGATCACGAGACGACGCAGGGGACGGCCCTGGTCGGCTGCACCGCGGTCTCGTGTTGCCACCGGCGAATACACCTTTCCTGTCGACCCGCGCGGGGCGCTTGCAGCGCCGACACGGGTTTGGGGCAAGCGACGACGACGGCTGGGCGTCGCCACCAGACACGGTTATACCTTGACGCTACGTGTGGCCGAGTACTTGCGACTTGAACCACAGAGCGTACGCGCGTCACTGGGAATCAGTATGCCCTGTCTTTTCACCGCGGCTACGCCACGGCGTGTTCACAAGGTACTTCGCCCCAGCACGGCGGGTTGTGCCCTACCCCGGATATAGCTCGTCCCCCACCTCCGTTACCGGCGGTGAGGGACGAGTGTTGGATTGCGTCGCTCAGCTGAGCGCGCGAACTCCGGTGGCCTGCGGGCCCTTGGTGCCCTGGCCGACCTCGAACTCGACCTTCTGGTTCTCTTCGAGGGTACGGAAGCCCGACCCCTGAATTTCGGAGTAGTGGACGAAGACGTCAGCGGAGCCGTCCTCGGGCGCGATGAAGCCGAACCCCTTCTCCGCGTTGAACCACTTCACAGTTCCCTGTGCCATTCTGTTCCTTCTCTTTTCTTACCGGAACGGCGGACAACTGGGTTCGTCCACCGGGTCCGTTCCGACCGCTGTACTGTTGGTTCCCCCTGCAGGAAAGCACCAAGCACACCGTTCGCAACATCGATCCTGCTGACGGTTTGGACTTTGGATCCGTCCCTCGAACACAGAAGCTTGCGACCAGGAACCAGTGAACCATGTCTTCGAGCAATTCAACAGTCGAGTTACCGACAATTTGCAAAAAAGTTGATCTTGCGAATGCGCAGGTGAGGGACACAATGCCAGAATCCAGACTTCAGGTTCGTTTGCCTCCCGATAACCGAGTCGGCGTATGGCAAACAGCCTGTGACCCAGGTCGCTATTGGGTATCGAAATGGCAGGTGAGGGTTCCTAACCGCACACGTTTCACACTTTCCCAGCGTGTCGTGGCGCGCGCCGCATGAATCCAGCGGCCCCTAACACCCGAACAGCCCAGTACGAGAGCCTCAGCTACGGGACATCGTTGCTGAATCGTGTCCTGGCGGACGGGACCGGTTCGGACGCCCGATTGACCCACGCCGTCGAACTCCCGGCGCGTGCCGCCGCCGTCACCACCTGGCCCGATTGGGCATCGCCGGAGGTGGTGGCCGCATTACAGGACACGGGCATCGACACGCCGTGGAGTCATCAGACCCGCACCGCCGATCTCGCCTTCGGTGGCGCGCACGTGGTGGTCAGCACCGGCACAGCATCCGGCAAATCGCTCGGCTACCAGCTGCCGGTCCTGACCGCACTGCAACGAGACCCCCGGGCCACGGCCCTCTATCTGGCGCCGACCAAGGCGCTCGGCGCGGACCAGTTGCGCGCCGTCGGGGCGCTGACACACGAGGGGCCGCTGCGCGATATCCATCCGGCCACCTACGACGGCGATACGCCGGCCGAGATCAGGCAGTGGGTCCGGGCCAATGCCCGCTGGGTGTTCACCAACCCCGACATGCTGCACGTCGGCATCCTGCGCTCGCACCAGCGCTGGGCCAGGGTGCTGCGCAGGCTGCGCTATGTCGTGATCGACGAATGTCATGCCTACCGGGGCGTTTTCGGTTCACACGTAGCGCTGGTGCTGCGCAGGTTGCGCCGGCTCGCGGCGCACTACGGCGCCGATCCGGTGTTCGTGCTCTGTTCTGCGACCACGGCCGAACCCGCGGCGGCCGCCGCCCGTTTGATCGGAGCACCCTGCGCCGCGGTCACCGAGGACGGCTCACCGCAGGGCCCCCGCACCGTCGCGCTCTGGGAGCCACCGCTGCTCACCGCCGTGACCGGGGAAAACGGTGCCCCGGTGCGACGGGCCGCCACCACCGAGGCGGCTCGGATCATGGCCGACCTGGTGGTCGAAGGCGCACGGACGCTCACCTTCGTGCGCTCCCGTCGCGCCGCGGAACTCACCGCGATGGACGCCCGGCGGCTGCTGCTCGAGGTCGATCCGAGCCTGGCCGAACGCGTCGCGGCCTATCGAGCGGGGTATCTGGCGGAGGACCGGCGGGGCCTGGAACAGGCGCTGTCCGACGGTTCGCTGCTCGGCGCGGCGACCACCAACGCACTCGAACTCGGCGTGGACATCGCCGGCTTGGACGCGGCGGTGATCTGCGGTTTTCCCGGTACCGTCGCCTCGTTCTGGCAGCAGGCCGGACGGGCCGGACGCCGCACCCAGGGCTCGCTGGTGGTGCTGGTCGCCAGGGACGATCCGCTGGACACCTACCTCGTGCACCACCCGGAAGCACTGCTGGACAAGCCGGTCGAAGCGACGATCACCGATCCGCGCAATCCATATGTCCTCGGTCCCCAGTTGCTGTGCGCGGCACTCGAACTACCGCTCACCGACACCGAAGTGGACGAGTTCGGCGCCAGAGAGATACTGACCGAACTCGCCACACAGGGACTGATCCGACGCCGTGCCGCCGCGGACCGCGGACGCTGGTACGTCACCGCGGAGACGCAGCCGCACGACGCCGTCGATGTGCGCGGCGGCATCGGCACTCCGGTGGCCATCGTCGACGGGGAAACCGGCAGGCTGCTCGGCACCGCCGACGCGGGACGAGCGCCCGCGACCCTGCATCAGGGCGCCGTCCATCTGCATCAAGGCGAGTCCTACGTCGTCGACGAACTCGATCTCGAGGACGGCGTCGCGTTCGTGCACGCCGCCGAACCCGGGTGGACCACCAGTGCCCGCTCGGTCACCTCCATCGCCATCGACGCGATGACCGAGCAGCACCGGCACGGTCACGTGACGACCGCGTTGGCCAAGGTCAGGGTGACCAGTCAGGTGATCGGCTATCTGCGCACCCTGGTCACCGGTGAGGTCTTGGACCTGGTCGAACTCGACATGCCGGAGCACACGCTGCCCACCAGGGCCGTGCTCTACACGGTGAGCCCGGAGTTGCTGGCGCTGGCGGGCATCGAACCGGCGGCCGTGCCCGGCGCGCTGCATGCTGCCGAGCATGCGGCGATCGGCCTGTTGCCGCTGGTGGCGACCTGTGACCGGTGGGATATCGGCGGCGTCTCCATCGCCGAACATCCGGATACCGGGTTGCCGACCGTGTTCGTCTACGACGGCCAGCCGGGCGGCGCGGGCTTCGCCGAGCGCGGGTTCGCCCAGCTGCACCGTTGGCTCTCGGCGACCCTCGACGTCATCGACGCCTGCGCCTGTGCGGCGGGGTGTCCGTCCTGCGTCCAGTCACCGAAGTGCGGGAACGGAAACCACCCGCTGGACAAGGCCGGCGCGGCGCGGCTGCTGAGCGCGGTACTGGCCGAACTGGCGGTTCGGTGACGCCGTCGCGCCTTCCTCGTGACGAGGTCGAGCCCGATGTGTGATCAGATATCCATCTGACCTGCATGGTCGGCCTCGACTCGAGGCTCAGGCGACCCTGGCGCGGCCACCCACCGCCGAATAAAGAGGAATGAATTCAGGTTAACTACGCTATTGCCGACATCGTCGTCTGCGTACATGCGCATTCATCCGATTCTTTATCCGGACGCTTGCGGACAATTGTCCCCGATGAAATTAATCGGCCTGGGGAATTACCGATTTCCGCTACTCGCGACAACGTTCTCACAGCGAACACACACGCTGATCTGTCTCACTTCACAACTGGGCCTGCTCGCGCGACTGCGCGCACCATCCGAACACCTAACAGACCTATTGGTACATTCCGTTCGACAATCACCGTCGCATCCCACTCGGCGACCTCACATCCGCGCACCCGAGCGCCCATTCGCCGCGCCACCTCCGTCGCCGCCGCACACCCCACCTCCACTCCCTCCACCAACCGCGTCGCCGCCGCGAGCGCCGCTAGATCCGCCGCCGCTTGCGCACGATGCCGGGTGACCACCGCCACACCCACCTGCCCGATCAACAGTGTCACCGCGATCAACCCGGCCAGCGCCAGGCAGGCGAACACAGTCGCCGCACCCTGATCTTCGTGTCGGAGATGTGTCCATAGCCGCCAGGCGCGAGGGCGGCGGTTCCGTCCGAAGGTGCGGAATTGAGCCGCGCCAGGTTCGCAGCGGACATCGACGCCGTGCACCAGGTGCGCGCTCATTGGGCCGAGCCGGGTTCGCGGGTGGCTACGGCATCGGCGTGCAGGGTGAGGAGTGGGAGGAGCGGGGCGCGGGCGGTTACCCGGGCGATCACGTAGGCCCCTTCCGTGCGGAGCGAGATATCGGCCGAGGGCGGGGCGACGCGGTGGGCGGCCGTCAGGGCGTTCGCCTCGTCACCGCGGGCCGCGAGCCGGGCCGCCTCGCGGGCGGCGTCGACGCAGCGCACCTGCGTCGACGCCGCCAGTATTGCGCCGAGACACAGCACCACCGCCACGATCACAGTGGCGAGTGCGATTGCCGCCTCGACCGTGACCGAGCCACTGTCGTCGCCGAGATCTATTCCACCGCAACGATTCAACTGGCTCCGCGCACCGATCAGACGGCGGTGTTCAAAGCCCGGTCGATGATCCGCGTCAACGCGTTCACGATGCTGTCGCCCGTCACGACGCCATACAGAACCGCACCGAAGGCCGCGGCCGCGATGGTGCCGATCGCGTACT
>NZ_BAUA01000072.1 GCF_000710915.1 Nocardia brasiliensis IFM 10847
CCGGCCAACCGCCCCTCTCTTCCCAAGCCGCTCGAAACGCAACCACAGCCAGACGACCACGCCGGAACCCCCACCCCGCGCACCCGACCTGCACCTAAAGCCGGGTACGGCACACGACGCGCTCAGCACTATCCCGGTAACTCCTGCGGCAGGTATACCGAACTGGGCAGGCGGGGATGGGACTCCGATACAGGGCCTAGTCGCCAGTTTCCGCATCCGCTGTCCGCCGTAAACCGTGCTGACGTAGTCCTAATTTTCGGTCCGACGACCGTAGAGTCGACGGCCGGTTCGCCGGTAGCCGTCAGCGCCCACCCCCGTTCTACTCGTCGGCGGGTGGCGCGGGTGGTGCGTATCGGGTGCTGTCGTCCCAGTCGGCATCATCGTTCCAGTCCTCATCACCGAACCGGCTCGACAGATGGATGCGTTTCTCGGGCGGTACGGCCTCGCGCCGAGCGTTGAACTCGGCCCATTCCGCCTCGATTTCTGCATCCCGCACTGGGTCGCGTGGCGGTAGCCCCAACTCTTCGCGGCTGCTGAACTTGCGTCCTTTGTAGTACTCGGCCATCGGTTCCTCCTATGGGATCTCGTACATGTAGATGATGATTCGCCCGCTCGGGTCGTTCTCCACGACTTGGCGGACATCGAAGTTGGTTCCGGACTTGAACAGCACCTCTTGCTCGCTCGGTCGTCGTGCGAATTCCTCGACGGACTTCCCGTGCTCGCTTCTTATGCGGAACTCCACAGGCCGATCGAAGGCGGCTTCAGGCGTGCGTGACGCGGAGGTGAAACCGGGCTCGGTCACGACGCCGTTTCGGTTGGCTGCCTCGCGGTAGCGCGCCAGATCTTCAGCACTCAGGTCCACACGCCGGGTAACCGGACCTTGATAGTCGGGCAACTTGTCGAGCGCGGCGTTGATCTCGCCCTCGCGCATCTGCTGATACCGGCTGATACCACCATGCCGCAACTGCCAGTTCAGCGCCTCCGAGCCACCGGGGCCGGTGTAGTCCCACAGCGCGGCGCGGTCAGCATCGGACAGTAGAGACCCTGGCGTCGGATCGGCCTTCGGTTTGAGCCGTCCGGCCGGACCCAATTCCTCGAGCCGTTCGCATTCGCGGACGTGGCGGGCAAGGTCGGCATCGAGTTTCACCCCGGCGGCAATCCGGCGGTTGGTGAGCCATTGTTCGATGAGCGCCCGCATCGGACGCGCGTAGCGCGCGCAGATGGCGGCGGCACCCACTACACCGACAGCGGCTCCGGCACCGAAGGTGATGAACGAGGAAGCGACCGAGATGGCCGCGGTGATCGCCAGCTCTTGGATCAGTGCGTCGCGCACCATTTCGAGTTGCTGTTTGAGCAGCTCTCGCAATTCGTCCAGGGCGGCGCGATGATCCCGGCACGACTGCGCCAGATCCGCCATTGCGGTGAGTGTGGCCTCTGCGGCCGCTTTCAGTGCGCGCAGATCCTCATCGATGAACTCGACCTCCGGCGCGACCACATCGGCGAACGCGACCGCGGCGGCCTCCAGGATCGCAGGGAACCCTGCCGCCCCTTCTGCGGTGCGGGTGGCGTCCCAGGTGATCGCAGCGTTGGAAATGGTGGTGGCGTTGCCGTCGGGCACGGTGAGCCCGATCTTCTCGACCAGACCCAATCCCTCATCGATCAACCCGTTGCCGGGCCCGCCCGCGGACGGGAGCGGAACTCGGCAATTGAGGACCGGGTACATCGGGGCCGGTGGTTTGACCGGGGCCGGGCCCGCGTCGATGGTCGCGCCGTGCTCGGCCAGCGCGCGTTCGTATCCGCAGTTGTTGAGCACCACGGCGTAGGCGTGCGCGGCGCCGGCGACCTTGGTGACCATGGACAAGATGTCTTTGGCGCGCTGGTCGTAGGACTTGCCCCACTGCTTGGCTTCGGAGTACGACCCGGTCATGTTGGTGGCCTTGGCCAGTTCGGGCCAGCGCGCATCGATGGCCGACCACCATGCGGACGCACCGGCCGCGATCTTGGTGGCGGTGTCGTAGTAGACCGCGGTGTCGACGTCGAGCAGCGATCCGGTCAATGAACGGCCCGACGGTCTGGAGGTCCGAGCACGGTTCCTGTCACTGCTGTCGCCCCTCCGGTCATCCCTCCTGAACGATGCAGATCTTAATAGCAGCAAAACAAGGCTCGGCTGATCCGGCCGCCTACCGACTGTTTCGCCAGGCGGTCAAGACGTCCAGTGCAGGTTGGGCTTCGGGTACAGCGTGGGCGAGGTAGGTCGCGACCGGGGTGAGGTCGGCGATTGCCTGTTCGTCCAGGATGGGGTCGTGGTCGTGCGCCGATCTGTCGGCGAGTTGGGCCAGGGCCTTCGCCGCGCCGGTACGCATGTCCGGATCTGCGGCCAGCGCTGCCAGGACGCGGGGTGCCAGGTTCATCAGGTGGTCGTAGGCGTCGCGTACCGCTCCTGCTTCGGGCAGGTGGCGATCGAGCGTGGTGCGCATCGCGGCAGCACCGCGACCGGGGCACATGACGCTGAGGCAGAACTCGATCAGCGCCGGTCCGTTCTCGACCATGACCTGTCGAGCTTCCTCGTACACAGGCTGGAAGCCGCGCAGTTCCTCACCGCGCGGCACCGGTTTGGAAGTCTCGATGGTGATGGACCGCACCTTGCGCTTGGCCGGATCGATGAAGTTGCGGGAGTAGACGTAATCGTCCACCGACGCCGAAACCGGGTAGAGCAGTGGCGGCGAAACACTCTGCTGCACTGTGTAAACGCTGCCTCGCACCTTGGTGATGGCGTCGCGCATCGAGACCGCCGTGCGCCGGTACCAGTCCAGATCCTCGGCGGGCATGTACTCGCGATAGAGGTTGTCGCCCGGAATCCCCCGGTCGGGATGCGGAACTCGGAAATTCATCGCCGGGTCGGTGGTCTGGTTGTCGTCGTGACCCCACGGGTAGGCGATGATCTCGCCGAACGAATGTACGTCGACCATGCCGATGATGTGCGGGAATACGTCGAGCAGCCAGCGAACGTTCCTGGTCTCCGGTTCCGAGAACGCCTGCGGTCCACGGTAAGTCTGATAGTCGCATGGGAACGCACTGGTGCCGATACCGCTGTCGAACAGGAAGTCGTAGTTGCGGTTCACGTCGACGCCCCGGCAGTCCGATCCCGGATTGTAGGAGCGGTTCTTGCGCCACATCCGGTCGGCGGACATCACGAATTCCCGCCCGTCCGGGTTCACCAGCGGAACGATGAAGATGTCCAGCGATTCCAGCAGTAACCGCACGGTGCTGTTGCTGTAGGTGACCGGCCCGAAGGTGAGATCGGTGTCTTTCCGGTAGGCGGAGGTCAGGTGATACATCCAGTGGCACAGCAAATCTGGGTTGATGAGTTCACGGGCGTGCGCGCCGCCGAGCAGCAGCACCCCGTCCCGCTCGGCCCGGTCTCCGGCGCGGATGCGCAGCGCACTGATCGGTCTGCCCTCCACTGAAGTCAACGGCAACTGCACCTTCGTACAGAAGGCCGGACTGAGCCGCACCATCGACGAAATCCAACCCTCGATCTCGCCATAAGGAAGGTAACCGGCTGGGACGGAGAACGTTTCGTCGTCTTGCGCCGCAATCGCGGAGACCTTCGGCGAAGCGATCTCCAGCGGCGGGGTTTCGCGCACGGCCTGGACCGTGACGGTGTATCCGTCCTCCGCGAGCCCGCCGATCTCGGCGACCGAAAGATATCCCGCAATCGTCACCGCGTCTCCGGCTCCGGCCACGGTAGCCCGGAACAGATCGAGCCCCCGCCCGGACAGTGCGCGCATAGCGGCCGCACTTTCCGCCGAGACTTCGACGAAGTAACGCCGAACGCGCGGTTCCTGATCTGCCATCACTCCCCCTGGAACGCCCGAGTTTTCTCCTCACCCTGCCCCGAAATCCCCGCCCAGCCAACGCCCCGGTCCGCCCAACGGTCCCTCAATTACAAAGGCCACCCTGCCGCACGATTCGTGCTCGGAGTGCGCTCGCTCGTCCAGTTCATTGCTGGGCGGAAGGATCGGCCAACCGTGCCGAGATGGTGCTCTTCAGCTCAGCCATAGTCTTGGTGAAAGCTGCTTCGATGTCGACGTCGTAGCGATGGGCCAGAATCAGAACGGACCAAAGGCAGTCGGCCAGTTCATGTTCCAATGCTGCTCTACCGCCCGGCATGGCGCGGGTGCCTTCCGCCGCCATCACGAGCTTGGCGAGATCACCTACGTCACCGACGAAGCCCAGCATGAAATCCTGCCGAGTCCATGTCCTGCCCCGCTCGGCGAGGTTCAATTCGTCGTAGAGGTCGTGCACTTCCACGGCGCGTGTCTGGAGATCCTGAATGTCCACACCGCATGGTCTACCAAGACAACATCCGCCTGCGCGACCTTTCCACCAGTCTCTGCAACAGCCTGTCGCGCACGACTGTCGGCAGGAGGTCGGCTGTGTCTCCGCCGGATGCGGCGATCTCTTTGACCAGCGAGCTGGACAGGGAACAGTAGGCTGGGTCGCCGGCGATGAAGAAGGTGTCCGTGCCGGAGAGGGTGCGGTGCGTTTGCGCCATGGACTGTTCGTAGTCGAAATCGCCGCGGCGCAGGCCCTTCACGATCGCGGTTATCCGCTGTTCGCGTGCGAAATCCACCAGGAGACCCGACCAGGACGCTACCTGTATGTTGTCGAGGTGGGCGGTGACCTCGCGCAGCATCTCGATGCGCTCGGCCAGGGTGAACATGGTGGTCTTGTTCGAGTTGACCATCACTGTGACCACGAGTTCGTCGAATTGGGTGGCGGCACGCTCGAACACGTTGATATGACCGTTTGTCACCGGGTCGAAGGAGCCGGTGCACAAGGCTTTCGACCGCACTAGAGATGTAGGGCGACTGGGCCGGAATCGGTCTTCCAGTATTTCCGGTTCAGTTGTGCGGTGCCGGTGCCTTCGGTGTAAGGCACGAGCACGGGCATTCCGTTGGTCGGTTTCAGCACGATTGACCAGGTTTCGATCCGGCCGGTGCATTGCAGGGTCGCCCCGGGCGGGAAGCTGGTCAGCTGGATCGTGCCGCTACCGTTGGTCCCCATCTGCGCGGAGACGTCGAGAAAACCGATGCCCGCCGCGCACAGATAGGTGCCGGTGGCCTGCAAGCCGTCCGGGGAGGGCGTGACCACGGAATTCAACGTGATGAACTCGTCCTCGGGAGCGGCACTCGCCGGGGTCGTGCACAGTATCGTGGCCGCGGCTCCCGCCACCGCCACCAGCGCACCTCTGATACCGAACATTGCGGCCTCCTGACCGACGCCACGAGAATTCGATCTCGATCGTAATCGGCCCCGCCCCCGCCCGCGCCGATTCCCGCAACTGCCCGCCCCCGGATCGCTCTTACAGTGTCGACATGTCCGAGAGAGAACGCAGCGCAGGGCAGGTCGAACTCATCGGGCCGGTTGCCGGAGTGTTCACGTATGCGGTGGCGGCCGTGCTCGTGGCCGCGGGACCTGTCATCGCTTTGGCCGGTGATTCGTTGTGGGATGGGTTGTGCCCGGGCATCGTCACCATGCCGATCGGCCTCGCGCTTGCCGTGACCACTTACCAATGGCGTTGGAATGCAAAACGATTCGACAAGGCGGCGGTCCGCGCGACCGCGGAGATCATCGCGGTGCGGATAATCGAAGGCGGCGAGAATCCGGACGTGGCCGAGCTGAAGGTCCGGATCAGCGGCCCCGGTTTCGACACTTTCGAGGCGGACTGCGAGATACAGACCGGCGTCCCGTACCCGCGGACAGGCGATCGCCGCCACGTGCTCGTCGATCCGTCCGACCGCACCTTCGCGATCGGGTATGACCACCTGTTCGATCAGGAGTGACCGCGGCCGCGCCACCCCGCGTTCGAGGTCCGGTCAGTCCAGCCCGGACGCCCACTCTATGAGGAGCTCGAAGTATTGGTCCGGCTCGGGATCGTGCATCGTGTGCGGCGCGTCGAGCGAGGTGAAGGTGACCGGTCGACCGGTCGCCGCCAGCAGGCGACGGGCTTGCCGCGCCTGGATATCGGTCATCGCACCCATCAACCGACCGGTGTCCGGATCCGTCAGGTGGAAGTGGTGGGTCAACAGGACCGGAACCCTGTTCTGCGCGAGCATCGTGGCGTGGTCACAACCGGCGTTGGCGACATCGGTGACCCAGGCCCGCGCCCATTCGGGGTCGTACTCTTTCAGATGCTGCGGTGGCGTGGCCGCGGCGCCCTCGCCGGTGCCGTCACCGAACAGGAATGCGATACCCGGATGCAGGAACTCGGGCAGTTCGCGCGGCGCGGCCGCGACCATGCCGTCCCAGTCCCCGACCGACCATTGCGGTCCGAGCCATTTGGCCCACAGTGCGAAGATCGGACCGAGGGTCTGCATGATGCCGGGGCCATAGGGCGGCGCCGCTTGCGAGGAGAACAACGGCGCATCCTCGAGCATCGCACCACGAATCTGCCCCGGCTTGCCGTAGGCGGCCAGCCAAGCAGCGATGACACCGCCAGAAGAGTTGCCCGCCACCAGAGTCGGCCGTCCGATCACGAGATCGATGAATCGCTCGACATCGTTGCCCCAGGTGTTGAGGTTGTACCGGCCGGGCGTCCAGGTGGATCGGCCCTGCCCGCGCAGATCGATCGCGAAGACTCGAAATTCGTTCGCCAGCAAGGTGATTGCATTCTCGTAGCCCCACCAGGATTCGCCCTGTGCGGGGATCAGCAGCAGCGCAGGCGACGCAGGGTCCCCCTCGGCGACGTAGTTCATGCGGATCTCCCCGAGATCCACGAGCTGCTCCTCGAACTTGTGCGCGACGAAGGTGTCGGCCCGGTCGGCGGCTTCGGAAATGCCCATGATCGTCGATCCTTTCCCAATGAGTGGACCGGCGGTCCCACAGTCCGCACGTCGGCGCGCCGGGCCGAATGCTGGTGACCATCGGTATGAATTCCACCGTAGAACCCACCTAGGACAGATCTCGCCCTAGGCTACGATCAGAAACATCGTGGCGTCCGAATGCCGCCAGCAAGCCGCGGCCAGCGGATCGATAGTGAGTCCATGACGACATTGTTCACCTCCGCGCCCCGACTTGTACTCGAGCACATGTACGCGGCCGAGGCCGAATACTTCGCCGCCGGCGGCCCCGGCACGGCGTCGTTCAACACTCTCGAACCGTTCTTCGCAGCGGATGTCGTGCTCCGGCAGGCGGATTCGCTGCCATACGGCGGCATCTGGCGCGGACACGCGGGGCTCGAGCAGTTCTTCTGTGTCATGAGTGCGACCTGGGACCGCTTCGAGTTGAAAACCCAAGTGTTCCTGTCCGAGTCGAACCCGCTCGTCGTCCAGACCCAGGTGCACGCCAGATCCCGCAGGACCGGGCGAGAGCTGGAATTCCCTATCCTGCAAACGATTACAGTCGTCGACGGTCGAATCACCGAAGTCAACCCCTTCTACTGGGACACAGCGGCGATCACCGCCACCTGCTCCGGCTAGCCCACGGAAGCGAAAAGCGGTTTGCCGGTTCCGGTATTCGCAGGATGATGGCACCATGCTCAGCCTGTTGTCCTGCGCCGACCCACTCGATCCGCGCCGCACGGATCCGCATTTCGCAGCGGAAACGTTGGTTGCGCGCGAACTCGGCGCAACGGTCGGCCTGCTCGATCTGGACGCGCTGCTGAGCGGGGACGCCGCGGCGGCGGTGCGTAAGGTCCCGCGCGATATGGGGCCCGCTTGGTATCGCGGCTGGATGATCCCCACCCTTGCCTACGCGGCGTTGACCGACGCACTCGCCGCTCGCGGCGCGCCGCTGATCGTCGATGCCGCGACCTATCGGACGGCACACGAATTACCCGGCTGGTACCCGATATTCGCCGCTGCGACGCCCGCTAGCCGGTGGCTGCAGGGTCCGTGGGGCCGTGTCCCCGACGCGGCCACCCTCGCCGAGTTGGCAGCCCCACTCGGCAATGGTCCGGGAATTGTGAAGGACTACGTCAAATCCGCCAAGCACCGGTGGGAAACAGCTTGCTACATCCCGGATCTCACCGACATCCCCGCTGTGCGCCGAGTGGTGGCCGCCTTCGTCGCCGAACAAGAGAAGTACCTAGCCGGAGGCATAGTCCTGCGCGCCTTCGAATCCTTCGGCTCCGGCGCACACCGAGCGCGGGAGGCCCGGGTGTGGTGGCTGGACGGCAAACCATTGCTGATCGGCGCACACCCCGACACCCCCGACGAGCACCCCGAACCCGCGCTGGCCCGCATCACGCCGCACGTCGAGCAACTGCCCGCCCGTTTCGTCACCACCGACCTCGCCATGCGAGCAGACGGCGTCTGGCGTGTCGTCGAAGTCGGCGACGGCCAGGTCTCCGACCTCCCCACCGGCGTCCCCCCGGAACAAATCCTCGCGCCGTTGCTCAACGCCATACAGTGATCAGCAGGCACGCGCGGAGCCCCGCGGCATCGATGAATAGATACGCTGGGGCCACTATGAGTCATACTCGCGTTGTCACCCAGCATCCCTTCGACGCCGCCGTCGAGCTCACGCCCATCGATGTGGGGACGTTCACCGGACGGACCACGCCGGAGTACGCGAATATGGTCGGGCCGTTCGGGGGGATCACGGCTGCCACGGTGATCAGGGCGGTACAGCGGCATCCGGAGTGTCTCGGTGCGCCGCTGTCGCTCACGGTGAACTACGCGGGTCCGATCGCCGAGGGCCCGTTCGAGGTCAGCGCGATACCGGCCCGCACGAACCGGACCACTCAGCACTGGACGTTGACGATCACCCAGGACGGCGTCGTCACCACCACAGCCACCGCACTTTTCGGTATCCGGCGCCAGACCTGGCAGCACACCGAGGCCGTCGCGCCGCCGGCGCCGCCCGCGGCCACGGTGCCGCAGGGACCGGTGCCGGACTTCCTGGCCTGGGTCGAGAACTACGACATGCGTTTCGTCACAGGCGGTCTCGTCGCGGCGGAGGGAGACGCCCAGCCGTCCTCGACCTCCACACTGTGGGTGCGCGATCATCCGCCGCGGCCGCTGGACTATCCGGCGCTGACCGCACTGACCGACGTGTTCTTTCCGCGGGTCATGCTGCGCATCGGCCGATTCGTCCCGGCCGGCACGGTCTCGCTGACGGTGTACTTCCACGCCGACGACGAACTGCTCGCCACCCAGGCCGACCAGCCGGTCCTCGCCACCGCGCGCGGCCGCCGCTTCGGCAACGGCTTCTTCGATCACGCCGCGGAACTGTGCACACCCGGCGGGGCGCTGCTGGCGACGAGTCACCAGCTCGCGTATTTCAAGGACTGACTCGCCCGCCGGACCAAACCGGCGGCCCGAGCGGCGCGAATCCCTGGTAATGCCGCTGTGCACCGCGGCAGCTACGAGAGGATCCACAATTTGAGATCACGGCGATGGATACGACGAAGCGCCCTGCGCTGGGCGCTGGCCACCACCCTGACCGCGGCAGGACTGGCCGGCGCGGCCGGCACCGCGACCGCCGCACCGGCGGGCATCGTGTCGGTAACAGATGTCAACGATCGGCAGCAGACCGTCATGGTGTATTCACCCGCGATGGACCGGCCGATCCCGATCCAGATCATCCGGGCCGCCGACCGGACGACACCACGGCCCACGATGTATCTGCTCAATGGTTCCGGCGGCGGCCCGAACGAGAGCGGCTGGGATGTGCAGACCGACGCGGTGAGTTTTCTGCGCGGCAAAGACGTCAACGTCGTCACGCCCTTCGGCGGCGCCAATTCCTATTACACCGACTGGGTCCGCGCGGACGCGGTGCTCGGTTACAACAAATGGCAGACGTTCCTCAACGAGGAATTGCCGCCGGTCATCGAGGAGTTCTTGGGCGCCAACGGAACTCGCGCCCTCGCCGGCGTTTCGATGAGCGGCACCTCGGTGCTGAACCTGGCGATCGCCAAGCCCGGCTTCTGGAGCAGCGTGGCTTCCTACAGCGGGTGCGCACAGACCTCGGACCCGATCGGCCAGGAATTCGTCCGGCTCACGGTGGAGAATTGGGGCGGCGGTCAGAGCGTCGAGAACATGTGGGGTCCGCGCAACGGACCGCTGTGGCGCGCCAACGATCCGCTCGTCAACGCCGAACGTTTGCGTGGCACAGCGGTTTACCTGAGTTCGGGTAGCGGTATCGCCGCGGCTCCGCACGACACCCCCGGCGATCGCCGGGTGCAGGAGGGCCGAATTCCGTTGCCGGTGCAGATCGCATTCGGCGGACCGATCGAAGCGGCCATCCACTACTGCACGGTGAATCTGACGAACCGCTTGCGCGAGTTGAACATTCCGGTGACCTTCGACGACCGCCCGGTGGGCACCCATTCGTGGGGCTACTGGGAAGACGATCTGCGCACGTCATGGCCTTTCTTGGCGCAGTCGATAGGAATCGGCTGACCTACCCGGCCCGGGTGCTCCGCAATAGCTGAAATCGCTATGCGGAGCACCGGGTTCACCTCACCACTGTGGTCCGGCTTACATAATCGGCGCGCAGCCGCGTATTGAACAGCACACCCGCGGCACGCGCTTTTTCCCTGCGCGATTACGTACGGTGAAGTCATGCAGCTCGCCCGGTCCACCGATCTCGCCCTGCGGACCATGATGCGGCTGGCGGTCAGCGGATCGGCTGATCAGCGCGTGACCGCCAAACTCGTTGCCCGACAGGTTGATTCCTCGGAGCACCAGGTAGCGAAAGCGGTATCGCGACTCGTCGAGCTCGGCTTCGTCGCCTCCTACCGCGGGCGTCGCGGCGGAATCTTCCTCACCGAGGCCGGCCGGGCCGGCACCGTCGGACAGCTCATCCGGGCTCTCGAGGGCGACGCCGAAGTAGTGGAATGCCTCGGCGAACATCCGTGCCCATTGGCGACCAATTGTCGTTTGCGACGAGTTCTCCAGAACGCGAAAGAAGCCTTCTATCGCGAGCTGGACAACTATCACCTCACCGATCTGGTGAGCCCGCGCATCGTCGAGCTGCTTCATCTGCCCGCCATCGCCCCGCCCACGCACGAGAATTGAGGAGAAGCCATGCCCACCGCGACCGGTTCGCCCAGCGATATCGCCCCGGAACTGGAACCCGCACATCAAGCGGTGATCCGCGCTACCCTGCCGCTGATCGGCACCCGGATCGACGCGGTCACACCACTGTTCTACCGCAAGATGTTCGCCGCGCACCCGGCGCTCGGCCGCGATCTGTTCAATCGCGGTAACCAGGCACAGGGTACCCAGCAGCGCGCGCTGGCCTCGTCCATCGTCACGTTCGCCCGCCATCTGGTCGACCCGGAGCTGCCGCACCCGGTCGACCTGCTCTCGCGCATCGGGCACCGGCACGCCTCACTCGGCGTCACCGCGGATCAGTACGACATCGTGCACCGGCACCTGTTCGCCGCCATTGTCGAGGTGCTCGGCCCGGAGGTGGTGACCGAGGTGGTCGCGGCGGCCTGGGACCGCGTCTACTGGCTGATGGCGACCGCGCTCATCGACCTGGAGGCGGGACTCTACGACGCGGCCGGGGTCGCGCCGGGCGACGTCTTCCGCCGCACCGTGGTGGTCGATCGCGTCGAGGATCCATCCGGGGTGGTGACTTTCGTCGTAGAGTCGGCCGATCCCGGCTGTGCGCTGCCGGATTTCGTACCGGGCAGCTATATTTCGGTCGGCGCGGACCTGCCCGACGGCGCGCGCCAGCTCCGTCAGTACAGTCTGGTCGAGGCGCCGGGCACCAGCCGCTACGCCTTCACGGTTCGCGTGGTCGCGGCCGAGCCGGACGCCCCCGCGGGTGCGGTCTCGTCCTGGCTGCACGACACCATCGGCGTCGGTGATCGCCTCGAAATCACCTTGCCCTTCGGCGATCTCACCCTCGACACCGCTGCCGACACTCCTGTGGTGCTGATCTCGGCCGGAGTCGGCATCACACCCATGGCGGGCATCGTGGCCTATTTGGCGGCCAATGCGCCGGACCGGCCCGCCACCGTGCTGCACGCCGACCGTTGTGCCGCCGCCCATCCACTCCGCGAGCGCGTCCGTGCGCTGTGCGACGAACTTCGAAACGTCCACCTGCACACCTGGTATCAGGACGAGGGGCACGGTCGCGTCGACCTCACCGACATCGCATTACCGCACGACGCGGACTACTACCTGTGCGGCAGCCACGCCTTCCTGCGGTCCGTGCGCGCCCAGTTGCTCGCCGCGCGAATACCTTCCGGCCGAGTGCATTTCGAATCCTTCGCCCCCAGCGACTGGCTGCTCGGCGAATAACGCGCGCTGCTCAGCACTCGACGACCGCGACAGCCAGTCCGCCCTGCGAGGTCTCCTTGTATTTGTCGAGCATGTCCGCTCCGGTGGCGCGCATGGTCTGGATCACCTGATCGAGCGAGACGTGGTGGTGCCCGTCGCCGCGAATCGCCATGCGCGCCGCGGTGATCGCCTTCACGGCCGCGATGCCGTTGCGTTCGATGCACGGGATCTGCACGAGGCCGCCGATCGGATCGCAGGTCAGGCCGAGGTTGTGTTCCATGCCGATCTCGGCGGCGTTCTCGATCTGTGCCGGGGTGCCGCCGAGCACGGCGGCCAGGCCGGCGGCCGCCATCGCGCACGCGGAACCGACCTCGCCCTGGCACCCCACCTCGGCGCCGGAGATCGACGCGTTCTCCTTCATCAGCTGGCCGATCGCGCCCGCGGTGAGCAGGAACTCGACCACGCTGTCCTCGGCATCGGTGACGAACTGCTGAATATAGTGCAGCACAGCCGGAATGATCCCCGCGGCGCCGTTCGTCGGCGCGGTGACGACCCGTCCGCCCGCGGCGTTCTCCTCGTTGACAGCCATCGCGTACAGCGTGACCCATTCCATGGCACGCAGCGGATCGTTGTCCTCGGCTTCGGCGCGCAGCCGGTCGAGCAGGGTCGCGGCGCGGCGGCGCACCCGCAGCGTGCCCGGCAGCACCCCGGTGCTCGACATGCCGCGCTCGACGCAACCCTGCATGACCGCCCAGATGGCGAGCAGGTCTGCGCGCACCTGATCGCCACTGCGCCTGGTCATTTCGTTGGCCAGGACGAGTTCGGCGATGGATCGGCCGGTGGCCGCGGTGAGCGAGAGCAATTCGTCCGCCGAGCCGAACGAGTAGGGCACCTCCGTTGGCGCTTCGGCCGCACGGCCGTCGATCTCGTCCTCGTCCAGGACGAAGCCGCCGCCGATCGAGTAGTACCGGCATTCGAGCAGTACCCGTCCCGCCGTATCACGTGCGGCGAACAGCATGCCGTTGGTGTGGAACGGCAGCCTGGTACGCGCCAGCAGCTCGATGTCCTCGTCCATCGCGAACGAGATCGGTTGCGCCCCACCGAGATAGATCCGTGCGTCGGCGCGCGCCTCGGCCACGATATCGCGCATCGTATCCGGATCGACGGACTCCGGGCGGGCACCGGCCAGTCCGGCCACGATCGCCTCCACACTGCCGTGGCCCCGTCCGGTCGCGCCGAGCGAGCCGTACAGCAGCACCCGCAACGCGGCCGTATCGTGCAGCACGCCGGTGCCTTTCAGCCGATCGACGAACGCGCCCGCGGCGCGCATCGGCCCGACGGTGTGCGAACTCGACGGGCCGATGCCGACCTTGAACAGGTCGAAAACGCTGATGGTCACGCGAGCTCCCGCGCGGCGTCGGTGGCCGACGGGACGTGCTGGTGCAACCCGGCATAGAGCGGGAATTTCTGCGTCAAGACCTCCACCCGCACGCCGAATTCGCGCCAGGGCCGCCCCACCCGCAGGGCCGTCGCGATGATGTCGGCGACCTCGACGAAGGCCGCGCGGTCGAAGCCGCGCGCGGCCAGCGCCGGCGTGCCGATCCGCAAGCCGGAGCTGACCATCGGCGGGCGCGGGTCGAACGGAACGGCGTTGCGGTTCACCGTGATTCCCACGCTGTGCAGCAGATCCTCGGCCTGTTTGCCGTCGAGCTCGGCGGCGCGCAGATCCACCAGCACCAGGTGTACGTCGGTGCCGCCGCTGACCAGTCCGATGCCGGCGGCACGGCAGTCCTCGGCGAGCAGCCGGTCCGCGAGCAGCCGTGCACCCGTCAGGGTGCGTTCCTGGCGGTCGCGGAAGGCCGGCTCGGCCGCCATCTTGAACGCGACCGCCTTCGCGGCGATCACATGCTCGAGCGGTCCGCCCTGCTGGCCGGGGAACACCGCGGAATCGAGCTTCTTACCCAATTCGGCAGTGGCGAGGATGAATCCGCCGCGCGGGCCCCCCAGGGTCTTGTGCGTGGTCGAGGTGACCACGTGGGCGTGCGGCACGGGCGAGGGATGCAGCCCGGCCGCGACCAGGCCGGCGAAATGCGCCATGTCGACCATCAGGTACGCGCCGACCTCGTCGGCGATGCGCCGGAACTCGGCGAAGTCGAGCTGCCGCGGATAGGCCGACCAGCCCGCCACGATCAGCTTCGGCCGATGCTCGCGCGCGAGCCGCGCCACCTCCGCCATGTCGATCCGCTGGTCGTCGGCCCGCACATGGTATGCCGCGACGTCGTACAGCCGCCCGGAGAAGTTGATCTTCATGCCATGGGTGAGGTGACCACCGTGATCCAGCGCCAGCCCGAGGATCCGATCGCCGGGACGCAGCAGCGCATGCATCACCGCCGCGTTCGCCTGCGCACCCGAATGCGGTTGCACGTTGGCGTATTCCGCGCCGAACAGCGCGCGCAGGCGGCTCAGGGCCAGCGATTCGATTTCGTCGACGTGCTCGCATCCGCCGTAGTAGCGGCGGCCCGGATAGCCCTCGGCGTACTTGTTGGTCAGCACCGTGCCCTGCGCCTGCATGACGGCCAGGGGTGCGTAGTTCTCCGACGCGATCATCTCCAGGCCGTGCTGTTGCCTGCCGAGTTCGCGGCCGACCAATTCGGCGACGAGCGGATCGAATTCGTGCAGCGGCACGTCGAGGTCGGTGCGGAGGGCCGGGTCTGCCATAGGGAGCCTTTCGTCGACGCGGGTCGCGCGCGTGGGTGTGGCTCCTCCCGCTCTGTCCTATGGCCTGAGAGATTCACGCGGACCGCGCTTGCCCCGTCGGCGAGTGTCGATGCGGACACTACTTTTCAGAGTTGCCCGAGGCGCGGCGGTACTGGGCCTGAGAGATTCCCGGGAGGTGTTGCTCCTTCGGCTCTCCGTCACGAAGATGGAGATCTCCCGCCGCGTGTGAGGCGATTATGCAGTTGTTGCATATAGCGCAACAACTGCCCTATATGCGACTCAGTATTGTCGGCGAACGCGCGCGTTGTCAACGCCGGAGCCCATCCGCAAAACGCGGTCCGTCAGCCGTAGTAGCCGAGTCTGCGGCTGATGTCCGCGGCGCTCGCGATCGCCAGTTCCGCCATCGCGGCGAACCGGTCCGGACCGAGCCGGTAGGACGGGCCGGACACGCTGAGCGCGGCGACGATCACGCCGTTGTTGTCCAGGACCGGCGCGGCCACCGCGTTCAGGCCGATCTCGAGCTCCTCGCACACGCTGGCCCAGCCGTTCTCGCGGACCTCGACCAACTGGGTCGCCAGGTCCGCGACCTTGGTGATGGTATGCGGCGTGTAAGCCGTCAGTTTGGTGCCCACCCGCTTGCGCATGTCCGCCGGTTCCAGACCCGACAGCAGCACCTTGCCACTGGACGTGGCGTGCGCCGGGCAGCTCTGCCCGACCCAGGAGCGCAACGCGATCGAGCCGGTGCCCGCGGCCTCGACGATGTTGATGATCCGATCACCGTCCAGCACAGCGATATTCGTGGTCTCCCCCGATTCGGCGGCCAGTGCGTTGCACGCGCCCTGACTCTGCCCGACGAGATCGACCTGGGCGCTGGTGGATCCGGCGAGCCGGACGATGGAGAAGCCGAGCCGGTACTTGCCGCGATCGGAGAGCTGCTCGACGTAGCCGCGCGATTCCAGCACGGCGACCAACCGCGACACGGTAGATTTGTGTACGCCCAGTTCGGCGGCGATTTCCGTGACGCCGGCCTGCCCGAGCTTGGCGATGATCTCCATCACGAGCAGGGCGCGGTCGACGGACTGCACCGCGGCCGCCCGCCCTCGATCCTCGCCGTCTCGATTCGCCATGACACCGCCATTCTAAGCCGAGGTTGCTGCGCGAACACGGACGTGTCGCTGGACGGCGGCTATCTCGCGCAGCGCCTCGTTGAGCAGGCTCCGATTCAGCGGCGACAGCTCCGACATCAGCACCACGTCGCCGGGCCGGTGACCGGCGGACAATTGCCCGACCTGATGCACCATCCGCATGCGCTGCAACGTCACGAAAACCTCGGTCAGCACGGTGGCGTCGCGTTCGGAGAGCACCCCGGCCGCAGCGGCCGCGCTGAGCCGCTCGGGTGTGCTCGCGGCGGTCAGACCTGCGGCCAGACCGCCCCAGCGGGCCAGGTTGACGATGGGCACCAGTGCGTGCGTCTTCAGATCGAAGGTACCGCCGCGCCGCGAGAGCACATCCCGCAGCGACCGGGTACGAACCTTCCCGGACAACGCGTCCAGCAATTGCAGGCGCAATGCGTCGGGATGCTCGGCGGCCATCCGCCCGAAGGCCGCGGGCACCGCGCGCAGCTGGGGATCGCCCCACACCACGCGGCCGTCGATGAGCAGCGAGGACATGATGAGACCACGGCCGTGCAGCGGGTCGTCGAGCCACTGTGCCGCGGCCGTCGCCCACTCGCCTTGCGAGCGGGCGAATTTCGGCTTGGCGGCGATCGCCCCGTTACTGTCCGCCGGTAATCCGCACGCGTCGAGGATGGCGTGCGTGCGCTGCGCGATTGCGCGCAGTTGTCCACTGGCGGTGGACAACTCGTCGTTCCAGCAGAGTGCGCTGTCCACGTCCGAGGACGGCATCGCCTCGCGCCGGGCGATGCTGCCGAGGGTCAGCCAGGAGAATCCGCCGGCCGGCGCGTCCCCGAACTCGGCGCGTGCGAGCTCGAGCGCCTTGCGGATCACCGCATCGACCACCACCGACAGGATGCCGCTCGTCGCGGACGCTTTGGTGCCGTTGCGGAACAGATCGACGGTGGTGCCCGGGATTTCGCGGGCCACCTGTTGCAACTGCGCCGGGTCGGTCGCCGCGCCGATGGCCCGGCGCAGCGTGAAGCTCTGCCGGGCCGAGGCCGCGAGCAGATCCGAGTCCTCGAGCACGCCGAGCACCTCGCCACGCCGGGTGACGACCGGCAGGTGCCGCAACCCGCAGTCGAGCATCTCCATCAGCACGGCCTCGCCGGTCAGGTCCGCGGTGACCCGCCGCGCAGGGGCGCTCATCACCCGCGCGATCGCCACATCGACCGGCAGTCCCGCCGCCACCACCCGGGCACGCAGATCCTGGTCGGTGAAGATGCCGAAGTCGCCGTCGGGCAACCGGATCAGCACCGACGAGACGTGGCGCTCGGTCATCCGGACCACCGCGTCGCGAACGCTGGTCTGCGGCGTCACGAAAACCGGTGTGCTAGAGACGAGTTCACCGGCCGGACGACTGCCGAGGGCCGGCGAGACGGGGGCGCGGTTGCCGGACCGGGTTTTCCAGTTCGACGAAGCGAGGAAGGCGAGTCCGTCCGGTTGCGCGAACCACACCCGCACCAGCTCGCCCGGCAGCCGGATCAGCAGACTCGGTTCGATTGCCAGCGCGACGAATTCGGCGCTACCGCCGGTGAGCAGCGGCACATAGCCGAAGATGCCGCCGCGCTCGACGGTGTCGATGGTGCGATCGCCGTCGGCGCCGCCGCTGGGCCGCAGTGCGACCCGCCCTTGCCACAGCATCCAGATCTCGTCGGGCACCTGCGCCGAGTAGTCGCGGATCACGGCGCCCGCCGCGAATTCGTGCAGGGTCGAGGCCGCGGCCAACCGGTCGAGGTCGGCGCGCGGCATCGACTGGAACGGCGCGTTTCCGCCGAGGAACGCCGCTAGTTCGCCCTCCGCAGGCATTTCCGGCTCACGTCGCCCTGATGAGATCCGCGCACTTCTCCGCCATGGCCATGACAGTAATGTTCGGGTTCACCGCGGGCAATTTCGGCATCGCGGACGCGTCCACCACCCGTAATCGCGATACCCCCTTCACCCGTAGCTCGGGATCGAGCACCGCCATCGGGTCCTCCGGCGCGCCCATCCTGGCGGTTGCGGCCGGGTGATAGACCGTGTTGTGCGTGGCGTGGATATAGCTCAGCAGTTCGTCGTCGGTGGTGGCCTCGGGCCCGGGTGCCAGCTCTCGGGCGATCCACGGCCGCAGCGGCGACTGCTCGGCGATCCTGCGCGCCAACCGGATTCCGGCCAGCATGACCCGTTCGTCGTGGCCGTCGGGGTCGGTGAAGTAGCGCGGGTCGACCTTCGGCCGGTCCCGGAAATCCCTGGTGCGCAATCGCACCGTGCCGCGCGAGCGGCCCTGGGTGACGTTGGGTGTCAGGCAGAAGCCGTTGTCGGTGGTCGGATAACCGTGGCGCAGCGTATTCATGTCGAACGGCACGCTGCCGTAGTGCATCATCACGTCCGGCAGGCGCAAGGTGTCGTCGGTGGTGGCGAAAAGACCTATCTCCCACCACTGGGTCGACGTGTCGACCATCGGCCGTGCCGCCTCCCAGAACACCAGTCCCTCGACATGGTCGTCGAGGTTGGCGCCCACACCCGGTGCGTCGACCCGCACCGGAATGCCGATCTCGCGCAGATGCTCGGCGGGGCCGATGCCGGAGAGCAACAACAACTT
Source organism: Nocardia brasiliensis IFM 10847 (assembly GCF_000710915.1). Lineage (GTDB taxonomy): Bacteria > Actinomycetota > Actinomycetes > Mycobacteriales > Mycobacteriaceae > Nocardia > Nocardia brasiliensis_A. Next base: position 18,714 of record NZ_BAUA01000072.1, read on the forward strand.
CGGCGTATCGATGGCCCCAGCCGTGACGACGACCTCACGCCGGGCCGAAACACTGTCGTAGCCGGTACGATCGGGCCGCTGATACCGCACCCCGGTCGCGTTGCGCGCCTCGTCGAACAGGATCTCGCTGACCCAGCAATCGGTGCGCACCACCAGATTCGGGCGCGAATCCAGCACGGGATGCAAATACGCGTGCGATGTCGACATGCGCGTACCGTCTTCCGCCGCGTTGATCTGGAACCATCCCGCGCCGTTGCGCACGGTGGCGCCCCGGTTGAACTGCACGGTCGGCAAACCCACCATCGCAGCCGCTTCCAGCACCGCCAGCCCGCAGGGGTCCACGGGCGGCACATCCCGCAGCCGCACCGGGCCGGTGCGGCTGTGCTGCGGGCCGGGGGCGTCGTTGTTCTCCAATCGGGTCACATACGGCAGCACCTCGGCCGAGCTCCAGCCCTTCGCGCCGAGCGCGGCCCACTCGTCCAAACCCTCTGCGGGTGGCCAGAACGCGATACAGGAGTTGTGCGAGGAACATCCGCCGAGCACCTTCGCGCGGGCGTGCCGCAGAAAACTGTTCCCGCGTTCCTGCGGCTCGACCAGGTAGTCCCAGTCGTATCCGGAATCCAGCAGATGCATCCACCGGTCGAGTTCGAGGATGGCCCGGTCACCGACATCGGAGGGGCCCGCCTCCAGCAGGCACACCGACACGTCGGGATCCGCGCTGAGCCGGGCGGCGAGCACGCAGCCCGCGGTACCGCCACCGGCGATCACATAGTCGAACACCGAGTCAGACATCGTTGCGCACCTCCGCGGCGTGTGAAGCGAGTGTTCCGATCCGCTTGCGGCCCTTGATCCCGTACCAGGCGAGCCCGGCCGCGAGGATCGCGCCGATATAGACGAACGCACCCCAGGTGTTGTACCAAGGTGTGCCGTAGACGGACTGGCGCGGCCAGGCCAGGTTCAACGCCATGCCGACGCCCCAGACCACGGCGACGATGTTGACCACCAGGCCCCAGCGTCCCATCGTGAAATACCCGCCCGCGGCAAGCTCTTTCGGCGGCCACTGCCCGCGCAACCGCCGGCTCAGCATCGGCCCGGTCACCATCAGGTAGGCCAGATAGATCATGATGATCGCGATCGAGGTCAGCACCGTGAAGATCTTCGGCTGTCCGATGTTGACCACCAGGATCAACGCGGCCAGCACGCCGATCAAAACCGCGGGGATCACCGGCGTCTGCGTCTTCGGATGCACCCGGGCCAGCTTCTCACCGAACGGCAAGGCGTTGTCCCGGGCCATCGCGAAGGTCAGCCGGATCGCGGCGGTATGCACGGCCAGCGAGCACACCGTCACCGCGATCACGATGCAGCACAGGAAGATCGTGCCCAGCGGACCCCACATCACCTGTTCCACAATGTATTGCAGACCGCCGCTGGAGCTGCCGATCTGCGGATCGGCCAGATCCGGCGCCGCCATCACGGCGAACGCCAGGATCGCACCGCCGATCACGAACGAGGCCAGCACCGCCCGCAGAATCGCCTTGGGCGCCGTGCGCCGCGGCTCCACGGTCTCCTCCCCCAGCGAACTCGCGGTGTCGAAGCCGTACATCACGTACCCCGAGGCGAGCGAGGCCACCAGGAACGCACCGAGGTAACCACCGGCCTCGCCCGCACCATAGCCGTGCGTGGAGAAGAACACCTGCGGGCCACGAGTGGCGTTGGCCGCCAAGATGATCGCGATCAGCACCGCCGCGATCAGTTCGATGAACACGCCCGCGCTGTTGATCATCGCCATCAGCCGCACGCCGAGCGCGTTCACCGTGGTGGTGAACACGATCATGATCGTCCCGAGCAGGACCGCGTTGGTGGCGTAATCGTATTCACCGGTGCCGTCGCCGATGATCTGGAACCCGCTCCACAGTCGCGGCAGATTCAACTGCAGCGCCAGCACCACCGCGGCCAGTGTCACGATCGAGGCGGTCAGCATCAACCAGCCCGAGGACCAGCCGACGATTCTGCTGCCGAGTTGCTTGGACCAGTTGTAGACCGACCCGGCGACCGGGTAGCGCGCGGCGAGTTCCATGAAACACAGTGCGACCGCCAGCTGCCCGACGAAAACGATGGGCCACGACCACAGATACGCCGGACCGGCGCTGCCGAATCCGAAATAGAACAACTGGAAGGTGCCGGTGAGTATCGAGATATAACTGACGCCCGCCGCGAAGCTGGCGAATTTCCCGATACTTCGATCGAGTGATTCCTTGTATCCGAAATCTTCCATTCCGCTGTCATCGGACACACTGCGTTCCGTGGCTACCATTGTCTACCGTGCCTTCCGCGGTTGGCCGTACGGGCTGTCCGGCCGAGATCTACAACTTGTGCTCAGACGCCCTTGAACCACTCCGCCGGCTTCGGTGCCGTGTTGTGCCAGATGTGCTTTGTCTCCTGGTATTCGGCCAGGCCGGTCGGGCCGAGCTCGCGCCCGTTACCGGATTTCTTGAAGCCGCCCCATTCCGCGGCGGCGGTGTAATAACCGAAGTCGTTGAGCCACACCGTGCCGTGACGCAACGCGCGCACCACCCGCTCGCCGCGGGCCGGGTCCGACGTACGCACGCCGGCCGCCAGGCCGTACTCGGTGTCGTTGCCGAGCCGGATCGCCTCGGCTTCGGTGCGGAAGCGTTCCACCGTCAGGATCGGGCCGAAGGTCTCCTCCTGCACGATGCGCATCGACCGGTCGCAGTGATCGAAGATCGTCGGCAGGTAGAAGCTGCCCGCCTGCAATGCGGGATCACTCGGCCGGGCACCACCGGTCACCAGCTTGGCGCCCTCCGAGATACCCAGCGCGACATAGGCTTCCACTTTCTCGCGGTGCTGCTCGGAGACCAGCGGTCCGGTCTCGCTGGCCGGGTCTAGGCCGGGGCCGACCCGGATCCGCTCGGCCCGGCTCGCCAGCTCGGCGACGAAGTCGTCGGCGATCGTTTCCTCCACGATCAACCGGGTGCCCGCCGAGCAGACCTGCCCGGAATGCAGGAACACTCCGGTCAGCACCTGGTCGACCGAGCTCTCCCAGTCGGCGTCGGCGAACACGATGTGCGGATTCTTGCCGCCGAGTTCCACCGCCACCTTGGTGACGTGCTCGGCGGCGACCTTGCTGATCGTGCGACCGGTCGCGAGACCGCCGGTGAACGAGATGAAGTCGACGTCGGGAGTGCCGGTCAGCGCGGCACCGAGCACCGCCCCGCTGCCCTGGACCAGGTTCAGCACGCCCGCGGGCACCCCGGCCTCCTCGGCGAGCCGCGCGAACTCGATCGTGCTCAGCGGGGTGACCTCACTCGGCTTGAGCACCATGGTGCAGCCTGCGGCCAGCGCGGGCGCGACCTTCCACGACATCTGGAGCAGCGGATAGTTCCACGGCGCGATGAGCACACAGACGCCGATCGGCTCACGCACCACACGGCTGAGCACCGCCGGATCGCCCACGTCGATCAGCCGGTCGGCCTGTACCGCGATCGCGCTCGCGTAGTAGCGGAACACCGAGATCACATCGTCGATGTCGATCTCGCTCTCCACCAGGGTCTTTCCGGTGTCCGCGGTCTCCAGCCGGGCCAGCCGGTCCTTGTCGCGGGCCAGGAGATCAGCGATCCGCAGCAGCAGGGCCGCCCGCTCGGCGACCGGCGTCGCAGGCCAGCCGCCCGCGTCGAAGGTCGCGCGGGCGGCGGCGACGGCCGCCTGCGCGTCGCGCGGGGTGGCCTCGTCCACCGTCGCCACCACCGAGCCGTCGGCCGGATCGATGATCTGGCGCACGCCGCCGTCCTCGGCATGCGTCCATCGACCATCGATCAGCAGATCCGGATCACCGTTCATCTCATGTCACCTCACGTCACCGATACGACAGGACAACCACTCGTGGAACTCCGCGATGTGATGCTCGGCGGGCACGAGCACCCCGCCCTTACGGTAGGCGCGCGAGGACATGGTGGGTTGCGTTCGCTCGCATGCCGCGAAATCCTGCTCGTTCACCCGGTGGAACAATTCGACGGAGCGGGACACATCTCGTCCCGCGGCGACCACATCCTTGGTGTACAACCAATCGCATTCGACGATAGTGCGGTCCGCGGACATCGGGAACATTCGGTGGAAAATAATGTGGTCCGGGACCAGATTGACGAACACCGTCGGCCGGATCGTGATGGCGTAGTAGCGACGGTCCTGTTCGGGGGTAACCCCCGGCAGCCGGTCGAAACCCGGTGAACCGTCGACGGTGAATCCGGCGATATCGGCGCCGAATTCCGCGCCGTGGCCGACGAACACCTGTGCGGCCAGGCCCTGCGCGAATTCGGGCAGCACCTCGGTGAGTTCCGGATGGATGGTTGCGCAGTGGTAGCACTCCATGAAGTTCTCCACGATGAGCTTCCAGTTCGCCGCCACGTCGTAGACCACCCGGCGGCCCACCGCCAGCGTCTCGATCTCGTAGGCGTCGATCGCGGCCGGATCGCCGAGTCGTTCGGTGACCGCACCCACCACGTCGTGCTCGAACACCGGCGGGTCGTCGGCCAGGCAGACCCACGTGTAGCCGAGCCATTCGCGCAGCGCGACCGGGATCAGGCCGTAGGCGACCCGGTCGATATCGGCGCCGGTCGCGTCCTTCAGCGCCGCCATGTTCGGCGCGGCCACCAGTTTCCCGTCCAGGCCGTAGGTCCACGCGTGATACGGGCACTGCAGGTTGCGGCGCACCTGGCCCTGGTCCTCGGTGCACAGCATCGCGCCGCGGTGACGGCAGATGTTCAGGAAGGCGCGCAGGGCGCCGTCGCGGCCGCGCACGATCAGCACGCTCTCCCGGCCGATCTGCACCCGCTTGAACTGCCCGGCCTGCGCGAGATCCGCGGATCTGATGGCACAGAACCACATTCGCTCGAACAGTTGCTCCTGCTCGGCCGCGAAGACACCGTCGTCGACGTACCACTTGCCCCCGAGCGTCGGGATGAGCGCCGGAGTGGTCACCGGCGGCGGATCGGCCATCATGTGGTCACCAGCCTTTGCGGGTCGAAAAGCGCGATGGGGTGCGTGGTCGAGCCGTCGATGACCAGATCGGCCAGCACCTCCCCCACCACGGGAACGAATTTGAAGCCGTGCCCGGAGAAGCCGCAGGCGATGGTGACCCGGGTACCGCGGGGATGCCTGGCGATGACGAAGTGCTCGTCCGGGGTATTGGAGTACATGCAGGTCGCGGAGTGCACGCACGGGCCGGCCAGCGCAGGCAGCAGCGCGGAGACCCGGGTGCGCATCTCCTCGATCTCGTGCGGGTGCACCACCCGGTCGATGGTGTCGGGGGTGCAGACGATGCCTTTGCGGAAAAACGCCGTCTTGACCCCACCCGCCGGGCCGTCGATGGCGGGGAAACCGTAGATCTGCATGCCGGAGGCGTCCTCGGCGATATAGATCGGCTCACCCTCGAACGCCGCGGTCCCGCCGATCGGATCGAGCCAGTACAGCACCTGACGTTCGATGGTGATCGGAATACCGAAGTCCGCCAGCAACTGGGGCGCCCACGCGCCGGGACAGACGACGAGCTGCTCGGCGTGATAAGTGGCGCGCGCCGTGGTCACCGTGACGCCGGACGCGGTTTCGACCCAACCCAGCACCTCTTCGCCGAATGACAAAGTCGCACCGGCCCGCAACGCCAGATCGATATGCGCCTGCACCGTCACCTCGGGCCGGGCGAACCCCCCGTTCGCCTCGTACACCGCGATGTCGTCGTCTGCGGGCGTGAAGTTCGGGAACCGCCGCCGGAGCTGCGCCGCGTCCCAGACCTCGTGCGGCAGTGACCATTCGCGGCTGGCCCGCAGGCTCCCCGCGACCGTGAGACTGTCCGGCGGGCCGAGGTACAGACCGCCGGTGAGCCGGAACACTTCCCGGTCGGCGTCGGCCGCCAACTTCGCCCAGAGTTCGTAGGAGCGCAGCAGCAGCGGAACGTACGCCGGGTCCTCGAAATAGGACTGCCGGATGATGCGCGAACCGCCGTGGCTGGAACCGCGATCGTGGGCAGGGCCGAACTTCTCCAGTCCGAGTACCCGTTGCCCGCGGGCCGCCAGGTGATACGCGGCGGCACTGCCCATGCCGCCGACACCGATCACGATGACGTCGTAACTCTTTGTCGCCGTAGTCATCACGCTCACCTCCTGATCCGCGACATCTCCGGGTCCACCACCGGTTCGGCGTGCACCGTCGCGGCCCAGCGGGTACCGAGGTACTCGGCCTCGACCGGGTCACCCACGTCCACGGTCGCGGGCAGCCACGCATAGGCGATGGTGCGTTCGACGGTCGCCGAATAGCCCGCGCTGGTCACGTATCCCGCGCACCCGCCGTCGACGTAGACCGGCTCCTTGCCGAGCACCACCGCGGCCGGACTGTCGAAGACGATGCTGCGCAGCACCATCGCCGGAGCGGGCGCGTGTTCCAGTGCGTCCCGGCCGACGAAGTCGCCCTTGGTCATCCGCACCGCGAAGTCGAGACCGGCCGCGGCGGGCCGGTGCTCCGCGGTCATGTCGGTGCCCCAACTGCGGTAGCCCTTTTCGATCCGCAGGCTGTTGAACGCGATCCGGCCTGCCGCGATCGCCTCGTGTGCGCGGCCCGCCTCCCACAGCAGATCCCAGAGCGCGCTGCCGTATTCGGCGGAGGCATAGATCTCCCAGCCGAGTTCACCGACGTAGGACACCCGCATCATGGTCACCGGAATCGCGCCGATATAGGTCTGGAGCGCCCGGAAGTACTTGAACGATTCGTGCGCCAGGTCGCCGGAACACAGAGGCTGCACCAGATCTCGGGCACGTGGTCCCCACACGCCGATACAGCAGGTGCCACCGGTGATGTCGCGTAGCTGGATCGCGCCGTCGGCGGGCAGGTGGCGGGTGAACCAGTCGAAGTCCATCGGGCCGTTGGCGCCCACCTGGAAACGCTGCGGACCCAACCGAGCCACCGTGAGATCGCTTCGAATGCCGCCGGTTTCGTCGAGCAGCAGCGTGTAGGTGACCGAGCCGACGGACTTGTCCAGGTTGTTCGTGGTGAGCCGCTGGAGCAGCTCGAGCGCACCGGTGCCGGCCACCTCGTACCGGGTCAGCGGCGTCATGTCGAACAGCGCGACCCGCTCCCTGGTCCAGCGGGCCTCGGCGATCGAGATCGGCGACCAGAACCGGCTCGACCATGCGTCGCGCTCCTGGAAGGGCACACCTTCGTCCCGAAGCCGTTGCGCCAGTCCCGCATTGGCCCCATACCAGGCCGGGCGCTCCCAGCTGCCGCCCTCGAAGAAGAACGCGCCCAGCTCCTGCTGGCGGGCGTAGAACGGGCTGGTGCGCAAGCCGCGCAACTTCGTCCGGAACTGGTGCGGATGGATGATGTCGTAGACCTCGACGAAAGCCTGTGCGCTCGTCTCCAGAATGAACTGGTCGCTGCGCGCGACGTCCTCGAAACGGTAGAGGTCGCATTCGTGCACGTCGGTGCTCGGCGCGCCCTCGATGATCCATTCCGCCGTCGCCTTCGCCACGCCCGCCGAATGGGTCACCCATACCGCCTCGGCCACCCAGAATCCAGCGAGGTCGCGGTGCTCACCCATGATCGAGAAACCGTCCGGGGTAAAGGAGAAGATGCCGTTGAACCCCTCCTCGGGCTTCGAATCCCCCAGTGCGGGAAGCAGTTCCATCGACGCACGCCACGCGGGCGCGAAATCGGGATCGGTGAACGGCAGCATCGAGGGCATGGCCTCGCCCGCGGTCGCCGCGGCCAGGGTGGACATATCCACCGGCATCGGCGCGTGACCGTAGTAGCCGATGCCCATCCGGTCACCGTGCTCGCGATAGTAGAGGTCCTGATCCTGATGCCGCAGGATCGGCAAGGGGGCCGTACCCCGTGCGCCCGCGCGCTCGGCCAGGGTCGCCAGGCTCCCGGTCTTGGCGTACTGGTGCGCCATCGGCACCAGCGGTACGACCAGGCCGACCTGCTTCGCCAGCTCCGCACCCCAGAATCCCGCGGCGCACACGACGATATCGGCGGGAATGGTCCCCTCGGCGGTGACGACGCCGACCACTCGGCCGTCGCGCTCGGCGATGCCGAGCACCTCTTGGTCGGGCAGGAAGCGCGCACCGCGTGCGGTCGCGGACCTCGCCTGGGCTTCCACCGCGCGCACCGCGTTCGCCAAACCGTCTGTCGGAGTGTGGAATCCGCCGTAAATGCGGTCTCCGTCGAGCAACGGATAGAGCCGGACACATTCCTCGGCGCTCAGCAAACGCGCTTCGATACCCCACGATTGGGCCCAGCCCGCCTTGCGGTGCAGGTCTTGCCAGCGTTGCGGCGTGGTCGCGACCTCGAGCCCGCCGACCGGATCGAACGCCGGACCGGCCGGGTGATCGAGTCCGCGGAATTTCTCGGTGGTGTAGCGGGCGAACTCGGTCATCGTTTTCGACGGATTGGTCTGGAACACCAAACCCGGTGCGTGCGAAGTGGATCCGCCGGTGACGAACAGTGGTCCGCGATCGAGCACAGTGATATCGGCCCAACCTCGTGCGGTCATTTCATCGGCCAGCGATGCCCCGACGATCCCGGCTCCGATGACGACAACTTTCCGGTGAGCCAAAGGGTGCCTCCGTTGTTGCTAGTAGCGCAACGAATTCGTATTACGCAACAAATAGTCCGCCTTGCACCGCGTGCTGTCAACCGCTGGAAACCGGCCGTTCACCGGGCGATTCCGGGGTTGACGCCTTCGCGTCACCGATGCACACTGTTGCGTATTGCGATTTCTGTTGCGCTCTAAGCAACTCATGGAGGGTTTATGGAATCCCTTGCCAACCACGCCGCGACCTCCGGGACCGAACTGTTCGTCGCACACCTGACCGACCTGCCGGTCGGCGAGGCCGCCACCGTGCACCCCGACGGCGGCGCGCCGATCGCGGTATTCCACACCGAGAGTGGGCTTTTCGCGATCGATGACACCTGCACCCACCAGGATGCGTCACTGGCCGACGGCTGGGTGGAGAATTGCACGGTCGAATGCCCGCTGCACGAGTCGTGTTTCGACCTGCGCACCGGACAGGTCTCGGGGCCGCCCGCCAAAATCGGTGTGCGCACCTACGCCGTGCGGGTGCTCGACGGTGCTGTCGTGGTCGCGGTCCAGCCATGAGTGTCGTCGTCATCGGTGCGTCGCTGGCCGGGTTCTCGCTGGTTCGCGAGTTGCGCGCGCGCGGCTACGGCGAATCGATCACCGTGGTCGGCGACGAAGTGCACGCCCCGTACGACCGCCCGCCGTTGTCGAAGGAATTCCTGCGCGACGAGGTCGATCTCGCCCTCGGCGCGATCGGTGACGATCCGGGAACCCGCTGGATCCTGGGTCACCGAGCGGTCGAAATCAATCGGGCCACAGCCGGTCCCGGTGTCACACTGGACGACGGGACAGTGGTCACCGGTCGTTCGCTCGTGCTCGCTACCGGTGCCCGTGCCCGTCCATTGCCCGGCGCGCCGGCGCTCGACGGAATCCACACGCTGCGCACCGTCGACGACGCGCGCGCGATCCGGGCTTCGCTGCGCGCCGCCCGCGCCGTCGTCATCGTCGGAGCAGGTCTGATCGGCTCTGAAATCGCTTCGACCGCAGCGGCTCTCGGTGTGCAGGTGACCGTGGTGGAGCTGGCGGCCGCACCGCTGGCGGGCGTATTCGGTCCGCTGCTCGGCGCGCTGTGCGCCGACCTGCACGCAGCCAACGGGGTGCACCTGCGCACCGGCGTCGCCGTCGCGGAATTCCGTGGCCGCGGCCGGGTCGAGGCCGTGCGGCTCACCGACGGCACCGTGATGCCCGCCGATACCGTGATCGTCGGCATCGGCGCGACACCCAATACCGAGTGGGCCCAGCATTCCGGGCTGCGGATCGACAACGGGTTCCTGACCGATTCACGGTGCCGTACTTCGATTCCCGGCATCTATGCCATCGGCGACTGTGCTCGCGCCTACCACGACGCGCTGGGCGGGCACCATCGTAGCGAGCACTGGTCCAACGCCACCGCCCAAGCGCGGATCGCGGCCGCCGCCGTGCTCGGCGCACCCGCCGACCGTGCGCCGACCGCCTATTTCTGGTCGAAGCAGTACGGCCACATGATCCAGTTCGCGGGCGAGCACCGTGCGGGCGATACGCTCCGGTTCCTCGACGGCGACCCGTCGGCTCCCTCGTGCACCGCGCTCTACGAACGCGACGGCGAACCGGTTGCCGTGTTCGCGATCGACAACGCCCGCCTGTTCACCCGCTACCGCAAACAGATCGAGCGACGGCCCGCGGCCGTCGCCGCCCCGTAGGAGGATTCGTGTTCGAAACCGTTCGCGGCGTCATCGCGCGCAGCAAGGGAACCCCGGTGGAACTCGTGGACGTGGTGATCCCCGACCCGGGCGCCCACGATGTCGTGGTGCGCGTGCAGGCGTGCGGAGTCTGCCACACCGACCTGCACTACCGCGAGGGCGGCATCAACGACGAGTTCCCGTTCCTGCTCGGACACGAGGCCGCGGGCATCGTGGAAACCGTCGGCGACGCGGTAACCCATGTGGCGGCAGGCGATTTCGTCGTGTTGAACTGGCGGGCCGTCTGCGGTGAGTGCCGGGCCTGCCGCCGTGGCCGCCCGTGGTACTGCTTCGCCAGCAGCAATGCGAGCCGGAAGATGACCCTCACCGACGGCACCGAGCTCTCCCCCGCCCTCGGCATCGGCGCGTTCGCCGACAAGACCCTCGTGCACGAACGACAGTGCACCAGAGTTGATCCCGGTACCGATCCGGCCATCGCCGGATTGCTCGGGTGCGGTGTGATGGCCGGCATCGGCGCGGCGATGAACACGGGCGCGGTCTCGCGCGGGGACAGCGTGGCCGTGATCGGGTGCGGCGGTGTCGGCGACGCGGCCATCGCGGGCGCGCACTTGGCCGGCGCGAAAACCATCATCGCGATCGACCGTGATCCCCGAAAGCTGGCCTGGGCGGCGGAATTCGGTGCCACCCATCGCATCGATGCCAGTACCGAGGAGGTGGTCGAGCGGATCCGGGAGCTCACCGACGGCTTCGGCGCCGATGTCGTGATCGACGCGGTCGGCCGCCCCGAAACCTGGCAGCAGGCGTTCTACGGACGCGACCTCGCGGGCACCGTGGTGCTGGTGGGCGTCCCGACCCCCGACATGACCCTCGACCTCCCGCTGATCGACCTTTTCTCCCGCGGCGGTGCGCTGAAATCGTCGTGGTACGGCGATTGCCTGCCCGAACGCGACTTTCCGATGCTCGTCGACCTGTACCGGCAGGGCCGCCTGCCGCTGGACCGTTTCGTCACCGAACGCATTTCCCTCGACGAGGTCGAGAAGTCCTTCGACGCCATGCACCGCGGTGACGTGCTCCGCTCCGTAGTCGTCTGGTAGATGGGACGCGCTGATTCAGGTGCGACCGTCCGCTCGGCTCGCGCAGTGAACGAGCACGTCGAACGATGCGGGTGACCAGCGAGCCGGTCGTCCGCGGTATCGACAGCCTGCAGCTGCCGCATCTGATCGGCGCCGACCGAGCGGCTCAGGACTCTTCGGTGAATCGGTACCAGTGCCCTTCGAACGGCTCGTACCCGATCCCCGGGGATTGCGGCGCGCCGAGGTGCGGCGGCGCGGTTTCCGGGAAGTAGGCGAAACCGCGTTGCGAATTCGTTTCTCCCCCTTGGGTGTAGAAGAGGCAGCCACCGTCGCGGCGGGTGACGAAAGTGATCGTGTAGACGCCGAGGCGGGTGCGGTGACCGGGGTTGTTGCAGTCGACCGCCTGGTCCTGCAGGATGCCGCGGGACAGCTTCCACCCCGTGTCCTCGGGGACGTTGTACCAGACGAGCGCACCGAAGACGGCCAGCACGACCAGCGCGATGAGGCTGTAGAAGAAGGACCGGTAGCGGACCAGGCCGAACAGGCCGAAGAGCAGCGCGATCGCGCCGAGCACGCCGATCGCCAACCACAACACGACTTTGGTGGGGAAGGTTCCTTCGGCGGCCAGCTGCCAGAACAGGGCTAGGCAGCACAGCAGGATCAGGGCGGTCAAGAGCCCCATCCAGAGTACGAACCAACCTGGTGTGCGGCGCGCGGTCGTGGCGGTGCTCACGGTGATCAAGATACGGGTGTGGCCCGCCGCGGACAGCGGAATCCCCCAACCCCGGGGCGATCTCGGGGCAAGCCCGCGAAAACCAAACGCCCCGGTCCACAGACCAGGGCGTTCGCGACTGCCGCGAAATCAGAGCGGCGGGAATCCGGACGAGCCGGTGGCCATCCAGTTCCAGAACATCGCCGCACGATTTGCGAGCAACGCGACAACGTCGAGAACAACGCTTCCCATAAAACTTCCTCACATCCGACAATCTCCAGTGCAGCGCCCAGGGTATCGGATCGGCGTGGCAGCGACCGGGGCGTGAAGTGCCGAGCCCCGGCCGCTGACCGTTCAGATCGCCGAGGTGCCGCCGTCGACGGCCAGCTCCATGCCGTTGACATAGGACGAATCATCGGAGGCGAGGAACAACGCGACCGTGGCGATCTCCTCGGGCCTGCCCATCTTGCCCCGCGGGATCAACGCCTCGAACTGTGCCTTGGTCTGCGCGTCGAACAACTGCTCCTGGATCGGGGTGGCGACCTGACCGGGGCTCAGCACATTGACCCGGATCCGCCGCTCCCGCAGCTCGTACAGCCACACGCGGGCGAGTGCGTGCAACGCGGCCTTGCTCGCGGCGTAGACACTGTAGTCCGGCCAGCCCTTCACCGAGGCGATCGACCCGGTCATGAAGATCGACCCACCGTCGTTGAACAGCGGCAGCGCCTTCTGCACCGTGAACAGGGTGCCGCGCGTGTTCAGGCCGAAAGTATTGTCGAATTGCGCCTCGGTGATCTCGCCGAGCTTGGCCGGCTCCGCCGTCCCGGCGCTCGCGAACAGCACATCGATGCTGCCCCGCTCCCGTTCGACCGTCTCGAACAACCGGTCCAAGTCGGCCAGGTCGGCAGCATCACCCTGCACAGCGGTCACGTTGCGTCCGATGAACTCGACGGCCTCGTCCAGAGCTTCTTTCCGCCGACCGGTGATGTAGACGTAGGCACCCTCGTCGACGAACAGTTTGGCGCTGGCCAATGCCATCCCGCTCGAGCCGCCTGTGACCACCGCAACCTTGCCATTCAGCTTTCCCACGATCACTCCGATTTATGTAAACCATTTGGTGTACATAAGCTAGCAGCACACCGGGCTGCCGACAAGCTAAGTACACCGCCCGTTACCCGAACGGGTATCGTGACAGCATGACCGAGTTGGAAAAAGGACCGCAGGGCTTACGCCGCGGCAGAGGCGCGTCCGAGCGCCTGCTCGGTGCATCCCGGCAGCTGTTCCGCGAGCAGGGCATCAACAACACCGGCATGAACCAACTCTGCGCGGTGGCCGAGGTGTCGAAACGCACTGCCTACCAACACTTTCCCAGCAAAGACGAGCTCGTCGCCGAATACCTGCGCCGACACGATCCCGACACCATGCCCGAGGTGTTCGACCGCACCGATCTCACCCCGCGCGAACGGCTGCTTGCCGCTTTCGACAAACCACCGTCGATACCGGCGGACGAGGTGACACCGCTGTGCCCCTTCATCGGAGCCGCCGTCGAGATCACCGACCCCGAGCACCCGGCCCGCCGCCGCGTTCACGACTACAAGGTGTCCGTCGCGGCCCGCTTCGCCGAAACCGCCCGCCTCGCCGGCGCCGCCGACCCCGAACAACTCGGCGAACAGCTCGCGCTCCTCCTCGACGGCGCTTCCGCCCGCACTCGCACGCTCGGCGTCGAAACCCTCCCGACCGCGGCCGCCATCGCCGCCGTCCTCATCGACCGCGCCCTCCCCGTAGAACCAGCAGGACCAGAAAGGTCGCAATGAACGTCACCGATATGGTTGCCGAACTACTGGACAAGTATCGAGGCGGCGTCGCCCCCTTGACTTCGATGGGCGATCCCGTGCTGCGCCGCCCCGCCGACCCGGTGACCGGCCAGATCGACACCACTGTGCTGAAAGAGCTGAGCGAACTCATGCTCGCGACCATGCATGCCACCCGCGGCGTCGGACTGGCCGCGCCGCAGATCGGAATCCCGTTGCGGATAGCCGTGATCGGCGACACGGCCGAGGTTCCGGAAGAGGTCGCGACGGCGAGAAAACGAATCCCGGTGCCCGACTTCACGATCGTCAACCCGGCCTACACCGCGACAGGCGATCCGGTCGGCTTCTACGAGGGCTGCCTCAGCATGCCCGGCTACCAAGCCGTCGTACCCCGGCCGGAAACCGTGCAGGCCGAATACGACGATCTCGACGGCGTCCGTCACGCCCAGCAGATCACCGGCTGGCCCGCCCGCATCTTCCAGCACGAAACCGACCATCTCGACGGCACGATCTATATCGACAAGGCGCTCACCCGCTCGCTGGCCGCCAACGAAACGTACTTGTCACGCTGGGCCCAGCCGATACCCGTCGAAGCTGCTGGAGCACTTGACTTTTCACTGCCGCAAGATAGGTGAGGCCGCAGTCGAACGCTCCGGCCGCGCACTATCTTTGTCACCGAAACGCTCACGAAGGAGAGCGGGGTGTTCCGGTTCCAATCCAGGGCGCAAAGATTTGGATCCGCCGGTTCGGCCGCGACAGGTTTCCTCACCGTGCAGTCCGACGAACCTCGGGGTTCGACGTGTGGTTCGTATACATGACACGGTCCCACCACGACGCCAATGGGCTCGGATCCGGCCAGTCCACCCGCTCTTGACCAAGGTCGGTCGCATTTTTCGTAGTCGAGTCGAGCATAGGGTCCTCCTGGGTACGGCTGCTGTCCGTGGCAGCGTTCATGCCGTCGTGCCCCCTACGATCGCCGGTTACGACGGCACATCACAGGGGCCGAAGGTCCACGGTCCGACTCCCGGATGTCACCTGCGCGCGACGCGAATGATCCGCTCCCCCGGCTTGCGACCGGCGCCTGGTCCGCGCGACCGAACGGTCCAGTCGAACTGCCGCGTAGCCCAGGGCCGACACCGCGCCGACGATGGCGAGATCGACACCGCTCAGCGGTTCGGTGCCGAGCAGCCCGCGCAGCGGTGGCAGATACAGCCCGGCCAGTTGCAATGCGAAGGCGCCCGCGACGGCGGCCGGCAGCAGCGGGTTGGCCAGGGTCCACGGGCGGGTACGGGAACCGAGTGCCACGCCCAATTGGGTTGCGCCCAAAGCGAAGAACGCCATGCTCTGCCAAGGACGGTCGGTGTGGTACGCCCACACCGCGACCCCAAGGGTCACTGTCGTGAGGAGCACACCGATGCGCAGCACACGCTGCCATAGACCCGCGCCGAGAATGCTCTGGGTCGGTTGTCGCGGCGGACGCGACATGACGTCCGGGTCGGCCGGCTCGCCACCGAGCGCCACCCCCGGCAGACCATGGGTCAACAGGTTGATCCACAGGATCTGCGCCGGCAACAACGGCAAGGCGAGCCCGAGAAACGGCCCCGCGAGCATCACCGAGATCTCGGCGACACCCCCGGAGAGCCCGTATACGAGGAAGCGTCGGATGTTCGCGTAGACCCGGCGCCCTTCTTCCACGGCGGCGACCACGGTATCCAGGTCGTCGTCGGCGAGCACCAGGTCTGCCGCCTGCCGCGCGACCTCGGTGCCGCGCCCGCCCATCGCCACTCCGATGTCCGCGCGGCGCAGGGCAGGGCCGTCGTTGACGCCGTCCCCGTTCATCGCCACGACCTGCCCGTCCTCGCGCAATGCCTGAATGATGTCGAGCTTCTGACCAGGGGTCGCCCGCGCGAACACGGTGCCGGTCGTCAGATCGCGCGTTGTCAGATCACGACAATCGACCACCGGCTCGGCGGCGGAAATGATGTCCAGTTCGGTGGCGATCGCGTGTGCGGTACCCGGGTGGTCACCGGTGATCAGAACCGGGCGGATGCCCGCCCCGCGGCACGCGGCCACGGTTCCGGCGGCGGCGGTGCGCGGCGGATCGTAGATCGCGATCAGGCCGAGTAGGTGCAATCCATGTTCGGGATCTAGACCGGGTCGCGGCTCGGACGAATTATCGCCCTGTGCCACCGCGAGCACGCGAAAGCCCCGCCGCGCGAATTGGTCGGCTTCCCGCAGCGCTTGCCGCAACACCTCTGGTTCTTCTTGCACCACAGCAGGTTCCAGCACCGACTCCGGCGCACCCTTGCAGATCACCCGGTAGCGACCGCCGGGCAGCCGGTGCACGGTGCTCATTCGTTTACGTTCGCTGTCGAACGGCCGTTCGGCATATCGCGGGGTCTGCTGCTCCAGTTCGTCGCGATGAAGTCCTGCTTTTGCCGCTGCGGACAGCAATGCGATCTCGGTGGGATCACCGTGCGCGGCCCACTCGCCGTCCTCGTCCACGAACAACCTGGCGTCGTTGCACAAGACCCCGGCCGCCAGCAGGTCGTGCACGGCAGGCACCTGCGCGTTGCCCAAAACTGTTTCGCCCACCCGTACTTCACCGTTGGGCGCGTACTCGGCGCCGGTCACGGTAGCCCGCGCCACCGGAGTCCAGAGTTCGTGCACGACCATCCGTCCCTCGGTGAGCGTGCCGGTCTTGTCGGTCGCCAGGACCGTCACCGAACCCAAGGTTTCCACCGCGGGAAGCCTGCGGATCAACGCATGCCGCTCGGCCATCCGCCGCGCGCCGATGGCGAGGCTCAAAGTGACTACGGCGGGCAGCGACTCGGGTACAGCGGCCACAGCCAAACTGATCGCCGTCACCACCATCAGTTCCACCGGCTGTCCGCGGATCAGTCCCAGCACGAGTACGACAGCACACAACACCACTGTCACACCGGCCAGTAACCGCCCGACGTCCACGAGGCGCCGTTGTAACGGCGTCGGTTCGAGGGGCCGCTTCATCAGGTGGGCGATCCGGCCGGTCGCGCTCGCCCCGCCCACTGCAGTGACCTTCGCGCGGCCACGGCCCTTCACGACGACCGTTCCCGCGGACAGCGCAGAATTTCCGGCTACATCTTTATCCACCGGAACCGACTCCCCGGTCAGTGCCGACTCGTCCACGAGCAACGCGGCCGCTTCGACCAGCACCGCGTCGGCAGGGACGATATCGCCCTCGCTCAGCACCAGCAGGTCGTCGACGACCACATCCGCAGCGTCGACCTGCCTTTGGGCACCGTCACGAACCACCCGCGCCACCGGCGCGGTGAGCCGTGACAACGCCGAGATCGCCCGATCGGCCCTGATCTCCTGACCGACCCCGACTGCGGTGTTGACCACGACGACCACGAGGATCACCGCCATGTCCGTCCAGTCGGCGGTCACCGCAGTCAATCCGGCCGCGAGCAGCAGGACCACGATCAACGGATCCCGGATCTGACCGAATATTCTCTGCCACAGTCGGATCGGAGCGGGCTGCGGCAATACGTTCGCGCCGTCGCGCGCCAACCTCTCGGCGGCTTCGCCAGAGGAAAGGCCAGCTGTCGCGGGTGGCGTTGTCCGTGCACCGATTGTCACGCATCGAGCAGATCAGAATCGGCAGGCCCGCCAGTAGAGCCACAGGGCCCTCTGCCGAGAGCACTTCGTTCGCCGTCGCAAGTAGTGACCGATGGACCTCTCCTGGGAGCCGGATTGCTCTACAGCTCAACGCCGTACGCATCGACAGTGGATACACGCGATTCCACCCCCTATCGAGGAGCCACCATGGAATGGCCCACTGCCGCCGTCATCATCGCCGTCGTCATCGCGCTGATGGTCATCGTTTCGACCTATCAGTCCACCCGGAAGCGTTAGAGCCGGATCACCGAAACCTGAAGGACGAAGCGCAATGACCGCACAGCACAACGAAATTACGCACGAGTCCGTCACCGCGGCCGTGGTCGTCGGCGCCGACGGCTCCCCGGCGTCACAGACGGCCGTCCGCTGGGCGGCCGATATCGCGGCGCAACGGGGACGCGCTCTGCATATCGAGCACGGCCTCGACCTGGTCGCGGTTCGCGCGGTCCTCGGCAACTACGAAGTCATGTCACCCGCGGTCACCGACACGATGCGGGCCCACGCCGAGCAGGTGCTCGCTGCCGCCGGTGAGCTCGCGCACTCGGCACACCCCGATCTCACCATCGCGACCGAGCTGTCCGAAGCGAAGCCCGCCGAACTGCTGATCGCCCGTTCGAAGACGGCGCACATGGTGGTGCTCGGCAGCACTCCCGGCGTCGGCACCTTCACCCACCTCGGTTCGACGCTGCTCGCGGTGACCGCGCACGGGCACGGCGCCATCGTCGTGGTGCGCGGTACCGAGCCGGTGGCGCGGACATCCGGTCCGGTCGTCGTCGGCGTCGACGGCAGCGTCGTGGGCGAGGCCGCGATCGGCGCGGCCTTCGCGGAGGCCTCGCTGCGCGGCGCCGAGCTCGTCGCGGTGCACGCGTGGAGCGACCTGTCCGCCGGTGAATTCGCGGGTGTTTCGTACCTCGATATTCCCATCCCCGAACTGGATGTCGCCGAGAATGCCTTGCTCGCCGAACGACTCGCCGGTTGGCAGGAGAAGTTCCCGGACGTGACGGTCACGCGAAAGGTGTATCCCGCCGGGCCGCGTAAGCATCTCGGCGAGTGGTCCGAATCCGCCCAGCTGATCGTGGTCGGCAGCCGAGGCCGCGGCGGGTTCCGCGGACTGCTGCTCGGTTCGACCAGCAATTGGCTTGTGCAGCATGCCGATTGCCCCGTCATGGTCGTGCACCCCGAATAGGTCTGTTCGACAACCCATCCCACGAGTTACCAAGGAAGTCACCATGTCCACCGAGCATCACAGACCGATCACGGTCGGGGTCGACGGCTCCGAGCCATCGATGGTGGCCGTCCAATGGGCGGCCGCCGAAGCGGCCCGGCTACATGCTCCGTTGGAGCTGCTCAACAGCACCGGCCTACCCCTCGACTACCCACCCACCATCGAGTACCTGCCCAACGAGGCCGAACGATATCGCCACGAAGGCACCCAAATCCTAGCCAAGGCAACAAAACTCGCGACCGACCTGTGGCCGCCGGACCGCACGCCCGAGATCACCGCCCGCGTCGTCGACGGCCCGCCGATCCCGACCCTGATCGCCCGTTCCAAGGAATCCAGGATGGTCGTGGTCGGCACCAGCGGGATGGGTGCGCTCGGGCGCGGACTGCTCGGCTCGGTGAGCACCTCGATCGCCAGGCACGCGCACTGCCCCGTCGCCGTCATCCCGCCGACCGCCCCCGACGCGCCGGACCGAAGCGCGCAGCCGGTGGTCGTCGGTGTCGACGGCTCGCCGAGCAGCGTGCGCGCGGTGGCGATCGCCTTCGAAGAGGCGTCCAACCGGGGTGTCGGTCTGGTCGCGGTGCACACCTGGTCCGAATTCTTCCGCTACAACTCCCGGGTCGAAATGCAGCAGGAAGACGAGGAACTGCTCGCCGAATGCCTCGCCGGATACGCCGATCAGTACCCGGACGTGCCGGTGCGTCGTGTCGTCGTCGAGGAGCGTCCCGCGCATCGTCTCCTCGCCGAAGCCGCGCACGCCCAGTTGATCGTCCTCGGCAGCCACGGCCGGGGTGGGTTTGCCGGCATGACCCTCGGCTCGGTCAGCCAAGCCGTGCTGCACGCCGTCCACATTCCGATCATCATCGCCCGAACGAAATAGGTGAATCACAATGAAAGCTACAGATGTCTTGGCAGCGGCGACCGATTCGATGAAAGCCGGCCGCGTATTCGCTGAGCCGGTGGAACGCGACGGCACGACCGTGATCACGGCCGCAGCAGTGTCCGGAGGCAGCGGCGCAGGCGAAGGGTCCGACAACGAAGGGCAGCAGGGTTCCGGCGGCGGATTCGGTCTCGGAGCAAAGCCGGTGGGGGCCTTCGTGATCAAAGACGGTCAGGTGAGCTGGCAACCGGCGATCGATATCAACCGTCTGATCTTCGCCGTCGGAGTCGTCGCAGTCACTGCTCTGATCGTCGGTGCCCGCATCGCACGGGCCTATGGGCAATAGCGCTCCCGGGTATTCGGAGCATCAAGGCTCGGGCGGTCCAGCGTGCTGGTCCGCCCGAAAAGCCGCGATGGCGGTCGGCAGCGTCGGGTAGAGACGATGCGCACCGATCGCGTCGGTCAGCCCGGACGCATCCAGATCGTCGCGCAGGTCCTGTTTGACCCGCGCCATCGCGAACACGATGCCCTGCGCGGCCAGATCGGCCCGCAACTGTTCGACCGCGTCGAGTGCGGTCAGATCGACTTCGACGTTGGCTTCGGCGTTGAGGACGAACCAGCGCACCGGCGCGCCGCTTTGCCGCTTCCACGTCTGCACGGCGGCAAGTGCCCGCCGGTGGAAGTCCTCCGCGTTCGCGAAGCAGAGCGGGGCGTCGTATCGGTAGATGACAAGCCCGGTAAGCGGTTTCGCCGCCGGATAGTCGTCGATGTCGTGCATGCCCGCGAGTCCGGGCACGAATCCGAGAATGGCGTCGTGGCCGCGGGCGATGCGCCGAAGCAGATCGAAGATCGACAGTGCGATCGCCACGAGCACGCCGTAGAGCACACCCAACGCCAGCACTGCGGCGACCGTGCCGAGCGCCAGCAACAGTTCGCTGCGCCGGAATCGAGCGATCCGCCGGAACTCCGCCACATCGATCAGCCGTAGTGCCGCGTAGATCACCAACGCACCGAGTGCCGCGGTGGGAAAGGCGGCGAGTACACCACGTGCGCCGAACAACACCACGAGGATGCCACCGAGCGCGACAACGGAATACAGCTGTGTCCGCGCCCCCATGACATCGGCGATCGTGGTTCTGCTGCCACTGCAGCTCACTGGAAATCCGTGCGTCAGTCCGGCCGCCACATTGGTCGCACCCAGCGCGGCGAGCTCGGTGTTGGCATCCACGTGCGTACCGTGACGGGCGGCGAAAGCTCTTGCAGTGAGCGCATTGTCGGAAAATCCGACGACTGCGATCCCCACCGCGGGCAGGAGCAGCGACGCCACATCGGCGAAGGCGACCCCCGACAGACCCGGCACCGGGATGCCGGAGGGAACCGTTCCCACGACTCGTATCCCGAAGCGCTGCAAGGAAAATGCGGCCACAACACCGGCTGATAGCAATACGGCAAGCAGCGGACCGGGTATCCGGGGTGTGCGCCAGGCCAGCAGCAACAGTCCACTGAGCACACCTACCGCGAGCACGCTGGTCTGCCAATGCCACTGGTCGACGTGACCTGCGAACGAGCGCAGTTGCGCGAACAGCGACTCACCCTCGACCGATACCCCCGTGACCCGCCCGAGCTGGCCCGCGATCATCATGCCCGCCGTGCCCGCGAGATAGCCCACCAGCACCGGCTTGGACAACAGGTCGGCCAGCACCCCGAGGCGGGCCGCCGAAGCCGCCAGGCACAGCCCGCCGACCAGCAGAGCGAGTACCGCGGCCAGCGCGGCGTATCGGTCCGGGTCCCCCAACGCGAGCGGTGCCAGCGCCACCGCCGTCAGCAGAGCGGTCGTCGACTCCGGGCCTACCGACAGCTGCCGCGAGGTAGCCAGCAACGTGTACACGGCCAGCGGACCGATCGCCGACCAGAGACCGACCACCGGCGGCAATCCCGCCACCGTCGCGTAGGCCATCACCTGCGGGATCAGGTACGCGGCCACCGTGACGCCGGCGACCACGTCGGACCGCAGCCACGCCCGTTGGTAACCCTCGAATTGCCGGAGCCCCGGCAGCAATCGTCTCAGCACTGTTCCAGCATTGTGCACGGCGCGCGGCGACCGGACGACGAAAGCCACCGAACACGACTTCCGGCCCGGTGACCGGGGCCATCGGGCCCTGCCGCGCGACGATCGAGCGGCGAAGAGTGAGTGAATGGTACTCACTACTTACATACGCAGAGCCGGAACGTTGCAGACCGCAGTGTGCCTGGTGTCCGGTGTCGTCGCGATCTGGGCCTTCGCCGGAGCGCTCGGCCTGATCACCGGGGTCATCGGTCTCGGCGCCGACCTCGATCAACGGCTCCCCTTTCACAGCCCGGTCTTCGGCGGCATCATGCTGGCCGTCGTCGTCGGCCTGCCGATGACCGTCGCCGGAGTGCTCGCGGCTAGAGACGACCGGCGGACGCCGATCTTCGCGATGCTGGCCGGCCTCGCCCTGGTCGGCTGGATCGCGGTGCAGCTCGCGGTAATTCGCGAATTCAGCGTGCTCCAACCGATCTGTGTGCTCTTCGGCCTGATCGTTCTCGGTCTCGGCGCAGTCCAGTTCGAGACCGGCCGCCGCCGCCACGAACCCGAAATTTCCTGAGGAGAACGCAATGCGATCACGCGTTGTCTATGAATCCATGTTCGGCAATACCGCCGCCATCGCCGAAGCCATCGCCGAGGGGTTGGGCAAGTTCGGCACCGTCGAGGTGATCAATGTATCCGCCGCCGCGAACGTGCCCGCGCCGACGGTCGACCTGCTCGTCGTGGGTGCACCGACGCACGCCTTCGGCCTGAGTCGGCGAAAGACCCGGCTCGACGCCGCGACACACACCGAGGCACCCGTCGTGGTGGAGATCGGAATCCGCGAGTGGCTCGATGCGGCACTCGGCGTTCCGGAGGGACGTCGCGCGGCGGCGTTCGGTACCAAGGTGGCCAAGCCGCCGTGGTTGCCGGGCTCCGCCGCCCACGCGACGGGAAAACGGTTGCGCCGCATCGGCTACGAGCTCGCCGACGAACCCGTGGACTTCTTCGTCGACGGCATGACGGGTCCGCTGCGTGCGGGTGAACCGGACCGCGCCCGCGCGTGGGCAGAGCGCCTCGCCCACACCGAACACGACCGCCTCGCGCACCACACCTGAACTGGATCACGGCCTTTGGGCCTCTCAGGTCAGGACCAACGACAGACGCGCCGGACCCCTCCGCGTTCCTAACGTACAGGTACCGCGACACCGCACCCGAAGGGCAGACCAATGGCCACCCAGCTCACCGATGATCCGCACCGAATCGCCACGGCCCCAGTGGTAGTCGGCGTCGACGGCTCACCCGCCGCCGACCATGCCGTCCGCTGGGCCGCCGCAACCGCCGCGGCACGGGGCCGTCGCTTGCGGCTCGTGAACGGACTCGATATCGCCGCCAAGCGGGGCGTGCTGGGCAGCTATGACCTGATGATTCCCGCGGTGATCGATTCGATCCGCCGTCAGGGGGCCGACCGGGTGAGTGCCGCTCGGGCGCTGGCCCTGCGCGTCGAGCCGACGTTGGTGGTGGAAACTGAAGTCTCCCCGGGGAATCCGGCAGAGTTGCTGATCGATCGATCCGCTTCGGCGCATTTCGTCGCGATCGGCGCATCCGGCGAAGGCGCCACAGTCCGTCATCTCGGGTCCACCCTGCTGGCGGTCGCAAGCCATGGACACGGGTCCATCGTGGTCGTCCGCGGCGCAGAGCGGTCCGTGCGCGCCGAGCCCGTGGTGGTCGGTGTCGACGGCAGCTCAGCGAGCGAGATCGCGGTCGGCGCCGCTTTCGCCGAAGCGCGGGACCGCAACGCGCGCCTGGTCGCGGTGCACGCGTGGAGCGATCTGCACTTCGACAGATTCGCCGGGTTCTCCGGCGCCATCACCGATCCCACCGTAGCGGCTCAGGCGCACGCTCTGCTCGCCGCGCAGCTGTCCGGGTGGCAGGACAAATACCCCGAGGTCGTGGTCACCAGCGAGATGTATCTGTCCGGACCTCGGCATTATCTGCTCGAGTGGTCCAAAGCGGCCCAGCTCGTCGTCGTCGGTAGCCGTGGCCGTGGCGGATTCCGCGGTCTGCTGCTCGGCTCCACCAGCAACGCGTTGGTCCAGCGCGCGCACTGCCCGGTGCAGGTCGTCCACGCGAGCCTGACCCACTCCCCCAACCCCTGCCTCGAAAGGCTGAAAGCACATGTCCAGCAACGACATCAACCCGCCGGTACTGGTCGGCACCGACGGCTCTCCCGCCGCTACCGTCGCCGTGCGCTGGGCCGCCCGCGCCGCGGCCCGCTACGGCGCACCCCTGCACATCGTCCACGCGATCGACGCTCCGATGGACTTCGGACCAGGTATCGCGTTCGCCCAGATCGACTACGACGCGTACCGGAAGGCCGGCGCCGACATCACTGCCGAAGCCAGGGAGACGGCCGTTGCCGCGGCGGGAGCGGCCGAACTGGAGGTCCGCACCTTCGTTGTCGAGGCGCCCGCCGTCCCGGTGCTGCGCGACCGGTCCGCGCACGCGCGTCTACTCGTGGTCGGCACGCATGGATACGGGGCCATCCGCCGAGGTCTGCTCGGCTCGGTCAGCACCTCCTTGGCCCGGCACGCGAAGTGCCCCGTCGCGGTGGTGCCCGAGTCGACCGACGGCGCTGCGGAGCGGATCGACGGACCGGTGGTGGTCGGCGTCGACGGATCGCCCGGTGGTGCATACGCACTCGATGTCGCGTTCGAGCAGGCATCCCACCGCGGCGCGCCCTTGCTCGCGGTCCTCACCTGGTCGGAGTTCAACCGATACATCCCGCGCACGGACATGCAGACCGAAGCCGAAACGGTGCTCGCCGAGACGATCGCCGGCTATCAGGAGAAGTACCCCGATGTCGCGGTGTCCCGGCTCGTCAAGGAAGCACGCCCGGCCAAGTGTCTGCTCGATGCCGCCCGCTCGGCGCAGCTGATCGTGGTCGGCAGCCACGGACACGGTGGCTTCCCCGGAATGACACTCGGGTCGGTGAGCCAGGCGGTACTGCACGGCGCCGACTGCCCCGTCATCATCACCCGCCCGCCGAACTGACCATCTGGAGGTGATCTCGATGTACGCCATGACCTTTCGCGGCCCCGGCCAACCGAGCTGGGAGCAGGTTCCCGATCCGGTGATCCAGGACAACACCGACGCGATCGTGCGCGTGGACGCCGTCACGATCTGCGGCACGGATCTGCACATCCTCAAAGGCGATGTCCCAGAAGTGACGCCGGGACGCATTCTCGGCCACGAAGCGGTCGGCACGGTGACCGCCGTCGGTCCAGGTGTGCGCACGCGCAAAGTCGGTGACCGAGTGTTGATCTCGTGCATCTCGGCATGCGGCGCGTGCCGATTCTGCAAAGAGGGGCGCTACGGCCAGTGCCTCGGCGGCGGCGGCTGGATTCTCGGACATCTGATCGACGGCACCCAGGCCGAATTCGTCCGCGTGCCCTTCGCCGACCTGTCCACGCACGCGATCCCGGACGGCATGACCGATGAGCAAATGCTGATGCTGGCCGACATCCTGCCCACCAGCCACGAAGTGGGCGTGCGCAACGGGCGAGTCCGGCCCGGCGACGTGGTCGTCATCGTCGGCGCCGGACCCATCGGCCTGGCCGCGATCATGACCGCGCGCTTGTACAGTCCGGGCCATATCGTGGTCGTCGACGTGACCGACAGCCGGCTGGTGGCGGCCACCAAGCTCGGGGCGGACAGCACCCTCAACAGCACACGCGACGACGTGCGCGCACGTATCTCGCAACTGACCGAGGGACTGGGTGCCGACGTCGTCATGGAAGCCGTCGGGGTGCCCGAAACCTTCGAGCTGTCAGTCGATCTCGTACGACCAGGTGGGCATGTCGCCAACATCGGCGTGCACGGCGCACCGGCCACTTTGCATCTGGAACGGATCTGGATCCGGGATCTGACGATCACCACCGGCCTGGTCGATACCGACTCCACCCCAACGCTGATCCGACTGATTCGCAGCGGGCAGCTCGATCCGGCGCCGATCGTCACACATCGCTTCGAGATGTCGGACTTCCCGAGCGCCTATGACGTTTTCGCCCGCTCGGCGCAGACCGGCGCACTCAAGGTCATGGTCTCCCGCGCCACGGCCGACCGCTCCGCGCCCGGCGCATCACAATCCCTTTGAGCCTCGAGGAAGACGATATGAACATCCCGGAGAACACAGACCCGCACCGCCTCGCGTCGGCGCGCATCGTGGTCGGCGTCGACGGCTCGGCCGGGTCCGACGACGCAGTCCGCTGGGCCGCGCAGACCGCGGCACACCGTCGCAGAGGACTGCACCTGATACACGGACTCGACCTTGCCGCCACCCGAGCCAAACTCGCCAGACACGACGTCTTGACCGTCCCGATCATCGAGATGAGCTTCCGGCGCGGCCGCAAGATCGTCGACGACGCGTACCGGCTCGCACTGCAGATCGACCCGGAACTCAGCGTCACCACCGCGGTTTCCGACGACAAGGCTGCCGAGGTGCTCATTCAGGCTTCGCAGACAGCACATCTGGTCGTACTCGGCGCCACCGGCAACGCGGGCACCTTCGCGCATCTGGGCTCCACCCTGCTCGCGGTCACCAGCCATGCCCACGGTTCGGTCGTGGTCGTGCGCGGCAACGGATCCGAGCAGGTGAGCGAGCGAACCGGTGCGGTGGTGGCCGGGGTCGACGCAACCACCGCGGGTGACGCGGCCATCGGCGCCGCTTTCGCTGAAGCATCGGATCGCGATGCGGAGTTGATCGTCGTCCACGCCTGGAGTGACTGGAACTTCTACGGATTCGCGGGCAGAGCCGATCTCGGCCTGGTCGAGAGCGAGATCGAGAATTCCGAGGACGCGTTGCTCGCCGAACGTCTCGCCGGCTGGCAGGAGAAGTACCCGGACGTGCGCGTCACCCGGCAACTCCGCCCCGGCGGACCGGTGCGGCCGTTGCTGGAATTGTCGGGCACGGCCCAGCTGCTCGTCGTCGGCACCCGCGGCCACGGCGCGTTCACCGGACTGCTGCTGGGATCCACCAGCAATTTCCTTGTCCAGCATGCCCATTGCCCCGTCATGGTCACCCACCAGGAATGACCGAGGAACCATCATGTCGCACAAAAGAGATCCGTTCGGCCCCGCCGTCCACTCCGCCAACGTCTGGTTGCGCCACATCGCCGATGGGATGGCCACCGACGATCGCCTCTTCGCCTACCGAGCTACCCGCGCTTGGCTGCACACCGTGCGCGACCGGCTCGAACTGCATGCCGCCGCGCACCTGAGCGCACAGTTGCCGGAATTGCTGCGCGGCGTGTTCTTCGAGGGCTGGGTGCCCGACCGCGCGCCGAAACGGCGTGACGTCAACGACATGCTCGCTGACTTCGCCTGCGCGGCCGGTGTCACCGACGACGAAGCGGTCGGCTTGCTGTGGATCGTCACCGACGCGTTGCGCGATCTGTGCTCTCCCGGACTGCTCGACCATCTGTTCTCCCGGCTGCCTGCCCCGCTGAACCGGATCCTGCTGGGTACCTCGCCGGGACCGAATGACGAAGAGACAGTGGAGGATCGTCTCACCGAACTGTCCGAGCGTCTGCAGACGCTGACCGAGGCGGTCGCGGTGCTCACGCGCGGGCTGGAATATCGCCCCGACATCGAGCCTGACGGCACGCGAACCGAAATCGCCGCGCAGGAGGCCCACCGGCTGCTCCTGGCCGAATACGCAGACGAGCCCTGAAATGCAGACGAAGACCGCACTCGCGGTGGGAACCACGACGTATCTGGCCGGTTTGGCCGTGGGCTATCAGGTGCTGCTGCGGCGCTGGTGCCTGACCTGGGGCGCGACCGAGGACGAGGTCACTCGCGCGATGCCGGGTGACGAATTGCTGACCGCGCCGGACATCGTCGCCACCAGAGCGATCACGATCGCGACCGGCCCGGCGGCGATCTGGCCGTGGCTGGCCCAGCTCGGGCCCGGCCGCGGCGGCGCGTACACCTACGACTGGATCGAAAACCTGCTCGGACTGAACATGCACAGCGCGGACGAGATCCTCCCGCAGTACCAGAACATCGCGGTCGGTGACACTTTCGCCCTCGGGGCGAGCGGGCCGCGGATGCGCGTGGCGATCGCCGAACCCGAGCGTGCGTTGGTCTTCGCCGCCACGGACGGCACCTGGGTGTGGGCGTTCGGCCTGTACCCGACCGACGCGGGCACCCGGCTGGTGAGCCGCAACCGTATCGCCGCACCGCAGGCCGGCCTGCCGACCAAGCTGTTCAATCGGCTCGTCATGGAGCCCGGCAGCTGGATCATGGAGCGCAAGATGCTCACCGGCATAAAACAGCGGGCCGAACGCACCAGCACACCGCTTTCCGAGCGTGCGGTCGATGTTCAGGCAGGCTGACCGCGAAGGCCGATGCAGCTATGGAGCACACCACGCAGTCCGGGCCACTCGGCGCTCGACCGCCCTACGACGCCGTGCTGTTCGACATGGACGGAGTGGTCACCGACACCGCCACCGTCCATGCCGCAGCATGGAAACAGTTGTTCGACAACGTACTACGGGATAGCCGACTCGGCACGGCGATGCGAGCGCAGCCGTTCGATGACGAGGACTACCACCGTCTGATCGACGGCCGGGCCCGCGCCGACGGAGTCATCGCTTTTCTCTCGTCCCGTGGCATCACGTTGCCACTGGGCGTCGCCACGGACCCGGACGACGCATGGACGGTGCACGGTCTGGCCAACCGCAAGAACACGATCTTTCTGACATTACTTGCGCAGCAAGGTGTCCGGGCGTTTCCCGGCACCGTCGATCTGGTGTGCCGGTTGCGGACCGGAGGGGTGCCCGTCGGTCTGGTCACCGCGAGCCGCAACGCGCGCGCGATCCTGACCGCGGCGGGGCTCACCGATCTGTTCGACGTGGTGATCGACGGCGATGTCGCCGAAACACTCGCGCTGCCGGGCAAACCCGATCCAGCACTCTTTCTCGAAGCAGCACACCGACTCGGCGTCCCACCACAGCGAGCGGCCGTTGTCGAGGACGCGCCTTCGGGAGTTCGGGCCGGCGTCGCGGGCGGATTCGGGCTCGTCGTCGGCATCGATCGTCGACTGCATCCGGACGGACTCGCCGCCGCCGGCGCCGATTTCGTCGTGCGCGACGTCGCCGAGCTCGATCTCGGCGTGCTGCTCACCGACCCGTGGCTGCTCAGCTATGGCGGTTCGGACTCGGCACACGAGCGCCAGCGCGAGGCACTCACGACGCTGGCCAACGGCTACTTCGGCACTCGCGGTTGCTCCCCCGAATATTTCTGCGGCCGAACGCATTACCCGGGGACCTACATCGCAGGGGTCTACAACCGTCGCACCGGCGCCCTCGGGCAGCGCACGGTCGAAGAAGAGCAGATCGTCAATGTCCCGAATTGGCTCCCGCTGGACATCCGCTTCGGCGGTGTCTGGTGGTCCGACGATGCGGTGGCGGTCCGCAACGAACGCCGCGACCTCGACCTGCGCGCCGGAATCTTCCGGCGGACCGCATTACTGGTGGAACCCCAGGGGCGCACGCTCCTGGTCACTCAGCGCCGTCTGGTCTCGATGGCCCGGCCACACGTCGCCGCATTGGAGACAACACTCGTCCCACAGGGGTGGAGCGGCGAGGTGGACATTCGATCGGGCGTAGACGCCGGCGTGACGAACTCCAACGTCACGGAGTACCCGTCCTTCACCCATCGCCAGCTGAGCCGGATCGAGGCCGATCCGGTCGACGAGCACACCTTCACCGTGCAGGCCGAGACGAGTTCGAGCCGCATCCGAATCGCCGTCGCGGCCCGGACCACGCCGCGTGGCACGAGCGCGAGCCCCGCGATCGCCGAAAACGATGGCGCAGAGCACTACTCCCAAGTGCTGCACGTCGCCGTGCAAGACGGACAACCCACCGTCATCGACAAGATCGTCGCGATCGTCACGTCCAGAGACCACGCCATCGCCGCGCCCGCGCTCGGCGCGGTCACCGAATTGACCCGCGCGCCCGCGACTTTCACCGACCTACTCGTCGAGCATCATGAGGCCTGGGCCGCGCTGTGGGACCAGCTCGCGATCGACCTCGACGGGACCGACACCCCAGACCCGGCTCGTGCTGAATCTGCACCTGTTCCACCTCGCGCAAACGCTCACCGAGCACACGGCCGAACATGATGCGGGGATACCGGTGCGCGGTCTGCACGGGGAAGGCTATCGCGGCCACGTCTTCTGGGACGAACTGTTCGTCATGCCGCTGCTCACCCTGCACCGGCCCGAAGTGGCGAAGGCCGTGCTCCGGTACCGCGCGCGCAGGCTCCCCGCCGCCCGTTTCGCGGCGGCCGAACACGGCTGGCGCGGCGCGATGTTTCCGTGGCAGAGCGGCAGCGACGGCCGGGAGGAGACGCCGGCGCAACTGTTCAATCCGCGTTCGACGCGGTGGATGCCCGACAACTCGTGGCGGCAACGCCACGTAGGGCTCGCTATCGCCTACAACGCCTGGCAGTTCTACGAGTGCACCGGCGATCTCAGCTGGCTCGCCGAGCACGGCGCCGAACTGATCATCGAGGTGGCGCGGCTGTTCACTGCCATGACCCGCCATGACCGCGCCGCCGATCGCTACCACCTCGACGGTGTGATGGGTCCCGACGAATACCACGACGGGTATCCCGATACCCCGGGGACCGGGCTGCGCGACAATGCGTATACCAACGTTCTCGCCGCCTGGGTGTGCGGAAAAGCGGTCGAAACATTGGACCTGCTCGCCGGGCACGCCCGCGAAACGCTCTGCCGCCGAATGCATATCGATGACCCTGCGGAACCCGCGCAGTGGACGCGCCGCAGCCTGCGCATGGCGGTTCCGTTCCACGACGGTGTGCTCAGCCAATTCGACGGCTACGCCGATCTCGCCGAACTCGACTGGGCCAACTACCGGCACCGCTACGGCAACATCGGCCGGCTCGATCTCATTCTCGAAGCCGAAGGCGACACCACCAACCGGTACAAGCTCGCGAAACAGGCCGATGTCCTGATGCTCATCTATCTGCTGGGCCGGCCGGCTGCTCGAATTCCTCGATCGTCTCGGCTACTCGTGTACGCGCGAAACCCTCGATCGCACAGTGGATTACTACCTGCGCCGCACCAGCGACGGATCCACCCTGAGCCAGGTGGTACACGCCTCGGTGCTGGCCCGTATGCGACCCGAGCGTGCCTGGGCAGTCTTTCAGCAGGCGCTGGTGGCCGACCTCGACGACACCCAGGGCGGCACCACCCAGCACGGCATCCATCTCGCCGCCATGGCGGGCACGGTCGACATCGTGATCCGCGCGTTCGCCGGCCTGCGCTGCCACCGGGATCGGCTCGTCTTCGACCCGAGGCTGCCGCAGCAGCTCTCCGGTGTCCGGTTCGGCCTGCACTACCGCGGGCACCGCATCGATGTCGCCCTCGAACACCACCGACTGCGCCTGACCAGCCGACCGTCCGCAAGCGCTACGACCATCGATCTCGATGTCGCGGGAACGCCGGCGACCCTCGACAGCGGACAGACCCGCGAATTCGACCTCACGCCCGCCGATGCTCGACTGCCGGTCGAGTAGCCCGACACAGAGTCGGATAGTCCTGCGCACTGAGGACTTTCGCCAGACTCGCCCGGCACCGTCACGCGCCACGCTCTAAGGACACCGAACACAGGAGGTTGTCGCCATGAACAGTTTCACCGGACGAAGCGCCATCGTCACCGGCGGCGCGCGCGGCATCGGCGCCGCGATCGTGCGCGCACTCGCGAAAGAGAACATCGCGGTCGTCGTCGCCGATCTGCTCGAGCGGGAAGGCACCGAACTCGCCCGTTCGCTCGGACCCAACGTCATGTTCCAGCGTCTCGATGTCACCGACAAGTCGATGTGGCGCGATGTCATCGACCAGACCGCAGCCACTTTCGGGCCGCTCGCGATCCTGGTCAACAACGCGGGCATCCTCGACTTCGGCAGCATCGAGGACGAGTCACCGGCGATGTTCCGGCACGTCGTCGAGGTCAACCTGTACGGTTCGTGGCTCGGCATGCACATGGCCGTTCCGCACCTGCGGGCCGGGGGCGGCGGCGTGATCGTCAATATCTCCTCGACGGCGGGGCTGGTCGGTTACGCGGGCATCGGCGGCTACGTCGCCAGCAAATGGGGTCTGCGTGGCCTGACCAAAGCCGCCGCCATCGAGCTCGGCCCCGACGACATCCGGGTGTGCTCGGTGCATCCCGGCCCGATCCACACGCCGATGACCGCCGGCCTGGACGAGTCGATGGCGGCCGCCCAGCCATTGGCCCGCTTCGGCGAGCCGGACGAGGTCGCGGCGATGGTGCGCTTCCTCATCACCGAGGCCACCTTCTCCACCGGTTCGGAATTCGTCCTCGACGGCGGCGCGACCGCGGGCGCGGCAGGCTGAACCGGCCGTCGCAGCGCGAAAGACATCTGCCATGCCATCGATAGTCAGTACCACCGGGTTGGCCAAGCGCTACGGGCACAAGACCGCCCTGGTCGACGTAGATCTGGAAGTTCCCGCCGGAGTCGTCTTCGGCTACCTGGGGCCGAACGGCGCGGGTAAGACCACGACGATCCGGCTGTTGGTCGGTTTGATGCGCCCGACGAGCGGTAGCGTGGCCATCGCCGGTGCGGACACCGTCCGCCGGCGATCTGCGGCGCAACGTCACATCGGTTATCTCCCAGGTGAATTCGTCGGATATTCCGATCTCACCGCGGACCAGTACCTGCGGTATCTGTCGCATCTGCGCGGCGAAGTCGACGAAAAGGTCCGCACCCAGCTGATCGAACGACTCGATCTCGATCCCACGGTGCGCATCGGTGCGATGTCGCACGGTAACCGGCAGAAGGTCGGTCTCGTCCAGGCATTCATGTCCGAACCGGATCTACTGGTCTTGGATGAGCCCACCGCAGGGCTGGACCCGTTGGTGCAGCGAGAATTCCACACCTTGATCCACGAGGTGAAGGCCGCGGGACGCACCGTATTCCTGTCCTCCCACGTGCTGTCGGAGGTTCAGGAGGTCGCTGACATGGTCGGCATCCTGCGCCAGGGCCGCCTGGTGGAGGTCCGCTCGATCGATGAGCTGACCGCGCGCCCGCTACGCCGCATCGACCTCGTATTCGGTGGAACGCCACCGGATCTCGACCGGCTCCGCCACCTCAGCGGGGTGCGATCGGTCGTACGCAACAGCAAGGCGGTGCATATCGACCTGGAGGGATCGACGGCGGCGTTGCTGCGTGCCGTGGCGCCGTTCGAGGTCACCGACATCGTCAGCCACGAACCCGACCTCGAAGAGGTCTTCCTCAACTATTACGGACGGGGTTGAATCACCATGCTGCGCACCGTGTACACCAAATCGTTGCGTGATCAACGCCGCGGCCTCCTCGGCTGGAGCATCGGGGTAGTTCTGCTCGTACTACTCGAATCCGCGATCTGGCCGACGTTCTCGGATATGTCCGGCATGCAGGACTTCCTGAACAACTACCCGGAGGCCATGCGCAAACTGTTCAACCTCGAGGAGTTCACCACCGGAACCGGATTCTTGAACGCCGAGCTGTTCAGCATGCTGCTGCCGATTCTGTTCATGGTCTTCGCCATCGGTCGCGGCGCGCGCGGCATCGCGGGCGAGGAAGAACGCGGCACTCTGGAAGTGCTTCTCGTGAACGGTGTTTCACCGATACGGCTGACGCTGGAGCAGGCTGGCGTGGTCGTGACCGCCGTCGCGGTCCTCGGGTCGGTGCTGTTCGGGTCCCTCGTCGTGTGCTCGGCCGTTTTCGGCTTGGGTGTGACGGTGAGCGCCGCCGCATCGGGCGCGTTGTCGATGACCCTGCTGGGTATCGAGTTCGGGTTGCTCGCCGTTGCGATCGGCGCCGCTACCGGCAGGCGAGTGCTCGCGCTCGCTGTCGCCTCGGTGCTCGCCGTAGCCGCCTATGTGCTCTACGTAGCGAGCAAACTGGTCACCGCGGTGCAGCCGTGGGGACCGTGGTCGCCGTTCCACCAGGCGGTAGCCGATGGACCGATGGGTGCCGGCCTTCCCCTCTCTTACCTATGGCTCGCGGCAGCCGGAATCTGCTGTGTCCTGGCCGCACTGCCGATTTTCGATCGCCGCGATATCGCGGGCAGTTGAGCCGGGGCACGGAGGGTCCAGCGATGACCAGAGCACCCGTACCCGGCAGGCCCGCGCGGTCCCGTCCACCGGTGATCGACCGCGCGAACCGGACAGATCTCACGGTCATGGTCGACGACCATGGGTCGACGCCCATGCACCTCGGGGCGATCCTGCTTTTCGACAGCACTTGCCCGCCGGATCCGGCACACCTTCGCACACTGCTGGCCGAGCGGATATCGCGGATACCGCGATTCCGACAGACGTTGCGGCGCACGCCGTTCGGTTGCGGTCGTCCCATCTGGGTGGACGACCCGTACTTCACCGTGGACCAGCACCTTCAGGTGATCGACCGGACAGCTCAGGTTTCCGAATCGGAACTCTTCGATCTCGCCACCGACTTGCTCTGCACACCGCTGGCGAAGAACCGGCCGCTGTGGCGGGCCGGCTTGATGCGCTCGCCGGGCCGGTGGGCGCTGGTGGTCGTCGCGCACCATGTCCTCACCGACGGTATCGGGGGTTTGGCGGTGCTCGCGACGCTCGCAGACGAAGGGGTAGCGCCCGCGGAATCCGATTTCCCCCGGCCGCCGCCCAGCGTGTGGGCGCTGGCGGCAGATGCCGCTCGCACACGGCTGCGCGCCTTACGCTCGATGCCACACGGGATCCGGAAGATAGTCGTAGGGCTGCGTGAACTCGGGTTCGGCTGGACAACCATGCGGCCGGTCGAACGAATCTCCTTGAACCAGCCCACGTCACCACGGCGCCGCCTCACCCGGGTGACCGTCGACCTTGCCGACATCCTCGCGACCGCGCACTCGGCGGACGGCACGGTCAATGATGTCGTGCTCGCCGCGATCAGCGGTGCATTGTTCGACACGCTGCGGGCTCGCGGTGAGCGGCCACGCCAGCTGGTGTTCTCGGTACCTGTCTCGGGTCGTCGTGTGAGCCGATCGACCGATCTAGGCAACGACACCGGCGTCCGGCCGATCGCGGTCCCCGCGATCGACGACGATTCGACCAGACTCGCCGACATCACCGCTGTGACGAACACTCTGAGTAAGACCACCATCCGCGCTTCCTCGGCAGCACCACTGGGCGGGCTGTTCCGCATGCTGCAACGCACCGGACTGTTCCAGTCGTTCATCGCACACCAACGTCTCGTCCACACCTTCGAGACGAACCTGCGCGGACCGGGGGTGGCCCTGCACCTGGACGGCAGCCGGATCGAAGCGATCGTGCCGATGGTGGCCACACCGGGCAACGTCGGCGTGACTTTCGCGGTGCTCTCCTACGCGGGCACCCTGGGCGTCACCGTCATCGCCGACCCGGACATCCTCACCGAGCAGAGCAGTCTCACCGACGCGCTCGCCACCAGGTTCCGGCGTCTCGGCGCAACGACGCCGCGGCAGACCGACGACGCGCGCCCTGCGCCCGGAACGGCCGGTCGGACCTGCGGGTGAGGGACCATCGGCAACTGGAACAAGAGCCTTTCGGGCCTGCCGACCAGCGTGCGCGCCGACGAACATAGAAATATGACGAGCACCACTCGATACGAGGCACCAGGCTTCGGCGCATCCGTGATCTCGAGGATGCTGCACTCGCCCATGACGGCCGGGCTGCGGCGGAATCTCACGGAACTGCGCTACCAGGGCCGACTTTCGGGTCGCCACGTCGCTCTCCCGGTGTCCTACGCCCGCTCGGACGACAACGTCGTCGTCCGGGTAGCTCGCGCCCACACAAAGTCGTGGTGGCGCAACTTCCGTACACCCCGGCCGCTCTCGGTATGGCTCGACGGCCGGTGGCAATACGGTACGGGTCACGTGACACCACCGGGATCGCTGGAACACGAAGAGGTGGCAGCGGTCTACCAGGCGAAGTATCCCCGCATGGTCATCCCCGCGACAGATCCCTTCGTCGTGATCGAATTGCAGGCCGCCCACAACCTGCCGAGCACTGGGGCAACCGAACCCGAGCATGGCGGCCTCTGGCGACGCTGGTGCACCAGCGTCACCCTCGGCGAACTGTTCGGCTTCGCGGCACCCGCGCTGGCGGGAGCACTCGTGCGGGACGCCGCACCTGCCACTGCCGCCCTCGCGCTGCTCGCCGCCGGTGCGCTCGAAGGCACCGTCCTCGGCTGGTTCCAAGCGCGCGTACTCCACATCGTCATACCCGGATTGCGTCGCGCCGATTGGATTCTCGCGACCGCACTGGGCGCACTACTGGCCTGGACCATCGGTGTGATCCCGGTCGTCGCCGGCGAAGGGCTCGGCTCCTGGCCACCCGCTGTAGTCATTCCCGCCGCGACCATCGGCGGTGTCGTCATCCTGCTGTCGATCGGCGGGGCTCAATGGCTGGTTCTGCGCCGCCATATACACCATGCAGGCCAATGGATTCGGGCCAACGCCGCGGCCTGG
Source organism: Nocardia brasiliensis IFM 10847 (assembly GCF_000710915.1). Taxonomy (GTDB): domain Bacteria; phylum Actinomycetota; class Actinomycetes; order Mycobacteriales; family Mycobacteriaceae; genus Nocardia; species Nocardia brasiliensis_A. The sequence goes on from NZ_BAUA01000072.1 coordinate 54,999, forward strand.
CTCGTCGCGCTGCTCGTCTTCACCGCCGTCACCACCCCACTGTGGCAGCCCGGGCAATCCACCGCCCTCGTTGCGCTGATCGGACTCTTCGGCGGACTACTGATGGCGCTCACCATGGCCGCCGTCAGCGGTGCATTTCTCGTTCGCATTCTCCGATCGAACTCGAAATCGAATGTCGAATGGCCTTCACCGTAAGGGCTTTCGCTCCTGGGGTGATATCCGCTCCGCCGACACCATAAACCAATGACGTGGAATTGCGAGATCATCGGCAGGCAGCCGTGATCACCCGGTACGAAGTAGCCCTTGCCGACAGGCTGTTACGGCAGCGCTGGTTCTCCATGGTCACCCTCGGTGGTTTCTTCGGCATTCTGCCCGCGACACTCACCGCTGCCGCAGCCACCCAGAGCAGACCGAGCATCGCCGCAGGTTCGCTGCTCCTTGCGGGCATGGCGCACGGTAGCGCCGTCGGCTGGTCGCAGGCGCGGATACTGCGGTCGATCCTCATCGGGTTCCAGTCCTCCGCCTGGACGGCCGCGACCGCCGCGGCCGTCGGCATCGGCTGGGCCGTCGGCCTGTCGCCTATGCTGCGCCCGCAGCCGTCGGCGAACCAATCGACCACGATTCAGATACCTGTCGAAGTCGCAGGCGCGCTGGGAGCCGTTCTCACGGTCGGCGTCGCGCAGTGGTACCTGCTGCGCCGGTGGACGGATCGAGCTCCGTTGTGGCCCTGGGCAAGTGCCGTTGCCTGGATCGCTGGAGCCGCGGCCTTCGCCGCCTGCACTCTACTGCCGTGGCCGCAGACACGCGGTAGCGCAGTCGGTCTGGCCGGTGCAGCGCTGAGCGGGCTGGCGATGGCCGCGGCTACCGCCGCAGTGACCGGAAGGTTTTTACGCTGTGTGCTCGCCGACCACCACAGGCGATGCTTCGGTGCCGAGACAGATCGCGTACGGTCGAGTTCAGTGTTTCGTGGGCAGATGGAAAATACCCACGTTCTCCGGCGGGGGCGGTGGCAGGTGGGTGTCGTCGACCTCGGCGACGATGTCGTTGTGGACATCGACAACCCCGTCCACCGTCGCAGTGAGAGCGGTGATCACATCGAGCATGCTCCGACGCTCGACCCTGCCACGCAGAGTGACAATTCCGTCGACAACCTCGACCGAAACATCCTGAGGTGCAAGGTACATCGCGTGCAACAACACCTCGGTGCCGATCTCGGCGGCCAACTCCGCATCGTCGCGCAGATAGACCGAGAGCAGATCCTTGCGACTGACCATGCCGACGAGTCGGCCGTCGGCGTCGACGACAGGCAGATGCTCGAGCCCGCGCCTGGCCAGTAAGGCCGACACTGCGGTGAGCGTGAGCTCCGGCTGCACCGTGACCGCCGGTGCGGTCATCAAGTCGGCAGCAGTAAGCGCCGGGCTGCGGCGTGCGAATGCGTTGCGCCGTAACAGAAATTGAACCACTCCCCGGAGTGCGCCGCCGGCCTTCGCCGGTCTGGCGAGTAAGTCGGCTTCGCTGACCACACCGAGTACTCGGCCGCGCGGGCCGAGCACCGGTACCGCACTGATGTCCTGTTCCGCCAGTATGCGCACGATCTGCTGGAACGATGTGGACGCCCGGACCGACACCACATCGCGCGTCATGACATCGCCTACCTTCTTGTGCTTCATCTCTGCTCCCGCGCCCCAACGGCTTTCACTGACCTAGTGTCGTGAGTGTGCGCCGGACACAACGGTTTTCGACAGGGCCGAACGCGAGCAGGCCACAGGTCATTGGTAGGCGAGGAAAATGGCACTCGACTCTGCCGTATATGCACGCCGTAACGGACAATGGCGAACGGCGCATCACCTGAGGACGGCAGGTCGCCTCGGTCCGAGGAGCGAGACGACCTGGTGTCTATGTCGAGGTCAACGCACCACGCAAGCGCTGCCGAGATTGATGCCGATTCCGACATTCACCCAAATTCCGCGGTCGCTGTCCGGAGACCATACGTCGATCCGATGCCAGCCGGGTGCATGGGGCGTCCAACTGGTGGTAGCCCGGCCGGAACTGCCGAGATTGATCGAGATGGGAGCGAACGAGGCGGAGACGTTGTCGTCGAACCATACGTTCGTCCACCTGCTCCCTTCCACGGTGACCGTGTAGGTGCAGCTGGTGCCGTACTGAGTTCCGCCCAGACCGACACTCATACCGGGCGAGACGGTGGCCTGCCAGATATCTGCGGAGGCGGATGGCGCGGCCACCGTGACGGTCGCTACCGAGATGCCCAACGCTCCCACAAACGAAAGTAACGACCTCCGCCAGCCAAACATTTCGATCAACTCCTGCGAATGTGTGCGAATTGTTGCGCAACAACATCATTGGCGTGCATACACCAGTGTCCGCAGTCTGCTACTACATTTCGGCCGGTATTCGCACCTCGATGACCTTCGACCTCCCATCCAGGTCCCAAAGTCATGCGGTGCACACGGTACGGAGGTCGATCGACAGCTGATGCACCCATGCCGGGTCCAACGACCCCGATACCGAGGGCTACCGGACCTTCCTGTCTCTACGTCTCAGGACGAGAGTGGTACCACGCGCCCGAATCGTCGGCAGCGGAACGACTTACATACGTCGACACCATCTCGTGAAAGGTATGACCATGAACTGTCCTGTTGTGCATTGGGAGATCGGCGGACCGGACGCAGCGGCGTTGCGCGAGTTCTACGCGAAGACCTTCGGCTGGACTATGTCCTCCGCGGGGCCGGATTACACGATCGTCGAAGCCGCCGAAGGCGGCCTCGGGGGCGGCATCATGCAGAATCAGCCGAACATGCCGCCGTATGTGACCGTGTACATCCGAGTGGCCGATCTGGACGCCAAACTGACTGAAATCGAAAAACTCGGGGGATCGGCACTGGTGCGGCCCACTGCAATCGACGACACCATGTCCTTCGCGTTGTTCACCGATCCCGGTGGCGCGGTTGTCGGTCTACTTCAGCAGAGCTGAATCGCCGGAAATGCGGGGTTCGCCCGAGCGCTGGCGAGTGGTCAGGCCTGCGGCACTTTGATGACTTCACCAGGGTTGATCACGTTGGGATCAGTGATCACCGTCGGATTCGCGGCGACCAGACGATGGTAGAGGTTGCCGGATCGGTAGTAGTGCGATGCGATGCTCCACAGTGTTTCGCCCGCGACGATGGTGTGCTCGAGGTACACGCTGTATCCAGGAACGATTTTCGGTCCGAGCAGCACAGGAACAACGATCTTTCCGAGCTCGGCACCATCTTTGGGTGACACGTGGAACACTTCGACGAAGAGGCGTTCGAGCATGAAACCCGCGCCCGAAACGTCTGCGACGGTCTGGAATTGGCCGTGGCCACCGGTTCCGTCGCCGGCCATGAGGCAGCCGCTCACTTCGTCGTGCCCCTCGGTGATCCGATAGTTGAATTGTGCTTCGCAGGCCCCGCCCGCGGTGCCTGCGATCTGGATCTGCGTGCCGACCAGGTCATAAGGTCGGGGTTGCTGTACGGCGATGGACATTCGGTCTCCAATCGAACCAGATATCTCGTTCACCGCGAGCCGAACGGGCAACGGCTCAGCGAGCGGTGAGCGTCGAATCCATTGTGTCCCTACTTGTTTCCAGATTAGACCGGCGACACCACGAGCGTGGCAGATGCTGCTGAGCTCATGGTTCGGAAACGCGGTGCAGAGCTACCGCCGTGACCTTGTACTCCGGACACCCGGTGATCTCGTCGGTCCACGCAGAGGTGAGGTCGTTCACCGGCGCCTGCGGAAAATGGAACGCGGTGAACACCTGGCCGGGCACGACCTCGTCGGTCAGACGGGCGGCGAGCACCACCGCACCGCGCCGACTGCGCACCTCGATCCGATCACCGTCCCCGACACCGAGCGCCGCGGCGTCACTCGGAGCGAGATCGAGGGTTTCCGTACTGAGCAGTTCGGCATTCGGGGTGCGCCGGGTCATTGACCCGGTGTTGTAGTGCATCAGCCTGCGGCCGGTGACGAGTACGAAGGGATAAGTGGTGTCCGGTTGTTCGCCCGGCGGGAGATAGGGGCGTGCGGCCAGCCGTGCCAGTCCGTCAGCGGTGGCGAATCGATGCAGATACAACGTCCCCGAGCCCGGGTCTGCCGGAGTCCGGCATGGCCATTGCACCGATCCAGTGGAATCGAGGCGCCGATGCGAGACACCGGCGAACAACGGTGCGAGACGCGCGCATTCGTTCAGGGCGTCAGCCGGCGTCGGGCAGCCGAGATCAGCGTCCATCGCTGCGGCCAACGCGTGCAGGATATCGAAATCGCTGCGGGCGTCCCCAGGCGGAGCAACCGTGGCGCGCACTCGCTGGAACCGGCGCTCGAAATTGACGAAGGTGCCACCCTTCTCCAAGAAGGAGGTCGCGGGCAGCACCACATCCGCAAATTCCGCGGTTCGTGAACCGAAGATGTCTTGGCAGACGACGAACTCGCAGGCGCGCAATGCGTCCCGCACCGCGCCCGAATCCGGATCGGAGGTCATGACGTCCTCGCCGATCACATAGAGAGCGCGCAACTCGCCGGCACGAGCGGCCTGGAACATCGCCGGGGTGCGCAGTCCGGCCCGTTCCGGCACCGCGGCGCCCCAAACATCCGAGAACTGTTGTCGCACAGCTGGGTCCGCAACCGGCTGGTAGCCCGGTAGCACATCCGGTAACGCGCCCATGTCCGACGCGCCCTGCACGTTGTTCTGGCCCCGCAGCGGCAAGATACCGCAGCAACCGGGCGTACCGACGCTGCCGCGCAGCAATGCCAGGTTGGTCAAGGCACGCACCCCGTCTGTGCCGTGCGCGTGTTCGGTGACCCCGAGCCCATACAGGATGGCCGGTCGGTGCGCCTGGCCGAACAGCGTGGCCGCCTTCGCCACCGATTCCGCGGGCACACCGGCTATGGCGGCGACACGATCGGGCGGGTAGTCGCACAGTAGCTCGATGAGTTCGGCGAGTCCCGTGGTACGGGAGTCGAGGAACGATCGGTCGAGATATCCGCCGTCGAGTAGTTGCCGAGCCAGGCCGTTGAACAGCGCGACATTCGACCCTGGTACACCGCGCAGGTGCACCTCGGCGAGCTCGGCGAGTGGAGTAATCCGCGGATCGACCACGATAAGCGACGCGCCCGCCGAGACCCGCTGCAGGATACGGGACCCGACAACCGGGTGCGCCTCGGTGGGGTTGGCCCCCGCGACCAGGATGCAGTCGGCGCGGTCCAGGTCGTCGAGCGAGTTGGTACCGCCCGCGTAACCGAGAGAAGCAGACAGGCCCGCCGCCGTCGGCGCATGACACAGGCGCGAACAATTGTCGATATTGTTGGTGCCCAATACAGTTCGAGCGAACTTCTGCGCGAGATAGTTTTCCTCGTTGGTCGCGCGGGCCGAACAGATCATGCCGATCGCCGCCGGACCATGGGTATCCCGGATACCGGCCAGCGCGGTCGCCGTGACTGCGAGTGCCTCCGCCCAGGAAGCGGGCCGCAGCGCCGAGTCACGGCCTGCGGCACGGACCAAAGGACGGGTAAGCCGGTCCCGCGACGTACCGAAGCCGTGCGCGAATCGTCCTTTTACGCAGGCGTGTCCGCGATTGACCGGCGCATCATGGGTCGGCGTGACCGAGACGATCCCACCGGAATCGGTCCGCACGTCCAACGAGCAGCCCACGCCGCAGTAGCCACATGTGGTCTGCGTAATATCGATGAAAGTACGTCCCTCAGCGGCTTTTTCGCGCAGCGCGCCGGTCGGGCAGCTGTCGACGCAACTGCCGCACGACACGCATGGCGACTCGATCCACGGCCCACCGTCGCCCGGGGCGACCGAAGTCCCGAAACCGCGACCGGACAGCTCCAACGCGAACGTGCCCTGCACTTCGGCACACATGGCGACACACCGCCCGCAGGCGATGCACAGGTCTCGGTCGAAGGTGAAGTACGGATTCGAGTCGTCACGGCCGCGACCGTGACGACGTGCACCTTCGAAGGCCGAACCGGTGACGCCGAGCCGCTCGCACAGGCGCACCAACTCGCTCTGCTGCGCGGGCACAGCCAAAGCTCGGGGAGGCAGTTCGGATACGATCAGCTCGAGCGCACCGAGAGCCGACGCACCGGCCTCGGCGTCGTAAGGATCGATTCGCACGCCGTCCCGCAGCGGTGCCGTACAGGCCGCCACCACCGCGTCACCGGCCCGGACCAAGCAGACCCGACAGGACCCGCGTGCGGTCAGCCGGTCATCGTGGCACAGCGTCGGCAGATCGACTCCGGCGGCACGCACCGCATCCAGCACTGTCGCCGATGCGGCGAGTTCGACCGGTTCGCCCGCCACGTAGACGCGAATCATGGCCTCGCCTCTCCCAGTTCGTCGGAGTAGACCCGCACGAGACTGTGCACGGCAGCGGCCACGCCGGTACCGAATGCGCACAAGCTGCCGGTGCGCATGATGTCGAGCAGCCGCGGCAGTTCCGGGCCGATCGGTGCAGCACGCATGCTCATCTCCAGACCACGTCTGGTGCCGACCCGGCAAGGAGCACAGGCACCACAGCTCTCCGCGGCGGCGAATTGCCACAGTTGGCGCAGCAGGGCCCCGCCGCTGACCCTGTCGTCGATCGCGACTATGCCGCCATGTCCGAGGCTGATCCCGCGAGCAGCCAGGTCGGTGTCGGCGAGCCCGATGTCCAGGTCTCCGGACCCGAGGAAACCACCGAGCGGGCCACCGACCTGGACTGCGCGCAGTAGGCGCCCGGCCCGGGCTCCGCCGCCGAGTCGCTCGACGATCTCGCGCAAAGGTGTACCGAACTCCACTTCATACACCCCCGGCTCGGCGAAACCCGCGCTCAGGCTGACGAGTTTGGTGCCGGTCTCGCTGCTGCGCCCCAGCCGGGCGTAGGCAGCGCCACCATGGCGCACGATCCACGGGATGGCGGCGAGCGTCTCGACATTGTGCACAACCGTGGGACGTCCGGCGAATCCACAGTCGGTGGGGTACGGCGGACGGGCCTGGACCGAGCCGCGCAAGCCTGTCAGTGCCCGCAGCAAGCCGGTCTCCTCGCCAGCAGTGTAGGAACCTGCTCCCTCCGACACCGCGACGTCGAACGCTAAGCCGCTGCCGTGCACGTTGCTTCCAAGATGACCTGCGGCTCTTGCCTGTTCGACAGCACGTCGCATGGCGGCGAGCGCTGCTGGATACTCCGAGCGCACCAGAACAGTGCCCTGATCGGCTCCGACCGCATATCCACACAGCGCGAGACCTTCCAGCACCCGATGCGGATCGCATTCCAGCAGCAGCCGATCACAGAAGGACCCCGGGTCTCCCTCATCACCGTTGGCGATCACCTGGCGCGGTCTCGGACGGCATTGCGCCGCACGCCATTTCTCGGCGGCGGGAAATTCCGCGCCGCCCCGGCCGCGCAGACCTGAACCCGCGACCTCGCCCATGACGCGATCGCGCAATCCACTGGCCAGCATTTCCGGCCAGACCTGCCAGGCAGACTCGTCACCACACAACCCGGCGAGCACGACACTTCTCGGTGCGGCGCAGGCGTAGGGGATCGGCGGGCCCGGCTGCTGGTCCGGACCAGTACGCGGCAGGCCGTTGTCGAGCAGAGCCGGGGCCGCGAAACAGAATCCGAGACAATGGACCGATTGCACCGAAGTATCCGCATCCGTATCAGCTCGCGGGTCCACACCTGCGCACGCGACGAAGCAGGCGGTCCCTCGGCATATTCGCACATGCCTCGACTTACGCTGTGCGAGGGCGAAATCCGCGTAGAACGAGGACGAACCGGCGACCGCGGCGATGGGCAGGTGCGTTCGGGCCGCAACAGCCCGGATATCCTCGCGACCGATCACGCCATGATCGTCTAGCGCGGCCCGCAACCGATCGACGGCGCTCGCAGCGCCGGCGAACCGATTCGCACGCCCTGCGATGCGATCCCGGGGTCGACCATCCATCGCTGCCTCACTTCCCGTCGCGTTACAGAGCCGTAAGTGCTGCCAGCAGTTCGGGTATCGCAACGAAAGCGAACCTGATGACCGAGTCGCTGCAACCGTAGGGCAGGACGAGAGTGTCCCCGTGTCGCATTGCCCCGCAGGAATACACCACGTTGGGCACGTACCCGTTGCGCTCGCCTTCGATCGGCGCCAGCAGAGGTTTGCGCAGCACGCCGAGCACGCGTGTGGGATCGTCGAGGTCGAGCAGGATTGCCCCTATGCTGTACGTACGCATCGGCCCGACGCCATGCGTCAGAACCAGCCAGCCGCTGGTTGTTTCGACAGGCGAACCACAGTTGCCGAGTTGGATCAGCTCCCACGGCTGAACGGGCCGATCGATGGTCTTCGGATCACTCCAGGTACGCAAGTCCGGTGAACTCACCACGCTGATGTTCTCCCGATCCCACCTGGACAGCAGCAGACACCGGCCGCCGACCCGGCGTGGAAACAACGCCGTGCCCTTGTCGACAGCTGCTGGACCGCTGAGCCTGGTGCTCGTGAAGGTGACGAAATCACTGGTATGCAGCAACCGTCCCGCCACCTGGACACCGTCGTACGCGGTATACGTAGCGTAATACGTTGCTGATCCATCACTTTCGATGAATCGGGTGAACCGCGCGTCTTCGATGCCATGGGCCTCGTCGGGACTCGCCGGAAAAAGAACCCGCTCGGACAGCGGCAGATCGTCGGGAAAGGTCACCGTGTAGTTGTCGGCCACCGACGCGCTGATCCGGCCGACATCGAGGAAGCGGGAAGGCGTCGCCACCGTGATCGAATCGTCCTGTGCGACCACACCGGTCCGGAATCCGATGCTGGAGATGTGTCCCTCGCCGACCGCACGCACACTCATGATGAACCGCAATTCCCCTGCGTCGAGGCCGGTTTGGTCCGGGTGCACGACCATCGACGGATTGAACAGCGCTGCGGCTTCGACCGCGTACTCCTGGGTGAAGTACGCGCCGATGAGCAGACGACGTTCCAGGGTCAGCTCTACCGGCAGGAGGCGTTCGACGGCGGCAGCGTAGTGCGCCATGAACGTCTCGCTGATATCGCGATGTCTGGCCGCGAAGCGCCGGGCGGTAGCCGCCAAGGTGACCGCGACCTCTTCTTCGGACAGCCGCAGCACCCGCGCGATAGTGGCTTCGGCACGCGAGGCACCGTGTCCGAACAACTCCTGGCCTGGATGAAAGGCTCGGATCAACACCCGGTTCGGATCGGGATGCAGCGCCACACTGCCGCGGCGGACTACGTCGGCCGTCGTCGAGTCTGTCATCAGCCCTCCATCTGCAGGCGCTGAGCCTGCTGCAGTGTCGAAATCAATGCGAGGGTCGATTCGGCACCCTGGTTTTCATTACGACCGGCATGTTCGAGCCCGTCGCAGCTGCCACCGCTGTCCAGGTCGATCAGCGGGGTGGATGCGTCGTTCGCACCACGAAACCAGGCTTCACACAGCAGTACCGCGTCCTTCCACCGCTGGTTGCCGGTGTCTTCGAAGGCGCGGGCGCAGGCATCCGCCAGCGCGGCGACCTCGATCGGCTGCTGGTCGAAAGCCGGGCGCTGCTCGCCGACCGCCCAACCGCCGACGGGCGTGACCGACAGATGGTCCCCTGCGGTCTCGACCTCGACCAGCCAGCTCAGCATCGCCAGACCATCGGCGTGCACACGTGAGCGGCCTCCCGCGACACCAGCGGCCATCAACGCTTCGGCCAACACGGCATTGGCGTAGTGAAGACGCGGCTCGGGCCAGCGCCAATGGCGGGTGTGAGCAGGCGGCCCGATCGTGATCGCCGCATCGGCCAGCAGCGCTCGGGCCGTCCGGTCTCTCGGTTCGACGCGCAGCACCTCGGCGGCGCCGAGTGCCGCAAACGCCATAGCACGTGGATAACGCGATCGTCGGCGTGCCCCAGTGACGAAGTACGGCAGCACTGTCTCCGACAGCTCCGGCCTACGGGCAACGACGGAGCCGAGCGCCCACAGGGCACGCCCCCAGTGATCGCCCAGGCTCGGGCCATCGTGCCAACTCCGGTCGGCACCGCGGCGATTGCGACAGCTGCCGTCACCAGCCTGCGCATCGATCACGAAACGCAAATAGACCCTGGTGAGCGCCTCCAGTTCAGCGATCGGTTCGGGTTCGCGGACCGCCACGATGAGAGCTCGCGCAACATCGTCGAGGCAATAGCCGCTCTCGAGCCGAGGCTCGGTGAATTCCGCATGTTCGAAGACTCCGCAGTCGTCGCTGAGTCGCAGCAAATGAGCATAGGGGACAGACTCATTCGGCACGGGAGGCGCATACCGTAGGCCAACTCGTTCACTCATCCTGTAGCCAACGTCACGCCGGCTCGTCGCGTGGCCGCGGCGAGCGAATGATACTTCTTACTTACTGCCGACCAGAAAAGTTCTGGCGCAATCCGTTTCGCCTCCGCGCTCATCCTGGACGCCAAGCCCGGCTCGGTGAGAACCCGCCGGAGCGCGCCTGCGATGCTGGTCGGCGATTTGCGGTCGACCAGCAGTCCTGCCCCGCTCGACAGCAGCTCTCGGGCGTGTGGGAAGTCGGTGGATACCACGGGTTTACCCGCAGCGACAGCCTCGATCAATACCCCGGACGTAACTTGCTCACGCGAATCGTACGGGAGAAGCACGACGGCGGCCTGATCTATCAGTCGACGGAGTTCTGCTTCGGTCAGATAGTGAGCGTCGAAATACACCGAATCAGCGACACCGCGCACCTGAGCTCTTTTCACCAAGCCGGCGCGGTAAGACTCGCCGTGCCTGGCGAGCACCTTGGGATGGGTCTGTCCGACCACCTGAAATTGCACGGCCGGGCGCAGGTCGGCGAGATGCACCATCGCGTCGATACCCCACTCGATTCCTTTGCCCTCGCCGAGCAGGCCCCAGGTCAGGACGACCGGCGTACGCGAGTCCGGTTGCCGCCAAGTCTCGTGCGGCCCGAATCGATGCTCGGCGGCTCCGTGCGGAATCACCACGATCTCGGCCTGGTCGACCGCATAGTGCTCGATCAGTCGATGGCGACCGGCTTCCGTCATGGTTACGAGGGCGTAGCAGTGGCGCGCCAGCTCTTCCAGGATCATCCGCTGCCGGACGGTCGGAGTGGTCAACACCGTGTGGAGCACCGCGATAGCCGGAACACGCAGAGCACGAACGACTTCGAGTACGTCGGCACCATCGGGCCCGCCGTAGATACCGTACTCGTGTTGAATGATCGCAACATCGAAGCGATTGAGCACCTCCGCCGTCGCGGCGGCACCATGTCGGTCACTGCGCACCCACTGATAGACCACCGGCGGCGGTGCCAGCGGGTCGGGGCTGTCGACCACGCCGATTACACCGACGGTGGCGCCCACCATGGCGGTATTCCGGCCGAAATCGTCTGACCCGAAATTGATCTCGGCGGGCACGGCAAGTGCGCCGACCAACGAAGCGGTGAAAGTTGCCAAGCCACACTGGGTGGGTGGGAACGTACTCAAAACGCCGTAGGATCTGACAGACACGACGCCGCCTTTCTACTGGGAGGCAACGTCAGCGGTGCCGCAACCATTCAATTGAGTGATCATGTTGTGCTGCGGCGCACAGAATTCGCGCCGGGTCACGGCACGAGGTGGATAAACCACCGAGCCTCGATCGTAACCCCACTTCGTGCCGAACGCGGATGAAATCTCTATCTTCAGCACGTCCGATCCGACGTGCGACGACGCTGTTGATTCACGACTTCCCCGGACGTCCGCGTCTATGTGTCCGTGCCGATTGGGCGATCGAGGTCACGCCATTCCCGATCCCAGCGAGCGCTGTGCCGTGTGGTCACCGTCCGGCCAGTGATCGCCACCAACGCCAGCGCAGCACCCCAACATCCGAGCACGACCAGTAGGCCGCGAGTGGCGCCCTCACCCGCTGCCACACCGGAGGATCGCGGTGGGCTGGTCAGGGCAGCATCCGAGTCGAGCCAGATGGACACCTGCTCGCCACGTTTCGCATCGCTCGCAACCTCCACTGTCGCTGTCCCGGTCCGGCCGTCCCGCATCCACTGCACCGGGGCTTCAGCGCGTTCAGCAGCCGACTCACCGCGACCGGAGGTACTGACCGTCCGCTCCGGGTCGGCCGTTATCGTGCCCGGCACAGCGGTTTTCGTTGCATTCTCCGCGCTGATTCGCGCCGCAGCGGAGGTGTATCCAGCGGTACCCACGGCACCCGCCACCGGAACGGCGGCAAGCATCGCGACGACCGCCATCATCCACACCAGCGCCAGCAGACGATCCGTCGGACGAATCAGCACATTTGTTTGCCACGGCCGCATGCGCCAGGCGCGGACCGGCAGCGATGGGTAGTCGGACATTTGAATCATCCTTCGCAGTGGGCCGCCGTTCGACTGAGCGGCCGATATCGAATCGAGCATCCCGCGCCGCGCGGTCACGTGGCAGAGAAGAAAGTCCTACCCTTGCGGTGTCAACCGTCAGTTCTGTTCCGGTTCGGGCGCACCCGGCAGATATCTGCTCCAATCGATGCGGGCGAGCAGTACGACAGCAGCCAGTAGCGCGAATTGAATCGCTATGCCGTAAGGCGAAGTGAGCGAGCCGGTCAATCTATCGCCGAGATTGCGTTCGGCAATATCGGTCGCGGCCATATACAGGGAGTAGCTGACCAGTCTGCCCAACACATGTGCGACCGTCACCGGTAACAGGCGAACACCGACCAGTCCGGCCGCCTCGAACAACTGCGCCGACGGCAACGGGGACACCAGGAACACCCCGAGCCCGGTGAGCGAACGGCCGCGGTTGCCGGTGAGGTAGTCGTGCGCGGCTCGTAGACCAGCCTTTCGTCGTGGACCGAGGTGGGCGCGGATCCGGCCGGTCACTACGGCGAGCAGATACCGTCCGAGGCCCGAGGAAACCGCGCCGACGATGACGAGAGCGACCGGATTCAGCTGCCAGTGCAGCCGGAACAGCACCACGACAAGCGCGGTGGGCGGACCGAAGGCCGGTAGGAGATTCACCAGGATCACCACGGCGACCACGGCGAGGTAGTACAGCGCGGTGTGCACCCATGTATCAGCCACGGCACTCAGGCCGATCTCAGCTGATAGCGAGTGTATCTGTCAGTCCGGCAGAGGAATTCAGCGGATCGACGAACACCGCCGAGGCGGTGCGACCCGAGGCGCCAGGCTCGTCCCGGAGCTCTATTCGCAAGCGATGCCGTCACCGTCACGATCCAATGCCGAGCGGTAGCCGGGTGCACCGCGATGGAGCGGCGCCGCTCCAGCGGCACGGGCGGCCGCGCAGTTGGGGTAGTAGACGCTCGGAGCTGGTGGCGCCGGGGGATGGCGCGGGCGGCGGCGGGGCCGGAGCCGGCGGCACGAAGCGGTGTGGTGCCGCGACAGTGGTCGGCGAGGGTGCGACAGGGCTCGGGACCGCTGTCGCAGAAGAGGTCATAGCGAGTGTGGAAGTCGGTGTCGTGGCGGCCGAACTGGTGCTGGTCGAGGACGGCGCCGGGTTCACTGTGGGGGCGAGCCCCGGTGTGCGCCCGCAGGCCGCGGACCCGAGCGATATCCCCGCGATGAGGAGAATGACGGCAGCGCGCTGTCGCGGTGTTGTGGTCATGATGTTGCCTTGTGCTGGTGGATTCGCGCGATCGAGTGTTGATCCGGATGGTCCACTCCCCCGACGGAGTGATCGCGTACCACCGATGATTCGCCGCACCGAGGCTGTGCCTTAGAGCCGAAGGGCCCTAACGATTTCCACCTTCGTCCTCCGCTGCCCGACGGACGCCGCAGCGGCCGATCAGCGGGTGACTTTGGGCCTTCCAGGTCGGGCGTAAGTCCCGTAGTTGCTGTCATTTCGGCGACGGACACTCGATGCATGACCGTAAGCGACGCACTTCCCGAAACATTCGTACCGGATCGGCCGACGATCACGGCAGCCGTGCGGCTGGCCGGGCGTGCGCCTTCGGTGCACAACACGCAGCCGTGGCGCTGGGTCTTCGACGGTACGCGACTGCGCCTCTACCGCGACGACGAACGATTGTTGACCTCGACCGATCCGCACGGCAGACAGTTGGTCATCAGCTGCGGCGCGGTGCTGCATCATCTGCGGACCGCACTCGCCGCGCGAGGCTGGCATACCGACACCGTTCGGCTGCCGGACCCCGACCATCTCGATCATCTTGCGACCATCGAATTCCGCCCGTGGCCGGACCCACCCGCCGGGGTGTATGCCCGCGCCCACGCCATCGATCGGCGCCGCACCGACCGGCTACCCATGCTGCCGCCGCGGAACTGGGCCGAGATCGTGCACGCCGCGCGGATGCTGGCCAATCCGCACGACATCCAGGTCGACGTGCTCGACACGAGCGCAGGCGCCCGGTTGGCCGCTGCTTCGCAGCATGCGGCGGCGCTGCGCCGCTACGACATGGAGTACCAGACCGAATTGCATTGGTGGACAGGGCATTCGCCCGCGCCGGAAGGCGTGCCTCGCGACGCGCTCATCTCGGACGCCGAATCCTCCCGTGTGCCAGTGGCTCGCACCTTTCCGTCCGCGCCGCATTCGTCGCGCCGCGCCGAAGTCGAGGATCAGTCCCAGCTGATGGTGCTCAGCTCCACCGGCGACTCCCTACTGACATGGCTGCAATGCGGCGAGGCACTCTCGGCGGTGCTGTTGGAATGCACTGTCGCCGGACTGGCGAGTTGCGCGCTGACCCACATCACCGAACTGCCGACCGCTCGCAAGTCCATCGCAGGCCTGCTGACGCACTCGGTGACACCTCAGGTCGTAATCCGAGTCGGTACCGCGCCGGACGATGAAGAGGCGCCCCCGATGTCACGCCGCCGCCCGGTCACCGACATTCTGGCGTTTCGCCAGGAGCAGGCGGAATCATGACCGCGACCGACGGCGCGGCCGCCCCCGGCCTGTCCCTTGTCCGTGCGGCATTGGCGCTCGCCTGCCGGGCGCCGTCGGTGCACAACACCCAGCCGTGGCACTGGGTCTTCGACGGATCGAAACTGTTGCTCTACCGCGATACCGCACGGCAACTGCCCGCCGTGGATCCGCAGCACCGACAGGGGATCATCAGCTGCGGCGCGGCGCTCGATCACGCGCGCCAAGCTTTCGTGTCCATGGACTGGTTCCCCCATATCACCCGGCTCCCCCAACCGAGGTGCCCGGAACTGCTTGCCGCGCTGGAGTTTCGACCATTGAGCGGGCCGTTGAACCGGACCGCGGCGCGCGTGCGCGCCATCCCCCGCCGGCACACCGATCGACTGCCGATGCTGCCGCCCGAGGACTGGCCCGATGTGCTCGCCACCGCGCGTGAGCTCGCACGACCACACCAGGTGGCCGTCGACGAAATCACCGACGAGAACCGCCCTCGATTGGCGGACGCTACTCGCCATATCACCGCGCTCCGGCGACACGACACCGCATACCAAGACGAACTGCACTGGTGGAGCGGAGCTTCGGAGTCGCGCGGGATCCCCACCGCCGCATTGGCCTCGTCGGCCGAAGCCGCACGCACGAACGTAGCGCGGGCCTTCCCGTTCGCCCCGTATGCCAACCGAAGGGCCGACCTCGAAGACCGTTCCCGGCTGCTGTTGCTCAGCACCGCCGGCGACTCCCGGACGCAATGGCTGCACACCGGCGAGGCCCTGTCCAACATCCTGCTCGAATGCACGGCACGCGGCCTCGCCACCTGCGAGCTGACCCATCTCACCGAACTCGTCACCACCAGATCGATGCTCGCCGAACTACTTTCCCGGCCCGGTGCGGCGCAGGTCATCGTACGAGTCGGCATCGCACCCGATGAAACCGGCGTCACCTGGTCGCCGCGGCGGCCGCTGTCCGAAGTCTTCGACGTTCAGGACGCCGCTTCGAACGTTTCGAGTACGTCGGACACCTGACGGCGCGGCGTAGCCGGCAGCGCGGTGGCATCCGCGGGCGCCCAGCCGATTCGGATGACGGCCTGCGGATGACCGCGGCCGTGCAGCACCCGGGCGCGAACGCACTGCCGCAGATCGGGGGCACGCAGTGCTTCGGTCAACGCACACGAGGCCAGCCCGACGTTCGTCGCGGTCAGCAGCACGGCACTGAGCGCCTCCCCCGCGCAGAGTCGCGCCAAGCGGTCGTCCACCGTGGTGCTGAGCACCAGCAGCTCCGCATTATCAGGTTCGGTACCGCATACGGCAGACTCACCGCCGGTGCCGAGGTTGCGCCGCGCCGCCGCGTCCAGTACTTCGACCAGTTGTGCACGCATTGCACCACCGATCTGCCGGACGCCCGCCCCGTTCGCCATCGCCCGTTCATGGACCAATCCCACGCTGCCGCGCGGAATCAGCGCCGAAGTGAAGTGTCGCCGATCGGACTGCCGGCGCGGAATCGCGTTACCGAGCGCCAGCTCGAGCATGGTCGGCCGGTGCGGCACCACACGCAGCGACGCGAGGTGATTCGGATCCGCCGGGTCCGGCAGCCGCCGCACCACCGTCGACCATCCCGCGACGGCCAACGCGATCCGCAGATGATGCAGTGCGGCACCACAACTCGACAACGCATCGCGCTGTGTCCAGTCGGTCGGCGGCTGCGCACGCAGCGGATCGAGGTACAGGTCGATGCGGTGATCGCCGATCCGGAATCGCCACGGTTGCGAGTTGCCGACCGAAGGCGCCCGCGTCGCGAGCACCAACGCCGCGTGCAGGGCGTGTTCGTCGGGCCACCCGTAGTTCATCGCCTTCCACCTCTTCTCGTCCTCGCTATCCACGCTGCCAGCTACTCGATTTGCGGATAAGAGCACGACGTCCTGAAGTCGAGGGACTTCGGGAAACGATCGAAAGGCCTGCGACATCTATGACCTTCGGCCATGCCCAGGCGGTGTGCGGCTGGGTGATCCTGACTACAAGAAACCCGGATACTTCCGAAAGGCCCTGCCCCATGCCCGAATACGGACCGTACGCGGAACTGCGCGAAACGCACACCGGGCTGGTGGTGCTGTTCGGCGATCGGGCGTACAAAGTGAAGAAGCCGCTACAGACGGACTTTCTCGACTTCAGCACGCCGCAACTGCGGGAACTCGCGTGTGCCCGTGAGGTGGAGTTGAACAGCAGGTTGGCACCGGACGTGTATCTCGGCGTGGCACACCTCACCGATCCCACCGGTGGGCCGGACGAACCGGTGGTACTCATGCGCCGCATGCCGGAGCAGCGCAGGCTGTCGAACACCCTCGATGATCCCGCCCTGTCGCGTTCGCGGTTGTCGGCGCTGGTCCAGGTGCTCGCGCTGTTCCATCACTGTGCCCGCCGCGGTCCCGAGATCGACGCCGAGGGCACGCCGGACGCACTGCGTCGCCGCTGGAAAATCCTGTTGGGCAGTCTCGCCGACCAGCCGGCCGCGGTGACCGACCCGCACCTGATCGAACGGATCGAGTGGCTGGCGATGCGGTATATCGACGGACGGGAGTCGCTGCTGCTGAACAGGATTGCGGACGGTCGCGTTGTCGATGGACACGGCGACCTGCTCGCGGAGGACATCTTCGACCTGGCCGACGGCTTCCGGGTCCTGGACTGTCTGGACTTCGACGACCGATTGCGCTACGTCGATTGCCTCGACGACATCGCCTTTCTGGCAATGGATCTGGAGTTCCGCGGGCACGCGAGCCTCGGTGCGCAACTGCTGGACGACTATCTGCTGATCACCGCCGACCCCGCACCGCGGTCGTTGCGCGATCACTACGTCGCCTACCGCGCACTGGTCCGGGCGAAGGTCGATGTCATCCGCTTCGGGCAGGGCGACTCGGCCGCTCGGGACCGGATACACCGCCACCTGCGAATCGCAGTGCGTCATCTCGAATCCGGCGCCGTTCGGCTGGTGCTGATAGGCGGGCTGCCCGGAACCGGTAAATCTACTGTGGCCAAAGAGCTTTCGGCAAGCACAGGCGCTGCCGTCTGCTCCAGTGACGAGGTCCGCAAACAACTGCGCACCGCCGGGACGGTTCCTGGCGACAGTGGAACCTTCGATGCCGGAGCATATTCCGCCGTGAACAAGGCCCGGGTCTACGCAGAATTGCTGACCCGGGCCCACCGGCTGCTCTCGGCCGGGATATCGGTGATTCTCGATGCCAGCTGGATCGACGAGAGCGAACGGCACCGCGCTGCGCAGCTTGCCGTCGACACCCACGCTGATGTGCTCCAGTTGCGCTGTGTCTGTGCCCCGGAGGTGGCCGCTCGACGGATCAGCCGACGCGGATCCGGTGACTCCGATGCGACGCCACACATTGCCGCGGCGATGTCGGCGACGGCCGCACCATGGCCGCAGGCCGTCGTTCTCGACACCGAGGCGCCGCTCGCGGACACGTTGGCCGGCGCTTATCACGCCTGGCAGAGTGCGCCGGAGACGTCAAGGGACTTTGGTCACCCATTGAAGGTCCAACTCCGCGACATGGGGGACAAAATGTTCGTAGGCTGAATCAACTGCTCAGAGAGGTGCACCGGTATGGTCACAGTGTTCTTGGTGGACGATCACGCGATCGTGCGACGCGGAGTCGCCGATCTCATCGACGCCGAAACCGACCTTCAGGTCATCGGCGAGGCAGGCACCGTGTCGCAAGCAATGGCGCGGATCCCCGCGTTGCGTCCCGACGTCGTCGTGCTCGACGTGCGACTACCCGACGGCAACGGCATCGAACTCTGCCGCGACCTGCTCGACCAACATCCCGGCCTGCGCTGCCTCATCCTGACCTCGTTCACCGACGAGCAAGCGATGCTCGACGCGATCCTGGCCGGGGCCGGCGGATACGTCGTCAAAGATATCGGCACTACCGAATTGGTCGACGCCGTAAGAGAAGTCGGAGCCGGACGCTCACTGCTGGACAACCGGGCAGCTGCAGCGCTCATGGCCAAACTCCGCGCGGAAGCCGAGGCCAAGAGCGGTCCGCTCGCCGCTCTGACCGAGCAAGAGCGAACCCTGCTCGAATTGCTCGGCGAAGGATTGACCAACCGGCAGATCGCCGCCCGCATGTTCCTGGCCGAGAAGACCGTGAAGAATTATGTTTCCCGACTATTGTCCAAGCTAGGCGTGGAGCGACGCACCCAAGCGGCCGTGATCGCCTCCAAGCTCAACACACCGCCGCTGCGGGAATGAGTCGCTGCCTGCTAGCCGACGACGGAACGGCTGGTCAGACGGTCGCGTCCGGCGGTGACGCGTGGAAAGATGGCTCAGATGGAAGGCAAGTCACCGGCTTCTGAGACACCTGGGCAGAGCCCCGTCATCGAGACACTGTCCCAGCTGCGTCTTCGCGAACTGCTCGCCGAAGTCCAGGACCGGATCGCCCAGATCGTCGGCGTGCGCGACCAGATGGACCGGCTGATCGAAGCCATGCTCGTCGTCACCGCGGGCCTCGACCTCGACAACACCCTGCGCACCATCGTGCACACCGCCATCGAACTGGTCGACGCCGGCTACGGCGCACTCGGTGTCCGCGAAACCGAAAAGGACAGCCTGCAACTGGCCGAATTCGTCTACGAAGGCATCGACGACCGCACCCGAGTCCTGATCGGCGATCTGCCCCGCGGCCACGGCGTACTGGGCGTGCTCATCGAGGAACCGAAACCCATTCGACTGACCGATCTTTCGACTCACCCCGCCTCGGTCGGATTTCCCGAGCATCATCCGCCGATGCACACCTTCCTCGGCGTACCGGTCAAGGTCCGCGACGAGGTGTTCGGCAATCTCTACCTCACCGAGAAGGCCGGCGGCCAAGAATTCACCGAGGACGACGAGGTCATCGTCCAAGCCCTCGCCGCAGCGGCAGGCACGGCCATCGCGAACGCCCGGCTCTACGAACAGTCCCGAATTCGCCAGCAGTGGCTCGAAGCCACACAGGACGTGGCTACGCAGCTGCTCGGCGGCGGCGACCCCGGCGAGGTATTGGAGTTGGTCGCCGACCGAGCGCTGGAGCTCACCCAGTCCGCGACGGCGTTCCTCGCCCTTCCCGACGACCCCGATATCCCGCACGATGAGGTCGGCGATCTGGTCATCGTGGCCGCCGCGGGCAACGGGTCGGACAAACTCCATGGACAGCGCATTCCCGTCGCCGAATCGCATTCCGGTATCGCTTTCCGGTCCGGTGAGGTCGTTGCCACCGATCGGCTGATGTTTCGGCCACTGCTGGATTTTGCCAGCGATTTCGGTCCAGCGCTGGTATTGCCATTGCGGGCCGAACACACCGTCATCGGGATCCTGGTGACGCTCCGGCCGGCAGAATCGCAATCGCTCGACGCCGCCGGGCAGGCCATGATCACGGCCTTCTCCGATCAAGCCGCATTGGCGCTGCAATTGGCGGCCACGCAGCGCCGCATGCGCGAGCTCGACGTGCTCTCCGATCGCGACCGCATCGCCCGCGATCTGCACGATCACGTCATCCAGCGACTCTTCGCGGTGGGCCTGTCCCTGCAAAGCACAGCACAGCGGGCGCGCACGCCGGAGGTCAAGACCAGACTCACCGAAACCATCCAGGACATCCAGTCCATCGTGCAGGAGATCCGGCATTCGATCTTCGACCTGCACAGCAGCACCGCCGCGGACGCACCCACCCTGCGCAAGAAATTGCATTCGATCATCGCCGAGATGACCGAGGACAGCGGATTACGCACGACGATCCGGCTCGCCGGCCCGGTGTCGGTACTGGCGCCACCGCTGTCCGAGGACGTCGAAGCGGTGCTGCGCGAAGCCGTCAGCAACGTGGTGCGGCATGCGGCTGCGAGCACGGTCTCGATCAATCTCGCCGTCCGTGACGACGTCACCATCGAGATCACCGACGATGGTGACGGCCTGCCCGCGGACCTTTCCCGGATGAGCGGCCTGGCCAACCTCGCAGCCCGGGCCGAGCAAGCCGGGGGGCGCTTCGACATCGGGCGGGGCGCCGATCGCGGGACGACCCTGCGCTGGTCCGCGCCACTGCCGGTGCAGCCCCCGCGCGGGGGCTGACCGAGAGCGCTATCTGCGGCCTTTGGACCCGCACAGTGGGGACCAAGGACAGACGTGTCGGTAAGGGTCCAATTCCTAACCTACGGGTACCAGATTCACTGGACCCGAAGGGATGCCGCTCATGTCCACCTCCGCTATCCGCGACCCGCGGCGGTCGGCCACCGCCGCGGTGGTCGTCGGCGTCGATGGGTCCGAAGCCTCCGATCTCGCCGTGCGCTGGGCCGCCGAGACAGCGTCGCAACACGACAGGCGACTGCATATCGCGCACGGTCTCGATCTGGCGTCGTCGGCGGATCTGCTCGGCATCTACAACACGATGGTTCCCGCCATCGTCGACAAGATCCGTCGGCGCGGTGCCGATCTCGTCCTGTCCGCACGGAGCCTGGCCCACCAGATCGATCCCGCCCTGGACGTGGAAACCGAAGTCTCGGAGGCCGATCCAGCGCGCCTGCTGATCCGTCACTCGAAGAGCGCGTACCTCGTCGCTCTCGGCGCCTCGGGCGACCACACCGCTCTCGGCTATGTCGGCTCCACGCTCGCCGCCGTGGCCTGCCACGGCCGGGGCAGCATCGTGATCGTCCGCGATACCGGCACCGAACAGCAGACGCGCCGGGCCGGTCCCGTGGTGCTCGGCCTGGATGGCACCGTGCACAGCGAACCGGCCGTCGCGGCGGCGTTCGCCGAAGCCAGTGAACGTCGCACGCAACTAGTGGCCGTGCACGCGTGGGGTGATCCCTTCTTCGACCGATTCGCCGAAGTGCCACATCGGCTCCCGAACAACGGTGTCCAGCTCGCCGGACAGGCCCTCATCGGCGAACAGCTCGCCGGCTGGCCCGAGAAGTACCCGGACGTGCAGGTCATCCGCAAGGTCTATCCGTTCGGTCCCCGCCGCGCCTTGATCGACTGGTCCGGCTCCGCCCAACTCGTCGTCGTCGGCAGTCGCGGCCGTGGCGGATTCCGCGGACTGCTGCTCGGCTCCACCAGCAACACGTTGATCCAGCGCGCGCACTGTCCGGTCATGGTCGTGCACCCGAAGTAGCACCTACCGCTATCGAAAGGGATGAAATCCCATGTCTACCAACAGCATCAACCCACCTGTCGTGGTGGGTATCGACGGCTCCAGCCCGGCCGACGAGGCATTGCGCTGGGCCGCTGTGGACGCCGCGCACCACGACGCCCCACTGCACATCGTCTTTGCCGTGGGCGCACGGGCCGACTTCGGCCCCGGGGTCGACTTCCGCCGGATCGATCACGACGAGTACCTCGCCGCCTGCGCCACCACGCTCGCGGCGGCGCGTCGATTCGCCACGGCGGCAGCCGAAGCCGTCGACGAACTCGTCGTCGATACCTTCATGGTCGAGGCGTCGCCGATCCCCGCCCTGCTGGACAGGTCGAAGGACGCACGGCTACTGGTGGTGGGCACGCACGGAGCGGGTGCTTTCCGCCGCGGTCTCCTCGGGTCGGTGAGTACCGCACTCGCCCGGCACGCGCACTGCCCGGTCGCGATCGTGCCCGAACCCGAGCGGTATTCGGCGCGGCGCGTGCGCGGGCCGGTGGTGGTCGGTGCCGACGGATCGCCGTGCAGTACTCGCGCCGTCGAGATCGCCTTCGACGAGGCGTTCCGGCGCAATGTACCGGTCCGCGCCGTGCTCACCTGGTCTGAATTCCATCGATACCTGCCGGACGCCGAGATGCAGACCGAGGCAACCGCGTTGCTGTCCGAAACACTGGCCGGCTATGCCGATCGCTATCCCGACCTCGTGATCGAACGGGTTGTCGTCAAGGATCAACCCGCCAAACGACTACTCGTGGAAAGTGAACAAGCCCAGCTGATCGTGGTCGGCAGCCACGGCCGCGGCGGTTTCGCGGGCATGACACTCGGTTCGGTCAGTCAAGCGGTCCTGCACGCCGCCGATTGCCCGATCATCATCGCGCGCCCGCAGAACTGATCAGCCGGGCGCGATTTCCCGGGCACGCTGAAGGAGGTACTCGATGGCTTCTTCGATGCGTGCGGAGAGCAGGTGCAGGTCCGGGTTGCTGTCGTAATCGCCGGTGATGCCGAACCGCAACTGATCGCCGTAGCTCAAAATCGCTATACCGGTGCGCACGCGCATCGCGATCGGCACATAAGCCAGGATTTCCAGTACTTCCCGGCCGTATAAATACAGTCGACGCCGGGGGCCGGGCACGTTCGTCGCCAAACCCGAAATGCCGCGCTGCGGATACCGGGACACCAAGCGCACGGTCCACGCGACCGATGCGAACGGGAGCCAGCGGGCCAGGGTGAGGAACGAATTCGCGGCCGCCGACTCACCGCTCGCCTTGTGTTCGGACATCCGGTCGTGCACGAGGGCCAATTGCTCGACGGGATCGGCGGATTCGATCGGAAGCAGCGGCAGCATCGCCGAAACCCGGTTGTCGAGTGTGCCTTTCGCATCCGCCGCGCGCACCGATACCGGCGTGAGGATGCGCAGCTTGTCCGCTGTCGGTTCCTCGCCGCGAGCCAGCAGCAGGGTGCGAAATGCCGCGGCCACGGCGGCCAGAACCACGTCGTTGACGGTGGTGCCGAAGACCGCGCCGATTTCCCGGACGACGGGCAGCGTGGTGCGCGCAACGGTGTACCGCCGTTGCCGCCCGATCGAACCGTTCAGCGAGGACCCGGCGGCAGGCAGCGCTGCCGACAGCACCAACGGCACGGCCGCGCGCAAGGTGCGCACTACGAACCGCGGCGCCGACACTGGCAGTCGCAACACGTTCAGCAGCAGGCGATCCCATGCCAAAGGCGTGTCGACACCGTTCGGCACAGCGGTCAGCCACCGACCGGCCGGAGCGTCACAGAGCCGTTCGAACAGCGTGATACCGGAGATCCCGTCCACCATGCTGTGGTGCGCCTTCACGATCATCGCCCACCGATCGTCGGCGAGACGCTCGATAACGATGCACTGCCACAGCGGGTGATCCCGATCCAGCCGTTCCTCCATCACCTCGGCGACCAATTCGCACAGCGCCGCCTCATCCGCGGGCTCCGGCAACGCCATCCACCGAATATGGTGCGCCAGATCGAAATTCGAATCCGGCACCCATACCGGCGCGGCGATATCCAGCGGTGCGCGCCGCACTCTCTGCCGAAGCCTGCTGTCGACGTCCAATCTCGCCGCCAATTCCGACACGAGTTCCGCGCGGGTCGGCGGAGACCCCGCGAGGATCGCGACGGCGCCGATCCCGACACTCACATGCCGGTCGCCGTCTTCCAGTTCCATGAAACCCGAGTCCAGTGGACCTAATTCGGACATCGCAGATCTTTTCCGTTCCGAGGCTCGGCCTCAGCATTCGACGCCGGTCACGGCGAAGCGCTCCACCGCGGCCACATGCCCACCCGTGGCGACCGCGACGGTCAGGGTGGCGGGACAGGTCGCGGTAAACGGCACCTGCACGGTCCATGGGATATTCGTGCCGCCCGCGGGAACAGGGGCGGCCGTCCCGGCCGGTTGCGGCCCGCTGCCGCCGCGGACCTGCACCTGCAAACTCTCGTCTACGCCGGTGATCCGACCGCTGACCTGAAGCGGGGACGAGACCGAAGCAGCGTAAGCCGGTGTCGTCAGGGCCAGTGTGGTGTCTTCGGTACCGACCACCTCCCACGGGCCGTTCGCAGCGGTGCCGATCCGAACCAGATGCAGCACGGCGGCAGTCGCGGGCGCGCCGTTCGGGTCGGCGAAGCCGACACCGATCCAGGCCTGCTCGGCTCGGATCGACGAACTGGTGACTTGGTCGACGCTCGTGTATCCGAGATGCTGCTGCGTGAACATCAACGCGACGGTGTCCGGATCGTCGTGCCACGGCTGATGGCCGCCTGGACGCGCCTGTCGAACCCAGGCGTCCGCCTCGGCGATACTGGCGAAGGGAAACAGAGGTTGATAGGCGAAACCAGCGGGTTCGGGCGATTTCGACGGCGCGGCGGTACCCGGGGCAAGTGATGCGGAGCCGGTCGGCGCCGCCGTGGGCGGTGTGGTGACCGGTGCGCTCTCGTCGACGTCGCGGGTCACCGCGACGACCAGCGCAAACACGGCGAGCACGACCGCCGCAGCGGCCAAGACCACCACGGTCAGCCAATGGCGTTGCGGCGAAGTCGCTTTCATATCGATCCTCACTCCGAAGAGGTGCTGTCCACCGCACGGGCACCGGCGGTGGACAGCCTCCTCTGTGCTCTATTCTGCCTCTTTGACCTCGACCTTCTTCGCGACTTCCTTGGGCTCGCCGAGCGGGATGCTGACGGTGAGAATGCCCTTCGCGTAGCTCGCCTCGATCCCGTCTTCCTCGGCGTTGTGCGGCAGCGTGACGGACCGATAGAACGATCCGTAACTGAACTCCGAACGTCCCTTCTCCTCGTGCTTTTCGGTGCGCTCTGCCTTGATCGTCAACTGCCGGCCCCGGATCGACACGTCGACGTCCTTGGCCGGATCGATCCCCGGCATCTCCGCACGCACGACATAGTGACCGTCCTCGACCGCGTCCTCGACCCGCAGCAGATGCGAGCCGAAAATCGGCGCCATTCCGGTGGGCGCGAACGAGTTCCACAGATCATTCAGATCAGGCAGCAACGATTCGCGATGGGCGGGAAGCAGGCTCATGGTTCCTCCTCGATGAAATGTCCTCGGACACCATCGATTCCACTCATCTACGGCGTTGCTCGATAGGGCATCGAGTCGTCTGCGGTACCGACGGGGGGAAGCGGCACGGGTGACCAAAGCCACTAGAGCACCAAGCCGTTTCGTGACCCTGTCACATCCGCCGCCGACAGCGGGTTATCGAAGGAGTGTCGAATTCCGCAGGGCAGTGACCTTTTCCCCTGGTGCCAGGCCTCGGCACGGCCGAATGATGGCAGAGTTATCGCCCCTCTGGAAGGAGAATCATCATGACCACCGCCCAGACCGTCATGCGCTCCGACGTGGCACATATCAGCGTGCGCGACACGATGGAAACAGCCGCTCAGCGCATGCGCCAGCTCAATGTCGGCGCGCTCCCGATCTGCGACAGTGACGGGTGTCCGGTCGGGATCGTCACCGACCGTGACATCGTCGTCAAGGTGGTCGGCGTCGGCGCCAACCCCAAAACCACCACGGCCGGCGAATTGGCGCAAGGTGCCGACCATCTGCATACCGTCGAGACCGGCACCGATATCGACGAGGCGCTCGCGGTCATGGCGGAAAATCAGATCAGACGCCTCCCGGTGACCGAGAACGGCTCGTTGGTCGGCATCATCACCGAGGCCGATCTGGCGCGCCACCTGCCCGAGAAAGAGGTCGCCGAATTCGTCGAAGCGGTGTGCGCTCAGCACCTGCCCAGCACGACCGAAGCGTAGCGGCGCGACCGCACAACGCCGCACCAGCCCGGCCTGGTGCGGCGCCGGTGATGTCCGAACATACGCAACCCGGCTTACCGCGCCGGAATCATGTTCCCGCAGTTACGAAATCGACGCACGCACCGATGGTCGCCAGCTTCGGGTAGTCCACTTCATCGATCCGTACTCCGCTGGCGAGTGTCAGCCTTTCCACAAACGTCAGAAAGTCGAGCGAGTCGAGATCGAGCGCTGCGCGCAGCGGCTCGTCCACGTCGAGGCCGGTCAGGTCCGCCTCGGTGGCGAACCCGCGCAGTGCGGACCGCACCGCCAGCTCTGCTTCCGATCGAGACAACGTATTGGGCATGATCCGCACTACCTCTCGTGATCACAGCCGTTCCGGATGTTGCAGTAGCTCTGCAACGGTGTTGAGAAATCGCGCGCCGACAGCGCCGTCGCTGGCCCGGTGGTCGGCGGCAAGCGTCACTGTCACCTGGGGACGCACACCGAGCAGACCGTTTACCGCGCAGGGTCGTTCGCTCACCGCTCCGAAGCCGACAATCGCAACCTGAGGCGGTGGAATCACGCCGATCACCGATTCGACCCCCATCGCACCGAGATTCGTCACGGTGAGCCCGGCGGGCCGAGTGTCCGACGACAGCAATCGGCCAGCGCGCGCCCGGCCCACCGCCCCGCGCAGCTGGGCCATCAGCGCAGGCACCGTGCTGACGTCCGCCGCGGCGATGGTCGGCGCGATGATGCCGCCACCGCGCAGCGAGACGATCACACCGATGTCTACAGTGTCCGCCGCGCGGAACTCGTTATCGATCCAATGCCCGTTCATCCCGGGGACCTCGCGTGCAGCCAGCGCAACAGCGCGTAATTGCAGAGCGGCCATGATGATTCGGTCCGCTACCGGTGCGGCTTCGTTCACCGCGCGCAGCCAGCTGGTGGCGGCAGCCAGGTCGATCGTGCTCGACAGGTAGTAGTGCGGGATGGTCTGTTTCGACTGCGTCATCGCCGTTGCGATCGCGCGGCGCACCTCACCCATGTCGCGTCGGGGTCCCTGGCGAACCTTTTCGCGGTCGACATCCGACGCCGAGGTGTCCACTGCCGATTGCGGCACGCCCTTGTTCGTGGCGGTATCCCCGTGGAGTATCTGCGTGCGCGCCGCGCGCACATCGTCGGCCTGCACCGCACCGCCCGGACCGGTGCCGTGGATTGCGGACAGCTCGACTCCGGATTCCGCAGCCATTCGGCGCGCGTATCCGGAAGCACGAATATGCTGCCCTTCGGCAGATTGTGCCGCTACCGGTTCGGCGATCCCAGTAGGCGAGCCCGACGAGGCGCCCGCCGCGCGCGCAACATCACTGCGCAGAATCCGCCCGTTGCCGCCAGAACCGCGGATCGACCGGAGATCCACACCAGCTTCCTGAGCCAGACGCCGAATCAACGGGGTCGCGCGAATCTCCGAGCCCGTGTCTGCCGCGGGTTCCGTCGGGACGGAGGCGTGTTCCGGCATGCCCGTCTCGATGGTCGCCAGTATCGTGCCCACCGGCACGGTCGCTCCTTCGGGCACCAGGATCTCGCCGATGGTGCCCTCGTCGAAGCACTCGACCTCGATCGCCGCTTTCGCGGTGTCGACCTCGGCGACGATATCGCCCTTGTGCACCGAGTCGCCCGGACGGACATGCCATTGCAGCAACGTCCCGCGTTCCATGTCTGCGCCCAGTGAGGGCATGCGGAACTCGGCCATCAGCGCACCACCCGATGCACGGCCGCGACCACGTCGGCGGGCTGCGGGAGCGCCGCTTCCTCCAGATGTTTGGCGTAAGGAATCGGTACTTCGGCCGTACAGACCCGCTGTACCGGCGCATCCAATTCGTAGTAACCGGATTCGGCTGCGCGCGCAGCGATTTCGGCGGCGACGCCGACGCTGCGCCAGCCTTCGTCCACGACGACGAGGCGGTGGGTACGCGCGACCGAGGCGAGCACGGTCGACGTGTCCAGTGGTCGTAACGTCCGCAGGTCGACGATCTCGGCCGCGATGCCATCGGCGGCCAGAGCCTCCGCGGCTGCCTCGGCCACCCGCACGGTTCCACCGTAGGCCACCAGTGTCACAGCGCTGCCGTGCCGTCGGATGACCGCCCGATCGATATCGGTGGCGCCGGCGTCATCGGGCAGCTCTGCCTCGAGGTTGTAGAGCGCCGACGGTTCGAAGATCAGTACGGGGTCCGGATCCTGCAAAGCCGACCACAACATGCCCCGAGCGTCGGCCACGGTCGCCACCGAGACCACACGCAGGCCGGGTATGTGCGCGTAGAAGGCCTCGAGGCTGTGCGAATGTTGTGCTGCAACTTGCCTTCCCGCGCCGGTAGCCATTCGGATCACCAGCGGCACGGAGACTTGCCCGCCGGACATGTGCCGCAATGTCGCGGCGTTGTTGAGGATCTGGTCCAGCGCGAGCAGGCTGAAGTTGACGGTCATGATCTCGACGATCGGCCGCAGACCGCCGAGGGCGGCACCGATACCGGCGCCGACGAACGCGGACTCGCTCAACGGCGTATCCCGAATCCGCTCCGGGCCGAATTCCTCCAGCAGGCCCCGGCTGACGCCGAAGCAGCCACCGTACGCGCCGACGTCCTCCCCCATCAAGAACACCCGGTCGTCTCGGATCAACGCCTCCCGCAATGCTTCTCGCACCGCGTCTCGATAGGTGATCATGTCCGCACCTCCCCGACGGGCTGTGCCTGGCCGGTACTGGGCTGCTGCTTGCCCGCATCAGAGGCGGGGATCTTCATTCCAGCGTCGGTACCCGGCTCGGTGTACACGTATCGGGTGAGATCACCGATCGGTTCGAACGGCGCCGCCTCCGCGGCCGAGATCGCCGCGTCCAGTTCGGCGTCCGCTTCGGCTTGCATCGTCGTCAATTCGTCATCGCGTAATTCACCCGCGGCGCGCAGGTCGGCGGCCAGCCGTGGAATCGGGTCCTGCTCTACCCAGTGCCCGATCTCGGCCTTGTCGCGATAGCGATCCGCATCGTAGAGCGAATGCGCACGGAACCGGTAGGTCCGCAGTTCGAGGAAGCACGGCCCACCGCCACCACGAATCGCTTCGACCGCACGCCGTGTCGCGTCGGCCACGGCCAGCGCGTCCATCCCATCGACCGGCCAGGCCGGCATGCCGTATGAGGACGCGCGCAATGCCAGATCGGTCGCCGCGTGTTCGCGGGCCAGGGCAGTGCCCATCGCGTACCGGTTGTTCTCACAGGCGAACAGCACCGGCAGCCGCCACAGCGCAGCGAGATTCAAGCACTCGTGGAACTCCCCCTCGGCCACCGCACCGTCGCCGAACAGGCATACGGTCACGACCGGACGGTCCCCGAACACGTCCGCCAGCGCCAGCCCCACGGCGATCGGCAGACCGCCGCCGACAATCGCGTTGCCGCCGTAGAAGCGTCGCGCGACATCGAACAGGTGCATCGAACCACCGTGGCCGTGACTGCATCCGGTCACCCTGCCGTACATCTCCGCGAGCAGCGATTCCATCGACAGGCCGCGCGCCAGCGCGTGCCCGTGCTCCCGATAGGTCGACACCACAGCGTCGTCGGGTCCGATCGCACCGAGCACGCCCGCCGCCACCGCCTCCTCGCCGATATACAGGTGCAGGAAACCACGAATCGATCCGGCGCTGTAGAGCTGCACGCAGCGCTCCTCGAATCGCCGGATCCGGACCATGAGGCGCAGCAGTTCGATGCGCTCGGTTCGGTCCAGCGCACCACCGTGCGTATTCACGAGACGACCTCGAGCGTCGAGGTGTCGCCTGTCGGCAGACCGAGTTCACGAGCTTTGAGCAGACGACGCATCACTTTGCCGCTGCGGGTGTGCGGCAGACTCTGTGTGAACTCGATTTCCTTGGGCGCTACCGCACCCAGTGCCTTCCTGCCGAAGGCGCTCAACTCGTCGAGGAGCTGGTCGGACGGCGCAAACCCCCGTCCCAGCACCACGAACGCCTTCACTCGCTCGCCTGCCACCGGATCGGGAATGCCGATCACACCCGCCTCGGCGACCGCCGGATGCGCCATCAACGCACTCTCCACCTCGAACGGCCCGATCAGATGACCTGCGGATTTGATGACGTCGTCGGCCCGGCCGACGAACCAGTAGTAGCCGTCGGCATCCTTGCGGGCCAGGTCGCCGCTCAGGTACCAGCCGCCCGCGAAACAGCGGCGATATCGCTGCGGTTCACCCCAATAGCCGCGGAACATCGACGGCCAGCCCGACCGCAACGCGAGTTCACCGACCTCACCGACCGCCGCGGGGGTGACGACGCCGTCGGTCACCGACGCGCGACCGTCCGCACCGCGCCGGAGTACAGTCGCCTCGATGCCGGGCAGCGGCCTGCCCATCGATCCGGGACGTACTTGCCCAGCAGCGAAATTCGCGATCATGATCGCACCGGTCTCGGTCTGCCACCAGTTGTCGTGCACGGGGTGACCGAGCACCTGCTCACCCCAGAGCACCACTTCCGGATTGAGCGGCTCCCCCACGCTGGTGATGAATCGCAAGCAGGACAGATCGGTGCCTTCGGGTAGCACGGCCCCGTAGCGCATCAGCATCCGCAGCGCTGTCGGCGCGGTGTACCACACCGAAACCCGCTGTGCGGTCAGGATTTCGTACCAGCGGCGGGCATCGAACTCGGCTTCGTCACTGATCACCGTCGCGCCGAGGCACAACGGGGCGATCACCCCGTACGACATGCCGGTCACCCAGCCCGGATCGGCGGTGCACCAGAAGATATCCCCCGCGCGCAGATCCAGCGCGTACCGAGCAGTGACGAGGTGGGCGACCACCGCCCCGTGCACGTGTACTGCGCCCTTCGGTTTTCCGGTGGTACCGCTGGTGAAGTGTAAGAGGGCGGGGTCCTCGGCGCAGGTCTGCGCGATCTCGAACTCCGGATCCGCCGCGGCCATCGCGGCCGGCAGGTCGACACCGTCGGGGGGACCGCCATCGGTCAGCAGAACTGTACGCAGCGTGGCTACCTGGCCGCGGATCGGCGCGACCTTGCGGCGATACAGCGCAGCGGAAGTGACCAGCACACTCGCCTCGGCAATAGCCAGACGCTGCCGGACCGGTTCGGGTCCGAATGCGGAGAACAACGGTGAGACAACGCATCCGGCTTTCAATGCGCCGAGTATGGCGATGTACAACTCCGGCGTGCGACCGAGCAGTACGCACACTCGTTCGCCCCGGCGAACCGCATTGGTACGCAACACATCGGCGAATCTGTTGCTGGCGGCGGCAAGGTCGGCGTAGGTGTATTCGGCGGTCTCGCCCGCGGCTCCGAGCCACCGCAGCGCTACCGTGTCCGCCGCGCGCCCGGTGGCATGCCGGTCCACGGCTTCGTAGGCGATATTGAGGCCGCCCGCTGGGAGGCCGGTGATTTCGGCGCGGGCGTCCATCCAGGAGAACGCGCGATAGGTCTGCTCGTAGTTCGCGAGGTTGGCCAGCGCCCGCTCGGCCGGTGTCTTGTCGATCGGTCTCCAGTCGGAGATTCCGCTCGTCGTGGCGCCGATCGCGGTCGTGTCTGTCATAGCGTTATCGTCGCCGCGTCGAGCGCTGCGCAGCAGAGTCGCCCGACCGATAGGCGTCGTCTGTTCCGGCGGAGAAGTCCTCTGCCCCGGTGACTTTCGCCTCTAGCCGACACCCACCACAGACCGCTGGCCGGGCATCGGTCGAGCGAGCACGCAACGCGGGACCATTGAACCGCAGGACGGCAACCTTCGGCCCTTGGGCTACCGACCCGGACAGCAGACGCTGGACCGTGCCGTCGCCGCTACTCGAACCGCGCGATGCACCGAGGAGGAAATATGCCACACCACAACGATCCGTTCGCCCCCGCGGTACAGACAGCCCATGATTGGCTGCGCGCGGTCGCCGACAGCCTGGACACCGACGACTACAGTTTCGCCTACCGCGCGTTGCGCGCGTGGATGCACACGGTCCGTGATCGGATCGGGGTCGTCAGTTCGGCGCACCTGGCTGCGCAGCTGCCGGAGATCCTGCGTGGCGCCTACTACGAGGGCTGGGTACCGAGCCATGTACCGGTGCGGCACGGGACCGCGGAATTCGTCGCTCAGTTCGCCCGCGAGGCAGGCATCGAGCGCGACGGGGTAGGTCCGGTAGCCGGGTCGATCACCGCGATATTGGCGGAACTGTTCTCACCCGGCCAACTCAACCGGGTTTTCGCGGTACTTCCGATGCACCTGTACGGCGTGCTGTGCGGTGCCCGGCCGATCTACGAGGAAATGCCGGATCTGGACCGCGCACCCGAAATGCCGGCGCCGATCGCGGCAACAGCGGAGTCCGAACGTCTGACCGCCGTCGAGAATCGCCTGCGTGCCATCGCGGACGCCGTCGCGGTGCTGGCCGGTGAGATGTCGCCACCGGAGGCCGACCACGGCCCGGCGCATTCCGCGACCGAGCGCGTCGAACGCATTCTCCGCGCCATCGGCTTCGACGTCCATGCGAAGGAGCACTGAAATGCTGCGCAGAACAATGGCTCTCGGTCATATCGCGGGTGTGCGGATCGGCGCGCACTGGTCTGCCCTGGCGACCCTCGGACTGTTCACGTTTCTCCTGGGCCGCGCACTGGCCGATGCCTACGGCAACTCGGCCGAAATCTGGCTGACCGCCGCACTCGGGGCGATCGGATTGCTGGCCGCATTGCTGGCGCACGAGCTGGCGCACTCGATCGTCGCGCGTCGCGACGGAGTGCCCGTCGAGGGGGTGGTGCTGTGGCTGCTCGGCGGGGTTTCCGAACTCGGCGCGGAGCCGCAGAGCCCCCCGCTCGGACCTGCGCATCGCGCTGGCCGGACCGTTGACCAGCCTTGCGCTGGCCGCGGGCTGTTTCGGACTGGCGGTGGCGGTGGGCACCGCCGCGGGTGCACCCGTACTCGACACGCTCGTCTGGCTTTCGGTCACGAATCTGATCCTCGCGGTGTTCAATCTTTTGCCCGGCGCCCCCTTGGACGGCGGCCGCGTACTGCGCGCGCTGGTCTGGCGGTGGACCGGCGACCAGCTCCGCGCGGCGGCCACGGCCGCGCGCAGCGGTCGCATCCTCGGACTCGTCCTGCTGGCGCTCGGCGCGGCAGAGCTGATCGCGGTCGGCAACACCGGGGGCGTCTGGCTGATGCTGCTCGGGTGGTTCGTTTCCACGGCGGCCAATGCCGAACTCACCGCCGCAGGTTTGCGACATCAGTTGGGCGGTATTCGAGTTCGTGACGTGATGAGCGCGAATCCGGTAACGATCCCCGCCTCGTGGTCCGTCGCCGAATTGCTCACCTCGCCGGCAGCTCGTTCCGACCACCAGGTCTTCCCGGTGGTGGACCCGGTCGGGCGACCGATAGCGGTGGTCTCCTGGGGCGACCTCGCAGCGCTGGCACCGCGGACACGTGCCGCCACCTCTGTACTCGCGGCCGCGCGCCCGCTACCGGCGTCGGCCCGGGCAGACGAGCAAGACCTCCTCAGCGCCGTGGCCACCAGGGTGGTCCTGCGACCCGAGTCCGACCTGGTCATCGCGGTCGACCAGGTCGGACGGGTGACCGGAGTCGTCTCCGCCGCGGATCTGGCGCTGGCCTGCCATCGCAGCGCCCTCGGCCTGCCGATGCGCACGGCCGAGCCACAGCCCGAGTCGATCCCGGGCATCACCGATACGGAGGCACGTCCATGAGCAGCACTGAAGCGCAACGAGCGATCTTTCACGACCGCCACGAAGCCGGGCGGGCGCTGGCCGCGCTACTGCAACACTATCGAGGCGACCCGGACGTCCTCGTGCTCGGCCTGCCGCGCGGCGGTATCCCCGTGGCCTGGGAGGTCGCGGCCGCGCTCGACGCGCCACTGGATGCCTTGATCGTGCGCAAACTCGGCGCCCCCGGTAATCCCGAGTTCGCTATCGGCGCGCTCTCCATCGGCGGCCGGATCGCGTTGAACGACGATCTCGTTCGCGCCTTACGACTCACCGCCGAACAGGTGCGCGCCGTCGTCCGCTCCGAATCCGAGGAACTACACCGTCGGGAATCGGCTTATCGGGCCGGTCGCGGACCGATCGAGGTCGCCGGGCGCACCGTGATCCTGGTGGATGACGGGTTGGCCACCGGTGCAAGCATGTTCGCCGCGATCGAGGCGATCCGCGCCGGCGAACCGAAGCACATCGTCGTCGCTGTCCCGGCGGCTCCGGAATCTACCTGCCGCGAGATCGGCGCTGCCGTCGATGAAATGGTCTGCGCGACAATACCGTCGCCGTTCCGCGCGGTCGGCGCGTCGTTCTGGGACTTCACACAGGTCACCGACGCTCAGGTGCAGGCACTGCTGGCCGCGTCGACCACCGGCACGGCGGTACCGCCCCTCGATGTCGCAGCCACGATCCGTGCCGCCGCGATCCGAGCACCGGGCGGCGTTCCACCCGAAGCAGTGCTCGACGAGTTGATCGGCGACGCCCAGATCGTGCTGATCGGCGAAAGTTCGCACGGCACACACGAATTCTATGCGGCACGGGCGGCCATCACCCGCTGGCTCATCGAGCACAGGGGCTTCACTGCGGTCGCCGCCGAGGCCGATTGGCCCGACGCCTATCGGGTGAATCGCTACCTGCACCAACACGGTACCGACACCAGCGCCGAAGAGTCGCTGCGTGGCTTCGAACGATTCCCCGCCTGGATGTGGCGCAACACCGTCGTACGCGACTTCCTCACCTGGCTACGCACCCACAATGACGAGCAACTGCGCAACGGTCGGCCCCGCACCGGGTTCTATGGACTCGATCTCTACAGTCTGCACCGGTCCATGCAGGAGGTGGTGCGGCACCTCGACCGAACCGATCCGCATGCGGCACAACGAGCCAGAGCCCGCTACGCCTGCTTCGACCAGGTCTCCGGCGACGACGGCCAAGCTTACGGATTCGCCGCCGCCTTCGGCGCGGGCAAATCGTGTGAAGCCCAGGTGATCAGACAATTGCTCGACTTGCAGCGCCATAGCCCGGACTCCGGCGATCTGCCGCCGTTCGCCGCGGATCAGCACTTCGACGCACTCCGCAACGCCTGGTCGGTGCGCAATGCCGAAGCTTACTACCGCGCTATGTTCGGGGACCGGGTGTCTTCGTGGAACCTGCGCGATCGGCACATGGCCGACACCCTCGACGCCCTGATCAGTCACCTCTATCGCTATGGCGAGCAGACCGGCGACGGCCCCGGGCCGGAGCCTCGTATCGTGGTGTGGGCGCACAACTCTCACGTCGGCGATGCCCGCGCTACCGAGCTGAGCAGCGACGGCCAGCTCAATCTCGGTCAGCTCGTGCGGGAGCGCCACGGCGCGAAGTGCCGAGTGATCGGGTTCAGCACCTGCTCGGGTACGGTCACCGCGGCGCGCGACTGGGGCGGCCCTGCCATCGAGGAGAACGTCCGCGTCGCACTGCCTTCCAGCATGGAAGAGCTCATGCACGACACCGGGCACCGAGAGTTCTTGCTCCGCATGGATATTCCCGGCGCCGCGACGGAGGCCATGCGGCAGCCGAGGCTGCAGCGGGCGATCGGTGTCGTTTACCGGCCGGGTACCGAACGCCAGAGCCATTACTTTCACACCCGACCCGCCGAACAGTTCGATGCGCTGATCCATATCGACACCACGACAGCTCTCGAACCACTCGAGAAAGTCGGCGGCGGGATCGAGGGCACGACACCGGAAACCTACCCGTCGGGCCTGTAAGACAGGGTGATGGTGACCAGTGTCCGGCGGCGGACGAACGATCTGGGGCTCGTGGTCGGTGGCACCGCTTTCGCCGCGCTCTGCGTGGTGGCCACCGGATGGCCGGTGGCCACACAGCTCGACCGGGCCGCGTTTGTGCGACTCAACGCGTTACCCGACGTGTTCGAGGCGCCGCTCTGGTTCGTCCAGTTGGCCGGGGTGCTGGTCGTGCCCGCCGTCGTCGCGGTCATCGCGTTCGGCGTCGGCAGACCCCGGCTGGCAATCGGCTTGCTGCTGTTGGTTCCGGCGAAGCTCGTCGTCGAACGCGAGGTTTTGAAAGAGCTGGTGTACCAGCCCCGTCCGGGCGCACGGTGGCCGGAGACGATCCTGCGTGATGTGCCGACACTCGGCGCGGCGTTT
>NZ_BAUA01000071.1 GCF_000710915.1 Nocardia brasiliensis IFM 10847
AATCGACCATCTACCCCTGGCGCGAACACGAAGAGTGGCTGCGCGCCGCGGGATTCGCCGACGTCACCCGCATTCGCAGCGCGGGGTGGACACCACACGGGGTGATCGAGGGGCGCAAGTCCGATGAGTGAGCCCAGCATGCTCGACCGCGAATATTCCCCGAGCAGCACCGCCCGCGATCCGGCGGGCACGCTGCGTCGCTACCGGATGCGCAGCGATTTGGCCCGGTCCCGGTTGGACGCGCACATGGCCGTGCCGTACGGCGGCGGCCGGGGCGAACGCTGTCACGTGTTCCCGGCCGTGCCGCACGGCACGCGCGGGCCCGCGACGCCCGCTCTCGTTTTCGTGCACGGCGGTCACTGGCAGGAGTCCGGCATCGACGACGCGTGTTTCGCGGCCAGGCAGGCGCGGGCCTGCGGATGTGCTTTCGTGGCACTCGGATACGGGCTCGCGCCCGATCGGACGCTGCCGGGCATGATCGCCTCGGTGGCCCGCGCGCTGGCCTGGCTGGACGGTTCCGGACCGCTGTTCGGCATCGACCCGGCGCGCGTGCACGTCGCGGGCAGCAGCGCGGGCGCGCATCTGCTCGCCGCGGCGCTGGCCGGCGACGACGCGCCGCGGGTGCGCAGCGCGTGCCTGCTGAGCGGGCTCTACGACCTGACCGAGATCCCGCGCACCTACGTCAACGACGCCGTGCGGCTGACACCGGAACTCGCGGACGAGTGCAGTCCGCTGCGGATGCCCGCACCGCGCTGCGACTCGATCCTGCTCGCGGTCGGACGCCACGAAACGCGGACCTACCTGCGTCAGCACGAGATGTACGCGGCCTACCTTGCCGCACAGTCGATCCCGGTGCGGGCACAGATCGTGCCGGACCGCGATCACTTCGATCTGCCGCTGGATCTGGCCGAT
This sequence comes from Nocardia brasiliensis IFM 10847, assembly GCF_000710915.1. Lineage (GTDB taxonomy): Bacteria > Actinomycetota > Actinomycetes > Mycobacteriales > Mycobacteriaceae > Nocardia > Nocardia brasiliensis_A. The sequence continues at coordinate 913 of NZ_BAUA01000071.1, forward strand.
CCGTCGACCCCGTTCGGCCGGATCACCCTGCGGCACTTCGGCCTCGAGGCAGGCCGTCGAGGCGCAACCACACCGGAAGGGACGGTGACATCAGCCCGATGACACACTCGCCAACCGCAACACCGGTCGAGTCCGTCGACACGGACCGGGCCGGGGCGGCAACCACCGACACGATCGTCGACGCGTTCGAGCGGGCGGCTCGGGAACACGCCGCGCGCGAAGCGATCTCGGACGGCACGAGCACGCTGACCTACGCCGAGCTGAACGCGCGGGCCGATCGACTCGCTCGGGCACTGCGTGAGCGCGGCCTGGCGCCCGGGGCGCGGGTCGGCGTCCATCTCGACCGTGGACTGGCCACGTACCAACTGTTTCTCGGGA
>NZ_BAUA01000070.1 GCF_000710915.1 Nocardia brasiliensis IFM 10847
CAGTACCTGGCGCTGCAGCAACCCCAGACCTCGAGACATCCTCCGAGTGTCCCGCAGAACCGACTTAAGCGCATCCACCTGTGGTGGTTTTAGGGGCATGACCTGGGAAAACGATGTGCTCAAATGGTGAAGACGGAACAAGGTCCTCCCCAATTACTCCGGCTTCTTGCGCTCGAGCTCGTCGCAAGAAAGGAGGAGGGTATGACCGACGAGACCGGCAAGAGACAGCGTTCGGTGCGCAGGTGGGCACCTATCGTCACCGCCATCGCTTCGATCGCTCGGATCCTCATCGAGCTGCTGAAGTAGCTGTGTGTCTGGCTGCCCGCCCCTGCTGACTACAGGCTCAGGGGCGGGCAGCGAGCACGGTGGGGATTCGGGTCGTCGCGGTGATCCACGCCGCGGCGGATGGGTCGATCCAGGCGACGACTTGCTCCACGTCGGCCAGGAGCGCGACATGGTTGCAGGCGTGGACCGGCTCGTGGTGTGCGACCCGGTTGCGCAGCTCGTGCAGCCGGGTGATGGGGTCGTAGACCGTCGCGCGGTTCTGGGGCCTCAGATGCGGAAACGCACGCCGGTAGGCCTGCGCCCACAGGGTGGCCTGGTAGGTATTGGCCAGGGTGTATCGCCAGAACCCGAACATCAGCTCGGCCACGACCTTGCCATGAACTTCCGGGATGGCCCCGCTCAGAGTGGCTCGGGAACGAGCGCTCCGGATCTGCTTCACCAGCTGGGCGTTGCTTCGCCACGGCATCCCAGGATCGACGTACCAGTCACCATTGCCACCGTGCACACGCTGGTGGAACACCACCAGCTGGGCGTCGAGCGCATTGCGCAGTACGACCTCGAACGCGCCCAGCGTCTCGTGCCAGGCGCCGGCGATGAGCTGGTTCCACTCGTACAACCGCTCCCCCGCCGCGTCTGAGCCCGCCAGCTGTGTGTAGCGGTCGAACCGGCCCGGGGACAAGAACCGCCGCAAATCTGCGGCTGACCATCCAACAGGTGTCACGATCGCCGAGGCTATACTGGGTGGCAGAAAACCCCGGAACGATCCCTACCGGCTGCTTCGGCAGTCAGGCACATCGCCGGGGTTCCTTTCTGTTCGGAGGTAGTCGAACACGGATTTCGCCCGAGAACGCGCCGTAAACGCGAGGATGGCCGGGTGAGCATCAACGAACCTGCTGTCGGGAGTGCAATCCCGAAGCTGGACGGGCCCGTCGGCTACACCCTGGCCGTGCTGGTCGACGCCGACGCTGACCAGATAGTCACCGTGACGGTGCAGGGCCTGGCCGTTCCGCGCGTGGGCGAGCGGCTCAACTTCGACCTCGCCGGACAGCAGATGTCGGTCAAGATCGTCGACGTCGCGCACTGGTTCTTCGAGCCCCGAGACGACCCGAACCACCGCGAGATCATCGTCACCGCACAACCGCTCGACGTCGACCAGGCCGTCGCGCGCCAGCTGCTCGACCCGGAAACGCTGGCGCAGTGGTGCGCCCGACTCGCCACCGTCACGCCGACCACCACCTGACACGCGGCTTCCTGTCGGTGCTCGATGCGACACTCCGGGTATTGCGTGCTCTGTCTCGGAGGTGAAGTCGCATGGCCGGAAACTCTGGTGACCGTGCGGAAGTCAGGCTCGTGGCGCACTGCCGCCGCTGCCACGGCTGGCTGCTGTCGACGAAGTCGATCGCCGAGGGCATCGGCCCGACCTGCGCGATGCGTGAGCGTGCCGAACAAGCCGCGGCGGCCGCGGCCGAGCTGACACTGTTCGACCTCGCAGCCTGAGAATATAGCTGGGCCCTCACCCGAGTAACGGTCGGGTGAGGGCCCCAGTCTTCGTGTGCGCGGCTACCGCGCTCCAGTCACAGCTCCTCTATGCAGGTCGTCGCGTCGGCGAAATACCGCACCGCCCCAGAGCTGGTGACCCGCCTGCGCCACTCCCCTATCCGGGCGTACCCGGCCGAGGCCAGCGCCTGGTCGAGCGCTTCGAGGCTCGCGTCGACCGTAGGGTCCAGACGTACCGATTCCCACCATGATTCGACCGCCCGGCCGTGGCAGGCGCCCGTACCGGTGTCGTAGTAGACCTCGCAGCTGTAGAGGTCGGCGGCGGAGTCGCCGGCGTCGAGTCGGGCGATGACGTAGAGGTCGATCAGCTCGGTCATCGCCCGACCTCGGGGGTGTGGATCTGGCGGCGACCGGCCGGTGACCGCGTCGGAGCTGGGGCAGGTGAGCTGGTCTGGGACTGCTCGGCGCGCACCGACTTGCCCGTGCGTGGTGCGCGGCCACTGCGGACCGAGGCGGTGGCCTGGCGCTGGGCGAGGCGGTCGTCGCGCTGGGCTACGACCGCTTCGATGCGGGCTTCCCAGGCCGTGCTGCGCTCGTGCGCTCGGCGACCGAGCTGCCCCGCCTGCCTACCGATGGTGTTGACGTGCGCGCGGATCTCGTTCTGCTGGGCCTCCTCGGCGCCAGCGATGCCGATCCTGCCGGTGAGGACATCGCGCTGCTGCATGAACCGGCGCCGCGCCGCATCCACGCCCTCGGTGGCGCCCATAGCCACCGAGAGGACCGTCTCGCCCAGGTCGGCGACCGCTGACCGCACCGCCGAGGTCTGCTGCTCGGTGGCGGTCACACCGGTGACGCCGGTGGCGTCGATCTGCTGCGTGATCGACTCGGTGAACGTCTCCCGGAGCGAGGCGGCCGACCTGATCGTGCGCAGGTGGTCGAGCTCGGATTTGGTGCGCTCGTCGGCGAACATCAGCTCCGGTGTCTGGTCCTCACGCCGGATCCGGCCGAGGTCGATGTCGTCGAGCACCGCGGTGAGCTGTGCCCGCTCGATCGGGGCCAGGCCTCTGCCGTCGACGGCGATGGCGCGCAGCTCCTCGCGTGCGGCCGCCATCCGGGGGATGCGGTCGCCGATCTCGTCGCTGATCCCGATCTGGTCGCGCTCGTGGAATTCGTCCTCGACGAGGAAGTCGGCCTCCATGGCCTGCTCCTCGGCGTCTATGACGTAGGAGGAGATCTTCTCGGCCAGCTGCTCGCGGTCGATGTAGTCGGGCCAGGGGTCCAGCTCCGGACGCTCCCCCGCCTTGAGCGCGAGCCCGATCGCGCGCACGGTCTGTTGATCCGCCGCCGTCATCACCTTCAGCTCCTCGGTGATGATCGTCCCCGACATCTCCTTGGCAGCGAACCGGCCCAGCAGAGCGCCGATCCGGCCGCGGGCCTCCTCACCTGGGTCGACCACCACCGGAGTGGCGAGCAGATCCAGGTCGGCGGTGTCGCCGCGCAGGTAGTCGACGGTGAAATCGACGATGGCCCGGTCGGACTCGCTGAGCTTTGCCTGGTCGAGAGCGACGGTGAGCTGAGCACGGCGTGCCTGCTCGGTGTCGAGGTGGCCGTGCGGGTCGGCCGGGTCGATCCCCTGCTCGCCGGACCAGTGCTGCAACGCCTCCTCCACCGCGGGCTTGGCTCCCGGGCTGATCGGTGCCGCAGCGAGCATGCCGATCGCGGCTCGCTCGCGCGCCCACAGCGCCGCCGCGTCAGAGAAGGCCTGCCGGGCATCGGCGTCGTGGCCGCCGTCGATGGTGACCTTCATGGCCTGCGGGTCGATGATCACGCCCCACTCGTGGGCGTAGGAGGCGATGAGCTGATCAGCGCGCTCGGCCGCGAGCGGGGACTGCTCCCGCCAGGTGAGCGCGTCGGCCAGCATCATCGACACCGAATCGGGGTTCTGCCAAGGGATCTGGGTCATGCGCTCCTCGGCCGCGGTCCGGGCGGCGAAGTATGTGGGCGGGAGCTCTTCGCCGGCGGCAGCCTCCAACTGCCGAAGGTTGGCGCGGGCGCGGTTGACCGCGACCAGGGCGTGGAGCTGGGCGCGACGCTGGCCGTGCCCGACCGGCTCGGGCTGCCCCTCACGGTCGATACGCGCGTACCAGCCGTCCCAGTGGTTCGCGCCCTCGATCTCGCTTCGGTGGGTACGCAGGTGGTCGAGCAGGGCGCCGCGGGCGGCGTCGATCTCGGCGGGGTCGGCGCCGGCGACGGCGTTCTCGAAGTCGATCTCGAGCTGGTAGGCGAGCTCCTCAGCGGCCTCGAAGTCGGGGACTCCGGCTTCGGGTTCGGTGTTCACCGGGTGGCCGAACAGGGTCTTACCCTCGACCAGCGCGTGGACGGTCGCGGCCATGTCCGCCGGGATCTGTCCGGCCGCCGCGAGCTGGTCGACCTCGGTGGTGATCGCGTCGATCTCGGCGTCTGCTTCGGCGTCGAGGACCGCGTACGCCGCGCTCCAGGTCTGGTCGCGTCCCAGGACCTCACGGTGAGCGCGCAGGTGCTCGTGGAACTGCGTGCCTGCGTGGGTGACGGCGGGGCTGGGCTCGCGGTCGACGGTGCGGCCGTCGGTCGGCCAGGTCGCCAGATCAGCGGCCAGGGCCTCCTCGAAGGCCTTCTCCAGCTGGAGGGCCTGGTCGTGGGCGGTGGTGACGGTCATGGTGTTTTCCTCCTGGTGGGTGGTGGTCCAGGCCGGTCCGGGATCACCGGTCTGGGTCAGGTCGGCCTCGGTGAGGCCGCGGCGTTGCGCGGCGCGCAGCTTGCGGGCGCGGACGGCTTTGGCGACTGCTTCGAGCTGGGCGGGGGTGGCCTCACGCTTGGGCGGGGCCACCGTGGAGTCGAAGAGCGCGGCCCAGATCCGGCGGGCCTTACCGCGGCGGGTGGTCTGGCGGACCATGACCGCGACTGGCTGGGCGCCGCCGGGGGCGAGGCCGGCGGCGCGGAGCTGGCGGCGGGTCATCAGGTGAGGCGGAGCAGCCCGCCACGGGTAGGTGTCGGGCTGCTCGTCGTGCGTGGTCATCGCCGAAACCTCACCGGCCCAGGCCCTTTTCGGGGCCCTTGCCGGGGCGGCCGCGGTGGTGGGTGCGCGAGACGCCCACACCCGGCGAGGTCCGGCGGGTGCCACCGCGGGCGTTGCGCACCGCCGCGCTCGGCGGCCGTGCGCGTCCGGCATCGGCGGCCATGCGCTGGGCGACCGAGTCCTCGCTCACCCCGGTCGCGCGCACGTCCTTTTCCAGGTCGGCGCGACGTTCGGGGCTGTCGTAGTCCGGGCCCGCCGCACCGGCGGCCGCGCCGGCGACCGAGCGGGCCACCACGACCGCGTCGCGGCGCTCGGCCCACCGGTCGGCGATGCGCTGGGCGGCCTTGCCCGCACTGGCCGACTCCCCCGCCGCGTAGTCGAGGTGGTGGGCGATCTTGTTGCGCAACGGCTCCGAGACACCGACGGCGGCGAGCTTGGCGCCGAGCTGCTGATCCAGGCCCAGGCGCTCGTAATCGGGCAGGGTGCCATGGCCGCGGCCCAGCTCGGTCTGGGCGTCCATCACCCGACCGAGCTCGGTGCGGACGCGGCGCGCGGTGCCCTCGGGCGCCTGATTCGAGGTGAGGATCTGCTCGGCCTGGCGGCGGTGGGCGTAGCTGGTGTCGCGGGCGATCCCGGTGGCGCGGTCGGCGTCGACGGCGGCCGCGGACCGATCGTCGACGAACAGCATGTCCGGGGTCTGGGTCTTGCCCGCTTCGATGTCGCGCAGGACCGCACCGATCTGGTCGCGTTCGTAGGTGTGCAGGCCCTTGCCGGACTTGATGGCCTTGGTGATGGCCGAGCGGTGTTTGGCGGCCTGGCGCATCAGCCCGGCCGCGGTCGCGTCGTCGAGATCGGCGGCCTTCCCTGCGGCGAGCTCGGCCTGCGGGGCGAGGGTGGCGTACATGCGGATCTTGGTCGCCAGCTCGTCGCGGTCGACGTGGTCGGGCCACAGCGGCGGGAACTCCTCGGTCGGGGCCTTGTGGATGGCGCGGCCGCGGTCGCGGGCAGCTTCCTGGTCCTCCGGCGTCATCACCGCGATGGCCTCGGACAGCTGGGTGCGGATCGACTCGGTCGAGACACCATGGGCGACCCGGTCCTGATAGCGGCGCAGCAGGTCGTCCACGCGCGGCTTGACCTCCTCGCCGTGGTCGACGAGTGCTTCGGGCAGGCGCCGCAGCTCGGCGGTGGGCTGCACCGCGCGGGTCTCGGCGAGATCGGCCATCGGCACCACATCCCCCGGACGGCCGAGGTAGACGGCGACGAAACGGGCCTCGGTGCGCACCTTCTCCGGGATGCCCTTGGCCTCCATGACCTTGGTGAGCTCGGTCAGGGCCCGCGCGCTGGGGTGGGCGCGCCAGGTCTCGATCGCCGCGTACAGCTCGGCTTTGCGGTCCTCGTCGACTCCGGTGTTCGCGACGAGCTCCACCATCCGCTTCTGCGCGGTGACCAGGCGGGCCGCAGCCGCGCGGTCGGATTCGGCACCCATGAGCGCACCGGCCAGATCCGGGGTGACACCGGAGACGACCTCACCGGTGACCGGGTCGATCCGAACACCGAAGCGCTGGTTCACCTGGGCGCTGAGCTGGGTCATCACCTGGGCGGCGACCTGCGAGTCGTCGCGCCACGCGGCCGCGTCGACGATGGCCTCGGCCAGCTGGGTACGGCTGGCGTTGTCGAGGCCGGCGTCGGCGAGCTTGCGCAGCCGCACTTCCACCGCCTTCTGCTCGGCGGCGTGACGGACAGCGAGCTCCTCGGCTTCCCGCTCGGACTTCTCGCGGGCGACCCGCTCGGCGTGGGCGCGCTTTTCGGCCTGCTTGCGGGCGATCTCGGTCAGCTGCTGCATGAACAGCCGCATGAACGTCGACCAGTGCGCGCCGATGGAATCGACCTCGTCGGAGTGGGTCTGGGGGATCTCGCCGGAGGGGGCGAGCAGGTATTCGGGCACGGGGGCTCCTTCAGGGGTGAGAGACGGAGCAGCCGAGACGGTGGAGGTCTCGGCTGCGGGAGTGGAAACGGCCTGCGCTGCAACAGCGGTCGGGCCGTGGGTGTAGGGGTCCAGATGCGGGATCGGGACCAGCTCGCTGATGTCGTGGCCGCACATCAAGTGGTCGGTGAGGTCCTTGCCGGTGGCGGCCTGAACGACCCGCACCCGCCCGACCAGGCCCTCCAGGGTTGAGAGCACCCGGTCGGCGCGCCGGTATCCGGCGGTGTCGTGGTCGGCGACGATCACGACCGTGCCCGCACCGCGCAGCCACTTCGAGTGCTCCGGGCCCCAGACCATCGCGCCGCCGGCATTGGTGGTCGCGGTCAGCCCAGCCAAAGCGGCTGCTTTGGCGTCTTTCTCGCCTTCGACGATGTAGATGACGCCGCCGTCGGCGATGGTGTCGAGGACCTGCGGCAGCTGGAACGGGATCGGCTCGAACCCGCCCTTCTCCATCACCCCGGCCTCGGTGTTCCAGCGGCGCTGGGTGAACTCCTTGTCGCGGCCGTGCTCGAACCGGGCTTCCTTGCGGACGACCTCACCGGCGACGGTGCCGTCGGCCCGCAGGTACGGGTAGGCCTCGACGGTCTTCCACGCCGAGGTCTGGCGCCCCAGATCCGGGCGGCCGGGCTGCTTGGGCGGCAGCCCCGCGGCTTCGAGCGCCTTGTCCGATCGGGAGGCCGGCCGCTGGACCGGGCGGGGCCGATATGCGCTACGGCCCCGCCCAGCGGCGCGGTCGGGGCGCCGATCGAACATGTCCTTGACCTCGAGCGACAGCGCCTCGAGGACGATCTCGTTCTCGCACCCGGCGAAGCAGCGCACCACGGTGCGCTGCTGCTCGCGGTCGTACTTGACCCCCAGCGACGGCTTGTGGGCGCGGCCGTCGCCTTCGTGGCTGGGGCAGCAGTACTTGAGCCAGTCCCCGGAGGGCTTGCCCTCACCGACCGTGGATTCCAGTGCGGCGGTGATCTTCTCCCACGACCCCAGCTGCGGGCGGGTCTGCTGGGCAGTCATTCGCCGAACTCATCGATCGCGACCACCACGCGGCCCCGGCCGGTCGACGGCGGCGGCAGGTACAGCCCCGACGCCGTCATGCCCGGCTCCGGACCGTCGTGGGCGTGCCCGTCCTGGAACCAGCCCTGCGGGGCGGGGACCGTGGGCAGGCGCTTCATCGTGGTGTTGTGGCCCTCGGTGACGCTGCAGTACTTGAAGACGCCCTCGATATCGAACAGCGCGGCCATCAGCGGATCGGCGAACTGGGTCCACCACGCCGCCATCTCCGAGCCCTCGCCCAGGCGCATCTGCTCGAACGCCGTCCACAGCGCGTCCAGGCGGCCCACCGCCTCGCCGTGGTCCCACCACTGCGGGCACCAGCGGATCTTGGACTCGGTGCCACGCCGGGACACCTCACGCCGGTACATGTTCGCGACGTACTGCTCGACGAACAGATCCAGACGCTCGAACCGCAGCTTCCGCGGCTCCTCCTCCGGCTCGACGGCCACGGCGGCCGCGGGCTCCGGTTCCGGCTGTGCCGGGGCGGCGATCGCCGCGGCGGCGTCGGGATTGACCGCGGCCTCGGCCTCCAGCAGTGCGGTCTCGCGCATCGTCGCGACGACGTCGTCGGTGAGGAAGTCGGTGACCGCACCGGCGGCGATCTCCTTCGCGGCAGCGGTGACCTGCGAGTTGACCGCCTTGCGTACCGCCGCCGACAGCGACTCGGTCAGGTCGACCCCACCGAGCACCGCGGCGGCCTCGGTAGCGGCCGGGTCAGCGATTTCGGTGCTCTCGGTGGTGTTTTCGGTCGTGGTGGTCATGCGGACTTTCCTTCCTGGTCGGGGTTGGGGACGGCGAACAGCACCGGCCGCGGGGCCTGCGCTGCGGTGGCGATGGCGTCGAGGGCGGCCCGGATCCGGGGCGCATACGGCCGGGCCATCCAGGGCACGGTGGCGCCGAGCATCGGCTTGTGCCCGGAGATGAAGACCACGACCCGGCCCTTGGGCAGGGCGGCGAGATCGCTGGCATGGAGGGTGACTTCGCTGGTGCGTGAGGTCGAGACCGACTGCGAGCGCGAGTTCGGCCCCTGGCCCTTGGACTTGCTGACCGAGGTGGTCAGCTCGTAGTGCGGGCCGATCAGCTCGGAGCGGTCACGCAGGAATCCGGCGTCGTCGAGACCGGCACCGAGCACCTTGATGTTGGCCGCCGACCACAGCGCGGTCATGCCCTCCGGGCCCCAGCAGCGCACGCCCTGGGCCCAGGACTGCAGCACGGTCATCACGACGATGCCGCGAGATCCGAAGTGGGAGTACTGCTTGGGCAGGTCCCGCCACTTGACGATGTTGGCGGCCTCATCGAGCACCACCAGCAGCGGAACCGGCATCCGGCCGCCCGGGTAGCGGGTGCCCAGATCGGCGCCGGCGAAGGTGATGGCCTCACACAGCGCCGCCACCAGCGGGCCGCCCGAGCCGGGGCCTTCCTTGCTCAGCGGGTAGAGGGTGTCGCGGGAGCGCACGAAGTCGGCGACCTTGAACTCGCGGCGCGGGCGCTCCTTCTTGGTCGGCGGGCACACCCACGGCGCGATGTGGGCGTACTGCAGGCAGCCCGCCATCTTCTTCGCCGTGGAGAAGATGCCGCTGCGTTGCTTGTCGGGCGCGTTGTACTGGTCCGAGAGCGCACCGGCGACCAGCTCGTAGCCGCCGGAGGCCACGATGTCGATCGGCTCCTGGTCGGTGTGCTTGGTCACCCACGCGAACACCTGCGTGATCGGGCGTTTGGCCAGCGCGGCCGCCAGGATCAGCCCGGCCAGCAGGCCCTCACCCTCGGGGTCGAAGAACGCATCCCGGCTGTCGGCGTCCCCGCCGGAAGCGAAGTGCGCGGCCAGCATCGCCGCCCGCACCTGGGCGCCGCGGCCGCCGTCGTCCCCGGCGACCCACGCGATCGGGTCCCAGAACCAGGTGCACTCCTCCTCGGCCACGCCCTGCGGGTCGAACACGTGGGTCTCGCCGCGCTCGGAGCGGATCTCACGGGTCGCATCGACCACGTCGCGCTTGTTCGACGTCGCCACGACCGCACCGATGGCCTCGATGACCGCCGGGATCACCCGCGAGGTCGACTTGCCCGAGCGGGGACCCCAGATGTCGAGGTGCAGGTCCTCATACGAGCCGTAGATGGTCGCGCCGTCGACGACGTTGCGCGCCACCATCACACCGGGGGCGTCGTCGACGTCCATCTGCACGCCCAGCTGGGTGGCCTTCTTCAGGATCGCGTTGCGGTGCAGGTCGGCCAGCTCGCGACCGTCGGCCATGTAGCGGGCCTGGGCGTCGATCTCCTGCGCGGCGATCTTGGCCTCGCGGCGGGCTTCCTTGCGCTCGCCGCGACGCTGGGCCAGCTGAGAGCACTTGCGGCACGCTGCCCGCCAGCCCCACACCGACCCGGCCGCGCCCGCGGCGACAGCGGCGGCGAGGGTGACCGCACCGCCGGTGGCCGCACCGGTCCAGTGCAGCTGCCCGGTCGCGAGGTTGATCGCCAGCGCGATCGGGTTCCACGGGACTTCCTGCTGCACATCGGCATACAGGGCCTCACCGAGGGTGATGCTGGTCCTGGTCGCGATCGTGAGACCACCCACGGCGGACACGGCAATCAGCTCCTTGCACTCGTCGAACGTCGAACTGGTTCCGGGGTCTTTCACGCGGCGGTCCATGCCGCACCTCCTAGGTCGGCCCACACGACGCGGGTGGCGCCGTCGTGGCCGTGGATGGTCTGGATGTCGTCGATGCAGTCGGCGGTGACGGTCGTGCGCAGCGGGCCGCGCCAGCGCATCGAGACCGTCCCGTCGGGCCACACCACGCCGTCGGCGACATGACCGGCACCGGAGAACCCCGTGACGTCGCGGTCCCGGACGAGACGGAAAACCCGCACGTAGCCAGCGGTGTCGGTCATGGCCATCACGCGACCGCGATCTGGTCTCGGTCACCGGCGGCGATCGCGGCCAGCTCGTGGACGGCGGCCTTGCGTGCCGCGGCGTAGCGCCTGGCCGCCGGAGGCGGGGTCAGCACGCCGGCCACGACGGCCTCGGTGATCAGACGGGCCTCGACCAGCGGGCCCGCCCAGCTCGCGCACTGGCGCAGCAGCGGGCACGACCCGCACACGCCGCGGGCCCGCGACAAGGTCACCTCGTCGGTCGGCTCGGGAAAGAACACGTTCGTCGGCACGGTGCGGCACGCCCGCTTGGCCGAAAACACCGGGTCCAGCGCGGTTTCGGTGCTCATCGCTGCGCACCGCCGTCCTGGCAGAACGCCGCGCACACCGGCACCGTGGAAGTCACCGGCACCGTGGAAACCTGCACCGGCTCGGTCGGGTACCGGTGGCTCGGGAACGCCAAGACCACCGCGACCATGACCAGCAGCGCCAGCACGATCACCGCGCCGAAGAGAGCGGCCATCGCGGCGACCGGGTTGCCGCTGCCCGCACCGGGACCGACCGGGACGTAGATGTCGACGTAGCGGGTGCGCATCACGCCTGCACCTCCCGCACCCGGGCGACCAGCTTCGGGTCGGTCACCAGGGCGTAGAGCTTCGGATCGGCCAGACGGTCGGCGTCGATGCGCTGGGTCCGCGCCGAGGTGATCCGCGCGCCGTCACGCATGACCACCCGGTAGGTGATCTCGCAGCGGCTGCGGCCCTTCAAATCGGTCGTGGGCGTGGCGATGTCGGTGACCAGCAGCACCCGGGCGCCGTCGCGGTAGATGTCGGTGTAGAGGTCCCCGACGGCGAGCTGCACGCCCTTGGCGGTGGTGTACGTGGTGGCCATCGCGATCACGCCCCCACCCGCATGGCCAGGTAGCCCAGCGCCTCAGCGGTGGTCAGGCCCAGCGAGGAGGCCCAGCGTTCGACCTCGGGCTTGTCCGGCGCGATGGCGATCTTCATCGCCGCGCGCGCCTGGTCCTGGGTCAGGTGACGACCGGGCAGATAGTCGACGACCCAGCGGTCCCCGCCCATCGCATCGGCGTGGTGCTCGGTCGCCTCGCTGACCATGTGCCCGTCGGCGATGTACACCGCGGGGATAGTGGGAGCTGCTGCGCGACGCCAGATGTCGCGCGACCAGGTGGAAGGGATGTTCATCGGTTCCACTCCGCCCGCTCGGCGGCGGTCATCGGCCACTCCGACTGCTGCACCCGGACCACCGCGTCCAGCGCGTCCAGGCCCAGGGCGCGGGCGTGCATCGCGATCAACTTCCAGACCATCGCGACGTTGGCGTTGTCCTCCCACAGGAGCGGACCCCACTGGTCGACGATCTCGGCGATCGCGAGGCCGGCCACCGCCTGCGGGGCCGTGACCAGCTGCTGCGGCAGCAGCGAGAGCCGGTACATGCCCCGCTCGCGCTCACAGGCGACGTGCTCGGTGCGAGTGGCGACGAGCCACTGCCCATCTCGATGGATTGTCATTTGAGTCCCCTTCTCTGACGTTACTGTCATGTTCGTCAGGTCTGTATAGACTGTAATGACAAAGTCTCAGACATGGCAATAGGCTTGTCTTGTCTGTCCTTACAGAGATGATGGAGACCATGAGCACGCGACCGAGATGGAAGATCGTCTACGACGACCTCCGCGAGCAGATCACCAGCGGCGGGATTCAGCCTGGCGAGAGAATCCCGACCGAGCTCGACCTGGCCGAGCGATACAGCTTCAGCCGACCGACGGTCCGCCAAGCGATCTTGCGTCTCGAGCAGGAGGGCATGGTCAGCGCGGCCGTCGCGGGGATCGGGCGCACCGTCCGCAGCCGCGACCTCATCACCTGGCATCTCACGAAGTTCGAGTTGGGCGCCTACTCCGACGACCCGGTCAACATGGTTGATCAGTGGGAAGCCGACGCTCACGCCGACGGCTGGCAGACCCGCCAAGTCGTCGCCGGCGTCACCGAACTGCCCGCTACCTCGCAGGTCGCGCGCTACCTCCAGTGCAAGCCCGGCACGCTACTGCTGCGTCGGCGTCGTCTGCGCTTCGTCACGAAACCTCAAGTGCCAGAGCAGCTGGCGATGATCGCTGACACCTGGACGCCGCTCGATATCGCGAACATGGAGATCGACGGCATTGCTCCACTTCGCGCGGAAAGCAACGTGGTCTATCCCGGCGGCATCTATCGCGCCTTGGGATTCCGTCAGGTGCAGTTCTCCGACGAAATCACCGTCCGCATGCCCGAGCCCGACGAGGCCGAGCTGCTCGACCAGCAGCCCGGCACGCCTGTAGGCCAGCACGCTCGTGTCGGTATCGACGCGAGCGGTCGGCGAGTCCGAGTGCTGCTCAGCGTCTTTTCCGGCGACGCCTTGCGGCTCAAATACGACCTCTACGTCCCTGAGAACCGCCCAGCCACCAACGGCAACTACCGACCCGAGAGGACCATCTGATGTCCACTGAGCCCCAACCGCATGACCCGACCGGCGAGGCCGCGATCTGGGACCGAGCCGCCGAGCTCGTCATGAAGTTGCGTAACCCGGAACTGTCGACCGACTGGAACGCAGCGCTGGAGCAGGCAGCTCGTGCGCTGAGCGACGAGTCCCGCGGCATCCGACAGGCCAACGGGATGTACTACCGCGTCATCAGCGGTAGCGCACACCCCGACTTCGACGACTAAACGCCACCCCGGATGCCGCTGACCCTCGATGAAAGGACGCCATGACCGACCAAGTCTGGTACGCCGCCTACGGCTCCAACCTGCACGCGCAGAGACTGGCGTACTACATCGAGGGCGGTTCCCCGCCCGGAACCAACCACGTCTATCCCGGATTCCGTGACAAGACACCGCCTTTGGAGACTCAGCCACTGGTGATGCCCGGCAGCATCTACTTCGCATGGGAAAGCCCGGTGTGGACCGGTGGCGTTGCTTTCTACGCACCCGACCACCAGCGACCCGATTGGCCCGAGGGCGCCGCGATGCTGGGGTACCGGCTGACTCACGGCCAGTTCTCGGACCTGCTGACCCAAGAGATGTACCGGACTCCCAAGCTCGACCTCGACCTCAGCGAGGTCCTCGACACCGGCCGATGCCGACTCGGCCCTGGTCGGTACGAAACGCTCGTAAAGGCCGGCGAGATCGATGGCGTCCCGGTACTCACCTTCACTTCGCCCTGGGACGTACACAGCGTCGAATTGCGCCGCCCTTCAGCGCGATACCTACAGATGATCAGCACCGGACTACACGAGTCCCACGGGTGGACCGCACCCCAGATCGCACGCTACCTGCTCGAACGTCCCGGCATTCGTGGTGAGTGGGAGCAGGCGGAGTTGGCGACGCTCGTCTCTACGGTGGTCGCCTCACCGCCCGCTGAGTAATCGGTACACCGGATCGAAACGGCGTGTCGCGGTTTCGATCCGGCTGGAATGTACTAGTACTGGTAGCTATGCCGCAGCCCCGCAGACTCCCGCCGACGAAACCGGTCGGCACAAACCTCAGTTTCGAGGTCTGTGACGCCCTGGAGGCCGCCGTAATCAAGCGCGGCCTCAGCAAACGAGCGTTGTTCGAGATCGCCTTGAGACGCGAGCTCGGACTCCCCGACTACCCCGGCGACAACCCCGGACAGGAGGAACTCCCGATCTCGGCATAGCCGAGGACTCCGCAGCCAGATCGCGGATGACCCCATAAACGCAGAAGGCCCCCGGTTGCAGCCGGGGGCGCTTCTAGGCCCTGAAGGACCACGCTTTGTCGAGCGGTCTTAAGGGTAGCCCAGCACGTCGTGCGCAACAAAGCATCGGCGGCCGTTCGATCGGTCACGATTCTGTTTACGCGCGGCGCGGGCTACCTTCACGCATTTCAGGAGGCTGTAGTGCCTCCCCCCGCCGTCGCAGGTACGTGCCTGTCACGGCGGCTTCGCTGTTCCCACTGCCACCCCTGCGGCTTGAGCTCGACGACGACGCCTACGACAAAGTCCCAGGGTGCTGGTGGTCGAGGCTGCGGTGGACAGCCCACAACCTCGCGCTCTACGACACCCACTACACCGCGCTGAGAGCTGCCGGACGGTGTGAATCGGTGGGCCGCAAGACCTTCCTGGCCTACCTCCATGGCGAGTCCGCTGGCGCCGACTACAGCACCGGTCGCAACTCGCGGGTTACCGTGCGCCAGCTCCAAACTCTCACCCGCCGAAGTGAATCCACTGTGCACCGCTGCAGGCGGCTCGTGGCCGTCCTCGAGACCCGCACGGTCGTGTTCCGCGGCCGCCAGCGCACCAAGCTCGAACGGCTCGACTCATGGCGCCGCAACGACCGCAGCCGAGGCTGGGCGGCAGTCTCGGCCCTGCACGAATCCCGGCTCTTCCCTGTGGATAACGACCTCGTGCAAGCACACGTCGAATCCCTCCGCCACCAGGGTTTTGGCACCCCACCAGGGCGTAGCACTGGTAACCGGATTATCTCCCATTCCAGCGTGGTTACTCCCAACAAGAACGGGATGGAAAGACGCGCTCCGCGCGGCCAGGACAAGAGAAGGGCTCGCCGGGCGCCCCGGGCATACGATCCCAGAGCCCTGCTGCTGGCCTCCAGATGCCGCGCAGACGAACGATTCCCGCTCTGGCTACGTCAGGCAGGCCGCCAGGGGCTGGCGGCCGTGCTGACGCGTCGAGCCGTCGAGGGTGGGTGGACCGTGGACGACGTCGTGGCCGCCCTGGACCAGGTCTATCTGTCCGGGCGCCGGATCTACAACCAGCCCCGTGACCCGTATGCCTACCTGGCGTGGCTGCTCAAGCCCGTGCCCGTCGACGAGCCGCCCATGCTGCTCGACCGGGCCCGCGAGGTCGCCCTCGACCTCGAGCAGCGCGCCGAGGCGCGGGCCGAATGGGACCGGCGCCGGGCCGCGGCGATGGCGAAAGTCCCTGCCGCACCGGACTCCCCCGCCCGGCACGCAGCGCTGGCGGCCGCGGCCGAGGCCGGCCAGCGGGCAGTCGGCGCGGCTGCGGCATCCCGCGCGGCCGCCGACCAGGCACGGCGCGAGATCGCCCGGTTGGCCCGCGATAGCTGAGCTCACTGGGACAGCACCGCGAGTTCGCATCGCGAGTGATGCTGCCTGCACATGCCTAGCTAGCCGTGCTAGCAACCCAAGCTAACAACGCTTGAGAATTGGATATACGCAGTTCAGAAGGCCATAGCGGCTGTAGCGGCGCTAGCTAGCAGCCGTGGCGGTCCAGGTACTCGGTGATGGCGCGATCGGTGAGGGAGGCGGCCGAGATGGTGCGGTCACCTGTCTCGTAGCGCAGTTTGTCGACCGCACGCGAGAGCCGTGCCTTGGTCGACGGCCGGATCCTCACGTTGTGCTGCTCGATGAGCCGCTCGGCGAGCTCCGCCGGCGGCGGAGGGGCCGGGTAGCTGATCGCGGCGGCCGACGGTGGGATGGTCGACAGTTCCGGAGTGGGGGAGGGCTTTTCGGGGAGGGCGTCGGCGGGGTGTGCGCGCTTGATCGCCGGTGGTCGGTTGATGTTGCTCATGCGTGTACCCCGTTCGGCAGTAGGTCGAGCTCGCGGGCGAGATCGGTGTAGGCGACCTGGAGCGCCAGGGCCTTGCCGCCCCGGAACTCGTGTATCGGCTGGGCGAGGGTGTGGGCGTCCTCGCGGGCGCCGAGCTCGGGGATGACGGTTCGGGCGACCAGGCCGCCGTTTCCGTCGCCGAGGTTGCCGTAGGCGGCGCGCAGCTCGGGCTCGCGGGCGATGTGCTCGCCGCGGGCGCGGCGGCGAGAGACCACGATGCCGCCGATCCGCAGCCGCTGGTTCGGCCGTCGCTGCACTTTCAAGACTGTCTTCTCGAGTTCGCTGACGCCTCGGAGGCTGTCGCCGGTGGGCTCGGTGACGACGATGACCTCATCGGCGGCGAGCAGGGGCGCGAACAGGAGAGTGCCCAACGTCGGTGGGCAGTCGAACAGGATCGCGGTGTAGGCCGACAGGTCGAGTCCGTCGAACGCCGCGTCCAGACGCCACACCACATCGGCGTTGCCGGACTCCGCGACCACACCGAGCTCGGTGTCGGCGGGGGCGACGTCTACCCCCTCCCACTCCGAGGCCACCACCACGTCGACGAGACAACCCGGCTCCCGGCCGGGATCGAACAGGTTCTTCACGGTCAGCTGGCCGTCGCCGACCGCGATGCCGACCCCGGTGGTGGCGTTGCCCTGGGGGTCCATGTCGACGATCAGCGTCCGGCCGCCAGCGTCCTTGATCGCGCTGGCCAGGCCCAATGTGGTCGCGGTCTTGCCGACCCCGCCCTTCTGGTTGGCCAACACGATCCGGCGCGGTCCGCCGGTGATAGATGCGCTCACACCGAGACCGTAACACCCATAGCAAGTACCTCTAGCTACGCTAGCTAGCATCATCAATTCGTTTCGATAAAACGTATTAACGAAACGAATTGATCTGTTGAAAACGTATCAATCGGAACGTAATTCGGGTAGGATCGAGTCATGACCGAACAGCCCGAGACCCCGGCCGCGGAGACCTCCGTCGCGGCGCGGATCTGCCAGTTCCCGACCGGTTTCGACGCCGAATCCGGCGAATTCGCCGTGTGCGGCCGCGCCCTGGACGACGGCGCGCCTCGTCCCGGCCGCAAGTCCGACTACTGCGGCGCCGACCGCATCGACCCCGACGGCGAGCGCCGTCGACACGACCGCGCCGGCGCTTTCCAGCGCAAGCGTGAGCTGCAGCTGGCGGCGGTGGGCAAGGCTCCGGTGCAGCGAGAGCGCTCCACGCCCCGGCCGGTGACCTCGGCGCGGGCCTCGCTGGCCGACCTGCTCGCCCAGATCGAGATGGTCGCCTCCGGGCACCGCGAGCAGATGAGCGGACTGCTCGACCGTGTCGTCGAGGTGGTCGCGGCCGCCGGTGATCCGGACGCTGCCGTCGCTGAGGTCACTTCCATGCGGCGCGAAGCCCAGGCCGAGGTCGAGGCTGCGCAGGCCCGCGCCGACGAGGCCGAGGCCGAGGCCATCGCCGCCCGTCGCGAGCGTGACCGCGCCCTCGAGGACAAGGAGCTCGCCGACGGTGCTGCCGAAGACGCGCTCGCTGAGCGTGATCGCACCCTGGTCGAGGCCGAGCAGCGCATCGAAACCATCCGTGCCGAGGCCGCTACCGAAATAGAGTCGATCCGTCAGGCCGAGGCCGCACGGGTACAGGCCGCTGAAGCCGCCGCCTCCGCCGCGCAGGCCGAGGCCCGGGCCGCCGAGGAACGCGCGGCCGCCGCGGCCGCTGCTGCCGAGCAGGCCCGCCGCGACGCCACCGAGCAGGTCGAAACCCTCACCCGCGATCACGCCGCCCGAGTCGAACGGGTCAACGCCGATGCTGATGCCCGCGTCGCGGACTCGGCGGCCGCGCAGCAGCGCGCGGAATCCGCGGCCGCGGCGGCCGAGGCCCGCGCTGAGACCGCGCGCACCGAGCTTGCCCAGGTCAGATCGGAGTTGTCAGCGGCGCGCGAGCAGGCGCGCGAGGATGCCACCACCGCACGCGAGGAAATCGCCGAACTGCGCCGCGAGCTCACCGAGGTCCGGGCCCAGACCCGCACCGAACGCGAGCAGCAGCGCACCGACCACCTCGCCGAGATCGCTCGCGTGCAGCAGGCCGCCGAGGCCGGCGCCAACGCCTTGCAGAGCGCACTCGCGGCCGCCGAGAACACCATCACCCGACTCCAGACCCAGCTCGCCGAGACCACCACGCCGAAGGAGACCCACTGATGTTCCGACGCAAATCCACCGAGGACGATCCGCTGCTGCACGCGCCGCTGCCCGCCCGGGTCGCGGCCGCGCACTCGCGCCTGGCCCACCAGGACGACCCCGCACTGATCGCGGCTCTGTCCGAACGCGAGCTGCGCGACGAGCGCGCGGCCGCCGAACTCGTCCGCGACCACCAGCGGTCCGAGTCGATCGAGGCGGTGAAGTCCGCACAGACCATCGCCGGTGAGGTCCGTCGCGCGCAGGAAGAGATGGTCCGCGCCGAAGCTGCGGACCTGGTCGTCGCGCGCCGTGCGATCGCCGAACGGCTGCGGTCGAGCAGCGCGACATTCGACATCGCTCGCCTGCACCGGCAGAAGCAGCTGTGCGCGCGCGGCCTGACCGCAGTGGTCATGGCCTCGATGCTGTGGTCGGCGCTCAACGTCCAGCACAACGTCGCTCCTGGCGGCCCGTCGGACCCGCTGTACTGGGGCAGCTACCTCCTCGAGGCGACGATCAGCATCGTGCTCGTGGTGTTCATGGTCTCCGGCGCCTCGGTCTCGCGGTGGGGCGTCACCGAGGGCGAGCACCGCATCCGGCGCATCGAGTACGCGCTCCTGGCGGGCTCGATCGGGCTCAACGTCTACCCGTACGTGCGCGAGCTGGATGCCTTCGGTGCGGTCGTGCACGCCGTCGCGCCGGTGATGGTCGGCGTCGCATTGTTCGCGCACCCAGTGGTCCAGCGGCGCTACGGTCTGGCCATCGACCGCGCCAAGGCAGCCGCCGACGCCGAGGGCGACGACATCGCCGAGCGCCTCGACGCTCTCACCGCCACCGCCGCGCGGACCACACCGACCGTCCCGGCGCGCGCGGTCACGCCGCCGGCGGAGGACGAAGCCGCGGTGCTCGCCGAGTACGAGGATGAGCTGCGCGCGATCGACGATCCCGCAACCACCCCGCTGCCGCGCGCGAGCGAGGACGCCAGCGACGACCCGCGCGCGACATCGGCCGCGGCCGATCGCGCGCGGACGGACGAGGCGATCGCGCGCGACGAGCAGCCCGCGCGCGGCATCGATCGCGCGCCGATCGCGCGCGAAGACAGCGGTCCCGCGCGCGGAACCATCGCTCAGTCGATCGCGCGCGCCGCGCACACCGCGCGCGACACCGACACCCTCGCGCGCCCGGTCGAGGATGGTCAGCCCGCGCCGATCGCGCGCGACGAGCAGTCCGAGCACGTGACCGATCGCGCGCCGATCGCGCACGGAGACGACAGCGCCGCGCGCGCGGAGGGCACGTCGATCGCCGCGCACACCCAGCCTGAGCTGGAAACCGATCACGCTCCGATCGCCGCGCACGACAGCGATCACACCCTCACCGACGCCATCGAGGACGAGCGGCCGCGCGCGGAGATCACTCCCGTCGAGGAGCCGATCGCGCTCGAACAGGAGGCCCTCGATCGCGCGCGGACGCCGATCGCGCTCGTCTCGATCGCGCGCGAGGACACCGATCGCGCGCGGCCGCTGCGCGCCGATCGCGCGCGGGAATCCTCGACCACGGGTGCGCTCGCGCGCGCGACCGAGCCCGCGCCGATCGCGCGCGGCGACCGATCGCGCGCGGACGATCACGGCCCGTTCGATCGCGAGCTGTCGCGCGCGGAGGCAGCCCGGTATGCGCGCGCGGTGTCCGAGCGCGGACTCAGCAAACAGCCCGTGAGCGTGTTGACCGAGATCTACCTGCTCGCTTCGCAGGGCTACAAGGCCAACGCGATCGGCACTCAGGTCGCGCTCGCGCACTCCACGGTCGGCCGCGCGCTCGCTCGCGTGGACCAGGTGGTGGGTCCCCGCCCGATCTGATCTCCGTCCCGAACACAAGCGACAGGGCCCTGGCGGCGCATATCCGCCAGGGCCCTGTCGTGTGCAGACCTTACGTGACCTACTCGCCGATCCTGTCGCCGGTACGCGCCGGCGCCGCGGCCGCCGAGCGCGTCCCCTCCCACCCGGACCGCCTCGATCGCCTTCCTCAGCTGCCTCGGTCGCGAGCACCTCGGCCCGCTCCGCATGTGTGCCGTCCAGGCTGCGACGGTGGCCGCAGCCTGGACGAAAATTCCGCCGGTGAGGTCCCGTTGCAAGACCCGCGCATCTCACCAACCAGCGCGGTCCCGTAACGTGGACGATTTGAGAAGGAGCGAGCTAGTATTTAGGTGACCTAAGACGGTCACCCCACCCGTTCGGGTGGTCGCTGCGCTGGGCTGTGAGGGAGGCTGCGGGATGGCTGGAGAGTCGTCGAATCGGCGGGCGTCGGTGCGCCGCGAGCGGCAGGCCAACGTGCCCGGCGGCCGCCCGCATCGCCACATCGTGAAGCTCTCGGATGCTGAGCACGAGGACCTCACGCGCCGGGCTGCCGAGGCGGGTGTGTCGGTGCCGCGGCTTCTGGTGGAGTCGGCGCGCGACTCCGGCCGGGTCGAGGCCGGCCGCGCGCACGCGGCGATGCGGCTGCTCGAGTTGGACGATCAGATCAGGCGGATCGGCGCGAACGTGAACCAGCAGACCCGGTACATGCACCAGGTGCGTGGGGACCTCGCGCCGGATGTGATGGCCGCGCACCTGGACGCGTTGCACGCGGTGGTGCGCGCGTGCCTGAGTGTGGACGCGACCGCGCGGTGGGTGATGGGCAAGCCGCCGGCGGTGACCGAGACGTCGGTGGTCGTCGAGGCGGACCTGGCGGTGAGCGAGGAGTGGGCGGCCGCGGTCGACGGCGACATCGCGGGCGGGTGATGCGGCGATGATGCCGAACGTGGTGAAGGGCTCGGACATGGGCGGGCTGCTGCGCTACCTCGCCGGGCCCGGCCGGGCCAACGAGCACACCGATCCCACGGTGATCGCGGGCGACATCGTGACCATGGCGGTCTACGCCGGGCGCATCGACGTCGCGCGCGCGGGCGAACTCGCGAAGCTGCTCGACTCGCCGCGCCAGACGGTGCTGCGCGGGGAGCCGGTGTTGGTCACCAACTACCGCGAAGCGCGCGCGAAGATCGCCGAGGGCGTGCCGCGCAAGGAAGCGTTCGACGCCGCGACCAAGGATCAGAACGTCTGGCACTGCTCACTGAGTTTGGACCCGAAGGAGGGTCAGCTCGACACCGCGCGCTGGGGTGAGATCGCGCGCCGGTTCATGGAGGAGATGGAGTTCGTCGACCGCGCCGACGGCGCACCGGATGTCCGGTGGACCGCGATCCATCACGGGCTGACCAAGCGCGGCGGCGATCACATCCACATCGCGATGGCGGTCGTTCGTCCGGACGGATCGCTGGCCGATGTGCGCCGCGATCATCCGCGCTCGCAGTCCGCGGCCGCGACCATCGAGCGCGAGTTCGGCCTCAAGGTGCTCGCCTCCCGGGAGGACCGGGCCACCGAGCAAGCAACCCGTCCGGACGAGCGCGGCCGCGCCGAACGGGTCGGCGCTCCGGAGACCGATCGCGAAGCGCTGCGGCGCCGGGTGCGCGCGGTCGCGACCGCGACCGAGTCCGAGGCGGAGTTCGTGCGCGAACTGCGCGGCGCCGGGATGGTGCTGCGGCCACGGTTCGCCAAGGGCGGCACCGACGAGGTCGTCGGCTACGCGATCCGGATGCCCGCGCAGCGCAACACCAAGACCGGGAACTGGGAGAAGGCGATCTGGTACGGCGGCGGTCAGCTCGCCAAGGACCTCACGCTGTCGTCGCTGCGCGGGTGGACCGGATGGGACACCTCCGAGGATGCACGCACCGCGGCGGTCGCGGAGTGGGCGCGGCCGGCGACCACCCGCACCGGTCGGGCGATCGGCCCGAGCCCGATGTCGGAGCAGGACGCGATCCGTCAGCTCGGTCGGTGGAGCCAGTACATGTCCACCATCCCGACGAGCGACCGCGACGCGTGGGCGAAAGCCGCGTCGCAGACTGCCGGGCTGTTCGCTGCGGCGTCGGTGCGCACCGAGACCAAGCCGGGCCCGCTGGACTCGGTCTCGCGCCAGCTCGCTCGCGCCGGGCAGCTGCCCGCGCACCGGCGCCGCCCGCAGCAGGTGCACGGGCAGGGCATGCGCGCGGTGGCGCGGATGCTGTGGTCGATGCAGTCCGACGCCGCGAGCAAGGTCGCGCTCGCGGTCGCGCTGACCGAGTGCCTGCTGGCGATCATGGACATGCTCGCCGAGCGTGACCGCGCCCAGGCCGCGAAGATGCTCGCCTCGCACGCGCACCGGTCGCTGACTCAGGTGCACATGCGTGCGGCCGGGATCGATCCGACGCGCAAGACGGTGAGCGTGAAGGAAGTCGGGTCCCCGCCGTGGGCGGCCGCGCGGCGCTCGCTGGCCGTGATCAACCGCGAGGACCGCGCGGCCGTGGAGCAGGA
The DNA here is from genome assembly GCF_000710915.1 of Nocardia brasiliensis IFM 10847. GTDB lineage: Bacteria > Actinomycetota > Actinomycetes > Mycobacteriales > Mycobacteriaceae > Nocardia > Nocardia brasiliensis_A. The sequence goes on from NZ_BAUA01000070.1 coordinate 22,861, forward strand.
AGTCACCGCGGGGTTGGAGGGGTGGCGGGTCAAGCGGGTCGCGATGGCCGGGCGCCCCGGCACCGTTCCTGTCGACGAGTTCGGCCACATCACCGGCGAGCCGACGCAGCCGTGGAAGCCGGGCACGGTCTCGCGCGCTGCGGGCCCGATGACACCACCGGGCGGCAAGCAGCCCGGCAAGTCCACGCCAGGCTGGACTGCTCCAAGGCCTCCGGCTGGGCCGAGTCCGTACCAGGGCTACAACCCGTACGGGCCCGGGCAGGACCGCGGCCGCGGGCCCGAGCGCTGACGAGGTTTGGGGGTGGACTACCCCCTGGATTACGGGGTGGATTAGCCCCTGGATTAGCGCGAGGGTTGGGTCCAGGGGGTAATCCAGTACCTGGTCCAGGGGCTGATCCAGGGGGTAATCCAGGGGAGGTTGTCGGTGTTGATCTGGCTGTTTCCCGGTCCGCCCCGTCCCCTCTCTTCGCAGGCTCCGAGTATCAAGACCACCCCCGCTCTGCGTTCCTTGGACCGGGGGTGGTCTTGATACCGGGGACGGGGCGGACCGGGAAACAACGGGACAAGGCGGTGGGAGTGAAGCAGTGGGGAGGGAGCGGGCCGCGGCCGGCGGGGTGCGGATCGTCCGGTCGGGTGGGCGGCGGCTCGCGCAACGGGCTGGCGCGCCAGCTTCGCTGGCTTGCCACTCACCTCGTCGCGACCGTGGCGTTCAGCGTCGACGGCGCAGCGTTCCGGAGCCGACCAGCGCACCGAACAGCGACTCGGCGGCAGCCACGGTGCTCGAATGCTGGGCATCGGCCAGCATTCCCTTGCGCGCTTGATCTGCCAGCGCGACGAGGACTTCGCGAACAGCTCGAGGCGAAGTCATCACCAACGCCACGGCCTCACGCAGCGCACCCGCGCGATCCGTAGAAGCCACCGGTTTAGCGGGTGCGCTCGGCGCCGACGGGTAGGCGAAGCTTCCCGGGCCCTGTCGGGGCATGGCGTCGACCTCGTTGTGCGCGGCCGAGAGATCGCTGACCACGAACCTGAGTTGCGTGTGCGTCCACTGCTGGTGCGGGGTGATCGGTGGGTCGTGGCGCATGCGGTAGGCGAGCACGCGCAGAAGTTTCTCCGTCGCGGCGGAGTTGGAGAGCACCCGATCGACTGCGGCGTCGGGTGAGAGTGGGCGGCTGCGCTCGACGACGCGCTCGCGAATCTCTTCGCGGATCTCGACCGGACGATCGGCTCGCCGCGCTGCGCGGCGTTCTTCGGAGGCCAGGCGCCGGCACTCGTTGGAGCACCACCGGCGGGGCCTGCCTCGGCCTGGCGCGACGACCACTTTCGTCCCACAGCGTGGGCAGGTTTTGGCCTCCATTCTGCGAGGATACCGAATTTCGCCGGACGAATTTCCCCGGAATCTCACTGATGGTGCAAGAGGTGTGTCGGCATTTTGGTGGGTTTTCGTGTGCTCACGTGGTGGGCGTGGGCAGGCTACGGTGAGCACCGTTTTGACCGGCGCGATGGGTGGGAGGTGGTGGCCATGTACGGAGGCGGCTATCGGTGTGACCGGTGTGCGTTGGGGTGGCATTCGAGCCCGTCGTGCCCGACGTCGCCGGGGCAACGGTTCGCGCCGACCATCCATGAGGTGCAGCGCCAGGTCCACGCGCTCAACCGCGTCGGTGGCCCGGACGAGCGCGACCGACGCCGGCGTCTGTCCGGGCCGCTGCCGGAGATCCCGCCCCCGCTGGGGGTTCGGTGGTGGTGGTTCCCGGTCGGGCTGGCTGTGTTCATCGCCCTGGTGATCCTGATCTAGTCAGGCACCCGGGCGGCGCGTCACTTGTAGGTGATGCTGGTGATGCGGAAGCTGCCGGTGGAGACCTCGGCGGTGCGGATGACGTAGGCGACCTTCTCCGCCGCCAGGTCCTCGGGCCACTGCTGGCGCACGGTCACGTCCCACACCGAGGTGTCGGTGGCGTCGCCGCGGGCGATGTGCACGCAGTAGCGCACGTCCTGAGGCAGACCGGCGATGCCGGTGGCCAGGGCGGCCTCGTTGCCGACGTGGGCGTCGGCAGTGACGAAGGACCGGGCTTTGACCGCGGAGCGGTCGACGAAGTAGCTGTGCTCGAACCCGAGGATCGCGCCCTGCGGGGAGGAGGTATCGCCGGGCTCGGCGCTGATGGTGATCGACGAACTACGGAAGGTTTCGCACCCGGGCAGCCCGTGAGCGGGCAGCACCGCCGCGGCCGTCGTGGTGGCCGCGGCGTGCGGGCCGGTCGCGCCTGCCTGCGTGGGGGTGGCGGTGTCGTCGCCGAGGACGGTGGCCACGCCGCCGACCACGGCGACCAGGACCACCGCACCGACGATCCCACCGACAGCGGCGACGACCTTCGTCTTGCCCCGGTCGCCGTCGAAACGCTCGTCGTCGTAGTTGCGGCGTGGGCGCCGGGCGATCTTGCCGCCCCCGCCGTAGTCGGTCAGACGCGGCAGGGTCGGGGTGGGCACGTAGTCGCCGCTCTGTTCGGCGGCGGTCGTGGTGGCCCAGTTGTCCCAATCGACCTCATCGCCGGACCGCCCCGCGGGCTCGTCGTCGCGGGCGGGCAGCTCGGTGTTCCAGTCGTTCCAGTCGCCGGTGTACCCGTTGTCGGCCGCGGCGGCCTCGACGTCGTCGCCTCGGTCTTGCTCGGGCGGGGTGTAGGCGGTCGGGTAGTCCGGCTCGAACTCCTCGCTGTCGTCGTCGTAGGCCTCCGGCTCCGGCGGTGGCCAGGTCTCCGGCGTGGTCCCGATCGTCTGGGGCTCGGCCTCACGACGCCGGGGTCGGCGCGGCCGCCGCTGCTGCGGCTTGTCCGCCTCGGACGCCGTCGTCGTTTCCGGCGCGGTGAAGTAGGCGCTGAACGGATTGTCGTCGGCCATCGGTTCCCCCTTCGTCGTCGTGCTGGGCCCCTGCGCCCCGAGCGCGGAAATACTAGTGAGATCCGCCGATCCCCGTGGACAGCGTCCGCCGCCGGGGGTGGACCAGAGACTCGGCCGGGCGCACGCTGGGGATATGGACTCCGAGGAGCGTCTGACCCTCGTCGCCGAGGCCGCCGGGCGACTGCGCGACCTCGCGGACTACCTGCGTGCCGAGCGCGACCGCCAGCTCGCCGCCGGCGGCGGCGATGCCGCCCCGGATCACCCAGGTGCTGGCCGAACTGGAGCCGGTGCTCGTCGCCGCCCATGAGAACGAGATCGCCGCAGCTGTCGACGTGGCTCTGGACCGCCATGGCGAAGGGCCGTGGATGGATGCCGACCTGGCCGCTGTGGCCGGGGTCGACCTCACCGACCTGCGGCGCCTACGCGACCAGCTCCTCGCCAAAGGAATCATCGGGCCGGCGCACAAGCCGCCGCGCGAGAATTAATCACACATACGTTCGACTAAGCTCGGATCTATGCAGGTGGGCGACTTAGTCAGAATCGGTGCGAACGGGGTCTCCCAGTTCCGCGTGCTCGAGATCGACGACACCGGTGCGCGCATCGAGCCCACCCTGGACGCGCCAGGGGCGTACGCGTTCCGGATGCGGTTGATCGACCTGAGGCCCTGGACGGAGTAGCCGCATGGCTGACGAGCACCTGCTCTCGACGAGACAGCAGCAGCTGGTCCTGGCCGTCGTCGAGGCGCTCAACGACGGCGCCGAGGATCTGCACGCCGCCGAGGATCTGCACACGCGGGTGCGCGCCGTGGTGACGCCTCGGCCGGAGCCCACCGACATCGACGCGGTCCGGCGGATCATCGCGCTCGACTGGGTCGGCTACACCCCCGGTGAGAAGCCCGCCGTCGTACTGGCCAGGCTGCTCGACCGCATCGAGGAGATCACCGACCGCACCGCCTGACCGGGGTTACGCGGTGCACGAGTTCCATTCGGCGTCGTGGTCGGGGCACCACTGGTAGTAGCTGGTGTCGAGATTGTGGCTCACGGGTGCACGTCCGTGTTCGGGTCTCCACCCGCGCCAGTGGCGGGTGTTGCACGGGCTGCACAACGGTGCGCGGACGAAGCCGTGGGTGTGGCAGTGGTCCCAGACCTGCGCTGGAACGCTCAGGCAGCCCGCGCACATGAACCGTGATGCCAGCGGCCAGGCCCCGCGTCCGGATCGGTCCGGGGTGTAGGGGCATCCGGCGAGCTCGCCTTGGTAGATGACGGCATCGAGGTCGCTGCCTCGAGGGCCGAAGACCACCGCGGTGCGAGTGTGGTCGCCGCAGTCGGACACGACGACATCGCCGACGGCGGTGACCCAGTTGCCGTCATCGCCGGTGCCGTGCGAGAGGCCCATGCACGAGCAGTCGCATTCCATCCCGGTCGCGTCGAGGCACGACTGCGTGCAACGCGCCAGCTTGGTCATGTCCCGGGCCACGACAACGTGGCCGTAGCGGTCTACCGCTGCGACCACCAGCCGGGTCAGGCATGTCCGGGGCAGGTACCACCGGTCGCCGTTGAGGATCGGCGAGCGGATGCGGACCGACTTGTGCAGCCACCGCCGGTTTCCTTTCTGCGGCGGGATCTTCGCGACCACCTCGCCCTCGACCGGAAGCCACACCAACGCCACACCGGGCGCGGTGATCACCCTGCCGTGCTCGAGGCGCACGTTGGGCATGCCGTCTTTCATCGGGCGACGCCTAGCCGCTGAGGTAGGCGGGTTCGCCGAGCGCGGCCGCGATCAGGTCCTGGCGGCCGTCGTAGAGGTGCGCGACGCCGAGGCGGGCCAGAAGAGTGTGGACCCGCTCGGCGTCCCACTGCACCTTCTGCTTCTCCAGGCGGTGCAGGTAGTAGCGGAACACGTCGAAATCCTCGACGACGATGTCGATCTTCTCCGGGTGCGAGTCCACCTGCAGCGCCGGAACATCCTGGTCGGGGAGCAGCATCACCACGACCAGGCCCCACACGAAGCAGGGCCGCCGGGTCACGCTGTAGGTCCAGTTCTTCATCGCCATGCTGTTGGTGCGGACCTGGCTGACGGGGTTGTGGCCGCTGTAGTTGCCGTAGATGTCGGCTACGCGCCCGTCGTCCATGAGCCACGGCCCGTTCGACGGCACGACCAGCGTGCCGTGCTGCAGGCTGCGGAATCCCTTGATCTCGACTGCGATGCAGCGCTGGCGGGTGAAGATCAGCGCGTCGAGCTGGCGGTTGCGGCCGCGGTGCGGGACGTTGACGTTGAGCAGCGCCACACCGGGCTGGGCCGGGCTCCACCGGACCCATTCGGCGAACCGCTCTTCAGCCGGTGACAGTTCCGAGTCCTGGTTGACCAACAGCAGCACAGCGACCTCCCCCGTCCGACCGGCCACGCGCTCGTCGGGCCGGTCTCGCTCACCGATCTCTCCCTCGCCGCCAGTGTCGCACGACCCACCGACACCCCGAAGTCGTTCGAGCGCAGCGGGTTACAGGTCCGCAGCCTGTCGTCCGGGTTGGTCAATCGGTTTGGGCCAGGACCCATTCGCGGTAGCCGTCGTGCGCCTCGACGATGGGCACGGCCAGGACCTGGGGTGTGTCGTAGGGGTGTTCGACCGAGGCGCGGCGGATGATCTCGTCGACCGAGGACGCGCGGGTGTGGATCAGCACGAGTGCTTCGGCGTCGTCTTCGATCTTGTCCTCCCACGCGTAGATCGACCGCACGGCCGGGATGACGTTCCCGCACGCGGCCAGCCGGTCCGCGACCAGGCGGCGGGTGAACTCGGCGAGCCAGTCGGCGGATTCGGCGGTGATCGTGATGGTGACTAGAGACTCTTCGGCCATGCGTGCAAGTTTCCACCGCTGGCGCGCAGCAGGTCCACCAACGGCTCGGCCAGCTCGCCGCGGCGGGTGATCGCGCCCCATCCCCGGATCACGAGGCCGGCCGCGGACTGACCGACCCACGAACCGGCCATCGCCAAGCCCTGCGGGTGCAGCGCCAGATACAGCGAACCCTTCGACCGCACAGCGCCTTCGGTGGCGACGTACCAGCCGATCAGCGATTCGTTGTCGAACAGGCGCAGCTCACCGGTCCAGGTGTAGGAGCCGTCCTCGACCGGGCGGGCGCGGGCGCCGTCGAGGAACAGGAACAGCCCGTCCTGGGTGATGTCGAGCCCGTGCACGTCGACCCGCTCGCCGGTCTCGCCCCAGGTCTGCCAGGCCGCGGTCCACTCCCCGGCCAGGTCGAGGGTGCGGGTGCGGCGCCCGGCCAGCTCGTAGACCGAGACGCCGAGGACCTCGGCGAGCTGGGTGCCGGTGGCGATGTCGACGGTCGCTTCCCCGGATTCGTAGCGGGAGATGGTCTTCTGGTCGGTGCCGATGAGCTCGCCGAGGGCGGCCTGGGACAGCTTGAGCTGCTTGCGCCGGCGCCGGATCACCTCGCCCGTGGTCTCCATACCCTCAGCCTATTTCAGACGAAATCGTCTGACGTAGACGGTTGCGACTTTCCTGGCGCAGAATCGTCGACATGCTCAACGCAGCGACCCGGGAACGCCTCGACGCCCTGATCACGCGCGCCGCGCGCCGCTCTCTGGGGATCCGCGTCGCGAACGAGCCGCCGTACGGCTGGGAGCTCTACAGCCCGTTCCGTGTCGTCTGCCACGGGAGCCTGGACAACCTCGACAGCTGGCTGACCGCGGCGGAAAGTCGCGACCGGTGATCCTCGCCGGATGGGCGCTGGCGGTGCTGGTCCCGCTCTTGGTCCTGATCGGCGCCATCGCGTGGCCGTCCCCGAGCGCGCCCTCCGGCGCCGACGAGATCCACCCCGAGAACGCGCGAGGCGCGAGACCCAACTGAGCTACAGGCGGCCTCGGCGGCCGGTGATCAACACGATGAACAGCGGCACCTCGAGGTGGCGGGGCCAGTCAATCTCGGTCATCTCCGGATCGGCGGTCAACAGCAGTAGCGAGTCGATCTGCCCGGTCTCGGCGTAGCGGACGAGCTGGTCCTGGACCACGTCCACAGCCCACCACCCGGCGCCCTTGACCTCGACCCCGGCGCGGTGCTCGTCGTCGAAGGTGGCGAGGAAGTCGATCCGGCAGCCCCTGGCGGCCGCGGTACCGGTCGACAGGTCCAGCTCGTGGTCGATGCTGACGTCGTTGTCGACGCCGGCCTCGGACCAGGTCTGCCAGATCAGCTCATGGAGCTCGTCCTCGTCGCAGTACCGGCGATCGGCGGCCTCGTCGGCGAATGGGTCGGTCAGCAGCTTGAAGTAGTTGTTCCAGATCGGTGAGCTGTGCGCCTGGCCAGGCCGCAAGCACACCCGATGGATGTAGTGATCGCCGAAGTCGTCCGCGCTGGCACCATGCATCGCCGCCCCCTGGTAGCTCGTCGTGTACACGCCAGGATGACCTGGGGCACCGACATCTTCGCTCGCGTTGAGGCGAAGAGCCGGACAGTCACGTCGCCGGGTGGAACCCTAGGCGCGAACTTCGCTCTTGAGCTAACGCAGTCGGCCTCTCTCTCGACTACACGTTGCATGGGGATCGCGGGCACTGCTGCACTTATTCACTGGATGGAGGATCGATGACGAATCCTGCGATATACGGGATGCGTGGGTAGTCACGTGCCCAATACTTTTCCCGATCCCGCGGCGCTGTACCTGAAGTACCGCGCCGCGATGCGCCGCAAGGCCGCGCAGGTCCTTCACGAAGCTGGGCTCGCCGACCAGGCAGAAGACGTCGTCCAAGACACGTTCGTGTCCCTGATAGCCTCACCGCCCTCGGGCGAGGTACGTAACTGGGAGGCATTCCTCATCAGATGCGTCCGGAACAAAGCCTTGGACCGGATCCGTTCGGCGGCCGTCCAGCACGCGGGCCCGTCGTTCGACGTGCAACTCCACGACGGCGCAGACCGCAGTGAAGACCTCGCCGAGGATGTTGTCGAAGCCCTCGACAACGAAGAAGCCGGCGGACGGGCTTGGGACGCTAAGGCGGTTCTCAACACCCAGCAGAGGCGGGTCCTCGAGGAGTACGTAGCCCATGGGCGGCCGCGAGGAGAGGTCGCGCGGGAGTTGGGAGTAACGCCGGCTCGGGTAAGTCAGATCGCGAAGGCAGCAGCAGAGTTGTTGAAGGAAGCCATAAACCGGGAGCAGGTGGCTGATGGGTAAGAACGAGCGGGACAAGGCTCTCGAATTTCTGCTGGACGACCGAACCGGCGATGCGAAAGGAACACTGCCCGCACTAAGTCCAGAGGACGCCGCCGAGGTCCACTCGCTGCTCGCAGCGCTGGAGAACGCGGCCGATATGGTGCGTGCCGACTCCACGTCGCCGATAGAAGTGGTCGTACCTCCAGTGGAAGAAGACCGCATCGCGGCCATGCTGGGCCTGATTCCGGACCCCGACTACAGCCTGGATTCCGATGCCCTGGCGCGGGCGAGGAAGAATGCCGGCTTCTCTGCCGGTGACCTCGTCGAACGGCTGACCGCCCGAGAATGGGACATCACCGTCAAGGATGTATTCCGATGGGAAATGCAGGGCGCACCAGAGGTCTCACCAGCGCTGATTCGCGCAATCGCCGAGGAGACCGGCGTGCAGCCCGACAGCTTGGTCATCGACAAAGCCGCCGCCCCTGAGAACGACGAAGTCGCGGCCGTCATGGCATCGACTGACTTCGACAAGCTCGTCGCCCAGTGGGCCGAGAGCCAAGGAACATCGCAGGCAATGGCCCGATCGACTCTGAAAGCGCGCATGCTGACCACTGTCCATCGAGGAGAAAAGCCGGACGCCGCGCAGATGCTGAGCACCCTGGCGGCATTCGTGGCTGCATGCGACGAAGGCCACGGTCGTTGAATCTCAGCCAGTGCGTAGCGCTTGTGCTCGACCTGCTGGAGCCCGAGATCCAGCAGCGGTTCGCTGAGGAACCTCTGGTCGTCCTACGTGAAGACCTCGGGCTCAGAGTCTCTGCGCTCGAGAAGGTTTCGGGCGCGCGCAGTGGTGGTGGCGCATGTGATGGGACCTCGTTCATCGATGACAACGTGATTCTCTACGTGCCCACGCCTAACAGTCGGCGAGAGCAGTTCACCCTTGGGCACGAGCTCGGTCATTGGCTCATCCCGCAATGCGATGAAGTGATGGAGTGGATACTCCAGCAACGCAATGCCAGTCAGCTGGTGGAAACAATCTGTGACCAGGTAGCCCAACGCCTGCTCCTCCCGCCAGCCTCCATCGACTTGGTGGTAGCGGACGGTCCTGTCCGAGCCGAGCACGTCAACGAACTGTTCGAATCGACCCAAGCCAGCAGACAGGCCTGCGCGATCGCCGTCGCAAACCGTCTGCCACACGTCGGCGCCGTTGCCCTGATCGATCGCACCGACAACAGTGTCGTGTTCGCCTCGATCCGGCCGGACCCAGAACAGGGCTGGCCCACGGTGATTCCTTGGAAGGGGCAGTTGCTGCCTGCCGGGCATCGGCTCGCCGGCCTCGCCGCCGGCGCGTCGGTGACCGGGAAGATGCCCTGGACAGACCGCTGGGATCGTCGCACCGACTTCTACGTCGACGCTGTGAGCGACCAACGTCGGATAGTCGCGGTCTTCAGCGACATCGACCTATGGAACTCCGAGCACCTGCACCTTGATGCCGCACGAGACTTCGACCAGCGTCCCACCGCGACCATCCACTGCTGCGGTAGTCAGAGGACAGTCCGCGGCTACCCATGTCCGACGTGCAGGCAGCAATTCTGTCCCGAGTGCCACCGGTGCAAGTGCGATCAGGTAGCGGCCCGTGAACAGCGCTGCAGCAGCTGCTATCTCAATTTCCAAGTCCATCTGCTGAGCAATGGTCTCTGTGAGATGTGCCGGTGACAACGTCTCCGTCACGAAACAGCTAACTCTCGGTAGAGCTACCTCGACTACGTGATGACAGCGTCACATGAACCGGCTCAGCCCGGCGCTGTCGGAGCGGAGGTGAACAAGATGGCGAAGAACACCGGACGCGGGCACCGCGTCGGCGCCGTGAAGGGGCGCAGCGAGTTCAAGGTCGGCAAGACCTGGTTCAAGCGCGATACCTCCACCGGCCGCATCCTCAACGGCAGTCCGAACCAGCACAAGGGCGTCCGCAACGAGAAGTAGCAGTTGCCCACCCACCCATCGAGAGGAGGTGAAACACATGGCAACCAGGCGCATCACGATCCGCCCCGGGCAGAAGAAGACCATCACGGTTCCTGGCCCGATTCGGAAGATCACCATCACCCAGAAGCCGCGCTGACCCGCGGACAACGCGAATGGCCCCATCCGATGAGGGGAGGGGGCCGTTCGTGTTGCAGCTGTCGTCAGTCTCGGGGTTCCGGTAATAATATGGCGAAGTCGCTGGTCAGCGACGGCGGTTGGTGTCCGGGCCGAGCAGCGCGGTGAGTTCGCGCATCGCCTGCGGGGACGGTTTGAAGTAGCGGCGCAGGTTCTCTGGTCTGCGGTGACGCGACTTGGCCATCAGCTCCAGCAGGCTGGCCCCGGATTCCCCGAGATGGGTCAGGCCGGAATGGCGCAGTTCGTGCAGATCCCAGCCGGTTCCGGGCCCGTCGAGCGCGGTGGCGGCGTCGAGGAGGTCGCGGGCCTGGTCGTAGGACAGCCGGGTCAGGCCTGTGTCGGGACACAGATCGCGGTCGGTGAGGTACTTACCGGGCCCGGGACGGCGATGGGTCACGAATACCGGCCCGCGGGTGCGGCCGCGGATGAGCCGGGGCAGCAGCCGGGCGGTGCCCGCGTCCCAGTACACCGTTTCCAGGACGTATTCGTGGTGAGCGGGCCCGCGCCGGCGGGTGCGGGGTTTGGCGCCCTTGGACTTCACCGGTGCGCTGCGGGCGGCCAGGTCGAGGTCTTCGATGTTGAGTTGCAGCAGTTCTTCTGCGCGTGCGCAGGTTTCATACAGCATCCGCCACAGAGTCTTCTCCCGCAGGTGGATCTCGCGGCGGCCGATGAGCCGGTCGATCGCGGTGCGTGAGCGGACCGGGGTGACCGAGTCCGGCGGCGTCGAGCGCCTGGCCGAGGTAGGGAGCGTCGGCGCGGTCCAGCCTTGTTCGGTGCACCAGCTCAGCCATTTGCCGACCGCGGCGCGGCGCGCGTTCCAGGTGTTGACCGCCGCGGCACCCCACAGCGATTCCAGTGCGGCGCCGATCTCGTCGTCGGTGACCGAGTCCAGGGCCCGGCTGCCTCCGATGAGCCCGTCATGGCCGCGGCCGTCTAGCGCCTCGACGGTCTTGACGATAGCGATGCCGTAGGAGCGGCGGGTGTTGGGCGGGCCGATGGTGTCGAGGAACGCTTCGGCGGCGGTGCGCAGGGTGCGGGTTGGGGCGGTGCGCAACCGGGTCACCTTCGCTGCCATCGGTTCCCCCGTTTCCGGCTTGCCCCGGATAACGGGGCCGCTTCGTGTACGCGCGGCGGCGGGTCCGCCGCAGGTCGCCTCTCATAATACCCCGGATAACAGGCCATTATCTGTGGTAAATCCTTAGCGCTGGATTCCGGCCGAATGTGCAGATCGACACCGAATCGCCAGCGCAGCCGAGATCTCACGTTCCGGTGACAGCCCTCGTCTCATTGAAACTTCGGTTTCACAATGGAGGGGTGCCCCGTGCACGCACGAACCGCTACACCCATGCGATGCTCCGCGCCGACCTGCGCCGGATCATGCGGCGCCTGCGCGCCGACGCCGACGAGCGCGGCGAGCTGCGCTACCCGGCTGACGATGATCTCGCCGCGCTGTGCGCGCTGGCCAGAATCGCCCACGCCGCCGACTCGCTGATCGACTGGCACATCGTCGGTGCACGCCGTCGCGAACACCGGCTGCCAGACGGCACCATCGACCCCGGAAAACCGGTGTCGTGGGAACGGATCGGCGACGCGCTCAACATCACCGGCCAGGCCGCCGGGAAACGCGCCCGCGCTCGGCGGCTCGCCATCACACCGCCACCGGTGATGACGCCGGAGCGGTACCAGCAGCTCGTCGCCGAGGGGCTCCGACTTGCTGCGCACCGCGGCCGCGGTCGACGGTAGAAATCAACCAGCCGTCAAGACGGACATTGGAACGCCGTGGCTGCGCAGCCACAAACCTGCCACGATTGATGCTTGTGACCGATTTTGAAGAAGCGTTGCAGGCGGCGCAGGCGAAACTGGTTGCCGAGCGGAACCTCCAGCCCGCCGATCGTCAGGCGCAGGTCTCAAGGATCCTGCACGAGTGCGTTCGCAGCGCGGTTATGCAGTCCTTCACCAAGCTGGCCGAAGCGGGCGCGGAGCAGTTCACGGTGGTCACCGACAAGCTGCTTAGTCGCCCAGTCGTCTTCCCCGGGATTATCTTGAGTGAAACGGACAACGACGGCACGACCTGGGGAATCGTGGGACGGAACGGCGAATTGGCGACGGTTCTAACTCGCGGGCCGTACCCGCTTGCTGAGTGGAAGTCGAGTCTATTCGGTCGTAAGTGGGTGAAACGAGACGGCAGGCGGGTTATCGAGGCAGATCGGCGCCAACCACAAATCACGGCTTGGATGCCGGGCAGTGACAGCAGGAACCAGCCTTGCCAGGAACTAGTCGGTTTCCACAGTGCGGAAGGTTCGACCCCCGGCCTGTTCTATTTTCAAACCACTGCGGACACCTACGACCATGCGCAGCAACAACTCCTCAAGCAGATCGTCGAGAGCTTCGCCCGGATGACAGCTCATCGCTTGCACACCCTGGACGATGAGGTAACCAGCTGAGCTACCCCAGGGCCGGGGTCGTCGGAAAACAGACCGTTGTCGAACATCGGCACTGCGGTGCCGAGTTGCCATCGGCACCGGTGATGGTGCCCTGCTGTTCAGGCAGTTGGGGAACATCAGGCTTGAACGGCGCTGATGGTAAGCAGCTCAGCCCTTGTCAGTGAGCTGGGTGACGGATAGGAATATCGGGTGTCTGATCAACAGAGTTTTACCCGGATCGTTTCGGCCACCTCCTCGGTCGTGATCGCGGTGTGCGCGGTGGTGGTGACGGTGAAGGTGGCGGGCGCCAATCTCGACCCGGCCGATCCACCGCGGGTGCTGGACCAGGCGGCGCTGGAGCAGCAGGTGGCGAACCGGTTGCAGGGTGTGAGGGAGGAACCGGTGGGCCGGGTGACCTGTCCTGGTTCTGTGCAGGTAGTGGTGGGTAACAAGTTCGACTGCGAGTCATGGGATTACCTGAGGTCGGCGAAGGTTCAGGTCGAAATCGTCAGTGATCAGGGCGAGATCTCGGTGACCAGGTCATGACAATGTCCGTGATTCGGGTTGATCCGGTGACCACTGCGGTGGGTTCATGAACCTCGCCGCTGCACCGGCGAGCACACCGAGCGCAGCCTCATCCTCGACCTGGCTCTCGCCCTGGCCGAGGACCGGCGCCGCGACATCGCCCGCAAGACCCGCGACGGCCTGGAGGCCGCTGCCCGCCGAGGGCGAAAGGGCGGGCGCCCCACCGTCGTCGACGACGACAAACGCCGCGCGATCCTGGCCCGCCGAGCCGAAGGGCAATCCCTGCGCGAGATCGCCCGAGGCATCGGTGTCAGCCTCGCCGTCGTCCACGGAGCAGTGAAAACAGCTGAGGCGGGCGCGGCCGAGGTTGCGTGATCTACGCCGCTGACTCAGCGGTCGGCTTGAGCGTCTCGCTGTCGAGGAAGAGTCCGTCGAGGACGCTGTCGTCACGCTCCAGCGCGCGTACTTCGATTTCAGTCCCGTCGGTGGCGCCGAGGTCGCGGGCGGTTTTGACGAACTGCTCAAGCTCGGCCACGGTGATCGAACCGGTCAGAAACAGAGGAAGAGTGATCTGCATCGGTACACCCTAGGCCCCCAAGTGGGACTCCGGTTGGCTGCTCGGGGCGGGGTCAAGAAGTACGGACCCGTCGAGGTCGAACCTATGACGTGCTTCGCTCGTCTGGATGAAGACGCCGCCGGGTTCGTAGGTGATGGACACGATGGGTTGGCCGTAGAGCAGGCGACCCAAGTCGCTTGCGCCGAGCCCGGATACCTTCTTGGGGCGCTTAGCCGACGTGCGGGGATTCACGTCGGGAACGCAAGTCCGACAACGCGGTAGTGCCGTGTTGGAGGCCTGCTCGCGAGTGACGAGGTTGCCCGCGACGCCCCACTCGTACCCGCCGCTTCCCTCGCCGTCGTTGATCTCGGCGTAGCGGGCCTCGATGACATCCAGGTCGTCCGTCTCGGTGACCCAATACCACGAGTTCGTCGGCCACAGGTTGTGCCGCAGGGTCGAACAGTCTGCCGAGTGGACCTTCTGCCCGACGTAGTAGCGGCGGCCGCTCTCGACCGCGGCGGCGATCCTGTCCTCGTAGTCCTGCAGCCACTTCTGGATCGCGCGGACCGCATCTCGGACCGGGATCTGCTCGTAGGGTTCGTGCTCGCAGACATTTCGGCGCCTGAACCTGATGCAACCGGGCGCCCGGCCGGACACAGCTCCGCTCATGACGACCATCCTGCACCCCGGCTTCGGAGACGACGTGGCGGGCCGGAACTACGCTGAACAGCTCACCTCAGACCCAGCGTTCTGGGCAAGATGAACAGATGGCCGCCGTGAACTCCGAACCGCCCCTGCCGTTTTCACCAGCAGCGAAGCAAGCGCTTCACGACCTGGCAATCCACGCGGGCACAGGGGTGACCATCGTGTGCGGGTTCCCCGCGGCGGGCAAGACCACCGCCACCCGGCTACTGGCCGAGCTGGTCGACCCGGTCGTGCTCGACAAGGACGCCTTCGCACCGCGGCTCGAGGAGTCGGTGATGGCCGAGTTGACCGGCAACCCCCACGACCGTGACAGCGACCTCTACCGCCGTGTCGTCTCCCCACACCTCTACGCCGCCCTGGTCCGGCAGGCCGTCGTCATCGCTCGCCGCTGCCCGGTCGTGGTCGACGCCCCGTTCCTCGGCTACATCAGCGCCGCCAGCGGACAACGACAGCGGCTCAGCGACTACATCCGCGCGGTCGCCGGCGGCGACGACACCGCGATCCGGACAGTGTGGGTCGGCACCGACACCACTCAACTCCGGGAGCGGATGGCCCACCGTGGCGCCGAGCGGGACCAACCCAAGCTTGCCGACTGGGAGACCTACCGAGCCAACGTCCTGGACTCGGACCTCGCACACACCGGCCCGCGCGTGGCGGACTACCACGTCGTGAACTGATGGACGACTGGAAGGACCCGCGCGAGCTGCCGTGGGGTGGAGACCCGAAGGCGAACTGGACCCCGGAGCAGCACCAAGACTGGGCCGACGCCGAGGCCGAGCTGTATGCGTCGGGGTACCGGCCGCCGCAGCCGGTGTGCGAGCTGCTCGACACCATCCCCCCGGCCGGGCTCGACAAGTGGACCTGGATCTGCACCGAGTCGAACTTCGAGCTGCCCGACTGCACGACGATCGACCGGGAGATCACCGTCGCCGAGCTGCGCCTGGCCGACCGCGAAGTCCGCGGCCTGGCCGACGAGGAGGACCGCGCCACGGTCTACGAACTGCAGCGTGCCCGTGGTCGACTCAACTGACCCCGGGGGTTGTCCCCCGGCGAGGAGGAACTGCATCGCGACCGGCTCGCTTGGCACGGCGCTGCTGCTTCTTCCTGATCTCTCGAGGCGTATCCATGGCTAGGAGCCAGAGTGTCTCGCCGTTCATCGAGCCGCGCTGTTCGAATTTCTGGCGCTCGGCGACGTAGGTGCGGCCGGCCTCGGTAGCACGCGCGTGCAGCGCGAGCCTGTGGTCCGGCTTCCATGACGGAAGCGCGCGGACGTCAACCCTCATCATGCGGCACTCGACAAGCCCGCGGGCGGCGAGCGTGCGTACGGCGCGGCGGTAGGTGGCTCGTTCGGCCCGAGACGCCGGAACCCCTGCAGATTCGAATGTGATCCCGAGCACATTGATCGGGTGCCACTTCTGCGGGTCTTCTCTCTCTGCGAGCGACCAGAGCCGCTG
>NZ_BAUA01000069.1 GCF_000710915.1 Nocardia brasiliensis IFM 10847
TGTGTGCCTTGACCCGACGGAACAGGCCGCTGGTCGACCGCTGACCCCTGGCATCGGGCCCGATGGTCCCTATCGCCCGCGATCCCGGTTCTGTGATGGTGGATTCACCGGTGTGACAGCGCGGCCGCCGTGCACCCAACGGCGACTACAGAACAGGAAATACCGATGAGCCCCCGGATCGATCGACAGACAATCGTGGTCGGCATCGATGACTCGCCGACCGCGTTGAATGCTGCACGATGGGCGGCGTACTTGGCGTGCGCGTTTCACGCTCCGCTGCTGATCGCTTGTGCGGCAAAGAGTCCCAGCCACTATCGCACTCCCGCGAAGCAGCTCGCCGCAGGTGTCCAGCCCGCGCGAGCGTACGCGGCCGCCGACGAAACCCTGCAGCGCACGGTCGAACTCGTGCACACTGCCCATCCGGACCTGGCCGCCGATACGGTGGCAATGGCCGGACCGCCGGACCGAGCGCTGGTGGAATTGAGCGAACACGCCAGGATCGTCGTGGTCGGCGGACAGACCGCGTTCGAGGCCAGAATGACCGGACCGACCACCGTGCGCGTCATGGAGCATGCGCACTGTCCTGTGGCGGTGTGGCGCGGAACGAATGGCCGGCCGATAGCGCGGGAAAGGCCGGTGGCCGTCGGCGTGGACGGGTCCGCGGCTAGCGCCCCCGCCATCGCGCACGGCTTCGAAATCGCTGCTGCCCTGGCTGTTTCACTGGTAGCGGTGCACGCCTGGCCGTCCCGCATCGCATCCGTCGGCCACCATCTCGATCGTGCGCAAAACGAACGCGTGCTGCTCGCCGAATGCCTGGCCGGATGGCGCGAAGAGTATCCGGACGTCGACGTGACCGAGATGCCCGTTCCCGGTCTCGTCGACTCCGTGCTCACCGACGTCGCCGAACACGCCCAACTGCTGGTCGTCGGCAGCCGTGGCCGCGGCACCGCGGCCGCCGCCCTGCTCGGATCGACCAGCCGCAACCTGCTCCACCACGCGACCTGCCCGGTCCTCGTCTGCCGCGCCACCGGTAGAACAAGGTAGGGACCTCCGATGACGTTCTGCCCTAGCACCGGACCGGGCGCCGGTCCGATCCTGGTAAGTGGCGAAGGCCAGATCCGTTGAGGATCAACATATTCGAGAGGGCAATATCATGAAGCCGTTGTCGGAATCGCTGATGGAACTCGCGGCCCGAGTGAAGCAGTTCGAAGAGTCGTCCGCCGCGGCGCGGGAGAAGAACCGCGCCATGCTGCAGTCTCGCCGGGAAGAATTGGCCGCGACCCTCGAGCACGAGGGAACCGAGTTCGAAAAGACCACGGCGGAACTCCGGGACGCCGCGATGAGTTGGTGGTCGGTCACCAGGGAGGCGCTCGAGCGTCAGATCGGTGTGATGCGAGCCGACTTCGAGAAGTGGCAGTCCGATCTCAAAGCCCAGCACCGGGAACAAGCCGCAAGCGCCGGCCAGATCGCCGGGCCGGCGAGCAAGAGCTGACGGACACCGCGCCGCCCGCCGCTAACACGCGATGCGCCGTTCCGTGGCTACGCCGTAGGGCCGCTGGATGAGTGGACTTCGTCACCGGCCGGTCGCCGTTTCCACAGTCGGCTATCCGCAGGCGTCGTCCAGGACACGCTCGACGGGCTCCGGCAGCAAGGCACCCGTCGACAGGAGCACGATGTAACGTCCGATGCGCACGGCGTGGTCGCCGATCCGTTCGTAATAGCGGCCCAGCAGTGCGCAGTCGACAGCCTCAGCGATGGTTCCGTTCCAGTCCGGGCCGAGCACCAAGTCGTTGAGGTCGCGTTGTCGCAGATCGAGGGCGTCGTCGCGAAGGTCCGACGCCGTCGCCTCGCCGGCGGTGCGGGTCCCGAGGACGTGGTGGGCGCCGTTCACGAGTTCGGCGGCGAGGCGCCTCATCTCGATAACGATCTGCAGGGCGTGCTCGGGTGCGACCGGCGCCGGATAGCGCTGTTGGACGAGGTCGGCGATGTGGTGCGCCAGCACCCCCATCCGCGACAGGTCTTCGACCAGGTGCAGCGCGGTCACGAGCTCACGCAAGTCCGTGGCGACCGGAGCTTGCCGCGCCAGATCGATACCACGAGCTCCTCGGTCGGCGGACACGACGCAGCCATCCGGTCCACCAGATCTATCGCGCGGCGGGCCGCGACGAGATCGCGGTGTATCGATGGCCCGATGTTGCCTTCAAGGACTGCCACCGCTCCGGTCCCCCGACGTTATGGCGACCATGAAGCGGACTGACGTGCCGCTGGTTCGGATTCGCGGCCTATATCAGCGGCTCCTGGGATTGGCTGCCGGTAGTCCAGGCGTGATGGCGTGACCGTGTACCGCAGGTGGGACAACCGCAGCGCTGTGCGCCTCCCGCTGCCGAGCCATGCGGCGAGCTCCCCGTCACTGTCTACGGTGGTGATCACCCGGGCCGGGCGAGCCAGGCAGCGCATGCGAAGGACCGCCGTGCCCAGCATGTCGCCGGGGAACTGCTGCTCGACGGTGGTGGCGAGATAGAGCGGCAAACGCGGACCGGCCTCGCGGGTTGTGACGCCGACCGTCCAACTCGGCGCGCCGACAGCGGCATCGATCGCGGTGACCGTACCGCAGGTGGACGTGCCGGCGAAGGCGCCGAGAGTGGCAGGGACACCCCAGTTCGCTCGCCCGGCCGTCAGACTCGCCTCGGAATTCGCGGCCAGAAACCCGAGGTGGGTGCGTAGCCGCGAGCCACGACGGTAGACGACGGCACCGGCCACTACGTCGTGCGCGCCGACCGGCGACCGATGATGGCGCACGATGGCCCCGACAACACCGACGGGACCGGCCCGGCGGCGAACGAGCGCGGGCAACACATGGGCCGCGGCCCGACCGGCCCGGTCGAACCACAGAATGGCCTCTGCCTCACATGTCCATGGCGCAGCCGGAATTCCGTTCGGCAACCGGGCGGCGAACACAGGCGACAGAGCGGTCTCGGCAATGCCGGCGATATCCAGTTCCGGCCGGGCCGGCAGCAATGAAACCATCAGTGAGCCCTCGTGATTCGCTCGACCCGGATACCGGTCTCGGTATGCGGTGCCGCCGCGCCCGCCGCGCGGATCCGGGCCGCGCGCAATCCGATACGGCCGTCCCGGGCGTAGGCCGCACGGGCCCTCGGCATGACGCGCAAACGATACGGGGCGGCCGGCCAGGTGTAGGCCACTGTCCTGCGGAAGGCATCGAATACGCGCTGGTTCGCAGCGGTCCAGGGGATGTCGAACACCTCGCGGACCACGGGCGGCAGCGCGCCTGCGCCCACGTGCAACCACGCCCTGCTCATGGCCGGGCTGCTCAATCGCCAGATCCGCGCCGGCACCCACGGTTGCGGCATATCGGCCGGTGACCGGAAGAAGTGCACCAGCTCCGCCGCGGCGGGGGTGGGTTCGATGACGTTGTGCAGCATGTGATTCCAGTACTCGGTGAAGTCCTGGTAGGTCGGCGGCACGACGCGATCGGACAGGCCGTACATCCGCCACCATTGCACTCCCTCCCGATAGAGCGCGGCCTTCTCGGCCAGCGAGTAGGGGCGGGCGAAATACAGGTCACCGGTGCGGAAGGCGGCGTCGAGGAAGGTCGCGTGCGCCCAGAAGTACGTTTCCGGGTCGAGCGCGTGATAGCGGCTGCCGTCGGGCATCGCGCCCTTGATGTCACGATGGAAATCCCTGATCCGGCCGGCGGTCTCGGCAGCCTGAAGGCCGTCGAAGATACTGCCCTGAATCTGCGGAACCGAGCGGAACAACCGCTGCAACGGTTCGCTGTAGAAGGCCGAATGCTGTTCCACGCCACGACCGAGCGCGGGATACATCAACTGCAACAGGCCCTCCACCGGCGCGACCAGGTAGCCGCGGCGGTCGCCGTAGGTTTCGTACAGCAGTGATCCGGGTCCGAACATGAGGTGTTTCTCCTTGACCGGCGGTGCGGGGCTCGCCTGGGTGCCGAGTACTCGAGCTGTCGTGGTCACAGATCCACGATCAGGCGGGTGAGGTGGTCGCCGGTGGCCGTGCACAGGCGCACGGCGCAGCCACGACCGCGCCGAATCAGCACCTCGGCCGACAGGTCGGCGCCGAATTCCGCTCCGAGAACAGTGGTTTCGCAAGTTCCGCAAATTCCGGACCGGCACATCGCGGGCACGGCGATACCCGCCCGCTCGAGCGCCTCCAGCACAGTGAGTTCAGCGGGCACCCGGATGGTCGCGCCGCTGCGGCGCAGCACGACCAGCAATGCCGGGGAGCCGTCGTTGTCCGACGGGGATCCCGCTGTCATCGCACCGGACACGACGGCACCCCCTGCGCGGTGCCGTCGTGATGGTCGTACGGCGTGCCGTGAATCCCGGCACGGGCCGCGAGGATACGGGTGATACGGGTATTGACCCGCCAAGCGGGATCATCGCCGCGGGTGCGGCGCCGCATGCGCCCCTCGGCGCCCGGCAGCCCGTCGTCGAGTGCGCGCAACCGCACGTTGGCGTTGGCGACCATACCGGTGATGCCCGCCCACGGCTGGAATCCGATGTCGTTCAAGGGGGTCGCGGCCAACAGTGCCCGGGTCAGCTCGGCGCTGCTGAAGTAGGCCATCATGCCCATCGGCGCGGCGGCCACGGCCATCCGCAGACGGTGCCGAAAGCCCTTTCCCCCTAGCGATTTCGTCGCGGCACCGGCCATCTGGCCGGTCCATTCCGGTGCGGTGCCGGCGGTGGCGACCATGTAGTCCGACAGGTGCATGCCGTCGAGCGCGGTGCGGGGTATGAGTTCCTCGGCGACACCGAAGATGTAGGCGATATAGGCCCAGTAGTGCATGGCCGCATCGAATTGCGCCATGCTGAACCGGCGCCCGTGCACGTGATCGAAGCACATCGGCGACAGGCCGAAGGTCACCGCGGCACCCATCATGGTGGCGTTCGAGATCGGGTTACCGTGCACCGCGAAATGCTCATCGCCCCAGGTTTTGCGCAGGCCCGCTCGGACCTGTGCGTGCATGAATCGCACTCGCACCGTGTCTTTGAACACCGGTGACCAGCGGTCCATACCGCCGGGACGTGTGACGTTCCAGAACCAGGTCGCGGTCTCCAGGTTGCGGCGATAGGGATCGTTCACGAACCGCCCGGTCGCTCCCGTGGCGGACGCGACCTCGGCGCCGACGAAGGTGCCCATGAAATCCTGCACGCCCATGGCGAGTTTGCCCGAGGTGGAGACGTTGATCCACAGCCGCCGGCCATGCTCCCACAGTTGCGGGTCGTACCAGGGTGGCGGATTGTCGAGTTGTTCGAACAGCGCGACCAGTTCCGGTGGTGGATCGGCGAGGGTGTCGATGCCGTTGTCCAGCGCATGCTCGAGCATGCGCCGGCCCGCCGCGGTGCCGATCCGGGTGCACGCCGCGACCACGCCGTCCATCAGCTCGTCTCCCTGCCACAGATGGTCGGCCATGAGCCGGGTGATCGGTGTCTGCACCGGTTCCGGCTGCACGTCGATCCACGCGGAGAGCATCTTGCGCCGCGGTTCGAGCCACAGTGGCGAGGCGATCGCGCGGGCCGGAGCGGGACGCAAGGGCATTCCAGGCCGGTAGTAGTAATCGAACGGATGCGCCGGGTCGGCGGTACTGCCGGCGACGCTGCTGTCGGGTGCCCGCATCGTCAGAACCCTGTCAGTTGGCGGAATCTGGTGCCGGTGGTCGCGCCGAAGTCGGCGTGTACCGGGCAGTAATGCCTGGGGTCTTCCCGGTGTTCCGGTGCGGGCCACAGAAATTGCGGCGCTTCCGGTGGCGGCAGCTCGGCGGGGCGTCTACCGGCTTCCCGGCGTCGGCCGGCGCGGATACGGGGGAAGAAGTATTTCACCGAATCGGGCGTCGCGGCATTCATGGCCGAGAACAACCGGCACAGCCGGTCGAATCGGCGCTGATCGCGCTCGGTCCAGGAGAATCCCATGGTCCGCCGGACCGCCGGATCGCACAGGCCGATGGTGAGGAAGTGATAGAACCTCGCACCGTAGGGCCGAAGCACACGCTCCCACAGCGGTTTCGGAATCCAGCGCACTACCGGGAAGATCGGCACCGGGGCGGTGTTCGCGAGATTCCAGACATCCCAGGCGGCCCGCGTCGGTTCGAGGACGTTGTCGCACATGTCATTCCAGTAGCGCTGAAACTCCGGCCAGCTCTCGGGGACGACCCGCATGCTCATCCCGTACATCTCGTACCACTGGTACTGCTCGCGCCACAGTTGTTCGCGCTGCGCCTCGGTCAGCCCGCCCATGAAGAGGTCGCCCGCGCGCAAGGTCTGCATGAAGAACACCGCGTGTGCCCAATAGAACGTGCCGGGATCGAGTGCATGGTAGCGACGCCCCTGCGCGTCGTGCCCCTTGATATCGCGGTGGTACCCGACGATCTCGCGCGCGGTCTGCCGCGCCCGCGGCCCGTCGAAGACCACACCGATGATCGGGTACCCGGAGCGGAATACGCGCTGATAGAACTCGTCCTGGATGCGGGAGTGGAACTCGACACCCGCGCCCAGCCCAGGATGCATGTTCTGCACCATGCCGAGGAACAGGCCCGTCGGCACGAAGTACAGCGAACCGAATATCTTCCACGTCAGAGAGTCGGGGCCCAGAGGCACCGGTTCGTGTGGATGTGCCGTCATCGAACACCTTTCCTCGGGACCCCGGCTTCGATGGCGGCCCGTTCCGAGCGGCCACCGCCGCTTGACACTGAGAAAATCTACGAATTTGTAACACCGGCGTCAAGCCCCAGATAGGCATCTGGACCTACTGGACAACTCTTCGCAATGAGCCAAACCGTGATATCCCCACGTAAACCCCGGAGTGTCCGGTGAGATGCCGATTGCTTTCTGATTGCCGAACAATCACCGAGAACGCTCCACTTGTGGACAAACATCGTCTACAGTCTCACTGTCACGCGCCAGAGCGAGGTCCAGCGCCGACACGACATTCCTTCCTCGTGGTCGGGGATGACGAGAAGAGACAGGTATGGCTCCAACCAGTTCGACATCGCCGTCGGGCACATCCGTGCTCCGCGTGCTGCGGATGAACATCACCGACACGGTGATCACCAGCTTGTGTACCTATGGCCGTGCGGTGCGCCTGGCCGTGGAATCCGCCCGCGGCGCGGGCGCCGATCTGGTGCGCCGCCGCTTCCAGTGGCGCGAAACCTTCGACCAGAGTTGGTATCTCATCACCGTGACCGCGGTACCCGCTGTTCTCATGGCGGTGCCCTTCGGCGTGATCGTCTCCGTCCAGGTCGGAAATCTGATTCACCAGCTCGGCGCCGACTCGCTGATCGGCGCCGCGAGCGGGCTCGGCGTGGTCAAGCAGGGCGCGCCGATGGCCACCGGCCTGCTGCTCGGTGGTGCGGGCGCGTCGGCCATCGCCGCCGACCTCGGAGCGCGCACCATTCGAGAGGAGATCGACGCGCTGCGGGTCATGGGCCTGAACCCGGTGCACCGGTTGGTGATTCCGCGGGTAGCGGCCATGGTGCTGGTGGCACCGCTGCTCAACGTGCTGATCATCTTCGTCGGTATCGCCTCCGGATTCGCCGTCGCGGTCACCGCGCAGGGCGTGACCCCGGGCAGCTACTGGCTGACGTTCGGCTCGTTCGCGGTGATCGCCGATGTCTGGGTGTCGCTGGGCAAGTCGGTGCTGTTCGGATTCCTGGTGGTGATCGTGGCGTGCCAGCGCGGATTGGAGGCGCGAGGTGGGCCCCGCGGGGTGGCCGACGGTGTGAATGCCGCCGTCGTCATGTCGGTGGTCTCGATCGCGGTCGTCGATCTCGCCCTCACCCAGCTGGTCACCATGTTCCTGCCGGTGCGGCTGGCATGACGGCGGCGAGCTACGTCCCGGGACCACTACGCTGGCTGCGCCGCACCGCACGAGTCGGCGCCATCGCGGCGGACACGGTGGAGAGCGCGGGTTTCGCACTCGACTTCGGATGGCAGGTGCTGCGCTCGATTCCCTTGACACTGCGCAGATATCGCGCAGAGACGCTGCGGCTCATCACTGACCTGACCTGGGGCAGGGGCGCCATCGTCGTGGGCGGTGGGACCGTGCCGATGCTCATGGTGCTGGGCGTGGTGATGGGCGCCGGCACCGGAATCGAAGCGTTCGCCGTGCTCGATCTCCTGGGCATGGGCCCGCTGACCGGAATCATCTCCTCGTTCGCCAATACCCGTGAACTGGCGCCGATCGCGGCCGGTGTGGGATTCGCCGCGCAGGCCGGGTGCCGCATGACCGCGGAGATCGGCTCCATGCGGATCTCGGAGGAGATCGACGCGCTGGAATCCCTAGGGCTGCGGTCGATTCCGTTCGTCGTCACCACTCGCGTACTCGCCGGCGCGGTAGCCATCGTGCCGACCTTCCTCGTCGCGCTCATCCTGGCCTACCTGAGCTGCGCGGCGGTCGTCGTCGTCCTGCACGGGCAGGCCGACGGCGTCTACTACCACTACTTCTTCCAGTTCGTCTCCGGGTGGGACATGATCGCCGCGGTGATCAAGGTGCTGGTGTTCGCCACCGCGGTCATCCTGATCCATTGCTACCAAGGGTTTTTCGCCGCCGGTGGACCGGAAGGAGTCGGCATCGCCTCCGGGCGCGCGGTGCGGGCCAGTTTCGTCACCATCATCGCCCTCGACATGATGCTCACCATCGTGCTGTGGGGCGTGAACTCCTCGATCGAATTCACGGGGTGAACACATGCCCAGATACGGAATACCCGGCGTGACGACGGAACAGCGCGGCGCGCGCCGACGCGGCGCCGCCGCACTGCTGGCCGTCGTCACGGTCGGTGCCGCGGTCGCGGGATTCCGCCAGCCCGACACCGCGGGCCTGGTTCGCGTCCGCGTGGTGACCACACAGGTCGGGGCGGGTATCGGCCATGGTTCGCCGATCCGTGTGGACGGCGTTCCAGTCGGGCGGCTCGAGCGCATCGACAGTACGGCCCCCGGCCGCCAAACCCTGACGTTGGCGCTGCGACCGGAGGCGGCGACCGCACTGACTAATACCCTCACCCTCGATTACGCACCCGCGAACCTGTTCGGGCTCAGCGAGATAGCACTGCATGCCCAGGCGGGCGGGACACCGCTGCGCGACGGCGACCTGCTCGATCTGTCCCGCCCCGGCCGGGTGGCCGACGCCACCCTCGGCCGACTGCTGGAGCGGCTGGGCGCCACCTCCGGCCAGGTTCTGACACCGGAGCTCACCACCGCGCTCGACCGGGTGAGCAGCGAGATCGACGCGCTCGCACCACTGTTGGAGGCGATCGTGGCGACGGCACGAACCGTGGCCGACACACAGTCGCAACGGCCCTCGAACCTGATCGGGAACTATGCTTCCGCACTGCGCGGGCTCGGCTCCCTGGTGGAGGGCAGCGTCACACTGCTCGATCAGCTCGCCAGGATCCCGGTTCTGCGGGAGGATCGCGCGATGTTCGACCGATCGGTCGACATCCTCACCGACGACATCGTTCCGGCGGTCAGTCACGCGGCGACCGCCGGCGAGCGGAACTTCGCCGCGTACGCCAGCCTGCTGGTGCCGGTCCTCCGCGTGGTCGCCGCCGCCGTACCGGACCCGCGGCGTTCCGCGAACGAACTCCGGCAACTGCTCGACCACCTGGACGGGGCATTACGTTCCAGTACGAACGGTCCGGCGCTGAACGTGGCCGTGATCCTGCACGGCGTGCCCGCCGTCGCGGTGCCGCTGCTCGGCGCGGCCGCGGCACCCGGAGGGGGACGGTGATCAAAGCATTGCCCGCCTTCTGGCGCACAACGGTTTTCGCCGCGGTCATGCTGGTCCTGCTGGCCGCCGTCATCCAGGTGATCCGGCGGCCGGTGCCCGGGTCCCTGGACGGCTTCACCGCCGTCTTCACCGATGCCAACGGCCTCCGTCCGGGTGACGACGTGCGCATGTACGGCATGGCCGTGGGCAAGGTCGACGCCCTACGGCTGAACGGCACCCAGGCCGAAGTGCGCTTCACCGTGCAACACGCGCACCCGATCTACGCGGGCGCGAAGCTGGTCATCCGCTACCAGACCCTCGCCGGTCAGCGCTACATCGATGTGCGCCAGCCGGACCGTACCGCCGAAATGCTCACGCCAGGAACCGTATTCGGCACCGACCACACCGTGCCCGCCTTCGATATCACCGGTCTGTTCAACGGTCTGCAACCGGTTCTTGCCCAAGCCTCGCCGGAAGCGGTGAACCGCTTCGCCGAGAACATGCTGGCGCTGCTGGAAGGCGACGGCGCCGGGATCGGCTCGGCCCTCGATGCGGTGGAGCAACTCGCCGGATACGTCACCGACCGGCAGACCGTGCTTTCCATCCTGATCCACAACCTGCGCGAGATGTCGGATGTGCTCGCCGACCGATCCCCCCATCTGGTCACCGTGATCAGTGGACTGGTCGACGTCTTCGCCACCCTGGAACAGCAGTTGTACGGAGTCGCCGACTATGCCCGCACCATTCCGTCGCTCCTCGAACCGCTCGATCGGCTCGCCGCCCGGCTGGGGCTGACGCCGGTGACCAATCCGGAATTCGACCGGCTGCTTCGCGCCGCACTGCCCGATCCGGAGGCCGCCCGTGACGTCCTCGCCCGATTACCCGCCCTGCTACAGACATTGGACGCCTTCGGCGCCGCCGCCCCAGGGCTGGCCGCGGCGTGCGGTAAGGGCGCGGTCGCGCTCCCAGCACCGTTGCACATGCTCGTCGCCGGACAGGGGATCACCATATGCGCAGGCTGACAACACCTTTCACGCGTCTGTTCCGTGGCGGCGACGAGCGCATGGACGAAATCCGCTGGGGCGTGGCCGGGGTGCTCGCTGTGACGGTACTGCTGACGGTCTGCGCCGTGTGCTACCTCCTGCCGCGAGGCAAGACGACCTACAGCGCCCTGCTGACGGAGGCCGGGACAGTGAAGGTCGGTGACGACATCCGGGTGGCGGGGATCCCTGTGGGTGCCGTCACCGCCGTGGAATTGCTCCCCGACCAGGTGCGGATGCGGTTCACCGTCGACGACGGCGTGGCGGTCGGCGACGTCAGCAGCCTCGAGATCCGCATGCTCACCGCCGTGGGCGGACACTATGTCGCCCTGCTGCCCGCCGGTGCGAAACCCCTCGGCGACAACGTGATTCCGCCCGAGCGTGTACGCCTCCCCTACAGTCTGATGCGCACCTTCCAGGACGCGGCCACGCCCCTGGACCGGGTGGACGCGACGGTACTGCGCCGCAATCTCGCCGCCGTCGAGCAGTCGCTGTCGGACAGTCCGGATGCGCTGCGCCGGCTCAACAGTGCGCTCACCACCCTCGTCGGCACCTTCGAGCAGCAGCGCGGAGATGTCTCCGCCGCATTGGGAGCCGCCGAGGAATACCTCGGCACGCTCGATGGCGCCACCTCTACCATCGGCACCCTGATCCGGCGCATCGGCGCGGTGGAGAACATCCTCATCGAACGACGGGACGAGATCAACGCGGCCGTCCCGCTCACGGTTCGGCTGCTCGCACGCATCGCCGCCCTCGAACCGAGCTACCGCAGCACCCTGCAACCCTTGGTCGACGAGCTCGCCCGCACCGTGCCGATCATGCGTGACCTCGGACTGCGGCTGGGCGACATGCTCGCCGCGGTCGACGGCCTCAGTACCCGGGCCGCGGCCCTGGCAGGAGGGGACGAAATCATCCTCGACCGATCCTCGACCGTCTGTGTTCCGCTGCCGGACAGGGGATGTTGACCATGCATGGACTGTTCGCCGCCCGCGGACTGGTATCGGCTCTGGCCGTGGCCGCCGCCGCTGTCATCGGTGGCGCCGCCTATCTGGTCCTCGCGGATCCGCTCGAGCCGACGCAGCGGTACTGCGCGGAGTTGCCCGATGCGATCGGACTCTATCCGGGCAGCCATGTCCGGGTCCGCGGGGTACCGGTGGGTGCGGTCGTCGCCGTCCGCCCGGAGAACTCCGGCGTACGAGTCGATTTCGACCTTCCCACCCGCTACGCGCCACACGGCGAGGTCGGTGCGGTGACCGTGGCCGACACACTCGTGGCCGACCGCGACCTGGCGGTGCTGCCCGGCCCCTCCGATGCCGCCCCCTGGGACGCGCGGCGGTGTATCACCCGCACCCTGACACCCAAGAGCATCAGCGAGACCCTGCAGACCATCGACCAGCTCGCCCGGCAACTGACCACCGACGACCCGCAACTGCTGGCGAACACGTTGCGGGCCTTGCGAACCGCCACCACCGGAGCCGGGCCACAGTTCGACCAGCTGACCACCACGCTGGCTTCAGTGCTGAGATCACCGGACGCGGCGGTGACCCAGATCGGCGGCCTGATCGATGCCCTGGCCGCACTGTCCTCGGCGATCTCTGCCAACTGGGGTGAACTCGAGCAGGTGCTCACTCGATTCCCTGCCGTGTTCGAGCAGATCAACGACGAGATATTCGGCAATCTGGCTGGATTGGTCGACAGCCTGCGCGCCATCCTGCCCTGGGTGAACGAGCTCACCCGGGACTACGGAGGCGTGCTGCTCGACGGTCTGGACGCGTCGATCCCCTACATCCGGTTCATCGCCGCCAATGCCGGAACCATCCAGCAGATCATCGACCGAGTGCCGGCCGTGGCCCGTGCCTTCACTCGTGTGGCCGGATCCGGCGGGGCACCGGTGCTCACCTGGATTCCTCCGGATCTCACCCTGCCGGAGGCGGCCGCCGAACAGGCCTGCGCGGCATGGAATCTGCTCGTCCCGGGCCCGTGCCCGATCGCGGCCGGCCCCAGACAGGTGAACGTGGCCGAACTGATCGCGGCGGCAGCCGGAGGGCGATGACCATGCGTAGCACCCGACTTTCCCTGCTGTGCCTGATCGCCGCCGCCACGCTGGGGCTCGGCGGTTGCACATTCGACCCCGCGGCCATCCCGGTGCCCGGCGCCGGCGTCGCCGGTCCCGCCTATCGCATCCACATCGAATTCGCCAGCGCACTGAACCTGCCCGCACGCGCCGAGGTCACCGCCGACGGGGTGCGGGTCGGTACGCTGAGCAACGCCCGCATCGTGCACGGCGCAGACGGGCGGCCCGGTCATGTGGTAGCCGATGTGGATATCGCTGCGGCGGTGCACCTTTCGCACGCCACCACCGCCCGGTTACGCCAGGACACCGTCCTCGGGGACGTCTACATCGCGCTCACCGACCCGGACGGCGGCTCGGGCACCGCCCTCACCGACGGCGCCACCATTCCACTCGACCACACGGTGCACGCCACCCAGATCGAGGACACCATGGCCGGGCTGGCAACCTTCCTGCGCGGTGGCGCGATCACTCGGCTGCAGGACATCGTGAATCAGGTCAACGCGGCCCTGCCGGCCGACCCCCGCGACACCGCCCGCATCGCCGAGACCATCGCCGGCGACCTCGGCGATGTCGCCGCCCATCTGGACGTGATCTCGGAATTCGCCGCCGCGGCCGACTCCGATATCGATGTCATCCGCGCGAATGCGACCACCATCCGCGAGCTCTGGTCCGCAGAGGGCGCGCGCCGAGTCACCGAGGCCACGGCCTCACTGGCACATCTACTCGGCGTCTTCTCCTCCATCGCCGAACTGGCCCACGCCGTGACCTGGTTGACGCCGCTCGCCGAGGCCGGGGACGCCGCCGCGGCGGCGGTACTGCCGCTGTTCTCGGCCGCCAACCCGCTCGATCTGAGTGCGCCGTCGAATCTGAACCGGTTCGTGGCCCTGCTGCACGAGCGCATTCTGCCCTTAGCCTCCCAGGGCGGAGCGGTGAACATCGTCGATATCCGCACCTCGGCCGAAGCGCAGCCGGTGTCGTCCGCGGAGCGGGACGCGGCCCTGATCACAATTCTGCGCATGGCGGGAGTGGTGCGATGACCCGGCAATCGATGCTGTCCCTGAGCGCGATCGCGGCGGTGTTCGTGCTGGGCGCGGCCTACCTCGCATTCGGTGTGCTGCGGGTGGATTGGGCTCGCGGCTATATTCATGTCACGGCGACCATGCCGAATTCCGGTGGGCTGCTGCCGCGTTCGCCGGTGCTGCTGTCCGGCGTGGAAGTCGGCGACATCACCGGTGTCGACTCGGTTTCCGGTGCTGTACGGGTGCGCATGCGCATCGCCGACTCCTACCGCGTTCCGGCCGACAGCACCGTGCGCATCGAAGCGCTGTCCGCGCTCGGCGAACCGTATCTGCTGTTCACCCCGAACGGCGCCGGCGCAGGCGCCTACCTCACCGACGGCGCGCTGATCACCGCACAGCAGGTACGGGCTCCACTGTCGATCCCCGATATGGCGGCCGCCGCGGCAGATCTGCTCGCCCAGTTCGACCCGCAGACCGTCACCGATCTGGTCCGCACCGCCACCGAAGCCACAGCAAGGGCGGAAACATCTCTGCCGCAACTGAATCGCGGCGCCACCCTGCTCGCTGCCACCCTGCTCGCCAAACAGCCGCAGCTGCGCACCATCCTCACCGAGATGCAGCGCATCGGGTCCGACCTGGACTGGCTGGAACCGGCGCTCGACGAAGGCGGCCCGCAGTGGGGACGTTTCGGCGGCCGGGTGCGCGAAGTCGTGGATGCCCTGGAACGGCTCATGCGCAGCGACGGATTCCCGGACGCCTACCTCACGGACACCGGGCTGG
Organism: Nocardia brasiliensis IFM 10847; assembly: GCF_000710915.1. GTDB lineage: Bacteria > Actinomycetota > Actinomycetes > Mycobacteriales > Mycobacteriaceae > Nocardia > Nocardia brasiliensis_A. The sequence continues at coordinate 14,661 of NZ_BAUA01000069.1, forward strand.
TGCCGTTCCTCGATCAGCTCAGCACACGGCTGGACCGGATCGGGCCGGACCTGCAACCGCTGATTCCGGTACTCACACCAATGGTCTCGGCCGGAACCGGCGTCGCCGCCGGTATCGACGTGAGCGCCCTCATCACCCAGGCCCTCGGCGCCACGGACCCCGGCGCCGTACGCCTGCACATCACCGTCCGATGAACACGGAGGAAGACATGACCACCGAAACCCTGGAAGCCACAACAAAACCCGATACGGCATCCCGCCCGGACGCCGGGACGCGGACGGTGTCCGTCCCGCTCGGCACCCTGCTGCACGGAGCACTCGTGATCGTACTGCTCGTTCTCGCGGTCACGTTCGGAGTCCTGTGGCACTCGGCAGAGGGCGCACGGGACCGCGATGCCGCCGCGGCCGTGGACCAGCGGCACGCCGAACAGGTCGCCACCGACTACGCCGTGGGCGCGTCCACCATCGACCATCAGAACCTCCCGGCGTGGATGGCGAAACTCAAGCAGGGCACCACGACCGCACTGGCCGCCAAGTTCGACGCCACCGGCCCCGCGCTCGAGCAATTGCTGACGCCGCTGCGCTGGACCTCGACCGCGACACCCATCGCGGCCAAGACCACCACCGCCTCCGAGGGCATCTACCAGGTCGACGTCTTCCTCGACGTCACCTCGAGCAGCGCGCAGACCCCGGACGGGGTGCGTACGACCGTCACCTACCGGATCACCGTCGACCGCGGCTCGGACTGGCAGATCTCCGACGTCGGCGGGATGGACGGCGCGCTGCCGTCGCGGTGATGACGCCAATCCCGGTGTGCGCGGCCGAGTTCGGTACGCGGGGGCTCGTCGAAGATCCATTCGCGGGCGATCGCGTGCAGATTCGCGCGCGGCCGCAGCCCGCCGAGCATGGCCGCCAGCTGCAGATCCGCGCGCCCGCGCAGCACGTGCTCGGCAGGCAGATTGAACGCCCGCACCGACGCACCGTCCGCGCCGCCGCCGAAGCCCAGCAGGGCCACCAGATCGGTGGCCACCTCCGGAGTGATCTCGGCCTCCTCGTCGCGCAGATACCAGCCGAACACCCGGGTGAAAATCTCGTACGCCTCCTGCGGGAACACCTCCGAACGCGAGGCGAATCCGCGCGCCTCCATCAACTCTACGATTCGGTCGGCATCACCGCCGATACCCGCACGCAGGGCTGCCAATTCGGCTGCGGCGATCATCGGTTCGACAGCCTTGCAGAGGCCGAAATCCAGGAATCCGACGCCACCGTCGTCGAAGAGCACCACATTGCCCGGGTGCGGGTCACCGCTGTACAGATGCAGCAGATACGGGGTGCCGCCGTAGAAGCGGAACAGAATCTCGGCCAGCCGATCGCGCGCGGCCTGGGGCGCGTCGTAGGCCGCCCGCAGCGGCCGGCCCTCGAACCATTCGGTCACCAGCACCCGGTGTCCCGACAGTTCGTTGATCACACGCGGAATACGGATGAACGGATGCGCGCGATAACCGGCCGCGAGGCGAATGGTGTGGGCGGCCTCGATGCGATAGTCCAGCTCCTCCCGCATCCGCTCCTCGATCTCGTTGGCCAGTGTGGCGGTGTCGAGTGCCGGATGCAGCAGCCGGTAGACGCTCATCAGCATGCGCAGGTTTTTCAGGTCGGCGGCCACGGCGTCGGCGATTCCCGGGTACTGCGCCTTCACCGCGACCTGCCGGCCGTCGTGCAGGCGCGCTCGATAGACCTGGCCGATCGAGGCGGCGGCGACGGGCTCGCGATCGAATTCGGCGAACGCGGCGTCGAGATCGTTGCCGAGTTCCTGTTCGAGCAGGCCGCGCATCTGGTGCCACGGCACTGCCGGAGCATTGTCCTGCAGATCCGCGAGCACGGCTTGGAACAGGTCACGCCGCTGTGGCTCGACCATGCCCGGGTCGACGATCGACAGCATCTGGCCGAATTTCATGGCCAGCCCCCGCATTCCGCCCAGCACAGTGACGATGCGTTCGGCGAGCAGGGCATCGCGCGCCCGCGCGGGGTCACCGCCCGGCGCGTGCAGGATAGCGGCGGTCCTGTGGACCGCGTGACGGGCCGCTTCGGTGCCGACCAGCCCGCCCAACTGTGCGGCGCGCCCGGCCCTCGATCGCGACATCCTCGTCATTTGCCGAGTATTGCCTGAACTGTGCCCGAAGGCGAGCAATGAGACGAAAATTCCTCGATGTTGCGGCCAGATCCCCGGTCATCGCACCCGAAACGATAATCTCTGTCCCATGACCCATGCTGGTATCGACGTCGAGCACCTGTTCGGGACCGGGCTCCCCGCCGCCGACGACGAACAGAACCGACTGCTCGATGCAGCACGCGCAGAGTTCATCGAGCACGGATTCCGTCGTACCTCGGTCGGGGATATCGCACAGCGTGCCAAGGTCTCCCGGCCGACTGTATACCGACGGCTCGGCGACAAGGACGACATCGTCCGCAAGGTCGTCGTCCGCGAGGTGGTGTCGTTCTTCGTCACGATCAGCGCCCAGGTGCTGACCAAGCCGACCCCCGAGGAGAAGGCGGTCGAAGCGTTCGTCCTCGGGGTGCGCGAATCGCGCCGTCACCCGCTCGTCACCGCCCTGCGGCAATTCGAGCCGGAAACCCTCACCTCGTTCCTGAGCGACAATGTCGCGACCATGGAACCGGTGCGCGCGGCCATCGCCATGGCCATCACCGGCGACTCGTTGCCCCTCGACGGTGCGCTACGGGCCGCCGAGATGTTCATCCGGGTCAGTGCCTCCCTGCTCGTCGTTCCGAGCGACTCGCTTCCGATCGACACCGACGACCACGCGCGCTGGTTCGCCCAAACCTATTTCCCGCCGATCATTCGTGCCTCCGCGATCCCCGCGCCCCTGTGATCCCCGCTCCACCCCACGCGGTCGAAACCGAACCGTGCCCACGTGGTTCGATCCGCTGCTCTCGACCGGACCCTGGAATCCGCTCGATGGGAGCCGTCGGCTCCGCCGCGCTTGTGGGAGACCACCTGGCGGTCTTCGCGCGCGTCGACCGATTGGCGTATGCGCTCCCTGGGGTCATACGGTGCCGTCCAGTATCCATTGTCGGGTTTAACAGCGCCCCCGCGAAACCTGTTGCGGCCGAAGCGATCAGCAGACCCGGCAGCGAAGTGGCGAATGCGAGAAGCACGAATCCGCCGGTACGCGGCAGACATCGACCGGCCGCCCAGGCGGCCAAACCCAGCGGGCCCGCGAGGTATCCGGCCAGGTACGGCATGAGCATGTAGAAGCCGAGATTGATGCCGAACTGGTTGATCATCAGCAGCCGGGCGGCCAGGACGAAGCCGCGAAACTTCACGAATGCGTGGACCTATGCCGGCACGTTGCCGGGACAGGAGATCGGGCTCGCCCGCGGCGAGGTGCTACGAACGGAGCTCGTCAACGCATTGCCAGGCCCCGTCGACGATTCACTGGCACGGCATCGCGATGCGCAATGACATGGTCGGCGCGCCGGACGTCACCCAACCCGCGGTGGCCCCGGGCAGTACGTTCCGCTACGAGTTCGCCGTCCCGACCCAGGCGGCTCGGGCAGAAACGCAGCCGCCGATACCGCTTTCCGGGTCGGGTGGGTGGCCACCTAGTGAAAATCACCCACACCGACGGCTTCCCGGTGCAGCCCGCTACCGGCTCGAGCCTGCTGATCCGCATGGGTGAGCGTTACGACGCGATCGTGGAAATGGCCGACGGTGTCTTTCCCACTGGTCGCCGTCGCCGAGGGAAAGGCTGGTCAAGCCTTCGCGCTGATCCGCACCCGCAGAGGCACACTGCCACCAGCCACCGTGCGCCCGGCGGAGCCGGCGGTGCCGCCCCCGGTCACCGCCGACCGGTATGGGTGTGGACAGCGCGACCTGGCTGGTGCGACTGCTGCTCGATCCTGGATTCCGGCCGCCGCAGCTGCGTGATGATCTGTCGAATCCGATTATGACGATCGCGGCGATCTCGCGACCCCGTTGCTGTTGTTTCAACGATGCATTTTCAATCTGCGGTCAGTTCGGCAGAGCCGAGCAGTCGCCGGTCGCGGGAACGTCGGCGAACCGAGCCAGCAGCCAGTCGGTCATCACCGACAGATACGGGAGGATGCTGATCACATGTCCGACTCCGAGGCCGTTGAACCACGGGGGAATTCGATCGAACTTGTTCAGTTCCACGGTCGCGCCGCTGTCGCACCAGTCCTGCGCGAGCTGCCTGCTCTGGGGGTGGCCGACCAGATCGTCGACGACCGACGAGGAGATGTAGACGGGCGCACCGGGGGTGAGTCGGCCGATTCGCTGCCGATCGAGCAGCTCGCGCAGGATCGGGGAATCGAGAATCTCTTCCGAGAGCAGTCGCCCACTTGCGGTGAACTCGCGCGATCTCCGGAACATGTTGCGCAGCAACAGATCCGGAACGCATGAGGTGGCGACCTCGGCTATCAGCCGTTTTCCGCTGTCGTTGGTGATGCGGTCGATTTCCGGTCTCGCCTCGGGATAGACGGCCGCCAGACTGTTGATGATGTATCCGAACAAACCGACTGCGGGACCGCTGATTACGCCGTTGCCGAACATACCGGCATCGGCGGCCGGTGCGGTCAGGACGGCGATCAGGTCCGCGGGAACCGCGCCCACAAAGCTGCCACGCAGGTCGAGTTCGGGTGCGTAGCCGGGCTGCATCTCCGCTGCCGAGGCTGCCGCACCACCACCTTGGGAGTAGCCCGCGATCGCCAGCGGTGCGGCCGCGCCCAGGGAGGTGCCGGGTAGTTTCCGAGCCGCCCTGGCCGCATCGAGCACGGCGTGACCTTGGGACTCACGGTTCATCCAGTCGTGCACCGCGGGGGTGCCGAGTCCGGCGTAGTCGGTCATGACGACGGCGACACCACGCGCCAGCAGCAGGTAGACGGGCAGGACCTCGTACTCGGTCATGACGTCGAACGGGAAGTGGTAGTTGAGCAGTTCTCCGAACAGCTTCGACGGTGCGCAGTCGTCGCCCTGGCCCTGGGTGCCCGCCGCCATAGTGACCAGCGGTCGATCGCCGGGCCCGGTCCAGGGTTGGCTGGGCTCGAAGTAGGTGCCCGTCACCGCGATCGGCTCGTCGTGGGCGTCGTTGCTGCGGTACATGATCCGTTGCGCGGTCGCCGGGATCGTGACCTCGTTCAACCGGAGCGACAACGGGAGCGGGAACGGTTGAGTGCGAATGACGTCACCGGCAGCCGATCCGGGGAGCGGGTCGGGAGGCAGGTAGAAGGCATCGACGGCAGCATCGCTCGAGCCCGTGGGCGGTGCTGCTTCGGCGACCCCGCCGAGCACGAGCGCCATCACCGTGGCGACGGTCAGATACCGCACTGTGTCCGCGAATTTCATGAGTGTTCTCGGTTCTTTAGTGGGCGAGGTGCTATGAGGAATTCGCGCAGCAGCGCGACGACCTCGTCGGGGGTCTCGACATTGGGGGTGTGGCCGGCGTTTTCGATGACTCGCACGGTCGCACCCGCGGCGCGGTAGCGCGTGATGCTTCCTTCGCAGTCGAAGAACTGGTCGTGACGGCCGTGGATCGCGAGCACGGGTTTGTCGATGGCGCGGATCCGGGCATCGAGCGGTTCCGCCCGCAACTCGAGATCGCGAGTTCGCGCCACGGCGCGGTACATACCGAGCGACATCACCGCGCGGTCGTGCAGCGGCTGGCGCGGATCATCGAAACCGGATCCGATGTCGAAGCCGGGCCGGAATCCGCTGCGTAACACCCGCCATACCATCCAATCCGGTATCAGATGGTGCACCAGTTGCGGCGCCATCGGCAAACCGACCAGCGAGTGGCCGCGCGGCAACTTGGCGAGGCTGTAATCCGGCGATTGGCTCATGATCACGATCTCGCTGACACGAGCCGAGATCGCTCCGACGCCCAAGGCCGTATCGGTGCCATAGGAATGCCCGACCACCATCGCGTCGGTGAGGTCGAGCTCATCGAAAACCGCTGCCAGGGAACGGGTCTGGCCCTGCGGATCGAGGCCCTGATCGCCGCCGGTGCGCCCGTGTCCGTTCAGATCAACTCGAATGACCCGGTAGTCGTCGGCCAGTCGCGGCACGACGCGGTCGTACCAGTGCAATGAGCAAGCGAACCCGTGCACGAGCACGATCGGTTTGCCCTGCGGTTTGCCGTCTTCGCGGAAGTACATCTGGGTCACCGTCCTGTCCAGCGCGGGGCGCGCTTGTCCGCGAACGCGCGGATCCCCTCGCGGCAGTCTTCGGAGGCGAGCACGGTCTCGATCGCCTTTTGTGTGACGGTCCAACCGGTTTCGTCGGAGGCAGCGTGGAAGCTGTCGAGCGCGCGCAGGGTTTCCCGGATGGATACCGGTCCGTTGACACGCAGCCGACCGGCCAGCTCGAGCGCCGATTCGACAGCCTTGCCCGGCTCGGTCAACACATTGACCAGCCCGAGCGCGTGCGCGCGTTCAGCAGCGAGAGGCTCACCGGTGAGCAGCAGTTCGGTGGCGATATTGCGCGGCAACGCCCGGGCAGTACGGAACAGCGCCCCGCACGCCGCGACCACCCCGCGCCGCACTTCGGGCAGGCTGAACGACGAGGCCGTGGAGGCCACCACCAGATCACACGCCAGCACCAGTTCGAACCCGCCGCCCAGAGCGGGGCCGTCGACCGCCGCGATCAGCGGTTTGACGCGGTGGCGGCGAACCAGGCCGTATTCCCCTCCGCGTGCGGTCGGTGCGCCCGAGCCGTGCTCGAGATCGGTGCCCGCGCTGAATACCGAACCCGCGCCGGTCAACACGCCGGTGCGCAGGTCGGGATTGTCGTCCAGCTCGTTCAGCGCCGCGTCCAGAGCCGCGGTCAGCCCGGCGTCGATCGCGTTGCGCCGGCGCTCACGCTGCATGGTGAGCACCAAGATGTCGTCGACGCGAGTGCATTCCAGAATGTCCGCGGGGCTGGTCACCACTACGACACCTGCCTTTCCGATTCGTTCCAAAACTGTTTGCGCAGTTCGTGTTTGAGGATCTTTCCCGCTCCCGACAGCGGCATGGACTCGGCGATCTCGATGCTGCGCGGCACCTTGTACCCGGCGATGAGCGCCTTGGTGTGCTCGCGGATCTCCTCGAGAGTGACCGTTCGACCGGCATGGCAGACAATCACGGCATGTACCCGCTCACCCCACGTCGGATCGGGTGCACCGATGACCGCGCACACCGCGACCGCCGGATGCGCGGAGATCGCGTTCTCCACTTCGGCGGAGTACACGTTCTCCCCGCCGGTGATGATCATGTCCTTGAGCCGGTCGACCACATGGACGTAACCGGCGTCGTCCATGAATCCGCCGTCGCCGGTGTGCATCCAGCCGTCCCGCAGGACTGCCGCGGTCTCCTGCGGCTTGTTCAGATAGCCGAGCATGACATGGCCGCCGCACACCACGATCTCGCCGACCGTGCCGCGCGGCACCTCGAGGTCCTCGGCGTCGACGATCCGCACCTCGCTGTGCGGCAGCGCGCGCCCGGCCGAACCGAGCAGGGTGTCGGTGTGATCGCCGGGGGTGAGCATGGTGGCGACGGCGGCTACCTCGGTCATCCCGTACGCCTGCACGAACCGGGCGTGCGGGAAGGCCGCGACCGCCCGGTCCAGCGCGGCCCGCGAGATCGGCGCGCCGCCATAGAACAGGTGCCGAATCGACGAGAGATCATGCTCGGCCGCCGCCGGATGATCGGCCAGCAACTGAATCATGATGGGAATCAGGACGGTGTCGGTGACCCGATGCTCCTGGATCGCCGCCAGCACCGCCGCCGGATCGAAGGCCGGGACGATCACGTGCGTAGCACCCAGGCTCACCCCGCACGCCCACAGGAAAAGATCGGCGAGGTGAAACATAGGGGCGGCGTGCAGGATTCGGGAAGCTTCGTCGAAGATCCCGGTGGCCAGCACGCCCAGCATCGAGGTCTGCAGATTCGCGTGGCTGAGCAGTACTCCCTTCGGGAATCCCGTGGTGCCGCCGGTGTAGAACACTCCCGCGACCGCGTGCCCGCCGCGGCGGGCGTCGGGAATCGGGTCGGCGGCCGCGACAAGGTCCTCGTAGTCGAGCATGACCTCCGGCACGGGGCCCTCGCCGCAGTACACCACGGTGCGTACACACTCGCACTGCTCCCGGATCGCCGCCACCATCGGCGCGAAAGCCTGGTCGACGAACAACACCCGACTGTCGGAATCGGTGAGCGAGTAGGCGATTTCGGCGGAACTCCACCGGATATTGACCGGATTGATCACCGCGTTCGCCCACGGCACCGCCAGCAGGAACTCGCTGTAGCGATCCGAATTCAGCGACAGGATCGCCACCGGCTCGTCGTCGCCGACACCCAACCCACGCAGCGCTCCCGCCAATGCGGCAATGCGCCGGGCTGCTTCGGCATACGTCCGCCGACGGTCCTGATAGATCGACATCACCCGCTCGGGGTGCTGTTGCACCGCGCGATGCAACCCCTGTGTCAGATACATCCCTTGCCCTCGTCGTCGAGTACGGCAGTCCGCCGGTCTCGAGTATTCGGGTAGCGGCGTAGGCCTGCCATGGATCCGATGCCAACGCGATCACGACGATTTTGTTGCTCATTCCAATGGGTCGCCATACTCTCGACAACACCATGGGAGCCACCGTCGAACCACCGCAGTCCGCGCAGTTACGACGACTCCTGACTCAGCTCATGGAACAAAAGGAGCAGCTCATCGATGCCATGGCGCATCGATCGCAGGCCGCTGCGGCGGGCTACTCCGCGATCTCGGCAGCGACCGTCGCCCGCACGTCGCCGGTGTTGTTCGATCGCATGGTCGACGCACTGGGCCGACGGAGTCCGTTGAACGAAGACGACCTGCAAGTCTTCCGCGAATACGGGAAAATACGTGCCCAGCAGGGGCTTTCACTGCCAGACATCCAGCACAGCTGGCGGGTGACCATTCAGGACGTATTGTTCGCGATAACAAAAGTGGGTCGCGAACTGGATATTCCCGATGCACTGCTCCTCGACACCACCCATCAGTTGCTCGCACTGGTCGACCAGGCGACCGCTGCCTACGCGGCAGCCCACCGCGAAGTCGAGCTGGAACTGTCCCGACGCGACCTGCATATGCGGGCCGATTTCACCCGCGCGCTGCTGCTCGGTACGCTCGGCGCCGCCGCCGTGCGGCAACAAGCCGATCGATACGGCCTCGATCCGGACGTCGAATACCGCGCATTCCGAACCCGGCTCACCGACTCCGACACCACCGACGCATCGCCCTGGTCGATGCGCGCCGCGGCCTCGTACGGGTTGACGACCGTCATCGACGGCGACCTTGCCGGTGTGCTCGAATCGGCCAGAACCCTCGACACCACATCCACCATCGGTGTAGGCCCGCCTGTCCCGCTTGCCGACTTACCCCGATCCTTCGGCCTGGCGGGCCGAGCGCTGGCCACCGCCGAAACCTTCGGCCGACCGGGGCCGAACACGCTGGAATCCCTGGGTGTACTACCGGCAGTCATCGCCGACCACGATCTCGGTGCCGAACTCCTTCGCCGGCTCCTGCTTCCCCTCGGCACCGACGCACAGGCACAGCTCCTCATCGACACCGTCGACCGCTACATCGACACCGGTATGCGCGCCGACCTCACCGCGGCACAACTCGTCGTACACCCCAACACCGTCCGCTACCGCATCGCCAGATTCGAAGACCTCACCGGCACCGACCTCCGCAAACCCCATGCCACCCTGCAAGTCTGGTGGGCCATCCGATACCGGGAAGCCACCCACCGGGGCATATGATCCGGGCCCGACCGCAGCCAACGAAGTGATGGCCGCACCGCCGACTGGCGCGACCCGAACAGCGGCTCCGCGTGGGTATGACGACCTGGCATTCGCGCAGGTCATGCGCGGCATTGAGCATTCCGAGTACGGGACGACCTAGTTGTATGCGTGAGCATGCCGGTGACGAGAACACAGACAAACAGCGAATCATGTTCTCGCCCTGGGCTGTACGACAGTCAGCAAGGATGTTGGGCGACATCGCTTGCTGTCGTATCCACGACCTCCAGCGACACCGACTGTAGGCAAGTACTGCCTGTTCCACACCAGAACCCTGGACCTGTCCGGCGTGCCGGCCTGTCGCTCGGACCTTTGGTGCAGGCGACTGCCCGGGTACGACCAGGCGGGCGCACAAGCCGGACGGCCATCTTGACGACCCATGCGTCCTTCGATAACGTTCATTACTGAATAATCGCCGTTATCGAAACTGAGAGGCGACGTCATGGATGACTTCGATCTGGTGATCCGGGGCGGATACTTCTTCGACGGAACCGGTGCACAACCCGCGTTTCGCGACGTCGGAGTACGCGCGGGACGGGTGGCTGCGATAAGCACTGAGCCTTTGGCTACACACGGGGCGGAGGTCGTCGACGCTGCGGGCCTGTGGGTGATGCCGGGCCTCATCGACGTGCACACCCACTACGACGCCGAAGTGTTGGTCGCCCCCGGGCTCTCGGAATCGGTGCGCCACGGCGTCACCACCGTGATCTTCGGGAACTGCTCACTGTCGACTGTGTACGCCTCTGCCGAGGACTGTGCGGACCTGTTCTCGCGCGTCGAAGCCCTGCCGTGGGACGCCGTCCACACGGCGGTCAAGGAACACCGGACCTGGACAAGTCCACACAGCTACGTGGAGGCCCTCGAGTCCGGCCCGCTGGGACCCAACATCGCTGCTCTCATCGGCCACTCCGACATCCGTGTGGCGGTCATGGGTCTGGATCGGGCCACCGATCCAGACGAACGACCGGCTCCTGCGGAGTTGGACCGGATGCGCGCGACGCTGGCCGATGCGCTCGACGCCGGGTTCCTGGGATTGTCGACCATCAGGAGTTCGTTCTCGAAGCTGGATGGCGTGCGCTACCCTTCGCGCCAGCTTCCCTCCACCTACGCGAAGTGGAGAGAGTACCGGGCGTTGAACCGCGTGCTGCGCGACTACGGGCGCGTGCACCAGTGCACGCCCAACGCTGCCCGCAAGGCCGAGATCGTCAAGTTCTTCGCTCAAAGCGCTGGTCGAGGCAGGGCACCGTTGAAGACCACGATGCTCACCGCGGCAGATCTCAAGGCAGAACCGAAGCTGATCTGGATGATGACCAAGGCGACGGCCTTGCTGAACCGGGCGATCGCCTCGGACCTGTGCTGGCAGCACCTGCCAGTGCCGTTCGAGGTATACGCCGACGGCATCGACCTGGTCGTCTTCGAGGAATTCGGCTCCGGCGCTGCGGCTCTCAACGTGCGTGATGCGATCGAGCGCGGCAAGCTCGTGGACACCGAGCCTTACCGCCGCCGGTTCCGCAAGGACTTGGAGCGACGGTTCGGCCCGAAGCTATGGCACCGCGACCTGTATGACGCCGACATCGTCAGCTGCCCAGACGCCGAGGTGATCGGCAAGTCGTTCGGCCGCGTTGCCGAGAAGCGGGGCATTCATCCCGCTGACGCCTTCCTTGACCTGGTGGTCGCCCATGGCGCCGCCCTGCGCTGGCGTACGACGATCGCCAACCACCGTCCCGACGTGCTCGACAAGATCGCGGACAACCCGCAGATCCAGATGGGTTTCGCCGACTCCGGCGCCCACCTGCGCAACATGGCGTTCTACAACGCCGGCCTTCGGTTCCTGAGGCGGGTAAAGGAGGCCGCTGACGACGGTCACCAGTTCATCAGCCTCGAACGAGCCGTGCACCGGCTCACCGGCGAACTCGGTGACTGGTACGGCGTGGACGCCGGCACCCTCCGCCCGGGAGACCGCGCCGACATCGCCATCGTCGACCCCTCCGGGCTTTCGCAGGCCTCGGCCGACTACGCCGAAGCCGTCCTCGACGGGCTCGGGGGCGTCTCCCGCATGGTCAACCGCAACGACGCCGCAGTGGCCGCGACCATCGTGGGCGGACACCTCGTCTACCGCTACGGCACCTTCGCCGACGGATTCGGCACGACGCAACGCTACGGATCCTTCCTGCGGGCAGGTAAGACACGCTCTAACGCCGGATGGTCCTCATGAACGCAGCCCCAGTCCCCGTCACCCGCCGCACGCCCCGCTCCGAGGTCCGCGCCCGGCTTCTGCGAGCTGCCTCCACGGTGTTCGCCGAACGTGGCTTCGCCGGAGCCACCATGCAACAGGTCGCGGCCGCCGCCGGGTTCACCACCGGTGCGCTCTACTCCAACTTCGCGAACAAGGACGACCTGTTCTTCGAGCTCTTCGACCAAGAGGTCACAGGCCGCATCACCGCTGTTCGCGCCACTCTCGGCCAGGCCGACCTGACCGTCACCAACGAGGCGACCGCACTCGCAGCCGGCCGGCAAATGACCGCCGCAATGCAGCACAGCCGCGAATGGCAGCTGCTGTTCACCGAGTTCTGGCTTCGCGCAGCCCGCGACGACCAGCTACGCGAGCGATGGGTCGAGAAACGCCGCGACTACCGCCGGCAACTGACCGAGTTGGCCGAGGAAGCGCTCACCGGATGGGGTGCAGGCACAGCCGTCTCTTCCCGCACCCTCATGTTCACCATGCTGGCGCTGAACAACGGCCTCGCCATCGAAGAGCTCGCCGATCCGGGCAGCGTTCCAGCCGACACGATCGGGACCGTCCTGGTCCGCCTGCTCGGTCTCGAGTCCACGACCACCGGGTGAGGAGACGCGCGTGACCACGAAGAACACATCATCGCTCGGGCGGTGGCGTCTCAGCTCGATTCGCGACCTGACTGGCCGCACCAGCGCCGAGCCGGCCACAGGCGGCGCGGGAACGGTCATGTCCGTCGATGGTATCGACCTGCACGTCCGAACGGACGGCCCGATCGACGGACCCGTCCTCCTGATGCTGCATGGCTTCGGTGCCTCCACGGCATGGTTCGACCAGCTCGTTGCCCGCCTGCCGGAATGCCGGACCATCCGGGTCGACCTCCTCGGGCACGGCGGATCGGCACGACCCACCACCGGCTACGACCCCGAAAGCCAAGGTCGGCTCTATGCACGTCTGCTCTGCGAGTTGAACCTGAACGACGTCACCGTTGTCGGCCACTCGATGGGCAGCCTCTTCGGCGTGGCCACCGCCGAGCACAGCACCCGCATCACACGGCTCGTGCTGCTCGGCGAAGGGCCCGACACAAGCACCGGAACACTGCCCCCAGGCGAGTGGGTGATTCACGTCCCGTGGATCGGCCCGATCCTGCAACACCACGGTCCCGCGTTCGTGACCAACCGCGTAGTGCGGCGAGCATTCGCGCCAGGCTTCGACATGGCCACGGCATTTACCAACCCCCGTCAGGGCCTCCACGATGCCCGCAGCCTCAACCACCCCTCCTTCACCCAATCCATCAAGCGGCGCCAGGCCTGGACCGGACGGCTCGGGCTGGACGCACGGATAGACAACCTCGCACTGCCGGCGCTGGTCGTCTTCGGCCGAGAGGACCGCTTCTACAACGTGGACGCCTCCCTCGCGCGCTACAGGACAGTGCCAACGATCACGACCGCGGTCCTCGAGCACGTGGGGCACACACCGATGATCGAGGCGCCCGATCGCGTCGCTGATCTGATCCGCGAGTTCCTGTGCGCCGGCGACAAGGCTGCCGGAGCCTCCACCTGACCCCGCCGACCCGAGAGAAACCGAAAAAGAAAGGGAAGCAGCCATGTCCGTAGACCTCCAGGGTGCCCGTGCCCCGCTCGCCGACGCCACAAAAAGCGTCGGCGGCGCGATTCCCACCGCCATTCGTAGAAGGGAACAGAAGATGCCAGACCTGGTCGACATCCACCGCGAAGGACAGACACTGATCGCCACCATGCGCCGCGAAGCCCGACGCAACGCCATCGACGCGGACATGACCGCCTGGCACGCCACCGAGCGCGCCTTCGCCTCCGTGCTGGAGTCCGAGGACATCCACCAGGGCCTCCTCGCGTTCGCGGAGAAGCGTGCGCCGCAGTGGAGCGTTCGATGAGTACTCAGCGGCGTGGCCGCAGCATCGCCATGGAAGATCACGAGCGCGACGCGTTCTTAGCCGACCAGCGCGTCTGCCGGGTGGCGACCAACGGCCCGTCCGGCCCACACGCAACTCCGCTGTGGTTCGTCTGGGACAACGAGTGTCTGTGGCTGTACTCGCTGACGCGTAGCCAGCGGTGGGCCGACATCTCCAGACAGCCGCGCATCGCGGTCGTGGTCGACACCGGCCACGACTACTTGGAATTACGCGGCGTCGAGCTCGTCGGCGAGGCCGAAGTCGTCGGCGAGGTGCCCCGCACCGGTCAGCCCGAGCCTGCCCTGGAGACCCCCGAGAGCCTATTTGCCACCAAATACGTCGGCCTTGACACCCTGCCCTACGACGAGCGACACGCCTGGCTCCGGATCCGGCCAGAGACCATCCGCAGCTGGGACTTCCGAAAGCTAGGAGGATGAAGAAGCCAAAATAGATCACAATGACGGCGATGTCCGCGCCCCCTCGACCGGGGAACTTGCCCAAGCCCCGATCGCTGGTATAGGCGTCCGCTCATGCGGTGCGGGCTCAGGCGGTCAACGCAACGCCTCTTCGAGTGCTTCTGATGGTGTCCTGAAGTCGAGGGTTTGTCGAGGGCGCCCGTTGAGTTCGTCGGCGATCGCATCGAAGTCGGCTTGACTGTATGTGCGCAGGTCGAGATGTCGGGGAAGGTATTGGCGTAGAAGCCCGTTCGTGTTTTCGTTGCTGCCGCGCTGCCAGGGACTTTTCGGGTCGCAGAAGTAGACCGGGACACCGGTGGCGACGGTGAAGGCGGCGTGTTCGGCCATTTCGTAGCCTTGGTCCCAGGTCAAGCTCCGGCGCAACGCATCGGGCAGGGTGAGGATCCGCTCCGCTAGGGCGTCGGCGACCAGATCAGCGCGTTTGCCCTCGGGCAGGGCGACCAGCAGCAGAAACCGGGTGGAGCGTTCGACCAGGGTGGCGACCGGAGACATGCCGCGCCCGACCAGCAGGTCACCTTCCCAATGCCCGGGCACGGCTCGGTCGGCGGCCTCGGCGGGGCGTTCGGCGATGTTGAGCACGCCGCGGCGCTGACCGCGGCCGTCGGGCTCGCGTTTGACTTTGGGCCGGCGCATGGCCCGGTGGGTGCGCAGATAGCGGGTCAGCTCATGGCGCAGTTCGCCACGAGCCTGGATGAACAAGGCCCGGTAGATCGTCTCGTGCGACACATAACCCATGCTGGACTGCGGATTTCGTCGCAGCCAGCCCGCGATCTGCTGCGGCGACCACGCCAAAGCGAGTTTCTCGGCCACCACCGCGGCCAATGCCGGATCGCGCGACAGTTTGGTGGGTTTCGGTCGTGTTGCCCGCGCCCACGCCGCCTGGTCGGCGGGCAAGGCCCGATAGGCGAAACGACCGCCGCGCCCGGCGACCTCCCGCGAGATCGTCGAGGGTGCGCGACCCAGGCCGCGGGCGATACCGCGTAGCGAGTCCCCGGCGGCCAGCCCGCGCGAGATCTCTTCTCGCTCAGCCAAACTCAGGCGCAACATGCTGCGGCGGCGCGGGACCGGCCGGACCCCGCCGCAGCGTTCGAGGAGGTCGCGCACCGTTGAAGGGTGCCGGCGCATCTCCCGGGCCAGGACCTTGATCGCTTGCCCCGACCGCCACCGCCGCCACACCTGCTCGACCTGAGCCTCGGTCAACGGGGTTCTCTTCTCCGACAGCGGTCTACTCGAGGCCATTACGCATCACATCCGCTCCTCACCAGGAGATTCCAGGGGACTGCCCCCGGTTTGGTTGATTCCTGATCTGTGAGGACTTCGTCCTCGCTGGAAGGATGTCCACCATGCCGAAGCCGTATCCGCAGGAGTTCCGGTGCGATGTCGTCGCGGTTGCCCGCAAGGGCGACTCCTCGATCAAGCAGGTCGCCAAGGATTTCGGGATCTCCGAAGCGTGCCTGCACAACTGGCTCAAACAAGCCGATATCGAGGATGGTAACAAGCCCGGATCGACTCGGGAAGAGTCCGCGGAGCTGCGTGAGCTGCGCAAACGCACCAAGCAGCTGGAGCAGGAAAACGAGATCCTGCGGCGCGCCGCGGCGTTCTTCGCCCGCGAGCTGCCCCCAAAATGAGGTTCCCGCTGGTCCTCGAACTGGCCGCCGACGGGTTCCCTGTCGCGGTGATCTGCCGGGTACTCGGATTCACTCCACAGGCGTTCTACAAGTGGAAGAAAACACCTTTCTCCCAGCGTGATTGGGACGCTGCCCATCTGATCGACGCCGCTCGTGAGATCCACGCCGACGATCCCGCGTTCGGCTACCGTTTCATCGCCGACGAGCTCGGTGACCGCGGCATCCGCGCGGGTGAGAATCGGGTGCAACGCCTGTGCTCGCAGCAACGGATGTGGTCGGTGTTCGCCCGCAAACGCGGGCTCAGTAGACGCGCGGGTCCACCGGTCCATGACGATCTCGTCGCTCGCGAGTTCACCGCACAAGCACCGAATCTGTTGTGGCTCACCGATATCACCGAACACCGGACCGGTGAAGGGAAGCTTTATCTCTGCGCGATCAAGGACTGCTTTTCCAACCGGATCGTCGGCTACTCGATCGACGAACGCATGACCGCCGCCCTGGCGGTCGCGGCGCTGCGCAACGCGGTCGCGATCCGCTCCCCGGGCGGCACCGTGGTCCACTCGGACAGGGGCAGTCAATTTCGTTCCAGAAGATTCGTGCATGCGTTGTCGGCCAACGGATTACGGGGGTCGATGGGGCGAGTGGGGGCATGTGGTGACAACGCCGCGATGGAGTCGTTCTTCGCGCTGCTGCAACGCAACGTCCTCGACCGCCGACACTGGGCGACCCGCCAGGAACTGCGCCTGGCCATCGTCATCTGGATCGAACGGACCTACCACCGCCGACGACGGCAACGCCGACTCGGCCGCCTGACGCCGATCGAGTTTGAGACAATCAAACCGAACTCGGTGCAGTCCCTTCGAACGACTGCGCGGAGTGTTGGTCGTCTCTGCGCTGTGGTTCTGGAGCGGCTGCCGTTGTGAATCGTGGGTTTTCGCGTCCTTCACGTCGAAGTCGGTACAGCGCCGCGCGGGTGGGCGCGCGACCCTCCGGGTGGCCTCTCCCAACGGCGTTCGCTCAGCAAGCATGCACCACCACGACTCCGACGTGGTTGCGTTCGACCCGCCCGGCGACGGGCAGGGCGGCGGAGAGCATTGCGTCGCCCCACCCGGCGGCCGGAACCCCGTTTTGCGGACGATGCCCCCGGCACCGGTCCTCGGCTTGGGCGAGCGCCACTGCGCTCTTTCGTTGCCCAGCAACCACTTTCGGCGTGTCGGCAGATCACACCACCAGCCGTGCCGCTACCTGGAAAGGCTCACTGTTTGACTACGGGGTGCCCGCCCTCCAAGGAGGGCATTTCATGGTCTGCATGTCGCGAATGCCACCGCTGGGCGGCTTTCCGACGAGGATTCTGGCTGCGTTACGCCCCGAAGCCAGTGCATTGTCGTGGCCGGAGTCTCCGAAATACGCACCCGCGAAGGCTATCGTGCTGTCGCTGATACGCGGAAGTTGCTGTTGTGCTACAACAGCTTGCGGGGTGAGGATAACGATGCCGTGTCGGACTGTCTGCAGGACAAGTTCAGGGTCAGGAACCCCTCCTCCGAACGTGGCAGTCGAAATGTACTGCACCGGATCGGTGATTTCCTGTGCGGCATTGTGAGGAAGATTGATATGGGCCCCACCGGTGCATGACGTTAATTGATAACTGATCAGCCCCTCGCGATGCGGCAGGGAATCATCGGTATGCAGTGTCCACTGGTTGTAATCATAGGGAATACGGGAGAGCACCTCTCGTTGAAGTGGGGTTGCGTTGACCAGCATTTCCAAAGCTCGGTCGGCAGGAACGGCAAGCACGACCTTGTCGAAATCATGCGTGCGGCCTGCAGCGTCGCGGATATGCACCCCGTATCCATGACGAATGACCGCTTCAACCGTCGTGCCCAGTTCTTGGAAAGAAATATTCTTCGCGAGGACGTCGACATATGAAGATGAATGCTCAGGAATGCGCAGCATTGTGGTCAGAGGCGAGCCTGGTACCATTCGCGCCTCCGCAAGCATCTTGAGCAGCGCTGGAACGGAGCAACGTCGAGCAGCGTCTTCAGACATCACATATGCTGACGCGACCATGGGAACGATCATGTGTTCCACGAAGTATCGAGAGTATCCCTCGGTGTCGACAAGACGCTCCGGCGTCAATGCGGTATCTCCACCGAAGAGATACGGCAACTTCCGGAAGTCCTCGACAAAATGTTCCCACACTTGATTCGAGACATCGGGGCGTGTGGGCGGTTCACCAAACGTCTCGCCCATACTCCCGAAAGAGAAACCGCATCCCGAACAGCGAACTGTAGCCAATGACAATTCTTGCGGTACCGGAACAGCGCGAATGCCCAATTCATCGAACAGTGATGGCCAGCAGGCGTCGTAGTATATTATCACGCCGGAATCGACTGCCAGGGGTTTTCCATCGGAGGAACGTGTCTCGACGGTGTTCGCATTGCCGCCGAGTCGTAGTTGGGCGTCGAAGAGAGTCACCTCGAAATTCTTCTGCAGATCGTATGCGGCTGCCAATCCACTGATACCAGCCCCTAGTACGGCTACCTTCTCACTCACGACGGCATCATCCTTTCTGCATTTCTAACATGTACAGGATTGATTTCTTCGGTAAGTGAGCACCCAGCGCCAGAAGGTGAGGTTCTTGCGGGAGCGACGGGCGGCGCGCCAGGCACAGCGCCAGAGTGGGAAGCCGAGGAATACGGTGGTGTCGGTGTCGGCGAGGCGCATTCCGCGAGATCACCTGTGTCTCACCCCCTCTAGCAGTCCACATCTTGAACTTCGTTGGATTCTCGGCGAGTCCGGAACTCCCACTGGTCGCGGAGCACCCGCGCGGCAACCGAAGGGACGAAAAGTTTCGCCGGTGTCGACCTCATCTGCAAAGTTTCCAGGAACACTCGCTGAACGTCACGGTCCCGGGTACCGCATGCCTGCACACGGTCCAGATACCGATGCAGCGGAGAAGGATCCGCGGTAAGCCACCGGCGGTCCGCCGTGGCCGCCATCAACCACGGCCACCGCAGCTGCCACAGCAGTGCCTGGTGGTATCGCATCGCGAATCGGTGGCCGCCTACGTGATATTCGAGGTGACGGTCGAGCAACGCCGCAGCCAATGCCGCGGCTGTCATACCTTGTGCGTAGACAGGGTTGAAAGCGACCACCGCATCGCCAACGCGCACCAAATTGGCTGGCTGGCGCCGCAATCGTTCCAGCCGGTTGCGCCTGCTCGTGGTGGAGGTACTGACCTTCACCGGAGTCAGTGCAGTCGCGGCGCCGATCGCATCGGCCAGCATCGGACTGGACAGCGACCGCGCGTAGTACTCGAACAGCTCTTCGTTATGTGTCGGCCGGTCGTGTCCGGCGCCGATCAGAGTCACGAGCCACCGGTCACCCTCCACAGGCATGAGCACGCCACCGCGGCGCGACTGGGGCGGTATGGCCTGGATGTAGCACGCACGCCAATCTGCGTTATGCCCGAACGGAATTCGGTACAGCCGACTGGCGTAACCGAGGCCAGCGGTGATGATGGTGGCCGTCGGTGCCGGGTATCCGCTCTCGGTGAGCCAGCGGTCTACTCGGCTGACGCGGCCGGTCGCGTCGATCACCAGATCGGCCTCGATCTCACCATGCACTGCCCCGGAGACCCGGACGGCGCGCACCGAATCCCGTTCCATGACGAGTCCGGTCGCTACTGTGCCGGCTGCTAGGGACACCGGGGGACGGCATATCTCAGTGCGCAACACCCATTCCAAGAGTTCACGGGTTGCTCCGGTGGCGACCAGGTCGTGGCAGAACTGGGCGCCGCGACCGGCTGGGCCGTGAATCGCTACCTCGGCGGCGAAATCGGCGGTCACCGCACCCGCCGCCGCCAGCCGCGCGTCGAAACCCGGTACCAGAAGGCTGATTTCTCGCCGCCCGCGATCGGTCAAGGCATGGACGTGGTCGGACTGTGGTGTGCCACGTCGTGGTGCGGGCATCGCTGGTAGGTCATCGCGTTCGATGATCAGCACCCGGTCGAAATGGCGGCAGGCCGCGGCCGCCGCGAGCAGACCCGCGATTCCGCATCCGAGTACGACCGCCGTCGCGGTACGCATCGGGTGTTGATCCACGAGTCACTCCACCGGCACCGAGGCGCCGCGAGTCGCTGCCGCCTTCGGTAGAAACATCGACAGTAGGTACACCATGGCGATCTCCGTCCCGATCGCCAGCAACGCCCACAGCGTGATCCACGGTTCTCCTGGATTTGTGTGTGTGCCGATCACCAGCGGCCAACCGGCGACGAAAGTCAATGCGAGATAGCCGCTGCCGACGAGGGGGACGGTCAGCAGCCACTGCCATCCGCTGATCCGCTGATCGAGCAGATACAGCAGGGTGCCGAGCAGAATGGCCATCGACATGTATGTCGGAGCCCAGGCGATCGGAAAGTCGAACACTCGCAACGCTTGTCCGGCCTTGTAGCTGTACAGCCCGGTATGGATGTAGGGCAATTCGGCGAGCGCATCGATGAGGCTCGTCACGCCGAACAACAGCCAGAGCCGAATCCGGGGCCACTGCTCTTTCATGGCGTAGAACGCCACGTACGAAACGAAACAGACCCACATCGGGTAGGTGAATACGCACCAGAGCGGTTCCTCCGCGGTGGCGAGGTATCCGAAGATTCCCGGCGAGATGCCGGTCGGCGCACCGACTTCGATGTTCGCGAGGGTCTGGAATGCCGGGTCGTTTAGCCAGCCGATGACGGCTCCGACGATCAGCACGAACATCTGCGGGCGTCGTTCGGTGCGCCATTCGTGCCACCCCCAGGCCGCGAGCGCGATCGTGATGAAGGTGCCGAGGGCTATCGTCACCGCTGCCGCGGTGTTGCGGACGGTGTCGGACGCGGCAATGGTTTCGATAATCAAGGCGACACCTCGAAGGTCGGTCCCGATGTGACAGCGGAATTCGGAGGCTCCGTGACGGTGACCGGGGTTCCGATGCCTGCTCCGGTAGCCGCTGGATGGCTGGTGTCCGGCTCGACGTCGAGACCGAGATGCCCGAGCAACCAGTCCGCCAGCCCCGCTGCGGTCGGCGTCACCCAGATGACACCGGGCTTCATCTCGGTGCGCAACCCTCGCTGCAGCCGCTGCTGGAGCTGTACCCCGGCCAGCGAATCGAGTCCGAGCATCACGATGCTGGTGTGCGGGCCGATGTAGCGTCCGGTGCCGCCGAGCAGATCGCGGATGCAGTCGACGACGAAACGTTCGAGCACTTCTCGGCGCGCACCGGTGGTCGGCGCGGTGGTCAGCTGTGCCCGCAACGGTGCCTCGTCCTCTTCCACATCGGCGCCGGATAGGCTCGTGGCCAGCAATGTGGTGCTGCGCGCGCCAAGATAGGGTTCGGTCCACCGGTCGAGATCGAGCGGGGAATACGCGACCCGGTCGTACCCGGCGGCAAGAATGCGTTCGAGCGCGTCGACGCCGTCGGCCGGATCGATCGTGACGAAACCTCGGTCGGCGAGATGTTGTCCACGCCCGATGTTTCCCCAAGGCCCCCAGTGGATTGCGGTCGCCGGCAACCCCTGCGATCGACGCCAGGCCACGAACTCGTCGAGGAACGAGTTCGCCGAAGCATAGGCGCCCTGTCCGGGCGAGCCGATGAGTGCCGCGACCGAACCGTAGACAACGAAAAAATCCAACGGCTGGGTTGCGGTGGATAGATGCAGGGTCCATGCCCCCTCGGCCTTGGCGTGCCATACCCGGCGCAGCAGTGATTCGTCGATATCGACCAGGAGTGCGTCCTCGATGACGGCAGCAGCGTGGATGACACCACGCAGCGGCAAACCATCGCGCGTCGCCGCGGCCACGGCCCGCGCCGCGACCGCGCTGTCGGCGATGTCGCCGAGCACCACCTCGACGCGGGCACCAAGTCGGTCGAGCGCCGCGATCGTCGCCGGGTTCGGCGCGGTCCGGCCACACACGATGATTTGCCCGGCGCCGCTGGCTGCCAGTCGTTGTGCCGTGGCCAGGCCCAGCCCGCTCAGCCCGCCGGTGACCAGATACGCGCCGTCGGCCCGTGCCCGTGCGGCGGGCGCCGCCAGTTCGGGTACCTCGCCGCACAGTTGATGAACGAAGCGTTCTCCCGCACGAAGGACGATCTCGGTGGCCGGCAGCGCCATGTTCGTCAGTTCGTCGGCGATCGCGGTGTCGGTGGCCTGCCCGTCGGTGTCGATGCAGCTCATCCGCAGTTCCGGATGTTCGTAGGCACTGACGCGGAGCAGCCCCCGAACGCCGGAAATGGTCAACGCGTCGGCGGCGGTCGAATCCTGGGCCACCACCCACAGCCGGGGTACACGCGACAGCTGGGTGAGCTGCCGCAGTATCGCGGCGACATTCGCGGTCGCGGCGCGGGCCCGCTCGGCCGGTCCGGCGTCGCCTGGATGGTCACGGTCGCTCACGGCGTCGATCAGGACGGCAACCGCGTCCGCGTCTTCGGGTATCGCGTCGCCGATCGGCACGATATGACAGCGACTGCCCCGGGCGCGCAGTTGATCGGCGAGCCGCGTAGCCCGTTCGTCGCCGGACCGGCCGGTCGACAGGACCCAACTGCGCCGGTCCGCGGTCGGAGGCCGATGACCGACGGGTTCGGGGACCACGCGCACGTACGCGAGCCGTGACGCGAACCGCTGGTCAGGCGGGGTCACATTCCGCACCGTCAGCCCGCACAGTTCCGCGACAATCTCTCCTTCCAAGGTGGTGAGTACCACGGTGGCGGTGCAACCGAGGCCGTCAGCGCGGTCCAGACGGGCCGTCACAGTTCGGGTGTGGGCCGTGTTGCCATGGACCCGTACTTCGCCGAACCCGGCCACCACGACGGGCCCGGAATCGATGCCGTGGTGCGTGATCCAGGCCGCAACAGCAACCTGTACCGCTTGGTCGGCCATGGCCGGATGCAGCGACATCTCGGACGCGCCGACCCGCGCGGTGTCGTGCAGCGAGACGGTGGCAGCGACCAGATCCTCGGTGGGATGCACCAGGATTCGCGATATCGCGGTGAACGCCGTCCCGTGCTGCACGTTGTGTTTGTCGCGGAACGTTCGATGCAGTTCGGAAACAGGGAATTCCCGCCACCCGGCCGTGTCCGACGGTGCCGAAGGCTGCGGATCACCGACAGTCTCCTGCACCCGGCCGCGGGCATGAACCAGAATGGAATCACCGCTGCCGGTGAGCACTTCGACCAGCGCATGATCGGCGTCGCGTCGCAACCGCACGGTCACGGTCGGTTCCGGCTCGAGCACCACCGGGCTGGTGGCAACGAAATCGCACACCGTCACTCGATGCTTACCAAAAACGACCCGTCCGGCGGCCAGGATCATCTCCAGCAGTGCAGTTCCGGGCAGTACCGCGACTCCGGCGATGCGATGATCGGACAGCCAGGGCAGCTGATCCGGCCCGATCGGCGTCTGCCATAGATGTGTGTTCGGCGCCGCCGGATCCGCGACGTGCCCACCGAGCAGCGGATGCTGGGAGGCACCGACTAACCCGGGTGCGACCAGGCGGTACACGGGTGATTCGCCACCGTGCCGGACGCGATCCCAGGAGGTACCGGGCACGTCGGTCAGCGTGCCGGCGGCGTAGCGACGCCGCCAGTCGATCCGGTGTCCGGCGACGTGCACCGCACCCAGGTGGCCGAGCAGTGCCGTCGTATCGGAAACCCCTTCGCGCAGGGTTCCCACCGCGACCGTGTCGGTGTGTCCCTGTGCCTCAGCGATTTCGATGATGGGCCGGACTGCCAATGGATGCGGCGTGCATTCGATGAACAGCCGGTGCCCGTCGCGCAATGCCGTCTCGACGGCGCGCCTGAACTGGACCGGGGCACGCTGGTTGCGCACCCAGTACCCGGCGTCGATCGGACCGGGCGCGCCCGGATCGTCCGCCACGGTGGACAGGAAGTGGATCTGGGGGTGTGCGACCGGAATTCCCGCCAATGCGGTGGCCAGCGGTCCGAGTATCGAATCGACATGCGGTGAATGCGATGCCACGTCCACATCGATCATCCGGGCGGTCACACCGTCGGCGTTCCAGCGTTCGACCAGTCGTCGGATTTGTTCTGCGTCACCCGAGATCACCGTAATCGACGGTGCGGTCAGTACGGCGAGATCGACCCCGGGAGCATCGGCCAGCGCGTTCCGCACATTCGCTTCGCCGAGCAGCACCGATGCCATCGCACCGCCAGATATACCGGCCAGCAGTGCCGAGCGGCGGCAGATTATCCGGGCTCCGTCGACCGGGTCCAGACCGCCGGCTACGACGCAGGCGGCGATCTCTCCGAGGGACTGGCCGATCACGGCCGCGGGCTCGACCCCCCAGGAACGCCATGTCGCGGCGAGTCCGATCTGGATCGCGTACAGGGTCGGCTGAATCCGGTCCAGGGTGCTCATCCGATCTGGGTGCAGAATCATGTCCCGGATGTCGAACCCGGCAAGCGAACGCACGGTCGGTTCGACCAGATCCAGCGCCGCCCCGAATGCTGGCTCGTCCGCCAGCAACCCTCGGCACATTCCTGGTCGCTGAGAGCCCTGGCCTGTGAACACGAATACCGGCCCGGGATGGTCGGGCGGTAGGTGGGCCACCCCGGAAACCACACCGTTCGGATCGAGTCCACGCGCGTACTGCTCGGCTCGTTCACGCAGCTGTCCGCGGTTCTCGGCGACCATGCACACCCGATGCGCTGTCGCGGTGCGCCGCACGGCCAGGGTGTGTGCGACATCGAGCAGATTCGCATCGGGTTCGGCATCCAGCCATCGCGCCAGCCGGGCCGCGGCACCGGCAACGCCAGGCTGTGAACCACCCGACAGCGGGAACACCAGGGCACTCGTCGCCGCCCGGCGCGCAGCGGGCGCGGCGGGCGGCGCTTCGACGATGACGTGCGCGTTGGTTCCGGTGACACCATAGGACGACACTGCGGCGAGCCGGCCCGGTCCGGGTACCGGCCACGAGGTGAGTTCGGTGGGGACGAAGATCCGTGACCCGGTGTTCCGGACGATCGACGGATTCCAGGAGCGGAAGTTCAGATTCGGCGGAATGACCCCACGGCGTAGGCATTCCACCACTTTGACGAGGCCGGCGAGCCCGGATACGGGCTCCGAGTGGCCGATATTGGTCTTGATCGAGCCGAGCGCACACCGCCCCCGCCCGGCCCCGTACACGTCGTCGATGGAACTGTATTCCACCGGGTCGCCGACGGCGGTTCCCGGACCGTGCGCTTCCACCAGCCCCACATCGCCAGGGTCGATCTCCGCCAGTTCCACGGTCCGCCGGAACAGAGCGCGCTGCATCATCGTCGACGGTGCAGTCAGCCGGGTGGACTGCCCGTCGTTGTTCACCGACGATCCGCGAACGACCGCCAGGACCCGATCACCGTCGCGCCGGGCGTCCGAAAGCCGTTTCAGCACCAGGGTGGCCGCACCTTCTCCGCGCACATAGCCGTCGGCTCTGCTGTCGAACGCATGGCAGGCACCGCACGGGGAAAGCAGCAACGGCGCCTCGCTGTAGTGCGTTGAGGGGGATAGCATCAGCAGCACCGCGCCGGCGAGCGCCACGTCACAGTCTCCGAGAGTCAGAGCGCCGCAAGCGGTGTCGAGGGCAACCAGTCCCGACGAACAGTGCGTACTGATGACCATGGACGGGCCGCGCAGGTCCATGGCGAAGGCGACGCGACCGGCCGCGGAGGCGGTGAAGTTCCCGAACAGGTAGGCAGGATTGGGGGCGTCCTCCGCTGGATGCGCGTCCCGGAACAGATTGTCCGGTGCGTAGGTGCCCATGTAGACACCGGTGCGGGTACCCCGGAGGTTTTCGACGGGAATGCCCGAGTGTTCCACTGCCTCCCAAGCCACTTCCGTGAGCACTCGAAATTGCGGGTCCACCCAGGCCTGTTCGGTAGGGGCGACCGAGAGTGCCTGTGGATCCCATGCCCACACATCTCCGTCGAGGAAACAACCACGTGAGGTACGGGCTGCCAGATCGGGGTCGTGGATCGACGCCATCCGAGCGGCATCCCAGCGGTCCAGCGGGATGGGGCCGACCGTCGACCTAGCCGCCGCCGCGAGACGCCACAGCTCGGCAGGGGAACCGACGCCACCGGGGAACCGGCAGCCTATTCCGATGATCGCGATCGGAGATGATGCTGAAGCCGACACTGGTTCACCCACCGAATTCATTCACGGGCACTGCCGAGACCAGCTCACGGAAACTTCGCCGCAGCGCGAAATCAACCGAATGTTGATCTGCCACAAGAGGTTCGATAGATCGCTTCCAGGAATCCGGTCGATGCTCTAGCTCGGCGAAACGGATACCCGTTGACGGAACAGTAGCTTTCGATCCAGCGGCACAGCGTCGAATTGACACCGTCTAATGTTGGGTGCCGCGCGGTCCGTTATCGCAGCTACTGTGCCGGTACCTGCGCTGGCAACCACCGTCAAGACATCACGCGAATCGTTGCCCACCGCGCCGGGGACACACAATCCTCCCGACATGGGCCAGGCCCGGTAGATCGCGGACAACCTTCAGCTCGGTCGCCCGCCAACCTTAAGCCACCCTAAAGATATTCCAGCCCCATTGACGTAATCACCCGGCGGGTCCGGGCTACAGCAACGCACGCTACTCGCAACGAAGCGGTACATCGAAAGCCATGGCTCGGGCATCCCCGTTCGTCGGGTAGGTCTCGCTAGCGCCCTTCTCGCAAATGATCAGATGTGGCAGTTCTGCGAACACCCCCGATCCGAGTCGAAGATCCGCAGGTCGCGATTCACATAACCACGCCGAGGCGACGAATGACGAGGGTCGGGCGTTCACATTCCTCGCGCGGTCTCGAAGGGTGAGCCCACCCGCCGGGCGGACTCACATCGCGGCCAGGAGTGCTTTCGCGCCCTCGTAGGCTTCGTCGATCGAGGGTTGGATCCGCGAGCGCAGAAGGATGAATCCCGCCTCTCCCTTGTCCCGCAGAAGAATCTGGAACGTTAGTGCCCGCCGGGTGCCGCACAGCCAATCCATCAGGCTCCCGGCTGAGGGAAAGAGCAGGTCCGCCGGCCTGCCACTGGACCATCGCACGACGATGACAATCGACATGACCGCTCATCGATGCAGCGGTGGTCGCGAATGCGGTGGCGCCGCAGTGGCGCGGGCGAGGATCTCACCGCCTACACCCGTTGCCTCGACGCCTTGTCGAATCCTTGACCGGTAGCCCGATATCGCTGTAGCCGCGACGGTCCCGGATGGTTTGCTCGGCGAGTTCCAGTGAAGGACTGCCGGACAGGTCGGCGGCGAGAGAGGGCGCGGCTACTTCAAGGGCGTCGACTTCGTACACCCTCGTTGCGTC
The DNA here is from genome assembly GCF_000710915.1 of Nocardia brasiliensis IFM 10847. Classification (GTDB taxonomy): domain Bacteria; phylum Actinomycetota; class Actinomycetes; order Mycobacteriales; family Mycobacteriaceae; genus Nocardia; species Nocardia brasiliensis_A. The sequence continues at coordinate 42,113 of NZ_BAUA01000069.1, forward strand.
ATCGGTGATGCTGATGAGCGCGTCACGTTGCGTTTCGGCGACGCCACGCCATCCTCGGGCGGCGGCGCATAGAAGTCCGTTGGCCTCGGAGGGATGCCAGTTCCACACTTCAGCGACTACCGACACGTCCCCGGTATTCAGCTCGGTGATCGCCGTCGACTGGTATCGGTCTAACAGTGTGCGGAGTTGGGTGGCGCGAGCTCTCCGTCGAGGCCGACACCGGCGATCCGCAGGTGAAGCGGCAGGTCCGACTGTTCGGCTGCGGCCAGCGTGAGCGAATCGGCCAACGGGCTACGCAGGCCGGCCTCGTGTCCCTCGGCGAGGACATCACCGCCGATGTCGATGATGATCAGCGCGTGTGCGCCGAACAGTTGGCAGGCAGCGCGGAACTGGGCCGAGAGTCCGATCGAACCGTCGGCTGGATCCATCAGCAGCAAAGGGTGCGCCAAGTAGGTAACAAGCTGCGGCAGTGTCGACTGGCCGGGACCGCGGAGGCGCGCCGACGCGGTCACCTCGGCAACCAGGTCGTGATGTCGGATCAGGCCGTCGAAGTCGCCGTGCGTTCGCGGCCCGGGAGTGGGGTCGACGACCAGCCGGTCCCAGGAATAGCTCATGAGAGCGACCACGTCGAACTGGTGTCGAAGCTTTGCGGCGAGAACCGACGCCGTGACGATGTCACCGCCGCCGCCAGCGGCGACCGCAATTGCTGTGCTGGCCATAGAGTGGCTGATAGTAGCTTGCCCGGATACGCGTCACCTTGTTCCGTCTGGGGCATTGGTTACGAAACGAGCGTGCCCGACCTCACAAATTTTGGGGGAACGTGCGCCATTTGCTATCGCTACCAGCAAGGCCCCAGCGAACGGCAGGCGAACGGCCGCTCACTGGGGGATATTGCCAGCAGACCATCGGGTTGCCAAATATTTGCTGATGCGGTGTTCTGTTCCTGGGATCTACCTCGTAGTAGGAACTTGGGAAGGGGGGCGCCGCGATGGCATCGACGTCACTGGGATCTCGTCACGGGTGTCGGTTGTGGGCCGGTGGGCTGACTCTGGGCGCGCTGGTGTGGGCGGCGACCGGGACGAGTACGGCTGATCTGGTCGCGGACAAGAACCGCTCGGTCGACAACGACACCGGCTGGCACCTCTCGGTC